>NZ_JBXWOA010000015.1:0-103633 GCF_059610645.1 Ruegeria sp. CDSC054 | reverse complement strand
GAAAATGCCAACCACGGTTTTCATAACGACAGCACGCCTCGTTATGACGAGGAAATGGCAAACCTAGCCTGGGACCGCACCATTGATTGGTTCAACACTTATCTGAAGTAACTACAGCGCACGGCGAAGCGAGCATTGTGTTTTCATAGCTTCGTCGCAACGCACAGTTTACCGGGGCCAAGTCATTTGAAGCCCCAGTATTCTATCTCTCATGATCAGAGAAGCTGAAAGGAACGCTTGGCTAAAGGCTTGGGTGCAAAAAAGACATCATCGTTAACAGAAGCCTTCATTGGCGGGGTACAAGACCACTGGCTGTTTACTGAACAACACCGAAACACGAGCGTCCTGTGGGAGTTATGTGAAGCGTTCTCTGATTGAGTGGTCAGCTTGTCAGTATATAGCCAGCACAATCACCTAGCCCTGCCTGAATTCATCCTTTGACCATGCTTGCAAAGAACACCTGACATAAGCGCCAAGGCGGCAGTCGCAAATTAAATGAACCACTGTGACCGCTTTAAACAGATGGCAAACCCAATAAGATCAGAATTGCGAGCAATTCGGCCGTATTGCTAGTATCGCGGGGGAAACACCAGGTGTCTGGATAAATCCAGGATAGGCCGAAACTGCGCCTCAGAAATAAGGACTAACGATCACCTTTTGTCGAATGAGCTGTCAGGCTCTCCGACCAAACAGTTGAGCACCCACGGGTAGCTTGTGGTGACATAGTACCCGTACTGGCCATCAACGGTCATGCCATTGCACTCATCCAGATCGCCCGTCCCGGTAAACTCGTAATCGTCGATATACGTCCCGTCCGGAGTACCACCCGGCCCGGTAGGCGGCGCAGGCCGAGGCGTGGTTTTGAGTTGGTAGCCGGAAATCGCAGGTCTTATAGTACCATCGCTGTCTTTGAATATCGTACCATAGATCGGAAATCCGTCAGCCGCGAAGCCGATAACTGGTGACGGCTTATCAAGGTCGTGATCCAGAAACAGCGCATTCGGATTGGAATGATAGTGATACCTGCCGTCTGGCTGGGCGTGGGCATTGTGGAGGTCTACGCCAAAGTACTGATCGTAAGACGGCGGGTCGAGCAACCAGGGATCAGTATCCCGACACCCTGCAAGGACGTTGCCATTCTTGTCTGCACGTGGGCCGCTTGGGCGATAACACCCGGCCGAGAGCAAATCGACCGGCACACCGTTGAGCAGTAATGCGTCATAGCTACGTTGTGAAAGCGCAGCTTGACTGTCCGTTTTTTCTGGGTTCCTAGGAATCCGGAATGTGCCTGACAATTCCCTCACATCGTTGGCGAAGTTGGCTGTAGGCCCATTGAAATCATGGTTAGGAATGCCATTGGTCTTGAAAGTGCAGTGCTGACTATCACACGAGATTTCGATTTCGGAGTTAAAACGTTGCTGGCGGGTGACGTCTTCCACTGAAGCGGAATACACGCCCGCATAGTCCGCACAGTCGGCAGACCGGTTGCTGAGCAAAAGATCGGTGATGTCCTGAGCCGCTGCGTTCTGCGCAGGAGCCTGAACGGCCGTAAATCCTGCCATAAGCGCGCTGAATGTCAAAATCTCCAGTCGCATGGCTCAATCTCCTCGGTGTTTCGAAATTTTCAAACAAACAAGTCGCTCGATATGAGTTGATGCCTGTCACCCTAGCCTCAGAATGCGACGCGGTCTCCTCCTTTCAAATCCAGAATTTCTCTCGCTTCGTCGGGAGTTGCGACCTGACTGCCCAAATCTTCTACAATACTTCGAATTTTGGCGACTTGCTGAGCATTGCTTTCGGCCAGTTTTCCACGAGAGATGAACAGGCTGTCTTCAAGACCGACGCGAATGTTGCCGCCCATCTGGCTTGCCGTCGTGGCAAGGGACATCTGTGCTCCTCCTGCGCCCAAGACCGACCACCGATAGTCGTCACCGAACAGACGGTCTGCCGTGCGTTTCATGAAGATCAGATTGTCGACTTCGGGTCCAATGCCGCCGAGGATGCCAAAGATGAACTGAATGAAAATAGGTGCCTTGAACAGTCCGATATCCATGCAGAATTTCAGGTTGTACAAATGCCCGACATCATAGCATTCGTGTTCGAACTTGATGTCATGAGGCGCAAGCGTTTCCGCCGCCTCGCGAATGTCCCGGAACGTATTGCGAAAGATGTTCTGATCGGAGTTCGCGACATAGTCTTTCTCCCAATCAAACTTCCAGTCGTCGTCGCCATACCGATTGGCCAATGGGTGAAACGAGAAGTTCATCGAACCCATATTCATCGAGCACATTTCGGGACTGAAGGTTTTAGCCGGATTGATCCGGTCCTGAATAGACAGAGTCAGCGATCCACCGGTCGATAGATTCACAACTGCGTCGGTAGCCTGTTTGATGCGCGGCAGGAAAGGCGCAAAATCATTCGGGTCAACCGATGGAGAACCGTCCTTTGGGTCGCGCGCATGCAGGTGCAGGATCGACGCTCCGGCCTCGGCGGCCTCGATCGCCTGCCGTGCGATGTCATCATAGGTGTAGGGGAGTGCATCCGACATCGTTGGTGTGTGGATCGCTCCTGTTACAGCACATGTAATGATAGTCTTTTTCTGACGGGCCATGAGTTCAGTTTTCCTTGGATTGTCCGATGTGCTTTACGCGATAGCCCAGCGGGAAAAGTTGCAGATCAAAACGGCTACGGATCACGCCCCAGATGCCTTTCGGCGCCTTGAGCATGACGACAATCGCAACCACTCCGAGAACGATGAGGTACGTTGTCCCAAGGTCGGCCAGCGTTTCGCGCAGCGCAAAGAAGACGAGTGTGCCGATGATCGGTCCTTCGATGGTACCGATGCCGCCGATTACGACGATGAAGATGACGAAGGCGGTCCAGTCGTTGACGCTGAACGCCGCATCCGGCGAAATGCGCAACTTTTGCAAGAAGATCAGCGCGCCGATCATCGCCGTGAACGCCGACGTGACGACGTAAACAATGAACTTCGTGCGCCAGATATCGATGCCGAGGCTACCGGCGGCCAATTCGTTGTCGCGAATTGCCGTCAACGCCAAACCTTGGCGCGAGCGCAGGAAGAGATACACGGCCGTCACCACCAGCACAGCGGCTCCGAGCGCCAGCCAATAGCTCAGCGCCTCTCGCATCGCGCGACCGGACGCCAAAGATTTGACGATGGCGACGGGTAGCGAAGATCCCGATCCCCCGCCAAGCGCAGAAATTTGTGCAAAGCTCAGCCGAAAGACTTCAGCGATGACCCAGGTACCTATGGCAAAATATGCGCCCCGAAGCCTGAAGATCAGAACAGCAACCGGGATCGAGATCAAAGCCCCCAGCACGCCTGCGGCTGCGATAGCAACCAATGGGTTCAGCCCGCCCAACATTGTAAGCGCAAAGAGCATATAGCCGCCGAAGCCCACATAGGCCTGCTGACCAACCGAGACGAGACCAGCGTAACCCGCCATGAGGTTCCAAAGAGTGGCGAGGGACAGGTAGAGAAACAGCTCTCCCATCAAGCGCATGTCGGCGCGGCCTGCCCACCAGGGCGCTGCAACCAGAACAAGCAAACCGATTGCGGCCAGGATCGCGGCAGCTCGCGCTGCCTTTGATGATCGAGATACGGAATAATCTTGCAGATTCATCCAGAAACCCTCGGGAAGAGGCCGTTCGGACGAACGGCAAGAATGACAAGGAAAGCGATATGTCCGGCAAGCACTTGCCAACCCGGATCAATCTTGGCTCCGATGGTTTGCGCGACGCCAAGGATAACGCCGCCAATTAATGTACCCCAAAGGTTGCCAAGCCCACCGATGATAACGGCCTCAAAGCCAAAGATCAGGCGACCGCCTCCAATTGAAGGATCAAAGCTTGTCCGAATGCCAAGCAGAATACCGGCGATCGCTGTCACACCGAGGGCCAGCGCCATGGCCAAGCCAAAGATGTGCCGACGATTGAGACCCATGAGCTGGGCGATGTCTTGATTGTCTGAAACGGCCCGGAATGCACGTCCCAAAGCTGTATGATAGAAGGTCCATTGCAGCCCCCAGATCACCGCGATCGCAATCCCGAAGGTCAGGAGCGGTAATATCCCAAGGGTCACTCCGCCCACTGCGACGCTTGCTGTTTCCAGGGTGCCAGCATTCAATGTTTGAGGGTCGGCAGTGTAGATCTCAAGCAACCCGTTCTGGATAATTACACTCAGCCCGAATGTCACAAGCAGCGGTGGAAGAATATCTTCGCCCAGAGTTTGGTTAAGCAGACCGCGTTGAAGGGTATACCCAATCAGCGCCATTGCGGGAACGACAATCACCAACGCGGCAATCGGGTGCATCCCTGTCGCGGTCGTTACGGTCAGCCCGAGATACGCGGCCAGCACGATCAAATCGCCATGGGCGATATTGACGAGCCGCATGACCCCAAAGATCAACGACAGACCCGCGGCAAACAGCGCGTATAACCCACCCAGCAGTGTTCCCTGCACGATAGCGTTCAGCCATTCCATATTATTCGATCCCGAAATACGCGCGTGAAATATCTTCACGCGATACGGTGTCAGACGTGCTTTCCAGCGAAACGCGCCCCTCCTGCAGGCAGTAGACCCGGCTCGAGACCGACAGTGCCCTCGTTATGTCCTGCTCGACGATGATCGCACTCATGCCCTCACCGATAATGCCGGGCAAAGCGTCGTAGATGTCTTTGATGATGATCGGTGCCAGCCCCAAGCTAATTTCGTCGAACAGGATCAGATCAGGATTGGCCATCAATGCGCGCCCGATGGCGACCATCTGCTGCTGACCGCCCGAAAGCGATGTTGATGCCTGATCTTTGCGCTCCTCAAGGATCGGAAACAGATCATAGACAGCTTTCAGATCCCAAGGGCCCGAGCGACCAACTTGGGCTCCGATCATCAGGTTTTCTTTGACTGACAAAGAAGGGAATAACTGGCGACCTTCTGGAACCATGGCGAGGCCAAGTTCTGCAACCTCGTCTGCGCGAAGCCGGCTGATATCCTGACCTCGATAGTGAATCTGATCCACTCCGTTCGTCAGCAACCCGGTGATTGACCGCATCAGGGTCGTCTTGCCTGCGCCGTTTGCACCAATGATTGCCAGAACTTCTCCCTCGCCGACGTCCAATTCGACATCATAGAGCGCTTGGAAATCGCCGTAGTAGGAGTTCAAACCGCGTATCTGAAGAATTGAGTCAGGCATCGGCTTCGATCCCCAGATAGATTTCCTTGACTTCAGCGCTTTCCATAATTGCCTGTGGCGCGCCCTCGGCGATTTTCTTCCCGAAGTCGATAACGATCAGGCGGTCAACAACGGCCAGCAGCGCATGAACGACATGTTCGATCCAGATAATGGTGACGCCAGACGCGTGGATGTCCTTGATGGTCTGAACCAGTGACTTGCACTCAGCTTCGGTCAAACCACCGGCAATCTCATCCAACAACAGAAGTTTGGGCTTAGCGCAAAGCGCGCGTGTCAGTTCCAGGCGTTTGCGTTCCAACAAAGTCAGGCTGCCCGCTAGAACGTTTGCCTTGGGCATAAGCTCCGTTTGGTCCAAAATCTCCAGACAAAAGCGCTCAGCCTGATGCCCATGCAAGCCGGCCGACTGCGTGGCTGCGATCATTGCGTTTTCGAAAACAGTCATTCCCGAAAACGGCTGCGGAACCTGAAAAGAACGCGCGATGCCTGCATGGCTCCGCTTTGCGGCGCTCCATTTTGTGACGTTCTGCCCACTGAATTCTATCACCCCGGAATTGGATTTGAGCGTCCCAGTGATCAGATTGAACATCGAGGTTTTACCGGCACCGTTGGGACCTATTACCCCGAGTGCCTCGCCTTGCTGGACCTCATAGCTCATAGCATCGGCGACAGTGACCGCGCCAAATGCCTTGCTCAGGTCTTGGATTCTCAAGATTGTCGTCATGCTTCTCTCGGATAGAGGGTTCGGCGCCAAGATCGGCGCCGAACGTCTAGTCAGCCCAACAGCTTCATATCTGCCGTGATCGGAACTTCGGGCGCAGTGCTGTTTGCAACGATCTGCAACTCATACCCGTCGCCGGACTTTTGCCACTGACCGCCGACCAGCGGAGTTTTGGTGACGTTGTTCATGGGTCCATCACCCCAGTTCACCGGCCCGACGATTGTGTTTAGGTTCGTGGACGTGATTGCGGAAATGATCGAAGACGGGTCTTCCAGATCATCCGCCCGTTTGATGACATCTGCGACGACCTCGAACAGTGCGTGCTTAAAGCCGAGCGGTTGCGTCCAAGGACGGCCCGACTCCGCCGTGTAACCTTCGGCAAGGTCTTTCGAAGAAATGCCGGTGAGTGAGGACGAGAAAGGATGATGCGGAGACCACCAGACCTCGGTCGACAACCCGTCACCACGGTCGCCAAGCGATTCAATGACCGATGGGAACAGCAGTGCTTTGCCAATGGTAACGACCTTTGGGTTGAACCCTTGCTGGGCAGCCTGGCTCCAGAACGTAGCGAAATCTGGCGGGATCATGTTGCCAGTGACGATTTCGCAACCAGCAGCCTTGAACGAAGCGATCTGGTTTGAGAAGTCGTCGGATAACGGCTGATAGCGACCGGGATCGGTCAGCGTGTAGCCAGCGGCGGCCAGCGGTTTTGGCAGTCCCAGTTCCGCATCGCCCCAAGCATTACCGTCAGCATCGTTGGGGAAAAGACCGCCCACGGTCTTGGTCACGCCAGTCTTGTCCCACATATCAAGGAACGCTGCGATCACATCCTCTAGGCCCCAGAAGAAGTGATAGGTCGTTTCAAACCCCTCACCCGGAACACCATTGCGGCCAAAGAAGTAAGGCTGCCACGGGCAGTCGGTCGTGATGCAAGGAACTTCGTTTATCTCTGCCTGATCGGCGACAGGATTTACTGTGTCCGGAGTTGACGCCGCCACGATGATATCAACTTCATCACCCAAGATCAGATCTGCCGCGACCTCGGCTGCTCGGTTCGGGTTGGACTGGCTGTCTTTCGAGATGATCTCGACATTCCAGGTCTTGCCATTGTTATCCAACCCAGCCGAAAAGACCTGCTGTATGGCTTGAAGCACGTATTCGTCGGCCTCCGCGAAACCAGCCAGTGGACCAGTACGTGGGCTGACATTGCCAATCCTTAGCGTCGGGTTTGCCGCATAGGCACGCGTTGCCCGGAGGATGGCCGGAGCAGCGATTGCCGCCGTAGCCCCGGCAATAAAACTGCGCCTCGTGGCCGTTTTGAAAGTCCTTGTCATTACGTCCTCCCTTCACCGGCCTCCCGCCAGTGTTTGATTGATCTTACAAAGTCTTCTCGAGATTTTTCAGATGTGTCGCAACGCGCTGGCGAACCTGATCCGCCTCGCCCTCGGCCCATTTCCTAAAGCCTTCGCCTGACTTCATGCCTAGCTTGCCCGCTGCAACAAGCGACTTCAGGTAGGATGAAGGGCCTTTTTGCGTCTCAAGGTCGTGTAATACATTCTCATGGATATCGAGCGTCAGGTCGGTGCCAACCAGATCAGCATTCTCTAACGGCCCGAGGACCGCCAGCCGCCGTCCAAAGCTGGACTTGATCACAGTATCAACAGCTTCCGCGTCACAAATTCCGTTTTCAACCAAACTGACCGCTTCGCGCCACAGCGCATGCTGAAGGCGGTTGCCAATAAAACCCGGTACGTCCTTTTCGACCATCACCGGAGTCTTTCCAGCGTCCTTCAGCAGATCGAACATCGTCTGTGCGATCTCGGGGTCCGTCCATTCCGTCTTGATGACTTCAACCAACGGGATCATGTGCGGGGGGTTCCACCAATGTGTTCCGAGGGCCCTGTTTTTTAGCCGCAGCCCAGACATGATCTGAGTGATCGGCATGACCGAAGTATTTGATGCGAGAATGCAGGTCTCTGGTGCGTGCGCTTCAATCTCAGCAAAAATCGCTTGCTTAAGCTCCAGCTTTTCCGGCGCCGCTTCGAATACAGCATCGGCGTTTCGAACCGCACCTTCAGTCGTCGCAAAGATCTCAATCATTTTTAGGGTTTTTGTGATTGTAACCTCGTCATCCCCCATCGCGGCCATGCTGGCGCGGATGCGGTCGGGCACGGTGGCTCGCGCCTCTTCAACGGGATCCGTGATGGCAACGTATTGACCTGCTTTTGCTATGGTCAGGGCGATACCGTGCCCCATAAGCCCCGCGCCAATTACTGCTATCCGCTGTTTCTTGCGCACCATTCTTTAACCCGCCGTATATCCGCCGTCGGCATGAAGGATATGCCCGGTGTAAAAATCAGATGCTCGCGACGCGAGAAACAAAAGCGGACCCGCCAGGTCTTCTGGCTCACCTAGTCGTCCTTTGGGAACACGGGTCAGGAAGCCATCGCGCACTGCCTTCGCTTCGTCGGTGTCTTCGAACATCCAAGCTGTCAAAGGAGACCTGAACACTGTCGGAGCAATCGCGTTGACGGTAATTCCAGTCGGCCCGAGCTCACACCCCAAGGCTTTGGTGATCCCGTTTACTGCAGCCTTTGAGGCGCAATACGCAGTATAGCCAGCCGGGTGGCCAAGGATACTGCGAGCGGAACTGACGAAGATGATCTTGCCGTATTCGCTGACCTTCATCTGTTTCGCAGCCGAACGCGCGAGCAACCAGCTTTGATTGACGTTGGCATCCATCACGGCATCGAAGGTTTCGGGAGCCATTTCGTTGATTGGAGCGACTTTGTTCATGCCGGACGCGACGACGAGAATGTCCAGCTTGCCAAAGGTGCTGACCGCTTCATCGACCAATGCGTCGCATGACGCCTCATCGGACGGGCGCGTATTCACCGCAACGACGGTCGCACCAAGCGCCTCGCACTCTTTGGCAATCTCGTCGAGCGCGTCCTGATTGCCCGCAGCCAGAACCAGATTGCACCCAGCGCTAGCCAGAACGCGCGCAGCAACCATGCCAAACGCACCCGAGGCTCCGGTGATCAGCGCGACGTTTTCATTAACGTCAAACATCTTGAGTGGATCAGACATTCTTTTCGTCCTCAGCTTTCTGGCGGATACGGAATGACCACCAGCATTTTGCAGGTGTGGTTGGTGCGGTTTTCAATTTTGCGTATTTCGCCCGGTGCGATCGTGCAGCTATCCATGGGCCCAAGGATGGTTTCTGTGCCGTCAACGATGACAGTCATTTCACCCTCCAGAACGACGTAGACTTTTTCAAAAGGCGTAGAGTCCGGCCCGGCACCTCCGCCTGGTAGGAACTGGCTCAAGCCAATCCACTGATTTGTCGGCCCGCCTTCTTCAAACCCCTGTAAGCGAAGCCCATGACACCCAATGTGGTTCGGTGCTTCGTAGGGTTGGGCGTCTTGAAAACGCTTCAGATACATATCCGTCTCCGCTCAGGTTTAGTGGCGGCCACCGGAATACCGGCGACCGGTCCGTGAGTGTTCAGAACTCTTCGCCAGCCTCGATACGGTAGGACTGGTTCTTGTCGATCATCGCAACCAATCGGATAATGCAGCCGTCGCCACGGTCCCAATTCCAAGGGAAGAACGCGAAGGTGCAACGCTTACCGGTCACCGCATCCAGATCACCACCGACATTTTCGATGCCGAGGATACCCTTAGAGAAAAGCATGTTGTGAACCGGTTCCCACTCGGGGAAGTCAACCTCCCAGGGGGTGCCGCCTGACCATTCAAGATACTCTTTCTCAAGGTGCGGCAGGATCGGACCGTTACGCTGCGGGCCAATGGCCGTTGCCAGAGGGTGATCGTTTGCCTGGGTGTCGTGGCCAACGACTTTCACGCCTTTCTCGATCATCCACTCAGCAGCGGAAGGAACGAGACCCGGGCAATAAGCAAAGTAGTCACCGTCTTCGTACTGCTTATGCCAACCGGTGTTGATAATCAGAACGTCGCCCTTGCGGATTGCGTGCCCGCAAGCCTTCTCCAGATCGTCTCCCGTGATTTGCTCCCACTTCTTCTTGGGAACCGAGACGACCAATCCCGTACCGAAGAAATGCGGCAGCGGCACCTCGTCGATGAACGGCGTTCCCTGAACGACATGGGCCGGTGCATCAATATGAGTGGTCACGTGCATGGTCGTCGTAATCGTCTGAGACAACACGCCTGACTTGGCCATGTAGTGCTTTCGGTCGATCTGGACGTCCTTGAAATACGGCCAGTTGGGGCACTGAAACCCGTATCTGTGGCTCAGGTTGTAAAACTCAAGCCCCATGTCATTGTCAGTGTTTGCCTGAAACTCAATGCCGCGGATTTCGACCATTGGGCATATCTCCTCTGTTCGCCGACAACGCGGCGGTGTTCGCTTTTCTAATATCTGGGTGGCCTCCCCACCTGTCCCGTATGATGATGCATGCGCACCGCATTACGGTCAACTAAAAACTCACTATACGGTTGACTTGCACCACATTGTGGTACATCACTAATAAATTACCAGGTATCCGAAATTACGATGCCAGGACAGGATTAGGTAGGTTAAATGTCTGAAAAAGCGGATAAAGGTGGCATTCAGGTCATTTCCAGAGCGGCCTCGATTTTGCGTGTTCTGAAAGAAAATCAATCCGGAATGAGCTTGGGGAAAATTGCAGAGCGTGTTGGCCTGCCCCGCTCTACGGTACAGAGAATCACAAGCGCACTTGCTGAAGAAAAACTTGTCATAGCAGATGCAAACGGGGGTGGCTTGAGGCTCGGCCCCGAACTAAGCGCTCTCGCGGGTGCTGCGCAGTACAGCATCGTCGAACATTGCCGGCTGCTTTTGACGGAGCTGACCCAAAAGACCGGGGAAACCACAGACCTCGCCGTCATGCGCGGTATCGGCATGGTTTTCTTAGATCAGGTCCCAGGCGTCTATCGATTGACGACCGTTTCGCAAGTGGGCGAGGTTTTTCCGCTGACCACCACTGCGAATGGGAAAGCTTGTCTCGCTCAGCTCGATGAAGGAGATGCGACAAAACTCATTCAAAACGAATGGGAACGGAATGGTATCCAAAGGAATTTGGATGACTTCCTTTCCGAACTGAATACGGTCCGCGAACAGGGCCTTGCCTATGATTTGGACGAGCATTCTGTCGGCGTGTCGGCGATCGGATTTTCTTTCGTTGACTGGGTCGGAGATCTGCACGCGATCTCAATTCCAGTGCCAACGACACGATTTGCACGGCAAAGAGCAACCATCGAACAAGCACTTATCGAGACATCCACAAATATACATCAAACTTTCCAATAAGCTTGTGAAGCCGACATGACGCAGGTTGGGTCTCACGATCCACCCTGTTTGGCAACCCGCGCTTCCAATGGAAAAAATCCATACACTGCACCCAACAGATTGCTGCTAGTTCCGCATGGTCGCGAAGGTTGCCATTCGTGTTTAACCTTATTGCGCAAGGTGCGCCACAGCTGGCAAAACAAATGGTCTATTCAGTATCTGAAAATCCGATTGTGGTTCTGTTGATGATCAACATCGTGTTGATCCTGATCGGGATGCTGATGGACGATATCTCGGGTCTGCTTCTGGCGACACCGATCTTGCTGCCCATTGCACAGAGCACTGGCATGGACCCGATCCATTTTGCGGCTGAGATCGGCGTGAACCTGGTTATGGCCAACATCACTCCACCTACAGCGCCGCTTCTCTATCTTGGCGCTCAGGTCTGCGATGAACCGGTTTCGCGTATGCTTTGGCCGACTTTGGTGTTCATCGTTTTTGCCTGGCTGCCGACGTTGATGCTGACAACTTTTGTACCAGAGTTAGCCCTCTTCCTGCCTGACCTCCTGCTCAGCAGATAATGGGCGGAAAGCGCCAACGCACAAGACAAAATGCACGCACCCCACTCCAATGATTGGGGTGCAAGGGCGCTCTCTCAACCATGACGTGGGAGAGACTAGTTCGCAGCGGAAATCCTAAATCTGAAAATAGAAGTCTGAAATGTACAAAAATATCCTAGTCGCGCTGTCTCTGGAACACGGCATCAGTGAACATGCATTGTCCGCGGCACATGCCCTTGTATCCGAAGGCGGAAAAATCACAGCAGCACATATTCACGAACCACCAAACAGACAAGTAATGTACTATATGGATGAAGGGATTGCAGAAAAATCCTTTCAAAAAGCAAAGACACGCTTAGCTGAACGCCTGAAAGAAGAAGCAGAAATCTCTTCGGTCTTGATCGAGAGCCAATCAGCTGGCCGAGCAATCACCGAGTACGCAAACAAACATCGCATCGATTGTATCGTCCTTGCTTCGCACAAACCTGGAATGAAAGAGTTCTTTTTGGGTTCAACAGCCGCTTTCGTCGTTCGACACGCTCAATGTTCGGTGCATGTACTCCGTCTTTGACGCTGGCGCCCGCAGCGCGTAAGTAACTCTGTCCTGTATAATCTGCGGTGATAAGCATGCCTTACTGCGACCATGGTCTGCTATTGGCATACCTACCAGAATTTCACTTTGCGGCATTTGAGAGGTAGGGCTCACGGCCAACCTCGGCGGCAACGCGGCATCTTGTGATATCCTCTTTCGTCAACGTCGGGTTGTCGTTGTGGGCGGGCATGGCGGATCGGAGGATCAGTTATGGACACACCAAACTTACCTGCCATTCGCGCTCTTCGCCCAGCTTGGAACAAGGGACGCATCGTCGGTCAGAAACGGCCGTTGAAACCCAAACACGTCTGGGCAATTCGAGTAAGGTTAGAACTCGCAGTGAACCATCGCGACCTCGCTCTCTTCAATATGGCCATCGATAGTAAGTTGCGCGGCTGTGACTTGGTGAAAATGAAAGTCGTAGACATCATGGCTTCTAGTCAGGTCAAGGAGCGGGCTTCGGTGTTGCAAAGCAAAACTCAGAAGCCGGTCCGTTTCGAGGTTTCTGAAGGAACTCGAAGCTCAGTCGAAAGGTGGATGGAAGACAATCTCATGGTCGGATCTGAATACCTTTGGCCAAGGCGTTTCCATGAGCGTTTACACATTTCAACGCGCCAGTGTGCGCGGATCGTGCGTGATTGGGTCACGTCGATAGGTTTGGAAGCAAGCGCATATGGCACACATTCAATGCGGCGGGCAAAGGTCACTCAAATTTACACGAAGACAGGCAATCTGCGCGCGGTACAACTCTTGCTTGGGCATACTAAGATGGACAGCACCGTTCGGTATCTCGGTGTTGAGCTTGAGGATGCACTTGCCATAGCAGAGGCCATTGAAATCTGACTACTACGGGCCGCATTCGTTGGCGGCCCACAGCCGACATTCGATATCTCTCAGAGTTCACCTATCGGCTTCCCGAAAGCTGCCGTTCGTTCAAAACGCAGAAATTTCAATGAGCGGATGGCAGTGAGGCAAACAAACCTGCAAACGTTGAGAAGCGCTGTTTAGCAAACTTGATTGCTTTCAGAGACCCGACTAACGTTTCTGTAACCATATTTTTCGCGATTTTTAGGACATGTAGATATAGATGACACCTGATGTACAAACCGCCCACCGCATAGCTCAAGACCATTGCGCTGCTTGGACAAACCGGGCACCTGGCGATGTCGCCGGAAGATATGCTGAACATACAATCATGATAATGAACGGTGGCGACCCAATGGAGAGCCAGGCGGAGATTGGCGACATGGCGGCGGGATTTATGGCTGACTTCCCTGACCTCGTTCTTAGCCTCGACGCGGTTCTCGTCGCCGATCACCATATGGTCTATGCGTGGACTTTCGAAGGCCATCATAAAGAGACTGGCAACCATGTTCGTTTCTCGGGCTGGGAAGAATGGGACTTAGACGACAACCTGAACGTCACCAAATCGCTCGGTTGGTATGATGGTGTGGATTATGAACGCCAAGTTGCGGGAACATGATCATATCCGGCGCCAATTCGCGCCCTGTACGCACAGTCGTATACGGTATGTCAGACCCAATTTGACTGTAGTCGGTGCTCTTTACTGCCTACAGCAAGTGAGAGGGCGTCCATCGGAAAAGGCTTTTCTCATATTCGGTAATTGATTTCGAGAGCCACCGCATGAACAGCTTTGCCGCTGGTCGGACCGGGCCCGGCAACGTGACAAGGTAGTAGCCGATCTGCGGTATTGGATCGTCGAACAGCGCCACGAGTTGTCCCGACTTCAACTCGTCAGAAACAAAAGCCGGTACCGTCGCCCCGATACCATCACCGCGACGGATGCCATCCAGCAGCATATTGCCCGGCACGCGGACAACTCTCCGGTCGGCGTCGGTCGGAATTCCGACTTTTTCTAACCACAGGTCAAATTCGACTGACCCTTGTTCCTGAAGAAGTGTGAAATCAAGCAATTCTGCAGGATTCGTGAGCACCCGGTTTCCGATGAGTTCGCTGGACGCGACGACCGTCAGACAGCCTGGCAGCAGCACCTGCGAGACAAGCCCTTGCCAGCGACCTGTTCCATATCGTATGGCCATATCAATTCCGCCCGGCTTGAGGTCGACAGCTTGGATCGTTGAATCGATCCTCAACTCGATATTGGGGAATTCGTCAATAAACGTCGACAGACGCGGCATAAGGAACGCGCTTGAAAACATCGGAGTCGCGCTAACCACCAACGGTCGAACCGCCTCTGCACTCGACACGCTCTCGGTCACGGAGGCCATTTCAGCGAAGGCTTCAAGCAGGCCAGCTGACAGGAATTCGCCTTGCGATGTCAGAGAAATGCCATGTCGGGTACGAGTGATAAGCCGAGTGTCGAGATGTTGTTCGAGCCCGCGGATTTGCTGGCTGACTGCGGAATGGGTCACGTTCAGTGCCTCTGCCGCCCGGGTCAGATTTCGAAACTCGGCAGCGGCGGCGAAGGCTCTGAGAGATGTCAAAGAGGGAAGTGTGCGCCAATCCATAAGTAAGATCATCTAACAATATAGAATAATTTACAACTATGTGATCCCCCGATGCCGGCGCATGCTGGTGCAGTAATTCATTGGCGACCATCGGAGACAAACATCATGAAAATTGCTGTTTTGGGACTGGGCAATATGGGCTCAGCGCTGGCGCATTGCTTGCTCAAGGCAGGCCACGAAGTCAGCGTTTGGAACCGCACATCGGAAAAGGTAGAGGTTTTTGCTGAGGCTGGAGCCACGATCTGCTCTTCACCGAATGATGCTATTGCGGCGTCTGATTTTGTCATCATCTGTATCAAGAGCCACAAGAAAACTATTGAACTGGTCAACGGGCTGAGCGTCTCGCTAAAGGGTAAGACCATCTGTGACATGAGCACGGGCGATACCTCGGATGCCGATAGACTGGTCGCCATCCTTGAGGGACAGGGGGCTGGCTACATGCTGGGCATGATCAATGCCTACCCTTCCGGCATTGGTGGTGACGAAACCACAATCCTTACGGTGGGCAGTGCCGGAACCTGGGACCGCTATGGCAGTATCATCAGAGAACTGGGTGGAAAGTCCGCCCATGTCGGAGAGAAACCAACTGCACTTGCCGCGCTCTTTGCCGGCCTCTTCACGGTTCGACAGGGGTTCATGTTCGGAATGATCTACGGTGCACTTGTCTGCCAAAAAGCGGGCATCCCGATGCAGGTTTATGCCGACCAACTCCCTGCCACGATCAAACTGGTCAATGACTACCATGATCTCTTTGCCAGAACTGTTCCGTTTGAGGATTACGACAGTGCGGAAGCTTCCCTGAAGGTTTACGCGATGGCGCAAGAGGATGCGTTGAAGACCTATCTCTCACTTAATGCGCCCGCTGATTTCATCCAGTTGATGCATGACCGCACCAAAACGGCTTGGGACGATGGCTACTGCGACAGACAGCTGACCTCACTGGTCCAGCATATGACAGATGCCTGATGCAATAATGCTCCGGCCAATTGCTGCCATTGCCCGAGGATTAGCGATGCTGCAGTGCGGACCGTCAGAAGGAGACATTCGCTGCAAGCGCAAAGCAGGAAGGCCAAACGAAGTCTGGACCGCGAACAACCTGACATTGGGCCTACGGCGACCCACGCACGCAGTCAGCCCGAACCGGACATTCGGTTTTTTGGCCACATCAACGTAGCGTTTCACAAAATGCTGTTTCACGAAACACCTAGGGTTGAACCGTTGAGCTGGACTTTATCGATACGATAAATTGTCAGACGGTAGTTAAGTACTTTCGAAACGGTCAGCATATGCCTTCTTGAGCATAGGGCTGCGTCGAGCAAAGAGAGAATAGAGTATGTTTTCCCCGGCGAGGTGCCAGAATTCGAGACCTGTAGCGTCAACGTGTGGGCCGATGAATTGGAAACTCAGATCCTTGCACAGCTGATGCCCTATTGGGCTTGCGGCGATGGCGGCTAGATCTTTTAGATAGACTTCCCTTATCACGAGATCTTCGAGTACTTTCACAAACCCATTTAGCAGATGAAGCGCAGAATTTTGATGCCCCTGCGCGATGTAGACGCCGGCGCAATAGCCGAAATAGTCGCCAGGAAGAACCGGGCGTCGAAGGGATTCCAGACTAAATTCAGCTTCAACCAGCCGGCACTCACGGAACTTGGTTTCCAAGTCTTCATCCAGGAAAATAAGCGAGATATGAGCGGCCAACTCATCTCCAATCATGACATATACGCCGGACATCGCCCCATCCTTTAAGATCTCCGCCCAGATGGGGTCGCAGGCGGAAAACCCGTCGGGAAACTCATGAGCACCTTCGAGTTCCAAGGCCTGAACGGCGGCATCGGCAAACTCGATAGATCCGTATTCCAGCGCCACTTCATGTTCGCGAAGAACCCGGTAGGACGCATGCGTTCCACTCGAACGGCTTTCCCAATCCTCGCGGCAAGCCACAACTTCATCCCGCGTCCATCCGAGTTTTTCTACTAAAAGGTGCTCCAGGTCACCTCGGATGTACGACAGTGATCGCTCATATTTGCTGACCGCATCTACACTTAATCCCAGCAAAGCAGCCAATTGTTCCTGTGACATGCGGCCGTCGATACCGTTGCGAGCTCGATGGCTTCGAAGCTTGTCGGCGAAGATGGACGAAGGGGCGGTCATGTTGTCTCCGAAATGGTCGTGCCGCTGCTTATCAATATGCCTAAAATTGGGTGATTGCCCAAGCGACTTATGGATGACTTACGGGTTCAGGCGGATCACGTCCGTGGCCGAGTTCCCTGAGACGAGCCAAGCTTGACACATACACAAAAGGAACCTGCAATGTCACGTCGCATATGTCAGTCACCCGGTACGCTCGACGCAATTTTTTTTGGGTTTGCATCCGCCCCTGAAACCCGGAGTCGTCGGAGACGTGACATCCGCTGTTCAAAGCGAATGAAACGCGATTGGCCTGTTTCCCCGATGCGTCGCCACCGGTTTATGAGAGATCTTGACTACTAGATCAAAGGCACAAAATGTGAATTTGCTGTACAAGTCAGATTGCTGAGAACGACCGCCCAAAGCGAGCCTTTCAACTTTTATTTCAAAGTGCATATTTATGTCTTTGGTATCACTTCACGGGCATTTCGGAGGCCCGGCGAACCGCGAGAACCGAAGCAGCATAATCCCCCAATGAAATCCCTCTGAATGCAAAAGCGGCCGGTTTGTTGCGCAGGCGAATGTCGACTTTACCGGTGACCAATTCCGCCAAATCGCCAGCAATTTTCTTATATGGCAACATCGGCTTGTCGCTTTCCAATTCCTGTAGCCGGTCGTCGACAATTACCATTTCGAAAGCAGCCATACCTGCTGGAATCCACGGAATGCAGACATCCGTTATCGCCGCAAAGGCAGTCGGTTTCAGCCATCGGCCGTCCAAAAAGGGTTCGATTGAGTAGTCCAAAGTTACCGATGTCACTATCAGATCTGCATCATTCAGGGCGCCTTTTGCACTGGTGCATGATTCAGCGTCCAGTCCCAGGCTTCGTGCATAACGACAAAGCTTGTCGGCATTCTCCTTACCTCGCCCGAACACGCGGATTCGTTTCAAGGGAAATAGATCTGAAAACGCAGCAAGATGGGCGTGCGCTTGCACACCCGCGCCCACAAAAGCCACGGTCTCGGCATGAGGGTCAGCAAGCCTACGCGCCGCCACCACTGACAGAGCCGCTGTTCTGACTGCTGTAATCCAATTCGCTCCCAAGACCGCGCGAAGTAGTCCGGTTTGCGCATCCATAACCATGATTGCACCGTTAATCGCGGGAAGACCACTTGCCGGATTTTCCGGACACACTGTGACCTGCTTGGTCACGATGAAACCATCATCTCCCATTGCTAAGGTAGACATTGCGTAGCGCCCGTCGCCGGGCAAGATGACTGTTTTCGGAGAAGCGCGAAGCTTTCCTTCTACTTTGGCTACTAGGGCGGATTCGATGGCATCGGCAACTTCAGAAGTTTGGATGCCCAAACCCCCGAGATCCTTGTCAGACAGATAAATTAGCGCGTTCTCAGAGGTCACGACGTTCCTCACATCAGCAAATTGGCTTTCTGACAAAGTACATTATTTTCCGCTGTTCTCGCCATCGGTTTACCTTTGCAGAAGCAATTAAGCGGTTACTTTCAATCGCCCGACGCAAGGCGCAGAAACGAAATTCGTCTTCATTTTTTCTCACATATGAACTCAGCCGAACGTCTGTGTTCCTCCGCTCACCTGCTTCCTGCCAACTCGTTCTAAACGTCCGGAATGCGCGGATCGCGACGTGCCGCACTTGCAAAAGATCGAAGTGTGATTACGGCAGCTCAGGGTTCCAAAGCCGTCATCAGAGATAGCGCTGCAAGGCCCCTGGCCACCATTTTGATGACCTCAAGCACGGCCCAAAGCCGACGGTCGTCGATGCCTCCATCACTGCATTGCATCGTTCCTAGAAGTGGACGTAGGCGCAAGTGCAGCATCTTCCATGATCGGGTGGTAGCTCTGCGGACAACAAAGCTGTTTCGCCAATCAAAAAGAGGCGCACGCAAAGGCCTTCCGATCCGCCATCGCCCCAACAGAAATATCCATCTGTTGGAGATTCAACAAGGCCGTAGAACGGTTGCACTGAATACGTTTATCGCGCACCTTTTTTCTCTAAACAAAAGGGACGCTGTTGATGGTGAAATCCAATAGATTAACTCTTGATCCGGACGATTGGGAGGCCAGCCGCGCGCTCGCCCACAGGATGGTCGATGAGGCCATCGAGCATCTGAAACAGGTGCGAGAGCGTCCTGTTTGGAGACCTATGACCGACGATGTCCATACCACGTTCCAGTCTGGTTTGCCGGAACATCCCTCGTCTCTGGAGCAGGTCTACGATGAATATCGGGCGACCGTGCGCGCATATCCCATGGGCAATATCCATCCACGTTTCTGGGGGTGGTATATGGGTGCCAGCAACTTCACCGGCGCTTTGGGTGATTTTCTTGCGGCCATAGAGGGCAGCAATCTTGGGGGTGGCAACACAGGAGCGGCGCAGGTCGAACAGCAAGTTGTCGATTGGCTAAAGGAAATTGCGGGGTTTCCCAAGTGTGCGAGCGGCACTCTAACCAGCAGCGGTTCAATGGCAAATCTTGTGGCGCATACCGTGATCCGCAATGTCACCGCCGGATATGACGTTCGCCAGGATGGTATTGCCGCGCTGGATAAGCCAATTAGGTTTTACGCCTCCGATCAGGCCCATAGTTGCCACCAGAAGGCGTTGGAGACGCTGGGCCTCGGCGCCAAGGCGCTGGTAGAGATCGCGAGCGATGACTACCAAAGAATACGGCTCGATGCGCTGGAAGAGGCAATCAAGCAAGATCGCGCGAACGGGATGCAACCTGTTTGCGTGATTGGAACGGCTGGAACGACAAACACCGGTGCGATTGACGATCTGACCGCGATCGCCACGCTGTGTGAGCGTGAGGACCTGTGGTTCCACGTTGATGGGTGCATTGGCGGTGTATTGCGTCTTGCCCCCGACCACGCCCATCTGGTCGCCGGGATCGAACGCGCCGGCTCCGTTTCCATTGATCCCCACAAATGGCTGCACACTCCCTTTGACGCTGGCGCTGTATTGATCAAGGACCCCGATGCGCATTTCAGAACATTCGAGATGCACGGCCCCTACCTGCAACTCCAGGAGCGCGGAATGATTGCCGGGAAGTTCCTCGCTGACTACGGTCTGGATCTTAGCCGCAGCTTTCGCGCGTTGAAAATCTGGATGGCTTTCAAGGAACAGGGTACGACGAAGTTCGGGCGGCTCATTGCGCAAGACATAGGCTTTGGGCGCTACATGGCCGCGCAAGTAGAGGCGCATCCGCTTCTGGAACTTGTCGCTCCTGTCGAGCTCAACATTGTGTGTTTCCGGCATCTAGCGGCAGACGAAAACGCAGCCAAAGCACTTAACACCGAAATCATGCTTCGGATTCAGGAGCGCGGGCTCGCTATGCCTTCGGACACAACGGTGAAAGGCAAACATGGGCTTCGCTGTGCGTTCAACAACCACCGCACCCAACGCGAGGACATAGACCGGTTCCTCCGCGATGTGCTTCAGATCGCGGAAGAAATCCTATCGGAACAGCCCGCCTAACGCGCTTATTGATAACTGTTAAGGCGTTTGTAAACGTCGTTTTTTGGCCCAGACCTACCGGCCCAAACCGGACATTGAGCTTGAATCATGATTAACTAATCAGCTTCTTGAAAGCGGCCGTTCCGACATTTGCAACATTTCCTTTGCTTCGATGGCCGAGATGGGAACATGCCTGCCGTCCTTTTAAGCGAGCAGTACACTTCGCAGTGCATCTTCCCAGAGAGTTCACAGGGGCTTGCGTGTCCAGCACATGCTGCCTTTCGCCAACAGAAGTCTGGGTTTAAGCAATGACGCTCGGTGGAGCGCTTCAGAGATCGAACGTCCTGACGTTTTCGAGGCGCATATGGAGTGCCAGAACAGTAAGGCCTACAAGTCTATCCAGCGCCTTGGCACTACACTGTTGATTCATCGCGCTGACCAGCCGGATGATCCGAGCTAAGTGGGCCGTGCTCGCGTGCATGAATGCAAAGGGCATCATCGGTAAAGAATTCCAGTGACTTCTATAACATGCTCTCTAAACTCCGGACAGTTGTTAGTCAGAATTGACGTGGGAGTTTGGGCGCAGTTGGGCGACAAAAAGGCATCAGGGACCTCGATAAGCCCCGCGCCATCATCTGCGCCAAGTTCGGAGTTAAGCGCAGCTGATCAACAGGCGCGGTTTGAAGCCACCGCTCAGGTGATGCAGGCGATCTCTGTGACCAAGGACGACGTTCAGCCGGTTTGCGATCTGATTGTTGAGCTTGCCAAAGACCTTTGCGACGCTATTTTTGCTGGTCTGGTTCTTGGACAGGAAGGCGACACACTTCAGCGGCTCGTGGCCAGTGTTAACCTGCACCCTGACATTCAGCAGCTTTGGCGCGACGGCAAATACACGATGGAGCCGGGCAATTCTCTGGTGACTGAAACAATCCTCAGCGGCGAGACCAAACGCGTTGTGGATATGGGAGACACTGATTTCCACAAATCCGGCGATGAGCGGTTCAAGCTGATTGTCGACAAGCATGGGTGCCGCAGCAATCTGTTTGTTCCTCTAAAGGTGGATGGCGGTGCAATCGGATGCTTGATGTTGGCGCGAGACGAGGTCCGGCCCTATACCGACGATCAGGTCAAGCTCGTCGAAAACTTTGCCGCCCAAGCGGTAATCGCCATTGAGAATGTTCGCCAATTTCGCGAATTGCAGATCCGTCTGGCACGCGAAGGCGCCACGCGTAAAGTTCTCGAGACAATTAGCCGATCGCGGGAAGATGAGACGCCGGTGTTCCAGACGATCCTGGAAAACACAGCCCGGCTTTGCGAAACGGATGTCGCCACATTGAGCCTTTTGAATGAGGCAGGAACCCACCTCGAATATGCGGCCCATTTCGGTGATCAGTTGGCGACCTACGAGGTTGGCGTAGATCGTTGGTCACTGGACTCACATCTCCAGATTGCGGAGTCCGTTCGCGAGGCACGCGTTATTCACAATGTAGATTTGCGCCTGACTGACCAGTATATCAAAGGCGACCCATGGCGCCGTCAACTTGTAGACGAAGAAGGTGTCCGGTCATTTCTGACGGTCCCACTAATGTCGGCAGATGGCACGCCCGTGGGCGTCATCGGGATTTACCGACGTGAGGTTCGCGCATTTACAAACGACGAGATCTCTCTGGTTGAGGGCTTCGCCGCCCAAGCCGTGATCGCCTTGGATAACACGCGACAATTGAATGAACTGCATACGCAGTTGGAGCGTCAGGCGGCAACACAGAAAATTCTAACGGTCATTAGCCAAAGCCGTGATGACGATGCGCGCGTCTTTGATTCAGTGCTTCAGCAGGCCACCAGGGTATGTGATGCAGATCAGGCGGTCCTTATTTTGATTAACGCAGCAGGGACCCACGGGCGGTTGGCGGCGAATTGGGGGCATCAGAGAACCGAATTTGATGTTGGAGACGAGTGGCAGTTGGACGAATCGATTCCAATAGCCACTGCGATACGAACAGGTAAGGTTGGTCGCATCGATGATTTGACCGACACGGATTTTTATCGCTCGGGCCATCCTACAGCTGCCATGATGGTTGAGATCGAAGGCATTCGGTCACGCGTTACAGTCCCCCTGATGCAAGGAGATCAGGCCATCGGAGCCATCGCAGTTAGCCGCCGGGAGGTGCGGCCATTTGCTGACCCTGACGTGCAGTTGATTGAAGAATTCGCCAAACATGCAGTCATTGCCATCGAAAACACGCGCCAGTTTCGTGAAGTTCAGGAACGACTTGAACGGGAAGAAGCGTCGCGTGAAATACTCGAAGTCATCAGCCGCAGCCGCGATGACGACAAACCGGTCTTTTATAGCATTCTCGAGAACGCAAGCCGTTTGTGCAAAGCACCGCTGGCCTTCTTGTGTGTCGCTGACCACGAACAAGGGCACGCAACGATTCCAGCCAATATCGGTGCGAGAACTGATTTTGATGAAGCGCTCAAAGATTTCGTAGAGCCATTAACGCGCACTGAACTGGTTGCGATCAGACCAATGATCGATGGTCAAGTTATCCGCCAAGACGATATCGCCGATGATCCACTATACTACCGGGACCGTGACCCAAAACGGGTTCAGATGGTTGAGATTGAAGGTGCTCGCTCGGTCCTTGCGGTGCCGTTGATGAAAGACGACACCGGTCTTGGGGTGATCGTTCTCTATCGCCGTGAAGTTTCGCCATTTTCGGATGATGATGTCGCTCTGGTCCAAACCTTTGCGGCCCAAGCCGTGATCGCAATGGATAACGTACGCCAGTTCCGAGAGGTGCAGGACCGTACGGCGGAAGTCACGCAAGCCTTGGAGTATCAGACTTCAACATCCGAAGTGCTGCGTGTGATCTCAGCGTCTCCCAATCAACTGTCGCCCGTTCTGGACGCCATTCTTAAAGAAGCGTCGCGCATCTGCGAATTGCAGGATGCCTATGTCGCAATGCTCGACCCGGACGATGGGCTTTTTCATGTGCACTCGACGCTCACACAAGACACGGCCTTTGCAGAGTACGTCAAAGCTCACCCGATTTCACCAGCGGAGAACGGTGTAAGCGGGCGTGCGATCCTGTCGAAACGCACAAGCTATGTCGAAGATGTCGAAGCGGACGACACCTACACCTGGTTGGAAGAAAGCGGCGTGGGTGATTACAAATCATTGCTTGGACTTCCGCTTGTCAAAAACGGCGAAGTCGTAGGCGTTATCTCTCTTGGGGCGCCAATGGTCTCGGGTTTTTCCGCCAAACAGATCAAACTGCTGGAAACTTTTGCGGATCAGGCGGTTATCGCGATTACCAACGCAAACCTTTTCCACGAGTTGGAGGAGCGGACAGAAGAAGTCACGCAGGCGCTGGAGTATCAGACCGCCACGTCAGACGTATTGTCGGTGATTTCGCGATCTCCGAATGAGCTGGAGCCGGTGCTGAAAGAGATACTGAGAGTCGCCGGCCGGATCTGCGAGCCAAAATATGCTGCGATCTCGATCCTGAATCCGCAAGACAACCTTTACCATACTGACATCATGCTCGACTTTGACAGTGATTTCATGAAGTTCATGAAAGCACACCCAGTGCCGGCAGGTCATGGAAGCGGTATTGGCCAAACAGCTTCACGCGGCAAAACAGTCTACTACGAGGACACTGAAGCTGACGAATACGCCTGGAAGGAAGCCGCGCGTATTGGCAAGTATCGCTCGCTTCTGGGTGTCCCTTTGGTCAAGGATAAGGTTGTGGTCGGTGTGATCGTGCTCTGCCACGACAAAGTCGCACCATTCGATTCAAAACAGATATCTCTGTTGGAGACGTTCGCCTCGCAAGCGTTGATTGCCATCAATAACACTCAACTCTTCGAGGAAGTACGGGCGCGTACGACCGAAGTTGAAGACGCATTGGTGCGCGAACGTTCCAGTGCTGAAATCTTGCAACTGATCAACGAAGCTTCTTCCGACATCCAGCCTGTGTTTGACCTTGTCGTGCAAAAATCCGCTGAACTTTGTGGAGCGCAGTTCTGCGTCCTCGAACGCTTTGACGGCAATCTCTATCATTTCTGCGCACAATACGGGTTTCCGCAGACTACTTTGAAGGCACTGACTTCGGATTATCCCTTGGAAGCTTCCAAGGGTCATCTGGCTCCATTGGTCGTTGAAAGCGGCGAAGTCCAGCATCTAGCGGATGCGCGGGGGCCCGAGTATTTCAGTCCAGAGCTTGCCCGAAAGGCTGGGTATCGGCGCTTGATGGCCGTACCGATCCGGGCAGAGGCGCGGATTTGGGGCGTCATAATTGTCGGTTGGGCCGAGGCCGGACCGCCGCAACAAAACAGCGTCGAGCTCGTTCAGGGTTTTGCCAATCAAGCCAGCATCGCCATCGAGAACGCACGGCTATTCCGGGAAACTCAGGAACGCACTGCTGAAGTCGAGGAGGCGCTGAAGTATCAGACGGCGACGTCCGAAGTGCTCGACGTCATCTCGCGCTCACCGAACGATCTTCCACCGGTTTTGGACGCGATCCTGGAGGTCTCGTCGCGTATCTGTTCACCGGAATACGCGTTCTTTGCAATGAAGGATGCTGACGATGGCCTATACCGCGTGGCCATGTCCCACAATGTGAGTGATGCTTTTCTCAAATTCCTGTCCGACAACCCTATCGCGCCAGAAGAGGGGTCTTGCATCGGGCGCACGGCTCTGCAAGGCAAGACGGTCTATATAAAAGACACCCGTAGAGATCCGACTTACACATGGAAAAAAGCGGCTGAGATCGGGGACTATCTTACTACTCTTGGTGTCCCTTTGGTCAGCAATGGCGTAACCGTTGGCGTTATTGTTATGGCGCATCGGCAGGCAGCTGCGTTTAGCGACAAACAAGTCAGCCTGCTGGAAACCTTCGCGTCTCAGGCCGTGATCGCCATCAACAATACGCGACTGTTCAAAGAAGTGCAGGCCCGCACTGCAGAAGTTGAAGAGGCACTGGGGTATCAGAAGGCGACATCCGAAGTGCTCGAGGTTATTTCCCGTTCCCCTGACGCTTTAGAGCCGGTTTTGGAAGCGTTGGTAGCGGTTTCGTCGCGCATCTGCCGCCTACAGGATGCTTTTGTGGCGCTAAAGAAACCCGAGGACGGAAAATTCCATTTCTTTGCCGGGCACAATCTCACAGAGAGTTTTGCCAAATTCCTCGAGTCGCATCCATTTGAACCGGGCGAAACGTCGGCGACCGCCCGGGCGCTTTTATATGGGCGCGCCGACTACGTTGAGGATACTCAAGCGGACCCTAACTATGATCCGGTCCTTAGGTCCAACTTGCAAGGATACAGGTCGGTTCTCTCTGTACCTTTGATACGCGACGGTGACACGATTGGTGTCATCAGTATGGGCAGCCGAAATAAAGCCGCCTTTGAGGACAAGCAAATCAAGCAGATGGAGACTTTTGCCTCGCAGGCGATCATAGCGATTCAAAACTCTAAATTGTTCAACGATACGCAAGTCGCACTCTCTCGCCAAACGGCAAGTGCGGATGTTCTCAGAGTGATCTCGGAATCCCCGACAGATACCAAACCGGTTTTTGAGAAGATTGTCGGACTGGCGACAGCTCTCATCGATTGCGACTTGTCGATTGCCATGCAGGCTAACAAAACTGAATACTGGCAAGTGGCGGCCGCAACTCCGGATGGTTTAGAGGAAATCACTTGGACTGAGCGCCTGCCAATTGATCCCGACGACAACCTGCCATCCCGCGTCATCCAGAGCGGCAAGACGCTGCAATTGGATGAAACGCGCTTTGATGAACTATCTCCGCGGGACACGGAAATCGTTGAGCGACAAGGATTCAAGTCGTTCTTGATGGTACCCTTGATGCGAGGGAAAGAATGTTTCGGCACTCTCGTCTTTATTCGGAGAACGTCGAAGGCTTTCAGTGATGACGAAGTAGCCATTGCCGAATCTTTCGCGGATCAGGCTATCATCGCGCTGGAAAACGTGCGTCTGTTCAATGAAACTCAGGCTTCCTTAGCGCGACAGACTGCCAGTGCTGATGTACTGCGGGTGATCAGCCAATCGCCTTCAGATACCACACCTGTTTTTGAGGCGATTGTAAATTCCGCGACACGGCTTGTTTCATGCGACATGGCAGGCGCCGCTTTGTCAGATGACAGTTTCTGGTGGCAAGTGGCTTTGGCGACGCCAAAAGGCCTATTACGTGATTTCGGACAAACCCGACACCCGTTGGACCCGAAGGATAATTTTCTGTCGTCCGTGTTACTGTCCGGGAAAACCATGCATGTACACGATTTGACGTCACAGGGCTTACCGCGGTTGGCCAAGAAGCTTCACGAAGAAAACGGATTTGAAGCTTTTCTTGGCATACCGTTAATGCGCGGAGACAAGTGTTTGGGCGGACTCTATTTCATCAGGAAATCAAAAATACCGTTTTCGGACGACGATATTGCTATGGCTGAGTCTTTTGCGGATCAGTCTGTTATTGCCATTGAGAACGTGCGCCTTTTCCGCGAGGCCGAAAAGGCCCGTGAGGTGGCCGAGTCTGCTAACGAAGCGAAGAGCGCGTTCCTCGCCACCATGTCCCACGAAATCCGTACACCGATGAATGCCGTTATCGGGATGAGTGGGCTCCTGATGGATACCGAGTTAGATGCCGAGCAAAGCGATTATGCCAACACGATCCGCGACAGTGGCGACGCGCTGCTTGGCATCATCAACGAAATTCTCGATTTTTCGAAAATCGAAGCCGGGCAGATGGACATCGAGAACCATCCGTTTGACCTGCGTGAATGTATCGAAAGCGCGCTAGATCTGATCAGCGGCAAGGCCGCCGAAAAGCAGCTCGATCTGGCCTATGAATTTGACGACGCTCTGCCCCTTGCGATCAGTGCTGACCTGACCCGGTTGCGACAGATCCTGCTGAACCTGCTTTCAAACGCCGTGAAGTTTACCGAAAGCGGGGAAGTGGTTTTATCTGTTGAACAAACCACCGAGAAACGAGGATCGCTTGAGCTAACTTTCAAAGTCCGCGACACAGGTATTGGCCTGAGCGAAAAAGGAATGAGCCGTCTGTTCCAGTCCTTCAGTCAGGCAGACAGCTCAACAACTCGCAAATATGGCGGCACCGGTCTTGGTCTGGCGATTTCCAAACGTCTTGCGGAACTCATGGGCGGCACCATGTGGGCACGAAGTGACGGCGAGGGGCACGGTTCGACCTTTACGTTTACAATCCAGACCAAACCTTCCAAACTGGTCAAATCGTCGTCGCGCGATCTGGTAGGCATTCAGTCCGAGCTTGAAGGCAAGCGCATTCTTATGGTGGATGATAACGCCACCAACCGAAAAATCTTGTCGCTCCAGACCGAGAAATGGGGCACTAAAACCACTACCTGCGAAACCCCGTCCGATGCGCTGGCCACACTCGAGAAGGCTCAAAAGTTCGATCTGGCAATTCTCGACATGCACATGCCAGAAATGGATGGTGAGGAACTTGCCCGGAAAATTCGGGCCAAGCATCCGGACTTGCCGCTGATCCTCTTTAGTTCTCTTGGTCCGCGCGACATTGACCTCGAAGACGGCCTCTTTGCTGCCAACCTCACCAAGCCGCTGCGTCAGTCGCATCTCTTTGACACTCTGGTCACGTTGTTTTCAACCGAAGATACCCCAGTGAAGCCGGCCAAGCCCGTAGACAAACCCCAGACCGATCCAGAGATGGCAAAACGCCACCCTCTGCGTATTCTGTTGGCTGAGGATAATTTGGTGAACCAGAAACTTGCGCTTCGCCTGCTTGAACAGATGGGCTATCGCGCTGATCTGGCCAGCAACGGCGCTGAGGCGGTCGAAAGCGTGAACCGGCAAGCATACGATGTCGTATTGATGGACGTGCAGATGCCCGAAATGGATGGGCTCGAAGCCTCACGCTGCATAAACCAAGATTTTCCCGGAGAAGACCGACCGCGTATAGTCGCCATGACCGCTAACGCCATGCAAGGCGACCGCGAGATGTGTTTAGATGCCGGGATGGACGACTACATCGCCAAACCGATCCGCCTGCCTATTCTTATCGAAGCCCTTTTGAATGTTCCTAGGAAAAGCAAGTAATCCATGACAAACGGTCCAATTGATCTTGATATCTTCGCTGAACTCAAGGACGCGACAGGCGACGAATTTGCCGCCGAGCTTGTGAACACCTTCCTCGACGAAGCCCCTGGCATGATCGCCGAATTGAAAGCGGCTGCCGACGCGTCTGACGCTGATGGATATCGCCGCGCGGCTCATTCCATTAAGTCGAATGCAAACACCTTTGGTGCGACTGCACTGGCCGAGTTGGCCAGAAAAATCGAGCTCGGGGACATACCAGCGACTGGTGACCTTACAGATGCGAAAGCTCTGGAGGCCGCTTTCGCCAAAGCTGCTGCGGCCCTGCGGACCCTGAACAATGACTGATACACGCGGCCATCTCCTCATCGTTGATGACAACAAAGTCAATCGGCTACTCCTGTCTCGCAATGTTGAATTGTTGGGGCACAAAGCCTCTGTCGCGGAAAACGGCCTCGTCGCGATGGAGATGTTGTCGAGTCAGTCTTATGACCTGCTTCTACTCGATATCGAAATGCCGGAAATGGACGGGTTTCAGGTTCTGGAGGCAATCAATGCGGACCCCGACCTGCGCGAATTGCCGGTGATTGTGACCTCCTCTGTCGAAGGGCTCGACAATATTGTGCGCTGCATCGAGTTAGGCGCAGAAGACTACTTGCCCAAGCCGGTGAACAAGACGCTTCTCAGCGCCCGCGTCTCCAGCGGCCTCGAAAAGAAGCGATTGCGGGACGAACAAAGACGCCTGCTCGAACGTTTCGCGACCTCCGAAGTTGCGCAAGACCTGCAAGAGTCTGGCTTTGCCATCGGTGGCAAACGTGCAAACGCATCGGTTCTTTTTTGCGACATTCGCGGTTTCACAGCCCTTTCGGAAAACCTCGCGCCCGAGGCAACAATTGATCTGCTCAACACCTTCTACACGTTGATGTTCGAGGCGGTGACCAGCAATGGCGGCATTGTCAGCCTGATGCTTGGTGACGGGTTGATGGCTCTCTTCGGTGTTCCACAACCTCTGAACAATACCGCGCAAAGCGCGGTAGCTGCGGGGCATGAAATGCATAGCATGATAGAGATGCTGAATCATGACCGGCTCGCGGATGGAGAACGGAGTCTCAGGATCGGGATCGGTATCGCCACAGGCGAAGTCGTCGCGGGCTATGCCGGCACTGACAACCGGGCGACCTATACCTGTATCGGATCCGCGGTAAATCTCGCAGCCCGATTGGAAGCGGAAACCCAGAACACAGGAAGCCGGATTTTGGTTGATCAAGAGACCCTGGATCTGCTCGACGGGGTCGATATTCAGGAGACATTTGGCGGGACCCAGATCAAGGGCTTCTCCGATCCAGTCGACATTCACGCTTTGTGATCTTCCGACACGAGTATCGTTTCTCCGATATCATTTCCTGTAAGATCGCTTACTACTAAACTCCCCGCCGTCGCAGCCACTCAATTTGGATTCGCGAAAACGGGTCGATTGTTTTTACGCCCGGCAATGGGCCTATTGCCACAGACAAAAATCGGGCTTTATTCGATGCGAGGAGAACAGATGAAGCGAACTTTGATAGATCACTATCATCCGGGTCTTTTGAGCAGTCTGTCCGATTCAATGACTGATTTGGAGTAGTGTAGCATTTTCTTTGCACCGCAGCGAACGACCGGTTTCCGCCCGACCTGCAATACAGCAGAACTAGGGGACGTCGCCCCCCGCGCCCGCAATACAATTAGACAGGGCCGTGTCCTCGGCGAACGCCTGTGGGCGCACCACCCTGTCGAATTGTTTTGCACTTGCTACACCCAACCCTCGCTGGGAGCAGGTTTTGGAGACGAGCGCCCTCAAGGGCTTCGCTCAAAACCAGTTTTTATGGGGAAACATGCTCAACGCAACCAATTGGCAGAAGGCAAAGCTATGCGGCGCAAAGGAAAATTTCTGTCGCAAAAAGCAAAACTATTTGTCGCCACATAGTAAATGTAGAACATCACGAATATTTGGCTCAATTGACAACCAAAACCTCAATAAATCGGTAAATCGCGTCATTCAATTCTGACCCAAACGTCAAGTAATTCTGACCCAATATGCATACCGGCCATTCATCGACACAGAGGCCAATGCCTCACAGGAACTCGTTCTTCCAGATGTTACGCGCGCACTAATTTCTGCTCTTGAGGCATAGCATCAGCAACCGTATCGTACCCGGTTGGTCTAGAGCTCCCAGCTTAACCCTGTCGCGTCTTCAGTCACGTCCTAAAGCCTTGTCATGACGGGTTTATCATACGCGTGGGGGTTCAATGTACCCTTGCCGTCTGATCCTCCTCCACTGAAATGGTCCACCCCAATAGTAAGGAAACGGAGGATCAACTCTGCGGGACAAGTCAGGTAATTTCAGAATGGTGTATCGTTAATCTGCTGAACGGCCTTCAATAACCTGACAAAGACCAATTGACTGAATGCAAAAAACTGACACAACTAAAGCAAACAATCTTCTAAGCAACAACAGCAGTATCGGCACTGAAATCCGTGATCAAACAAAGAGATATCGAGCGTGAAGTCGGGCAAACATTGCAAAGGTTACGGCAGGAACGCAATCTGATCCTCTCTGAGCTGGCGACAACATCGCAGGTCTCGACCTCGATGATCAGCCGTATTGAGAACGGTAGCGTCTCTCCGTCTCTTGGCACGCTACAGGCTTTGGCGGACGCGATGGATGTTCCTCTGATGGCCCTGTTTGCGGACACCGAAGTTTCGGCCGACGTACATCACGTCAAAGCAGGCGAAGGTCTCATGTCCCGGCGTATTACGCAGGGCCACGTGCATAACTACCTTTTACTTGGTAAACATGGCGGGCCGGGAGGTCTGTTTCAATCTGCCCGTATCACCATTTCAAAGGACCAATCTGGGACCTTGCCCAGTTACCAGCACGAAGGCAGTGTTTTTCTCTACATGATAATGGGCGACGCTATATACAGGTGTGGCACCGAGGATTTTGTTATGGCAACTGGCGATACCCTAAGCTTCGATGCCAAGCTGCGTCACGGGTTTTGCAAGATCGTGTCGGATGAGATCGAATTCATCACGGTATCAACTCGCCCGCAGTAAATTCAGACCGTGATTTGGCACCCTCAGGTCGTATAACCTATCCGGACCGTTTCATATTCTTGTATTATGTGAAACTATGAATTATCCGACCGCATATCCCAATCAGGCACTGAGCCCCCATGAAAATTACGTTCAAACAGGTTGATGCATTTCGAACCGTCGTCTCCACCGGAACTGTAACTGAGGCAGCAGCGATGCTGGGAATCTCACAACCCGCGGTCAGCCGCCTGCTCTCGGATTTCGAGGCCGAAGTCGGTTTTCAGCTGTTTCAGCGCTCGGGCCGGGTTCTGGTACCAACGGATGAGGCACGTCTGCTCGTGGAAGAAGTTCGGCAGGCCGTCAGCGGCATGGAGCACATAAAGGAATCCGCCACAGCCATTGGAAAGTTCGGTCACGCGCGGCTTAACCTGGTGATCACCCCGGGGGTGTCTTCTCAGCTAGCTCCGGATCTGCTTCAGGAGTTTTCTGCCACTTGGCCAAAAGCCATGGCCCGAATGGAAATCGCGCCCAGCGATGATGCCGTCGAATGGATGGTTTCGCAGAATTACGATTTCGGGATCACGACAACCCAACCCGCCAACCCATCCTTTGACAGTCTGGTTATCCGGAACAGCGACGTCTGTTGCGTCGTTCCAACCGGCCATCCTCTGGCAGAGAAAACCATAGTTCAGGCGCAGGACCTGGCGGGTAAGAACTTCATCTCATATATGCCATCGTCGCGCTTCCGGTTTGAGATTGACCAGTTTTTTGAGGCCAAAGGCATCTCACGTCAGATGCAGTATGAGACCCGCACCACCGACGCGGTGTGCCGTCTGGTCGCGCGCGGTCTAGGAGTTTCGGTTGTCGGAGCAAGTCTGGATTATCTCAAAACCATTCCCGATTGTGTCGCGCTGCCTTTTGCGGCGCCTCTGACGTTTCGCGCAGTCCTGTTCTGGTCCAGGAACAAACCCCTGTCTGCTGTGGGACAGTCCTTTTTGAAGATCGTGCAATCGCAGATCAGCGACGATTAAGCGCCTCGCGAAAACTGGCTCGCGCCTGCGCGCTGTGAATATAGGCGTAGTCCCGAGGGTAAGGGGCACCTGCCGTCAGTTCCATCGAGACGAATTGCGGGCCGGTGGATGACAGAACCTGAGGCACCGCAGCTGAAAACTGATCCAGCTCCGTAAAGCGCTGCACACTGGCATACCCGGCGGCCCAGGCCATGGCGGCGAAATCAACCCTATCCGCACCAGGCAGGGGATGCGACCCGTTCACTTCATAGACCCGGTTAGCCGACAGAAAATGATAGAGGTTCGTCACCCCTGCATTGGCAATCGTCACCAATGTCCCAAGATTCATCAGCAGGCTGCCATCGCCATCCAGAACGATGACCCGCCTGTCAGGGTTGGCCAGCGCCAGACCCAGACCATGGGACGACGCCTGCCCCATCGCCCCGACGGCCACGTAATTAAGGTAGCGCGGGTTCAAGGCAAGCCAGTCGAAACAGCTCTGATACACGGCAACAACAATATCGTCCTCGAGGATATGAGGGATCAGGGCCTTAAGCGCTGCGTCGCGGTGCATGGTCATGATGCCTCCGGTGCTCGGCCGATCAGGAAAATATGGGGTCTTGAAGTTGCATATGCCGCTTCAATCGCCTGCGGGATATGAGCCTCGTGCCCTGGCCATTCGATCAGGGAATGTGACAGTTCCATCGCATCCAACACTGGCCGAACAATCCGCACCCCGTAAGAGGCAGATTGGTCGGGGTGAATATGTGGCTCCTTACCCTGCAGACCGACCATCATAACGACCGGCAGTTCATAATCGACGCCAATGGCCCGGATCGCATTCAATGAATCCATCAGCCCTGTTTGCTGCATCATCAGGATCGCGCGCGTGCCGTTATAGGACATCGCCCCGCAGATGCTGACGCCCTCATCCTCCTTGCAGATACGGGTCAGGCGAAATTCGGGATCTCGCGAGATCGGCCAGAGCAGCCCGTCACTGGTAACGATATCTGGCAATGCTACGATTTCGCCGACACCCGCCGCCTTGATAGCAGCGATGATAGCCGCACCGGACGGATGCTTGACCTGCGGCGTACATTCGGTCGGTAGGGGGGACGCAACCATCAGGTACCTCCGTCCAGAAATGCGGCGAGCCCATCCCGTGCCGCTTGCAGTTCATGCCTGTGACCAATGGTGATGCGAATATAATCACGGTAGGCGGGTGAGGCGAACCGGCGTACAGCAGTCCCCTGTCCGCGCAGGAAAAGATCGGCTGCTTCGGCAGATTTTCCGGGGTTCGGAAAATGAACCAGCACGAAGTTGGCCTGACTTGGGACAACATGCAGACCCATTTCCACTAACGCGGCGCTAATCCAGGCCCGGTTGTTCAAATTGGTCTCTCGCACGAAACAGGTATGTGCCGTGTCTTCCAGCGCCGCAACAGCCCCTGCGACCGAAGAGGACGCCACCGGGAAGGTCAGGCCGATCCGGCGTACATTGTCCACCACATCGCTGGACCCGTACATCCAACCAACACGCGCCCCAGCCAGCCCGAATATCTTGGAAAACGTCCGGCACATGACCACGTTTTTGGCAGCCTCTACCAACTTATGCGCGGGCTCATAATCCGCCGCATCGACATATTCCTCATAGGCAGCATCGATGATCAGCAGAACGTTTTCCGGTAACGCGGCATGCAGGCGCCGCAGCTCTGCGCCGTTCAGATAGGTGCCTGCCGGGTTCTCCGGATTGGCGAGGTAGACGATCCGGGTTCGTTCGGTCAACGCATCGATCATCCGGTCGACCGAAGGTTTGAATGCGTCATCCGCCACCGACACCACCTCGGCATCGTTGGCAAAAGCATAGTTGGGCACCTTGAGATAGCCATTGGCGCTGCGGATCAGCTCGGTGCCCTGCCCTAGGTAGGCGCGGGCCAGACGAGCCAGCAGATCGTCCGATCCCTGTCCGGTGGTGATCCGGGCCGCATCCAACCCGTACTGCGCAGCAATCGCCGGGGCCAGGATATCGTCAGGGTTTTCCAAATAACGCTCGACATTGCTGATTGCCGCACAAGCAGCAGCGCGGGCAGACGGGCTGGGACCAAACACGCTTTCATTCGAGTTCAAAAGAATCGCAGGCGGTGGAACGTCAGCAGATACTCCACCAACCATATGAGGTTTGATCCTGCCTATTCCTGATTTTGCGAGGGTAATGCCCATCCAACTCCTCCGGCACCGCCAGAGGGCGGTAATGGCAATTTTCACCATATATCACATAGAGTCGTGGTTTAAGCAATTCACTTTCAAAAAAATTATGTTATTAAGACTGTGACTCAGCAAAAGAACCTGGATGACCGATACGCTTTCACCCCAACCCAGCAGGCTTCACCTGACCATCGATCTGGATGCGCCAGGTCGACAGTCCGGTGATCTGATGCTGAAATGGTCCGACAATGCCGTACCGTTGGGATACCACCCGATCCCGGTCATCAGCTTACGTGGGAAACCCGGACCTTCTGTTCTAATTTTGGGCGGCACTCATGGAGACGAATTCGAAGGACCCGCTGCGATCCTGCGGCTAGCGGCCCAGCTGAACCCATCTGACCTGACCGGACAGGTGATCCTGATCCCGGCCTTGAACGCCCCCGCGTTTCTGGCTTCATCGCGGGTTTCGCCATTGGATGGGCAAAACCTGAACCGGGCTTTTCCTGGCGCCGCGAATGGAGGTCCGACAGCGATGCTGGCGCATTATGTTGAGACTATACTGCTGCCGCGCGTGGATGCCGCTATTGACTTGCACTCGGGTGGCAAGGCGTCTGTATTCGAGCCCTGCGCCTTGGCAGCGCGGGGGAATGACACGGACCTGACTGCTTCCAACATGGAACTGGCACGCGCTTTCGGGTTGCCTCTGATCTGGGTGCTAGGCGCCCATAACGACAACCGAAGTGTGAATGCCGCGGCCGCGCGTGTTGGTGTCCCGATGATCGCGGCTGAACTCAGCGGCGGAGGTGGTGTCGATCCGCATGCCGCGGACCTTGCCGAAGCCGGGCTTAAACGCTGTCTGAAGCATTTAGGTATCTTGCCCGGCGGTGCTCCGGACCCTGTTCCGACGCAATGTATCGAAATCGCCGATCCATCGCATTCGGTCCATGCACCCGCAGATGGACTGTTCGACCGACGCTGCTCCGCAGGACAACAGGTTAAACGAGGCGATCTGGCAGGCACGCTGCATTTCCCCGCCGAACCGGAACGCTCGGCTGTCGGACTTAAATTTCCCACAGCCGGGCACGTTCTGGCTCATGGCAATCGTGGCATGGTGCGCCGTGGCGATCTGTTGGCATTGGTGGCTCAACCTCTGTCCGAGGAAAGTTGAATGAAAACCTATTCACCGTTCATTTCCGGTGCCATTGTCGATTGGGACGGTGAAACCCTGGCCAGTATCGACCCCGCCACCGGTCAGGTGTGGAGCATGATCGCCCGTAGCGACGCACAGACCGCCGACATAGCCATCCGGGACGCCGACCAGGCCTTCCGCAGCGGGCCATGGGCCAAAGCTGGGCCGACAGAACGGGCGGATATGCTTGACCGTTTAGCTGACATGCTGGAAACCCGGTGGGAAGACCTTGTCACACCCGAAATTCGCGACAACGGAAAACGCATTACTGAGGTGCGCGGGCAGTTTGCCGGGCTGCACAGCTGGTTTCGATTTTTTGCGACAGAGGCACGCAAGCTGCAGCCCGAACCTCAGGCCAATTCCATCCCCGGCGTGCATAGCGTGGGCCACTTTAGGCCCTATGGCGTCGTGGTCGCCATCACGCCCTGGAATTCTCCGCTGATGATCCTTGCATGGAAACTGGCCCCGGCACTGGCAGCTGGCAATACGGTTGTAGTGAAGCCCTCGGAAATGGCTTCGGCCTCGACCTTGGAATTCGCACGGCTGGCACATGAGGCGGGACTACCGCCCGGGGTGCTCAACGTTGTCACCGGACTCGGTCATGAGGTCGGCGAAGCACTGGTCCGCCACCCTCTAACACGCAAGGTCACCTTTACCGGTTCGGACTTTGGCGGACGAAAAGTGGCTGAGGCTGCCTCAGCCGGTGTAATCCCGGCGGTGCTGGAACTGGGCGGAAAATCTCCGCAAGTGGCGTTTGCCGATTGTGACATGGACAATGCGGTCAACGGAATTCTGTCCGGCATCTTCCTGTCAAATGGCCAGACTTGCGTCGCCGGATCGCGGCTGATCGTTGAGGCCGTGCTGAAGGACAGGCTGTTATCCCGCCTGATCGACCGCGCCCGCGCATTGCAGATGGGGGATCCGATGGACCCGGATACTCAGGTCGCACCGCTGGCCAATGAACCGCATCTGCAAAAGGTTACGGCAATGATCGAACGCGCCAAAGCCGACGGTGCGATTTGCTTATTGAACGGCACCGCCACAACTGCAGGCCGGAATGGGTTCTATATCGGACCAACGGTTTTCGACGATGTGACGCCCGGCATGCAGCTCTGGCGTGAAGAAGTGTTCGGACCGGTTCTGGCCGTCACCTCTTTCACCACCGAATACGAAGCCATCGCGCTGGCCAATGACAGCGACTACGGGCTGGCTGCCGGTGTCTGGACCACCGATGCCGACAAGGGCGCGCGGGTAGCCGAGGCAATCGAGGCGGGCACTGTTTACATCAACCATTATCGCAGCGTTGACCCTGCCTGCCCCATTGGTGGGATCAAACTGTCAGGCTACGGGCGTGAATTGGGCCCGGACGCCATAAGGGATTTCTGTCAGGTCAAATCGATCTGGACCGGCACCACGCCGGTGCCCGATCCGTTTCCCTGACCACCGATACGCACGGAGGACGGCATGAACGATCATTTCTCAGCCCCCAAGGGCAATTTCCGCGGTCACGACCAACAAAAAGTCTGGCAACAGCAACCTGACCCGGAACTGACCGAGGTTGGCCCCGGCACTCCGTGCGGCGAATACCTGCGCCGGTTCTGGATGCCGGTTGCAATGACCGATCAGATTGGCGACCTGCCCTATCGCCTGCGTATTCTGGGCGAAGATCTGGTTCTGTTCCGCGAAAAGAAAGAGGGCAAGCTGGGCCTGACCCATCTGCATTGCTGCCACCGCAACATGAGCCTGGAGTTTGGCATCGTTGAGGAAGGTGGAATTAGATGCTCATACCACGGTTGGAAGTACGGTTTGGACGGCACCATTCTGGAAACCCCGTGTGAGCCGCCCGCCTCACAGGTCAAGAAAAAGGCCTGTCTGGGGGCTTATCCGGTGATCGAATACAAGGGTTTGGCCTTTGCATTTATGGGCCCCCCCGACGAGCAACCCCCGTTCCCAGTAATGGACACATTTGACGAAGATGGCGACGATTTGGTGCCTTACCTCATCAAATCCCCGTGCAACTGGCTTCAGGTGATGGAAAACGCATGGGACCCGTTCCATGTTGTCTACCTGCATACACTGGCCGTACGCAGCCAGTTCATCGACGCCTTTGCCGAGATGCCGATGATCGAGTTTCACGATAGTCAAACGGGCGATTTTTACACCAATGTCCGACGTGTCGAAGATATCGTCTGGGTGCGCATACATGACCATATGCTGCCGTCGTTCACGCAAAATGGCGGCCACTTCCCGGTGCCAGACGGGTCACGCTATTTTGGGCGCTGCGGGCTGTCGCGTTGGATAACCCCGATTGACGACACCAACACGATGGTCATCGCATGGCGCCACTTCCGGGATGCGGCGGCGAATGACGATCCAAAGGGCCTAACGGACAAAAACAAAGTGGGCTTTGGGATGACCGATTTCTATGGCCAGGATCCCGATCGACCCTATGAGATGCGCCAGCGGGACCCCGGCGACTATGACGCCTGGATCAGTCAAGGGCCGCGGAACATCCATGCCCGCGAAAACCTCAGCTTTACGGATCGGGGTGTGGCCAAGGCACGCCGTCTGCTGCGCAACGCCATTCGCGCGTTGAAAGACGGTCAGTCCCCTCCGCAACCGACTGATAGCTTTGCCGGTCAGGTGATACCGACCTATGCCGGGGATACAATGCTGCGCATCCCGCTTCAGGACGGCCGCGACGATGGTGCTGTGCTAAAGGAAATCTCGCATCAGGTGGCTGAGATCTACAAATCTAGCGACCATTTGCAGGGCGAGGCCCGTAAGTCGCTCATAGTCGATGCGCTGAAAAAATACGAGGCAAGCTGGTCATGACAAATCGTGTTCCTCATAATCCGGGCCGGGTCGACTGGTCCGGCGAAAACCCGGGCATTTATCTGAAACAAAGCTCGACGCAGGACCACTATGACACGCTGGCGCTGTTCTTCCGGGTGGTTTTGTCGCCCTATGGTCGGGGCCATGCTGCATTGATCCTGGGCGCACCGGATCAAGCGCAGGGTTGGCCGCACGCACCCAATCTGATCATGACGGACAATCAACGCATGATGCGCTGGATCGTGGATGGTTGGGTCACCAAGATGCCCACCTTCATCGGAAAGCCAGGCCTCGACGCGATGAGCTGGCTGGACTGTGACAGCGTCGAAAAACGCCCCGGCGATTTGAGATCGCGCTATTCCGAGACCCTGCGCGGCTCGGGCGTCACGGTCGAGATGATCTGGCAGGAAATGGGCCCACCCTTGCCAGTTGAGGTCACTAAGGAAAACTCGGCAACCAAAGAGCATGAGATGTATTCTGTGTTCCTTGAAGCCAGCGCGGCACAGGTCGTCATCAACGGCACCCCGCTCCCCGGTCAGGTCGCAAGCCGCCAGTTCTTTGGCCGCACCATGTCGACCGCCTTTCTGGCCTTTTCCGAAACCTGGGTGACCCCACAGGAGGATCTGTGATGCCGTTGAACGAACCGATCACCCCCGGAACCGTCGATTGGACAGGCGAGAACCCCGGCATTCTGCTGAAAGACGACAACAACAATTTCACCGCTATGGCGCTGTTCTTTCGCGTGGCATGGTCTCCGGTTGGTCAGGGTCAGGTGCTGCTGCTGTATGGAACGCCAGATCAAGTGGACGGACCGCCCGAGGCACCGAACGTAATCCTGAGCGACAATCCCGATCTGACTGCCTTTCTGAAGACCAATTTCATCAGCAAACTGGCGGCTTTCGCAAATGCTCCCGCTTTTGCCTCCCTGCCCGAGATAGGCGCGCAGGTCGTCCGATCCTCGGGCGATCCAATGAGCCACCGCTATACCGAAACCATCGCCGGAGAAAACCTGACAGTTGAACTGGTCTGGGAAGGGCTCGAGCCGCCTCGCGCGCTGGAGCTCTCTCCGCACGAGGTCGCTTCGGGCGAGCAGAACATGTTTTCGCTTCTGGTGCCCGCACATTCGGCCCAGATCATCGTTAATGGTCACGCATTGCCGGGCAAGTTGGGCACACGGGTGCAGGCTGGGTATGAGACGACGACAGCCTTCCTCTACTTCTCGGAAACATGGATCATCCCACCGGAGAATACTTGATGCTACACCCGGCTGATCAGCTGGCGTTCGACAAGGCCATGGTGACACAACCGGTCTGGAACCGGTTCAACACTGCGTCCGAGGCGCTGAGGTTGGACGAAAATGTCCTGCTACATGCCGGTCCCGCCTTCGCCAGCCCGGATCAGATCACCGCGCCGATCCTGAACTCGGCCTGTGTCGCTGCAGTCTGGCAAGGGCTAGCACAGAATTTCGATCAGGCCGAGGCGATGATTAACGCAGGCGAGATCGTGCTGAAACCCGCGCAAGACCACGATATCGTGACACCTCTGGCCGCCGTGGTCTCGGCGGATATGCCCCTGCACACCGTCTATGACGCGTGGCGTGGCCAACAACGTGTTTACGCGCCGATCAATGCAGGCAGCCGCCCGGCCATGCGGTTGGGGCTGAGGTCCGAGGCGGTGCTCAACCACGTTCGCTGGCTCAACACCCGGTTTCTTGACGTTCTAGAGAAAGGGGTTGCCGAAGGGATCGCTCTGGTCCCGCTGGCCGTGATCGGCCTGATGGGTGGGGATGATTGCCATGGCCGCACACCCGTGGCCGCACAGGCCTTAATTGCTGAACTCAAGGATCGCACCACCAGCGGGATCACGGATGACGACGTGTTGGCCTTTATGGACAGCTCGCCGTCACTATTTCTAAACCTCTGGATGGCGGCGACCAAATGCATGATGAAACTGGCGGAGGGTATTGAAGGATCAAGCTTCGTCACCACTGCAGGCGGTAATGGGCGCGAAGTTGGCATCCAGATCTCGGATCTGCCGGGCCGTTGGTTCACAACCCCGGCCAGCCCTCCCAAAGGGGCGTTTGACGTGGATCTGCCGCAGGACCGCGCCCTCGGAGCGGTCGGGGACAGTGCCGTGGTCGAGGCATTCGGGCTGGGGGCAATGGCCATAGATCTGAGCCCTGAACAAAAGAAGGGTCTGGGTGCCTATCTGCCCGACGACGCTCAAGCGCGAATGTCAGGTCTGTCAGTCGGAACGCATCCGTACTTCCGGGCATTGGATGTGCAGTTGGGAAGCACCGCGCGTGGCGCTGTGGAACAAGGGTCGGGACCTATGATCGGGTTGGGCATTCTTGACCGATTGGGCAAGGCCGGGCGCTTGGGCGGTGGCATCTACGACATGCCAGTCGCCCCCTTTGCCGACGCGTTGAAAGCGCTGGAAACATGACTGGGTTGAACCATCATTCTGCCCATGAACTTGCCACATTGATCCGCGCAGGTGCGGTGAAGCCTTCCGAGGTGATGGCGGCCCACCTGGACCGGATCACGAACCGTGAACCCGTCATCGGGGCTTTTCAAACCCTCGATGCGGACCGCGCCATAGAGCGTGCCAAGGCCGCCGATACTCTCCCCGTTGGTAGGCCGCTCCATGGCGTGCCATTTGTGATCAAGGATATCATCGACACCGATGACATGCCGACAGGATGGGGTAGCGACCTGTATGCCGGACGCCGCCCCGACCGCAATGCAGCTTGCGTTCAGGCTTTTTTGGACGCGGGCGCGATCCCAATCGGTAAAACCATCTCCACCGAATTCGCCTACTTCAAACCCGGTAAAACTGCCAATCCGGCGAATCCCGTGCATACGCCGGGTGGCTCGTCATCCGGCTCTGCCGCAGCTGTGGCCGATTTCATGGCTCCGCTCGCATTTGGTTCGCAAACCGCAGCCTCGCTGATCCGACCAGCAGCGTATTGCGGAGTCTGCGGGTTCAAGCCAACCACCGGGCGATACGATCTGACGGGTGTCATGGGCTTGTCCCAAAGCCTGGATACACTCGGCCTTCTGGCTCGTGATCCCCGCGATTTTGTGCTGACCGATGCCGTAATGTGTCAAACTGACCCCGCACCGCCAGCTAAGTTCGACGAAGCTTTGCCTCGGATCAGCCTAATGCGCGGCCCGCACTGGCGGGACGGTTCGGTCGAGATGCGGGACACATGCACGCGCGCGTTGGCTGCCCTTGCCGCAACGGGGACAGAGACCGGAGAAATTGCCTTTCCACCCGTTTTTGCCGAACTCACACAGGCTCAGATCACCGTCATGGACTATGAGGTCGCGCGGCAGCGCGCTGCGGAATACGCTATCGGCATGCCCACCATCAGCCCGCAATTTCATGACCTTGTCACAGCGGGACTGGCGGTCACCGACGCAGAATACCAAGCTGCGCTGGACCTGCGCGACCGGGCGGGCGCGATGCTGGATCAGATGTTCCGCGATGTGGACGCTCTGTTGGTCCCGTCGGCCCCCGGACCAGCCCCCGCCGGTTTGGATGCCACTGGAGATCCTCTCTTTTCCCGGATGTGGAACCTGTTGCAGGTGCCTTCGGTCGCTTTGCCATTCGGGACCGACCAGAATGGCCTGCCGCTGGGTATTCAATTGATCGGACGAAAGGGTGATGACGCCCGCCTGCTGGACATCGCGGTCTGGGCCCATGAACACTTGTCGAAATGACCGCTTAAGGAATTAGGGGCAGCAGCAAAGCAAGTGATACGGGAATGCTAACGGCTGCTATCAACGTCTGCAACGTGACAATGGCCGCCATCAGCGGCGCGTCTCCACCCAGGTGCTTGGCCAACGTGTAAGAAGACGCGCCGGTGGGAACTACCGAATAGACGACGGCGATCTGCAGAACCTCCCGTGGCAACCCCACCAGCAGTCCGATCACCAGAACTGCCAGAGGGAAGACAATCATCTTGCCCGTGAAGGCCAGAATTAAGGGCAGCGCACTTGCGGCCATTGCCCGGACTCTCAGATTTGCACCGACAGCCAGCAATGTGATCGGCAAAGCGCCTGCACCCAGAACATCCGTCACATCATGCACGACCGCTATCCTGTCACCGACCAACTGGTTGGCACAAACCGCCAGAAAGATCGAAATCACGTAGGGATTGCGCGCGAGTTCCCGCAGAATTGCAACGGCCAGGCTGTTGGTCCGATCGCCTTTGAGCGCACCAACCATCAGAACCACCATAACAATATTGGTGGTGGGCACGAGAATTGCGGTCGCCAGAATCGCGATATCCAGCCCTGCTGGCCCATACAAGTTGGCAGCCAGCGCAAGCCCGATGAATGAGTTATGTCGCGCGCTGCCTTGCAGGATCGAGGTGGCCTGCGGAGGCGCAAAACCCATCAAACGAGCACTAAGAAGCGCAAACAGAAGCGCCACAACAAACCCGCCCAGAATGGCAACCGAGTAAAGGCCCAGCGCTGACTTGTCCAACGGCGACAGGGAAATTTTGCTGAACAGAAGGCATGGCATCAGAACCCAATAGACAAGTTTGTCATTCAGGTTCCAGAAATCCGTACTGGGAATGCCGCCTTTGCGCAGGGCCAAGCCCAGCGCAATGATCAAAAAGATCGGCAGTATCGAGGTGAGTGTCGAAAGCATTACAATTCGCAGACAAAACCGGACCGGCTCGACCGGACACTGTCATGACTGGCGTTTCTACGCAATGCGATGCCGGATAGACCCGACTCCTTCAGCCGGGGGTATCAGCATCATCATCGATGACAGCCATCGCGTCGATCTCGACCAAAAGCGACGGATCGGCAAGCCCCTGCACAACTACGCCTGTCGAACAGTGATGAACACCTTCGAACCAGCGATTGATCGCCTCGTAAACGGCTGGACGGTACGAAATATCGGTCACGTAGACTGTCAACTTGCAAACATCAGTCAAGCTTCCCCCGGCCTCTTCCATCCAGCGCTGGATGTTGCGGCAGGCCTGATCTGCCTGCGCGCCCGGGTCGCCTAAGCCAACCAGTGTGCCATCCATCAGCGTGCCGACCTGACCCTGCATGAAGACAAAGTCACCCCGGGCGCGGATCGCCTTGGAATAGGTTGCTTTCGCGTGATAGCGCGTCTGGTACTTGTGGATGTGCGTTCGCGCCATGCCGATCTTCCCCTCAAGTCGTTGCGCGGATCAGATAGTCTTCGACCATATCCGCAAAGCTTTGTTCGACCGCGAACTCAATACCATCCTGGCACCGCATCACCAAAGCCTTGAGGCCAAATACTTCGGTATAGGAAACCGCGTCCGTCCCGAACACGCTGTCATGCAGATCCATCGGGCAAGCAATTGACATCACCTGACCTGCATCTTGGCCGACTATGCGAAAGAAGGTCATCGTGTCCGAGACCCGAACAATACTGATATCTGCCGGGCTGTCCGTGGGCTTCAGCCGGGCTTCCATCGCGTCTTCCTGCGCCAGAGGGGCGCGGGTGATCCAGTGGTCACGACCGATGTGAAACAGTTCGACACCGTCCTTTTCTGCTCGGCTGTTAGGGCTGTACGGCAAACTAGGTAAAGCGTCCCCAGCCCATTTCGATACTGCGTCTGGCGCGCCTTTGAGGTCGAACAGAGCCTTCAGGCCGCACCGTTCAATTGTGACGTCATAACTCATCTCAGGACCTCAGCAATTTACCTTCGGGGTCGTGAAAGACCGGTTTCGTGACTGTGACCGGGATCACGTCATCCTTCAGCCGGACATGGGCGGTTTCACCCTGCCGCGCGTGGCCATCTTCCAGCAACGCCAGCCCAACCCAGCGGTTGTTTACCACGCTCCATACACAGGCAGTGACCAACCCGTCGGTGGCTTCTTTCCGACCTCCGGGCGTCAGTGGTGCACCTTCGGGGATTTGCTGGTTGGGATCATCCGCCAGAATTCCGACCAGTTCGCGCCGGGTACCGCCGCCTGACCTGCGCAGCTGGACCGAGCGTTTACCCAGATAGTCAGGCTTCTTCTTGGACATCGCCCATCCCATTCCCAGATCATAGGCATCCACCGTGCCGTCGACTTCATGCCCCAACGACAGGAACCCTTTTTCGACCCGCAGCACATGGCTGGATTCCGAACCCACAGGCAGGATGCCAAAGGGCGCACCAACCTCCATCACCTTATCCCACAGGGCCGCCATGTGGCGCGGGGCGACGTTGACCTCATAGGACAGTTCACCGGTGAAACTCACCCGCACCACCCGCGCCGGGAAACCAGCGACGGTGCCTTCGCGGAAAGACATGAAAGGGAACGCCTCGGGCGCGAGGTCGATATCCGAGCCTACCGCCTGCAAAACTTCACGCGCCTTGGGACCACAGATAGTGGTATTATTCCACTGGCTGGTGACAGTGGTAATCAGCACCTGCCAGTCGGGGAATTCGGTTTGCAACAGCTTTTCCATATGCTGGTTCACCGCATCCGCGTGACCGGTCGAGGTTGAAATCATCCAGCGGTGCTCATCGAGCCGGAAGGCCACGCCATCGTCCAGGATCAAGCCATCTTCAGACAACATCAATCCATAGCGCCCGTCACCCGGTTTCAGCGTGGACATAATGTTGGAGTAGATGAAATCTAGGAATTTCGGAACGTCCCGCCCCTTCAGTTCAAACGTGCCAAGAGGCGAGCCGTCATAGACGCCGACGCCTTCACGGACAGCGCGGCATTCGCGGTTTACCGCCTCTTGCAGGCCTTCACCCGGTTTTGGGAAATAGCCCGGACGCCGCCAGCGCGCGCCGGCTTCATACATCACAGCGCCGTTGTCCTTATTCCATTGGGTTACAGGGGTATGGCGATAGGGGAATAGCCGCCAGCCTTCCCGTAATCCGCCAATCGCACCAAACGAAACAGGCGTGTAGGGGGATCGAAAGGTGGTTGTTCCAACCTCTTGCAGCGGCACACCCTTTTGCATCGCAACAGTGCCGATGATGTTAATATTGCCGGTTTTGCCCTGATCGATCCCCATGCCGCCGGTCGTGTAGCGCTTGACATGTTCCACATTGTCATAGCCTTCGCGCAGGGCCAGATGCACATCGCTGACCGAGACATCGTTCTGCACATCCAGAAAAGCCTTCCCGCGCTGTCCCGGCACGTTGACCCGCCAGAGAGGTTCGATCGCGTAGACCAGGTCTTCGCCGCCACCAACAATCCTATCCAGCGTCAGATCACCAGCCGCTGCACCCACTGCGCGACAATTCTGAACCGCCTGGTCAGGAACAAAGGCTGCCAGATCCTCATCAAATCGCAACGTGCTGCGGGATTGCGACCAAAGATGAACGGTCGGGTTCCAACCGCCGGAACAACCCAGCACATCACAGTCGATCCAGCGACCCGCTCCTCCGGTCACGGGGACGGCTTTGACTGCGCGCACGCCTTTGCGCCCGCGTACGTCACCAGCAACGGTTGCGGCATGAACCGGAATATCCGGCACCAGCTTCATAGCTTCAGGTGGAACGGTTTTGCGACAATCGAGGATGGCCTCAACCTGCATGCCGGCTGCTGCCAGATCGGCCGCCACGGCGTAAACACTGTTGTTGTTGGTAAACAGCACCACACGCTGCCCGGGTGTAACGCCCCAGCGATTGACATAGGCCTGCACCGACGAGGCCAGCATGACACCGGGTCGATCATTGTCACCAAAGACCATGGCTCGTTCGGTGGCTCCGGTTGCAATCACAACTTCCCCCGCCCGCACGCGCCAGCTGCGTTCCAGAACTCCGTCCAATTCGGGTTCGCGTTCGTTCACGATCATCAGATTGTGCTCGCGATAGGCCCAGACGGTTGCATTCTGCAGATGGGTGACATTCTCCATCCCACGCAGCTCAGCCACCGCATCCGCGACCCAGTCCACGGCTGACTGCCCACCGATATACAGGCTGCGGTTCAATAAACTACCGCCCGCCTCGGCGCCCTCATCGGCCAAAAACACGCGTTTTCCTGCGCGACCAGCCTCAAGCGCCGCTTGCAGCCCGGCTGGGCCCGCCCCCACGATCAGCACATCGGCATGGGCGTTTCGGGCTTCAAAATGGTCCGAAGCCGGGGGGCTTTTGGGTGCTGCCGCCAACCCAGCAGCCCGGCGGATCGAAGGTTCGAACAGATGCCAGTTCGGCCATTTGAACGTCTTGTAGTAAAACCCTGCGGGGATAAACCGCGAGAGCAACTGATTGATCCCGCCCAGATCGAACTCGGGCGACGGCCAGCAATTGACCGAGCGTGCGCTGAGCCCGTCCCGAAGTGGTACGGTGGTCGCGGGACGGTTGCCCGAGGCATCCTCGCCGTCCAGTTCCACCAGAGTCGCAGGTTCTTCGACCCCGTGCCCCATAATACCGCGCGGGCGGTGATACTTAAAACTGCGGGCGGTGACACGAATTCCGTTGGCCAACAGGGCCGAGGCCAACGTATCGCCCTCAAACCCTTCATATGGTTTGCCATTGAAGGTGAAATGCAAAGGGCGGTTTCGGTCGATGCGCCCGGCCGAGGCGCGGCGGTTACGTTGTGCCATCGGGTGCCTCCACAATGTCATGGGTCCGTGTATCACGCCAGATGGTGAACCATTCACCGCATCCCCGTGCGTGCCACCATTTCTCCTGAACCGGACCCAATGGATTCGGCGTCACTGTCAGATACTCGACCCATTCCTCATCGCTGACGGCATTGGGATCTGGGCGGACCGCCCCTACCGGGCCACCATGGATAAATTCGCTTTCATTGCGCTTGCCACAGAACGGGCAGGTTATGAGCATCATGATCCTGTCCTTTCCTATCGCGCAGTGGTGGTTCCGGCTTCCATTACGAAATCCAGATGCCGGAACCTGCCCAGTGTGAAGGGTGCCATCAATGGGTGCGGTTCACCTTTGGCCACCAGATGCGCCAGCGTCAGCCCGCCCGCAGGGATTGCTTTGTACCCTCCCCACCATCCGGCGGTGACAAACAGGCCCGGCACATCTGTCTGATCCATGATGGGTGATGCATCATGGGCTATATCCAGATGCCCGCCCCATTGCCGCATCAGTTTGAGCTTCTTGAAACTGGGGAAAAGCGACAGCATCGCAGTCACGGTATCCTCGAATACATGTTGCTTTATGTCTCGACGGAAGCTCTGCCCCATATCGGGCGCGCCGCCGATGACCATCTCACCTTTGTCGGACTGGCTGAAATAGAACCCGCTGTCCGGGCAATTCACGATCACATCAACCAGCGGCTTGACCGGCTCAGACACAAAGGCCGTCAGGTTCATCGTCCGCAGCGGCAGTTTGAGGCCTGCAGTTTCGGTCAGCGTCGTTGTATGGCCTGAGACTGCCACGACCACTTTCTTTGCGCGAACTGTGCCCCGGTTGGTCTCGACCCCTTCGATGGACCCATCCGCCCCGCGTAGCAGGGATTGCACCGCTGTTTGCTGATGAATCTCAATCCCGCGCGCATCAGCCGCGCGGGCATAGCCCCAGGCCACCGCATCATGCCGGTTCACGCCCGCATCCGTATGAACCATGCCGCAGATCACAGGCAGCCGTGCATCTGGGCCGCCGCCAGTCAACGCAGGAATGCGGCGGCGCAATTCCTCGGTTGTGATCTGTTCGTAGGTCGAGCCGTAGATGTCCATCACCAACTGCCGCCGCCGAAGCTCGCGTAGCTTGGGCCAGGTCTGAACCACATCGACCATGGTTCGTTTGGAATGCATCATGTTGAAATTCAACTCGTCCGTGAGCCCTTCGTACATGGCGACGGATTTGACATAGAACGGGATTGACTCATCCCTCATGTAATTCGACCGAATGGTCACCGTATTTCGCGCGATGTTGCCGCCGCCCAGCCAGCCGCGTTCCAACACGGCGACATTGGTGATGCCAAATTCCTTGGCCAGATAATAGGCAGTTGCCAGCCCGTGACCCCCTGCCCCGATCACCACGACATCATAGCGGTCTTTCAACGGCGGGCTGCGCCAGACCTGCGGCCAGTTCCGGTGCCCGGTTAGCGCATTACGGGCGAGCGAGAAAACAGAATAATTTTGCATGATGGTAATAATATTTATCACTGTGCACATTTAGTCAATAAATTTATCGACATCCAAAACAACTCGCCACGGGTTCTATTCCAATGCGGAAATTGCGGCTAAGGTATCGGAGAAAGGTGACGCAATGAGCTTTCGCGTGGAACAGTTCCATCGACGTCTCGCCGGCAAATGGTCGGCCCGGTCGCTTTGGCCCTGCTTCATCATAAACTGCCGCAGTTCACCCGCCTCGTAACGCCAGAAAAACCGGGCGCAACGCGCCTGCCCTCTGCAACCGCCTCTGTGAATGAGGTGACAGAAATGGACGTTACATGACACAAACACCTGACCTGAAAACCGTTCAGAATACCTATGCGCGCGACGGAGTCGTGCTGCTGAAACAAGTGCTGTCACAGGATTGGCTGAGTAAGCTGCGCCAGGCTGTCGATGACGAAGTTGCCAAAGGCGACCGTTACTTTGCTTACAAAAACATGCGTGAAAATCCTGGCGTGTTTCAAGACTATTGCCTGAATTCTGATATTGGGCAGCGTGTGGCAGAGGTAGCAAACAGCCCCTGGACCTCGCTGATCTACGACCAGATATTTGCCAAAGAACCGGGCACAAAGACACAAACGGGCTGGCATACGGACCAACCCTATTGGCCGGTCTCAGGCCCGATCATGACCATGTGGATTGCGCTGGACCCCGTGGACCCCGACAACGGCGCGTTGGAGTTCGTAAGAGGCTCGCATGCTTGGGGCGCCAAATACCGGCCCTTCAAAACAGACCAACTTGGGGGCTTTTTGCATTATCTGGAAGTGGACAACCCAGACTATATCGACATGCCCGATTTCGAGATGAACCGCGCCGACTACGACATCTTTCATTACCCGAAAATGAAACCCGGTGATGCGCTGGCATTTGACGGTATGATTGTACATTCAGCGATGGGCAACCGCACCTCAACCCGGCGCAGACGCGGCTATGCGATCCGGTTCGCTGTGGACGGCGCAAGCTATGAGCCCCGCGATACTGTCACCGAATGGCTTCACGACGACAGCTTGCGCCCCGGTGCGCCCTTCGCCGGGGGCCGGTTTCCAGTGATCTACAGAGCGTCGTAACAAGCAAGTGGCAAACTCCGCCCTTCTTGCCAAAAATTAGGTCGGCAGGGCGGGGTCAACTTCAAATAACCCGATCTATTGACACTACGTGTGTAACCTTCCCAGAAGGCGCCTCAAGCCGGAACTGTTGTACTCACAGGGGTGGTTTCGGCTTCGATCGCGCGATCAAGCGTTTTGCGAAACAGTTTGGCGCCCGCATCCAACCCGAGATCGATATTGGGCGTCTTGGCGTACTTCATACCCTTGTGGACTTCTTCCAGAACGTCCTTGTCCTCAAGAAACGCCATGCGCGCACCGTCATTCATGAATTTGGACACTTCCGCGTTTTCGGGATCGGAATTTCGGTGCTGAAACCAGAAGTATCTGGTGCGGTCTTCATCGATTGGGGTCATGAAATTATAGGAGATATTGATGAACGTTTCAGCAATGGGTTGCTTGTCATACCCGCCGGTTCCGACCGGCGTATAGATGGATTTGTTCAACCCGATCGCGGGCATGCACATCTCATAATGCTGCAGCCGGTCGCAATCGCCGTCAAATGCCACCAGTTTGGCGTAATAGGGCGATGGCGGTTTGTTCGCGATCCAGCGCGAGACGACGACGCCACGGTCGGTCCGCTCGACGTTCAGCGGCTCTTCATCCGTTCCAGCGCCTGCAAAAGAAGATACATGCACCCAGGCGACATGGCTGGGATCAAGCAGGTTGTCGCAGACCCACAGGTAATGACAGTCGATATCCATTACCCCACCGTCAGTCTTGCCCCAGCTGTCATCGTCAAAATTCTCGATCGGGAAAATCTTGTCGGGATCTGCCAGTTCCGGATCGCCCATCCATATCCAAAGGAACCGATACCGATCCACAACCGGATATGATCTAACCACCGCCCGCCGCGGGGTCATGCCACGCTGCGTCGGACTGTCGGTGCACTTGCCCGTGCAGTCAAATTTAAGCCCGTGATAGCCGCATTCCACTACATCCCCGATAAGGTTGCCCTTGGACAAAGGCAGCTTGCGGTGCGGGCAAGCATCCTCCAACGCGACTGGCCTGCCATCCTCCTGCCGGTAAAGCACGATATTCTCGCCCAGAAACGTCTCGGCCTTCAGCTCGCGACCGATATCTTTGCTCCAGGCGGCGACATACCAGCAGTTTCTCAGATACATTGGAATGCTCTCCAGATTGTCAGATGGCTTGTGCAAGTATGGGCGGCAAGCCGATCTTGCACCATGCTGGAATGGTAATGACTCGTATAAGTCAGGCTAATTCCCGGCGCCCGCGGCTGGCGGAATGTCTGGCTGCGCCTCAACCTCGGCACGGATCCAGTTCAGAAACTCACCGACTTTCGGGCTGTCCTTAGTTTCATGGGGTCGAACCAGCCAATAAGACAACGGAGATTGCGTCAGCTCCGGAACTGGTCGCACCAAACGTCCATCGCACAGCGTGTCGATGACCAGAGGTTCCCGCCCTAAAGCGACACCAAGCCCCTCGATGGCCGCCTGAACAACCAAATTGGATTGCCCAAACCTCCGTGTTCGCAAGGGCCACGGTAGCGTCAGTCCGCATTGCCGCGCCCAGAAATCCCACGTTGGACTTGCGGGCCCATGATGCAGGTTCTCATCCACCAGCATCGTGTGTTGCGCCAGATCTTCGACCCCACGCAAGCTTGGTATCAAAGAGGGAGCGCAGACCGGAAACAGCTGCTCGGTCATCAGCAAATCGACCTGATAGCCAGGATAATCACCCAGACCATAGCGAATACCGATATCCGCGTCCGCCCCTGAAAACGGATATTGCCCGGTATCTGTGGCAATGGAAATCGACAGGTCCGGATGAGCGAGGTCAAAGTTTAAAAGGCGCGGAAACAACCAGTTGAACGCAAAACCCGGCAGACATGAAATCACGATGGTCCTGTCGGTGCGGGTCTTGTCCCTCAGCTGGGTACAAACGTCCGAAATACGCCCCAAACCTTCAGAAATGGCCAGCGCCAGCAGTTCCCCTTCGCGGGTCGGACGCGATGACCGCGCACCACGCACCAGCAGTTCGAGACCAAGCCATTCCTCAAGCGCCCGCACATGCTGACTGACCGCGCTCTGGCTGACGCCCAGCTCAGCTGCAGCAGGAGAAAAGCCGGAATGCCGGACAACTGCCTCGAAGGCGCGCAGGGCGGAATAGGGCAGGTTTACGATCATATTAGTCACCCTAATGTCAGGCATAATCACTTTCAAATAGATTAGGCGCTCAACCCGAGCCTAATCTATGCTGACCGGAACCCGTAGGAGACGCGAATGTCGGACATCACACCCGAGCGCGGCGCGCGAAATCTATTGACTAACTGCGCCCACGCAACGGCAGGCGACCGGTTGTTGATCGCTTATGAACCTCCCGAACACGGCTATTTCGATGCGGATAGTGTCCAAATCGTCACGCATGCCGCGCGATCCATGGGGCTGTCGGTTGATGCAGTGGATGTGGGTTTTAATCCGGACAATCCACACCTGTCCGCTGATCTCCTGGCGCGGTTCGAAACCGCCGATATTATCCTGTTTCTGGCCCGTCTCGGGGATCAACTCCGGTTCTCGGAAATGCCGCAGGGCAAGAAGATCATCGTCAGCTTCGCCCTAAGCCGCGAGCTTTTTGGCTCTGGTTTTTCCAACGGGCATCACGATGCCTTCCTCGACATCAAGGCTGGGATCAACGGCGTTCTGAATAGGGCCGCCGACGTACGGGTCACCTGCCCTCTGGGTACGGACTTTCAGGGACGACCTGAGATGAACCTGGATACGACAGGCGATACGTCGATCCTGCGCTTCCCCATGTCGGTCTTCACGCCAGTCCCGGCACACAGCTTTTCGGGCAGGGTGGCGTTGAAATTTCTGACGGGCACCGGATCAAAATACTATGATGATTATACGGTGGAGTTCGAAAGACCGGTTTTTGCGATGCTGGAAAGCGGGCGCCTGACAGGGTTTGACGGCGATCCTGCCGACGCCGCACGGGCCGAAGCTCATTATGACCGGGTCGCGGGTCAGTTCGGCATCGACCGCAACTTCGTGCATTCCTGGCATGCGGGCATCCACCCGGGCTGCGGCTACCCATGGGACATGCGCGAGAATTTCGAACGTTGGGGCGGGTCCGCTTTCGGCAATCCGCGTATTCTGCACTTCCACACCTGCGGTGCTTATGCCCCAGGCGAAATAAGCTGGAACGTGTTTGATCCGACGATCGTAATCGACGGTGTGAACTACTGGGAAAACGGGGCTTTCCACGCCGACCGGCTGCCCGGCGGAGCCACCATTCTGGACAAGCACCCCTGCGCGGCTGCCCTGTTCGCCGACCCCGATCTGGATATCGGTCTACGCCGCACTGGCTGAGCCTTCCCGCTTGATCGAACACGTGCCATCGCGCTAAACTGATTGCAATAGGTCCACCTGACAAGGTCCTATGGTGCGGAGCACTCCCGTCTCCGGTGCCGGTACATGCGATGAGGGCGCAGCCCCCGCACCGGCAAAAATGTGGAACTCACATGTCACAAGCAATCGTTACGCCCCTGTCTCAGGCACTGGCCGAAGGCAAGCTCACGCGTGAAGAACTGAAAGGATTCATGCAACGGTCCGACGGCCCCGGCTTGCGCCATCTGGCGCTTTGGGTACTGGTGCTGGCTGGCACAACTACCCTTGTCACCCTAGCCTGGAACAGCTGGCTAATCTGGCCCGCAATGTTCCTGCAAGGCATCGTTCTGGTGCACCATTTCTCACTACAGCATGAATGCGTGCACTATACAGTGTTCCGAACCCGGTGGCTGAATGATTTGGTAGGTCAGATCTGCGGCCTGATCATCATTCTACCACATCGGTTCTTTCGCTACGAACATTGCGATCATCACACCTATACGCAACTGACCGGGGAAGACCCCGAACTGATCCCTTTGCCCGAAACAATGGGAGAATATCTGCTTTATCTGTCCGCCCTGCCCTATTGGCGCGGCAAATTCACGGAACTGTTTCGCCACGCCAGCGGCAATCTCAGCGAGACCGAGTTGCGGTTCATTCCGAAAGTCGAACATCAGGCCGTATATCGCGATGCCCGCAGAATGCTGGCTATTTATGCGGCGATCTTTCTGGGAATGGCCATCACGGGCTGGTGGGGGCTGATCTGGTACTGGTTCATCCCCCTGTTTCTGGGCGAGCCGGTGATGCGGTTCATCCGGATGACCGAACATGTCGGACGCCCGACCGTCGCGCAGATGTCAGAAAATACGCGCACCAATCTGGTTTCGGCACCGTGGTCCTTTCTGTGCTGGAACATGAATTACCACGCGGAACATCACTATGTCGCTTCGGTCCCGTTTCACGCGCTCCCGCGTCTGCATGAGAAGCTAAAAGACCACATCCATATCGAGCCCGGCGGCTATCTGGCTGCCCACCGCGAAATCCTGCGTCAGATCCGGCACAAGGAAGAGGCGTGATCCATGACAGATGTAAAACCGTGGAAAGACGTGATCGAAGCTGCTCGGTTGGAAAAAAATTGGGTCACACGGGTAGAACTCGGCTCACGTATCATCGCAATCTACGACACGCCCGGTGGTATCTATGCCTCACTGGCGCTTTGTAATCATGGCGGCGCGGATCTGTGTGACGGGTATTTCGATGGCTATGTCATCGAGTGCCCCCTGCATCAGGGCGCATTTGATGTGCGAGACGGGCGCCCGGTTTCAGCGCCTGCGACGCGGCCGATGAAAGTGTTTGAGTCCCGGATCGAAAACGGCATGGTGCAGATCAGAGCATAGCCCCGATTGCCCCTAACCCGGTGCCGGCAACCCCGGCATCGGGACATATCCCGGCAAAGCCTCAACACGCGCGATCCAAGCGCGCACCGCCGGGTATGGAGACATCGATATTCCACCCTGATAAGCCAGAGCTATGTAAGGATAGCAGGCCAGATCTGCGAGGGTGGGACGGTCGCAGGCCAGCCAGCGGTGGTCTGACAAGTGTTCCTCCATAATCTTCAGGGATTTCTGCCCAAGCGCCTGCGGCTCGGCCAGATCGATGTCGCGTTCAAACAGAACAATCGCCCGGGCCATTGCAACGCCGTGAAAGATTTCATTCACAGAAAACGACAACCATTGCTGTATGTCGCCGTGTTCTCTCGGTGTGGTCGGGGGCCATTCGCCTGCGCCGTATTTCTGCGCCAGATAGACCATGATGGCAGTACTGCCGCGCAGGACGAACCCATCATCGTCCAGAACCGGTACCTTGTTCAGCGGATTGATCTGTAAAAGCGCGCTCTGGTTTTGGTCACCGTTCAGCAGGTCTACGTCGACGATCTGATGATCCCGCTGCAACATGGACAGCAACAGTCGTACTTTGTGACAGCTGCCCGAAAGCCGGAAATCATAGAGGCAGATCATACTGGCCTTTACGTCAGCGCTTGTCCGACCGTTTTTCAAGCCGCGCAAACAATCGGCTAAGGCCGAAGCAAACCACAAAGTAAAAAGCGGCCGTGGTGATCCACGCCTCAAAAATCATGCGGGATGAGGCCACAAGCTCAACTGTTTTGTAAGTCAGTTCCTGTACAGAAATCAGCGACAGGATTGAACTGTCCTTGATCAGCGATATGAACTGATTGGCGAGCGGTGGCACCACTTTCTTCATCGCTTGCGGCAGTACCACATAGCGCAGTTCCTGAAGGCGGCTCATACCGATAGAGCGTGCCGCTTCCCGCTGACCTTTTGGGATCGACTGGATGCCGGCACGCACAATTTCACCAACGAATGCGCTCTCAAAAAGGGCCAGTACAATGACGCCCGAAACAAGCGATGGGAAGCGGCGCATTTCACCGAAAAAGAACTCCCATATCTGATTGTTTTCCTGCCGCGCGATACCGCGCGCCCATCGTTCCAGATTCAACGCATCAATCAGTTGTTGGGACAGGAAGAAGAAGAAAATGAAAACGACAACAACCGGCGGCACATTGCGCAAGAATTCCAAGTAGGTGCGCGCCAGCATGCGGATGGTCAGATTTGATGAACAGCGGGCTACACCCAGAATGGTGCCCAGGATCAACGCCAGGATTCCGGCATAGAGGCTGATGCGAACCGTTGCGGCCAACCCTTGCAGCAACAAATTGGCAAAGTATTCCTCACGACCTGAATGCCAGCCGACAATGTAACTGGGGATGACGTCCCAGCGCCACCTATAATTGAGCGTGCCTTCGATCGACAGCCAGATATACCCGAAAAACACGAACAGAACCGCGGCGATCAGGTAGTCCGGCCATCTGAGTTTTTTGAGGAAATCCTGCACGCGAGACGCTCCGTATCAGATCCGGGGGGCTGCATCGCTGCCCCCCGGGTGGGTCAGGGTTACTGGGCGACCTGGTCAGCCCATTCGTTTCCAGCAAACCAATAGTCATGACGTTCTTTCAGCCAACCGGAACGCCACTGCTGCGCGATCCAGTTGTTGAAATAGTTCATGGCGTCCGGGTCGCCCTTTCGCACACCAAAGGCTTCACCGCGCGGATCATAGAGATTTTCGAACGGCACACTCAGCGTTTCAGGGTGCAACCCAGCCTCGCGGTTTGGAGTTGGCTGCGCTGCCATGGAAGCATGAGCGTTCCCATTCAGAACCTCCTGAGTCGAGGCACCGTCTTCATCGAACAACAGCAAGGTCGCGTCTGGGAAGTTCTGTGCAATCACCGCCGCAGGTGTTGCACCACGCCGGGCGGCAAAGGTCACTTCGGGATTGTTGAAATCCTCAAGCGTCATGCCTTCGGTCATCGACTTATTGGCCAGAATGGCCAGACCCGAATAGGCGTATGGATCGGTAAAGTTGATGGTCAGGTTCCGCTGAGCCGTCACCGACATGCCCGAGATGATCACGTCGAAATTGCCTGAGACCAGCGCCGGGATGATACCGTCCCAAGCGGTGGGCACGAATTCGACCTCAACCCCCATATCCTCGGCCAGTTGACGACCAACATCCAGCTCGAATCCGATCAGATCGCCATTCTTGTCGCGCATCGACCATGGCACGAACAGCGACAGACCGATCCGGATCACGCCATCCTGCTTGATAGTTTCAATCACACTTTCGCTGGATAGTTCCTGCGTAGCGCTCTGCGCCCAGCCTGAGGTCGCCACACCGGTAGCCACGACCGCGCCGAGGGCAGCCCCGAGCATTCTGCGAGAAAGCTTCATCTTGGTTCTCCTTGTTGTCCGACATATTTTCTGGGTTATTGGTCGACGGCATATTTCTTCTCCAGATGGCTTACGCCAATCGACAGGATCAGGGTCACCACCAGATAAACCAGTGCGATGGTGAACCAGATTTCGAAACTCATGTATGTGTCTGAAATGATGTTGCGTCCGAAGGTCGTCAGCTCGGCCACCGCAATCACGCTGACAATGGCCGAGGATTTTATGAGATGAACGACCTCGCCGGTCATCGGCGGCAGCATGAAGCGGACGGATTGTGGCAGGATGATATAGCGATAAGTCTGGGACGGGCTCATCCCGATGGATTTAGCGGCCTCCCACTGACCTGTGGGGACGGCGTTGATCCCGGCCCGAAAGATTTCCGAAATCAAGGCAGAATGGAACACGGCCAGGGTAAGGATACTGGCCGTGTATCGGTCAAATCCAAAGATCGGCCCCAGAACATAATAGAAAAGGTAGAGCAGGACCAGCAGCGGGATATTTCGGATCAGCTCCAGAAATCCAACCGCAATTGCAGACCCGATGACCAGGTCCGACAGGCGCAGCAACGCCACAAGCAGTCCAATAACCATAGCCAAAATGAAAGCCGTGACCGACAACTTGATGGTCGCGACCAGCCCGATGGGAATCTCACCCCATTCGAAACCGACCTCGGTATTGCGATACAGAAACTGCGGCACCCGGTACCATTGCCAGTTGTACCCCATGCCCTGCGCGCCTGTATATGCACCATAGGCGATCAGCCCGACGATAATGGCATAGATCCCGACCGAAATCAGGGTCGAGTCAAAAAACCGCTTTAAAAAAGGCTGCTTAGGCAGCGGCTGGCCTTTTGGCCGGGAAATGCCCAGATCGCTCATGTCAATGCGCCAAGATCTGATCTAGGAACAAACGGCAGCGTTCGCTCGAGGGGTTGGTGAAAAACTGTTCGGGTGGTGAGACTTCGACGATCTGGCCCGCCTCCATAAAAACCATCGTATCAGCGACCTTACGGGCAAAACCCATCTCGTGAGTGACGACAACCATGGTCATGCCGGTGTCGGCCAGCTCGACCATCACATCCAGCACCTCATTGATCATCTCGGGGTCCAGCGCGGATGTCGGTTCGTCAAACAGCATGATCCGAGTTTCCATGCATAGAGACCGCGCAATTGCTACGCGCTGCTGTTGCCCGCCCGACAGCTGCGCCGGGTACTTGTCGGCCTGTTCCGGGATATGAACACGTTCAAGATAATTGCGTGCGGTTTCTTCGGCCTGCGCTTTGGATATCCCGCGCACTTTCATCGGACCAATCGTCAGATTCTCTAGCACTGTCAGGTGTGGAAACAGGTTGAACTGCTGAAAGACCATCCCGACTTCCTGCCGCAGTTCGCGAATTTCTTTGGCTCCGTCATAAACCTCGATTCCATCGATCACGAGGCGGCCGGAGTTGTGCCACTCCAGCCCGTTAAAGCACCGGATCAGCGTCGATTTTCCCGATCCCGAAGGGCCGCAGATCACGACTTTTTCACCCTGATGGACCGTCAGATCGATGTTTTTCAACGCGTGAAACGCGCCATAATACTTATCCAGATTGGTCACTTCAATCATCGGAGTGGCTTGGTTCATGTCGTACCTGCTTGGGTTCGGGACACCATGCGAATTTGTCTTTTGATGGACCGGGCGCACAAAGGAGTTTCCTCCACCATTCCTGCAAAGGCAGGCCGGCATCTCGTGGTGCCAGGCCTGACGAAACAGCCGAGGCCGGACTGGCGCTGCGATTGTTTGGGGCAGTCGGGCAAGGCCTGAGCCTCCTCAAATACGTTGCACACTAATTAATATGGTTGCTTAATATGCAATACTCGTCAATAAAAAACTCAGAGGACAAATTTTGAACTGCCCTCAGATAATACTGACGACCAAGGGAGGAACCGCAAATGTCTGCCTGGATCAGGATGATATCTGACGAAGATGCTGACACGCATCTGAAGGCCACTCTGGATCTGGCGCGTACACCGCACGGTACTGTCGACAATGTCATGCGTGTGCATTCCCTGCGGCCTAACACCATGAAGGGGCATGTGATTCTGTATCGCGCCTGTCTGCACGATAAGGCCAACAGAGTTCCCATGTGGTTTCAGGAAGTGATCAGTTCATACGTATCAACTCTCAACACCTGCCCCTATTCCTATGCCAACCACTGGTCCAACGCCCGGCACTTGATCGACGACGCCGCACGCGCCGACAAGATCGAAGCCGCACTCGAGGCACATCGCCCTCAAGATGCGTTCGACGGCGCACATTTGGCGGCCCTGACCTATGCTGAAAAGCTTACACTTTCGCCGGGTACGATGGTCGATTCTGATGTGGCAGCCCTAAAAGACACCGGTTGGGAGGATGGCGAGATTCTCGAAATCAACCAGATCGTAGGGTATTTCAACTACGCCAACCGATTGCTGAATGGCCTAGGTGTTACCACCGATGGCGATGTGGTGGGATATTATAGCAGCGACTGAAAGGACGGATCATGCAAGGAGACACTCCAGGCAGACAGATCGACCGTGCCATCGGCGCCTCGCTGAAGGAACTGCGCCAAAGTCGGAAGCAATCCGCTCGTAGGCTGGCAGAGCAGTCCGGTATCTCAGCCGCTATGATCAGCCGGATCGAAAATGGGTTGGTTTCTCCGTCAATCGACACTCTGGCGGCACTGGCCGAAGCGCTCGAAGTTCCGATTGTTTCTTTGTTCCGCGAAGCGCGTACAGATCACACAGACTACACTCTCGTGCGCCATGGTGAGGGACTGAAATCAAACCGAATCTCGGCGGGGCACAGCCACGAATATGTCAATCTTTCACTGCATTCTCGTAAAGACCTGCGATTTCAAGCGCGCCGTGTGACTTTATTGCGCGAAGGCGGGCCGCCGCCCACTTATGTCGGCCACGGCGTAGTGTTTGTACAAGCACTCGAAGGCCAAGCCGTTTACCGATATGGCGAGGCCCGCTTTACGCTGTCAGCCGGCGACTCGATTAGTGTGGACGCTGAACTTAACCACGGGTTCGAGGATGTTCTGACCCCTGAGTTTGTCTTTCTGACAGTTCAGGCCGAGCGCCCATGACACCCAGTTAACATGGCTCAGGCAATCGACCTTAATCTGACCCAAGGGTCCATTGCAGGCCATTTCCGAACATTGGCGATACCCGGCGCGGTCGGAATGCTTTTCAATACACTTTACAACATCGTCGACATCTTCTTTGCCGGGCTGTTGTCGACTAGCGCCCAAGCTGGGCTGGCACTTGGCTTTCAAGCTTTCTTCATCTCTATTTCCGTGGGCGTCGGGCTGGGTGCAGCTATGAGTGCACTGGTTGGAAACGCTCTGGGTGCAGGCGACAACCGAGCGGCACGACGCCTAGCGGCCCAAGGGATAACTTACGGAATCGTTGCGTCTTGCCTGCTTGCCCTGGCAGGGCTTTGGTTCGGCCCATTGTTAATCAAGCTTGTCTCGGAACCAGGCGTTTATCGTGAAGCCGGGCTTCGCTATTTCTATTGGTTGCTTTTGGCAATGCCGGGATTTCTTCTGGCTCATGGATGTAATGGCATCTTGCAGGCCCATGGCGACGCAGTGTCTATGCAACGGGCACTTATCGTCGCGTTTCTGGCGAACATCATCCTGAATCCCCTTCTGATCTACGGAATTCCGGGCGTGATCTCGGGCATCGGCTTCAACGGTTTGGCTTTATCCACGGTGATCAGCCAGACAGGCGTGATGATCTTTTTGATCCAGCAGGTTCTTCGGCGAAGGCGAATGAAACGTATGCGCGCGGCCTATTTCAGACCACGCCTAAAACGGTTTGCAGAAATTTCGCTGCAGGTTCTGCCCACTGCCTTTTCGTTTACGATCATGCTGTTGTCAGCCTTTGTCCTACAGTTTGCGCTGAAGCTGTTTGGTGAACATGCAATTGCCGGTTACGCAATCGCTATACGGCTTGAACAAGTTTTGTTGCTGCCCATTCTTGGCGTCACGGGTGCCCTACTGCCAATCGCCTCACAGAACTTCGGTGCTCGGGACAGCCAGCGGGTGCGCGCCGCGTTGTTCTATTGCTGGCGAATCGGATTTTACATGTCACTGGTTGCGATCCCGATCCTCTGGCTTGGTGGTCCCTTAGTGATGCGCCTTTTTACAGCGGACCCAGAGGTTGTTCGCGTTGGTGTGGGATATCTACGAGTCGACAGTCTGATCCTGCCTTTTTACATGATGCTATTTTCAATCAACTCACTTTTGCAGGCCTTCAAAAAACCTATTTGGACCGTTTGGATCAGCCTTTATCGCCAGGCCTTTGGGGTCGCGTTCTTTGTTTGGGTGTTTATTGGCATATTGGGATTCAACGAAACCGGGGTGTGGTTCGGAACGGCAGCGGCCGTAGTGACCGGCTGGGTAGTCGCTATGGTATTGACCATACGTATTGCGAAGACAGAGATCGGTGGATTGTGGGTACCCGCCACGGGGTAAAAAAAGATGTGTCGCAAACTTTTTGTCTGGATTGACAAGTACGCGGGGTCCGACGTTTGTTCTCAGCGTATAGTTTTTTGGTAAGCTTCAGCATGATCTCTTTGAAAAGCAACACCAAGTTGATCGCGTTGTCCTTCTCGGATCGCGCGGTCCCATGACCTTACCAACCTCATTGCCGCGGCTGAAGGGCTTCCGTTTTCCTTGCGAAATCATCGCCTATACGGTGAGGGCATGTCACCGGTTTGCTCTCAGCACGGCGGATGTCGAGGACCTCCTGGCGGAGCGTGGCGTCATTGTTAGTCGTGAAGCGGTTTATCCCTGGGTCAATCGTTTCGGGTCTCGGTTCGCGACGTGTATCAGACGCGACCGGCCCCGACCGCACGACAATTGGAATATGGACGAAATGGTCGTCCCTATTAACGGCATGAAACATTGGCTATGGCGTGCGATCGATGGTAATGGAGATGTACTCGACATAGAGAGTCCAGTTAAAACAATGAGATCTAATAAATTTATTATAAAATAATCATTTAAGAAGCCTTTAGTCATTTGAGGTCGAAGAAGCTATGCGGGATTTAATGCGGGATAATTTGGGAAGCTAAATCCGAACGCTTGGGACCAAATAAGCAGTCGACGTTTAAGCCGAATGCCTCCAATGGCAACTGACAATAGTCATCCTTGCAGGATTTGCTTAACGTGCCTTCGCTACTGAAGGTTGTGAATATGGCTCCTCTAGCGATGTGGTCTGGCCAATTGCTGCGATTCGCCCGATAAGTTTCGTATGCGCCACATCGTACAACTTCGCTACGGTTGCAGTGCTAGTTGTTTTTAGCGGCAGCTACGCGCAGAACGTCCCTTATCTGGGCTTCCGTTATCGATCTCAACTCCGCGCAGGTGATGTGCGTTTCGACCTGAGTGTCCGTGCCAGTAGAGATTATTTTAACCTTGGCACTGCGACCCGCTGTTATGCATCACCCTATCTTACTGGGCTTACCCAGCCTTGTTTTCGTAACTCGCGTAGCACCGCTTCTGCGTTCTCGACGTCTTTGTGGATACTTTTAAGCATCGCACCTATCGGTGCTTCCGGCCACGCACGCTCAAGTTCAGCCAGTTTGGCTTTAGCCGCATGGTCTTGCCCCATGGCTGACAGCGCTGCCGTTACATAAGCAAGTGAAGGAGCGCTGAGCGGATCGCCAAGTTGCTTTGCCTCTTCAAAGCGCTCTAAAGTCTTTTCATATTCACCAAGATGAAAGTACGTCGCGCCCGAGATATTTCTGTTAGCAAATCGTTGGTTACTGGGACCTAGCAGAGAGAGCCTGTCAGCCGTTGCAATTGCTTCCTCGAATTCGCCCGAGAACATCGCCACAGCACCAAGAAAGTCGAGCACAGCACCATCATTTGGATCAAGTTTTGATGCGCGTCTACTGAGTTGCAGCGCGGCGTCATAGTCGCGATTGGCAAAATTTGCCCAGCTTTTAGCAGACTGGCTCCAGGCTTGGTCTGGGGCAAGGCTAACCGCTTGGTTCGCCAGCTTCATGGCGGCATCAACATATTCGGTCTTGGCATCGGATGGCGGGGTTATCACTGCAAGGGACGCGAGTGCCTGCGCTGCACCGGCATATCCACCGAAATATTCTGGATCGATCTCGATCACACCTTCGAACACAGACAGAACAAGTAACTGGCGCTGTCGGTCGAAGATCGGAAATATCATTTTCCGCGCTTGTTGCGCCAAATTGAATGCTTGCAATGCTGCTGGGGATTTCTCGTAAATTGCCATGCGCTGCAAGTTCGCGTTCGAGTCAGTTACAGCTATGCCACTCACTTCGGCAAAGGCGGTTTCCTGTCCATCTTGGGCAAGACCGACTGCGACCAACGCACCAACGACGGCCCCAATGGTGAACGCCCCTATGGGCAGTCCAAAGCGTTTGGCTTTTGTTGAGATTGATACCGCACCGGTTTCCAAGGCAGTTTCGAACCGCGGCCTATATCCACCGCTATCGATACACAGTCGTACCGGATCATCCTTTCCAATACCCTCGTAATGCAGTTCCAAGAATTGACGAAGCCGCCGTGCATCGACGCGAACGATGTTTTCCGGATCAGTCCTCTCTGAGGTATCGCGTTCATAAACATCTTGAGCGATAGTCTTGCTGCGAATTTGATCTCCCCGACCGGCGAGCTCTTCCTCGACGATGTACGTCAGGAACGCCTGAAGCCTATCGGATCCATCTAGATGAGCATCCGCAAGCAATTTGCCGAGGGCAGCGCGCTTCTGACCGCCTGAGATGTTTTCAGAACTCCTCACCATATTCGTATTTTTGCAATTATCGGCGCGTGAGTCACCCCGTTATTCACCGTGAGTCACTTACGTGAATGTCCCTAAACCTTAGACTTGTAACCAAAACAGCGAGCCGGAGCGCAACAACCCGCATTCCCCGCTCGCCAATCACCAAGGGACTGGAGGATGACACATGGCCCATCATTTGAACTACAGGAGCCTTAGCAAGCACTTCGTAATTGGTGCGATATTTGGTGCTTGGGCTGTTTCTCCTGAAGCGCTCACTGAATCGGTCATCGATTTAGTCGCCCCTTCGGCAGCACACGCGCAGGAAACAGAAGAAGTTTCACCGACCATGGTGCGTGATCGTCCACGCGATGTTTACTACCCCAATACTGAAGATCTCGCCGAAGACGAGATGCGCGTCATCGCGTGTGGAACAGGAATGCCTACAACGCGGGCCGCTCAGGCTGCTGCGTGTTTCCTTGTGGAACTGGGCAACGGAGACAAGTTCTTGTTCGACATTGGTTCGGGATCGGCCGAGCGAATTTCTTCCCTGCAAATCCCGTACAATTATTTGGACAAGGTCTTTATCGGCCATCTTCATACTGACCATTTCGGCGCGTTGCATGACCTGTTCATCGGTGGCGCGTTGATGGGGCGAAACGTTCCGCTGCGTATATGGGGCCCAAGCGGGCCAGTCGAAGAACTGGGCACGGCATATGCGATGGAGCACATGCAAAAGATGCTGACTTGGGATCTGTCGGGCCGTGCTGGACTGATTGATTTTCGAGGATTCACCATGGAGGTGAACGAGTTCGACTATAGGGGCGAGAACGAAATCGTGTACGAAGAAAACGGTGTTGTGATCCGTTCTTTTCCTGCGATCCATTCACTCGATGGCCCAGTCAGTTATTCATTGGTGTGGAACAATCTGAAGTTCGTCTTCAGTTCAGATTCTTACCCCAACAAGTGGTTCGTCGAATACGCGAAGGACGCGGACATCGCAATCCACGAGTGCTTTGTGGCGGTACCTGATCTGGTTGCAAAGATGAATTTCACTCCCGAGTCCGCCTTGCTTGTCGGCACTCAGGTTCATACTGCGCCTGAAGCTTTTGGGAAGATTATGAACGAGGTGAGACCGCGTATTGCTGTTGCCTATCACTTCTTCAACGACTTCGACACAAGCACCAACGTCTACGAGCGCATTAGGCAGACCTATGACGGACCTCTGAGCCTTGCGGACGACTTCATGGTTTGGAACGTCACGAAGGATGAAATCAGGGTGCGCATGGCGGTGACAGAGGAGCGCACTTGGGCACCCCCTTCGGCCGCTCCAGCAGAACTCCCCAACGACGAGGACCGCGTCGCGTATTCTGAAGAATCCGGAGTGCCCATCGAGGCAATGAGATATTCCGACTTCACAAACTCTGGTTTCTGGGACGTGGACGATGTGCTGCGCCCAATCTATGAGGAAGCTTCAGAAGCGCTTGGCAAAGACTTCCCATATCCGAACGATGACTAAAGTCAAATTTGACCGGCGCGACTTCAACACGCGCCGGTTCTTTCAATACTGATCGGAATTCTCTATGCGTCTTACCTCATTAATTTCTCGCTATTTGCTCTGTGTTGGATGGTTGCTCGTCGCGATCTCTCATGTGGCCAACGCCCAGTCTCTTGCACGTTCTGAAGATGATGAAGGTGTTTGGCGGCATTCGATCACCCCCTACCTATTCCTTCCGCTCAGCACGTCTGGCACATCAACCATTGATGGTACTAGCGTCGATCTGGACCTGAGCCTGAGCGAGGTGCTGGACGTTCTGCAAGGCGCCGCCTCCGTACGCTACGAAGGCTGGAACGGTGATTTCGGTATCATCTCCGAGGTCTACTACGTAAGGCTTGGCGAAGACGGAACCTTACCGGGCGGAAGAGCAGACGTTGATATTGATGTCAGGCAGACTTTTGTAAACATTCAGGGGGCTTACCGATTTGCGAACGGGGTCAATGCTTCGGGTCGACGCTATGCAGCAGACGCCGCAATTGGCGTTCAGTGGAACCGGCTTAAACAGGAAATCGACATAGCCGGCCCTGGACCCGGTGTAACGCTGGGCGGAACGGAGGATTGGTTCGAGCCGATGATCGCGCTCCGCTATGCGATGGAAATCAACGATAAATGGAGTTTCGCCAGCCGCGCCGAACTAAGTGGCTTCGGCGTGAATGGCGATGACCTGCAATACCTGCTTCTGGCCGGTTTCGACTGGAAAGGCTGGGAGAACACGTCCCTACGGTTTGGTTATCAGTTCTACGGAATTGACTATTCCACTGACCGCTCGGGCGGGGAGTTTGCCTATGATGTGGACCAGAATGGTATCTATGCTGCCGTCGCGTTTCATTTCTAAGATTGGCGGACACAGCAAGACATGGGTTTGGGTGGGCTCAGCGCTTGCGAGTCTTGCGTTTGGCGCAAGCCAATCGATTGCAGATCTTGTGTCCCCCTACGGCGGAGAAACCGCACCGAACTTTGTCGAACTTTCGGTGCAGCCAGATCATGTTCGCGTTATCCTTGAGGTCGATTTGAGCGACTATCCCATATTCGTCATTCCAGATGATGGTTCAGGTACGTCGCTGGCTGAGCGAACGGGTCAAAACCTTCAAATCTGGGCAGATAAAGAGGAACTGACCAGCACAACGAATACGATTGATGTGCGCCCCAGAATTTCCCGGCAAACAGCAGCGAGCGCACAGTATCGACCGCGACCCCGCAGCGAAAATGTCGTCTATGTGGATATGGAGTTTCCATTCGCTGGTAAACCCGAACGGATCACGTTCATTCCCCCCCTAAGCCCAGACGGGATTCCTTTGGCTTCACTTGGGGTTGTGGCCGAGCATATGGGCGTTCCGGTGACAGACTATCGTTACCTTTCTCAGGCTGAGACGATGCTGCCGGACTGGGACGATCCTTGGTTCAGCAAATTTGAGAATCCAAACCTCACCCGACACCACAAGTCCCCGATGATGTCTTTTCTGGCAGTGGAACCACGCGTCGTCCGGCACGAGATAATTTTGCGTTTGAAAGACTATGAGACTTGGGCGGATTTGGATTTTGGGGATACTGACCGGCTGACCACAGATGATATCGTCAGGATCAAGTCTGGCGTCTCGGACTTTTTTGAGACCAGAAACCCGCTCGCCGTCGACGGCATGCCGATGAAACCGGAAACGGTGCAGGTCTCACGTATCAAAGTTGGGGCCGAAGGTTTGCGTGTTCTTCCGGATGAAGCGGAGGCAATCCGAAAGACGATGCTGCTGGGTGTTGTCCTTTCCTATCCGGTTGCGACCTTGCCGAACCGAGTTGATCTAGCATGGGAGCTTTTCCCGGATGGTCTGGATGTGATCCCGATCACCCTCTCCGATCCGGCTGGGGCGGTCCCTTCCCAGATTTATGCAACTGACCCCGTAGTAAATTGGAGCAATCACCTAAAAACTTGGACAAACCCAAGAACGGGCCCGGTCGTTGTCAAAGTCGCAGGTGAAACTCAGGTGCCTTCGATTGCGTTAGGCTTAGGCGTTTTGTGTTTAATATGCGCCTATTTTTCGTTGCAGCGTACAAACGGTCAGCGCCTGATCTTGCTTGGTCTGACTGGGGCATTCGGTGCCGCTGCGATTGTCACATACTCGTTGCAAAACCTGTCGACAGCGCCCGAGCCGGATGAGATCGCAACGCGTCAAATCTTAGAAGGGCTGGTGACCAACATCGGAACCACGATGCTTGAGACGCGAGATGATAATGCCGTGGCGACGATGGAGCCATATGTCGAAGCAATCAATCGCGACAAGGTTCAAGCAGAAATGCGTCGTGGCTTGTCGGTTACTTTGCCCTCTGGCGCCATGGCTCGCGTCGAAGCGATTTCAGACCTGAATGTCGAGAGCTTCACGCCCGGCGAAGAAAGAAATCAGCATCAGGCCCTCGCCAGTTGGACTGCCCGTGTAAGCGGAGGTCATTGGGGGCATCTACATAGGCAAGCGGTTTCTTATCGTGGCTTGCTAGATGTTTCGCGGCATGGCGACCAATGGATGCTTGATGACCTGACGATTATAAGCGCCAAAACAGGAGGGTAATTCTGTGGTAGTGGTTAGGTTGTTTTTTGCCACGTTCCTGTTTGCCATGATCTTTTTGTGCGCAGGCAGAGCAGAGGCGCATTTCAATCTAAACCAGAATGTCCGCATTCATCATGTGGCCCATTCGGAAGATGGCTTAGATGTCTATTTGCGCCTTCCGATGCCGTATTTGGTTGCGGAGCTCGTCGGTCCCGAAGGCCCGGACGGTTTGCCCGAACCAGCACCTTACACATACAATCAAATCGAAGATGGCGTGCTCATGCACTACTTGGATAAGGCCGCATTTCACAAAGACCCAACCGGCTTGGCTCGTATTGCTGTAAACGGCTTTGTGCTATCTATCGATGGTCACCGACAAACATCAGTAATCGTCTCGATAAGACTGCATCCATTGGGGCAAGAGCCCGGATTTGCTACGCTTAATGAGGCACGCGCGGCACTTGCTCAAAGAGATGATTTTCCAACAACGGAGATTTATGTTGGCGAGGTGATGGTTGACGTTCATCTGCGCTTTGTGACGGGAGAAATTGGAGCATACAGTTTATCCTACACTTCTGATCCGGGGCTTCCTGGACAAGAAGAAACGGCGAACCTGATCCTCGATTATAACGAGCAGGATGTTCGGACATTTCGTGCGCGGGGCCTGATGCATACCCCGGTTGATGTTTCCGGATCTGCGACCGCAGCCGCTTCGACCTTCTTTGTTGAAGGTATTCGGCATATTTTGGAAGGCCCCGATCATGTTCTCTTTGTGCTTTGCATGATCATCGGTGCTTTGAATTTACACAGCCTTCTCGCCCGTGTCACAGGCTTCACCCTAGGCCATACGGTAACGCTGATTTTGGGTTTCTTTGGCTTCGCGCCGAGCGGGGCGTGGTTTATCCCAACTGTCGAATTGGCAATAGCACTTTCAATAATCTACGCCGCTGCAATGGCGGTTTGGCCGCCAGAGAAAGGACATGGCGACCTCAAGGCCTTTGCCATCACGTCTGGCATTGGGTTACTGCACGGGTTTGGGTTCTCGTTCATGTTGCACCAAATTCTACGTGTGGATGCACCAAACGTTTGGCACAGCCTGTTGGCCTTCAACGTTGGAGTAGAGACTGGACAAGTCATGATCGTTCTATTGGTCTGGCCGTTGGTGTTGTTGTTGCGCAAACAACCAGGTCGTATCTGGGTCGGCTCTCGCGCCGCCGTTGCCGCTTGCGCAAGTCTGGTCGCAATGGTTTGGGTAGTAGAACGGGCAGAGTTCTTTCTCTGAAACTTGGGTTGTTGACATGAAGCACGCAGCTGCTGGCAATCTGACACGCGGCTTTTGCCGATGTGCGGTCAGTTCTTTGCGTGTCACTCAATCTGCGAAGTCTTGGATTGAATGTCCGGTTTGGGCTGCGACCAGTCAATCACGCAAGCCGCAGAGAACGGCAACCTGAGCCCTTTCTGCAATTTTCTGCTCAGCAATCGAATATCCGCAATCAAGCGCATATTCCGCAGATTGCATGCGAAATAGTCGATTAGCTCGCAGAATCCTACCTGAAGCGACCGGTATTCCGCGTCGGTTTGTGTGGGTCCTGCGAAAATCTGCGCTCTGAATTAGGATCGCAGGCCAGGCAGATGCGGACCTTGACTTGGTCTAACCAAGTCTCATAACGGCAGGCTGATTATCGAAGCGGCTACGTGCAGCCTGATCTGGCGAGTCCAGTTTGGTATTTGGCGCCTCATAGGCTGGTGCGTCTTCGGGATGCGAGGCTCAGCTGCAGGCCTTGCCGCTCAATACGTATTGGACCAATTTATGAAATCCAAAAAGATGCTGCCTACTACATTGATCTAACCGAACATTAATCACGCTCAAACTTTTTAAAGTGTTGGCCGGCAAAAGCCATGAAGCTTCGAACCGCCGGGCGTCTGTAACTTTCCTGAGAAGCGACCAACCAAAGAGTATGGTGAAGCTCATCGTGCTGGAAGCACCGCACGAGATCGGGATGCGCATCACCTGTCACACATGGTAGCAACCCTAGACCGACCCCTGTTTGCAAAGCCGCAACCATGCTGGCTACGGCGTTAACCTGATAAAGAACCTGACTGTCTTTGAGTTGCAGGTTTAACCAATCGACCGCTTTCATAACTTTCGCGACATCGTTCGAATAAACTAGGAACTTATGGTTTTTTATCTCTTTAAGTGTTTTTGGCGCCGTGTATTTTTGATCGTAGGACTGGCTGCAGTAAACGCCTAAGGGGAACCTGGCAAGTTTCTTGGCGACGAGCGCATCACCCGAAATCTCGTCCAATGGTCGAAGTGCCAGATCGGCCTTTCCGGTCTCGAGAGGTGGCTGATCCTTGTTCCAAGCGACGTCGATCATCAACTCAAATGCAATGTCCGCGTTCTTTTCCCGAAAGCTTGATACCAAACCAACGCCAAATCGCTGCATAGCCTCAGCGTTACCGGCAAAACGGATCACACCTTGATCATCACGCGTCAGCTGTTCGGCGGTCGAAATTACCGATGTTGCTGAATTCCGCATGGTTCTAGCTACATCCAGTAGCACCATGCCCTGAGCTGTTATTTCATATCCGCGATTGTCACGATCAAATAGCTTTAACTTCAAAGAGTGCTCAAGCGCATCAATACGGCGAGCTACTGTTGTTTGGTTCAGTCCAACAACACTGGCTGCTGCGAGTGTCGACCCTTCCTCAGCTACCGCGAGAAAAACTCTAATGTCATTCCAATTGAACATCGCCGGTCTCTCACACGTCAGTCTGCAGGAATGCAGAATAGCACATCACTATTCTGTATTTGTGCAGAGGGGGCTTGTAGGTATCCTAGCACCCAACTGTTGAACTTGCGAGGATCCTGCAGTGCGCGGCTTACCGGAAAAAAACCCGAGACATTCATAATCATCACATCGATAGCACAGTGTGGGAAGACGTAAGGTTTCGCGACGACGACATCATCATTGGGACTTATGCAAAGTCAGGAACCACTTGGATGCAACAGATCGTGGGTCAGCTTTTGTTTGATGCACAAGAAGGAATTGCCGTTTCAGAAATGAGCCCTTGGGTCGACCTGCGCGTCCCGCCAAAAGAAGTGAAACTCGCAATGATCGAGGCGCAGACCCAACGCCGCTTTATGAAAACGCATTTACCCGTCGATGCGCTCGTGTTCCATGACAAATGCAAGTACATTTATGTTGGGCGCGACGGGCGCGATATTGTCTGGTCGTTGTATAACCATCATGCAAACGCAAACGAAGCTTGGTACGACGCGCTGAACAATTCGCCGGGGCGCGTAGGGCCGGCTATTGGCGCGCCTGCATGCTCAGAGATCGAGTATTTCCAGCATTGGTTGGAAAACGACGGCGCGCCGTTTTGGTCATTCTGGGAAAGCGTCCGCTCGTGGTGGGAGATAAGGGACCTGCCAAACGTGTTGCTGGTTCATTTTCTGATTTGAAGGCTGATCTGGAAGGACAAATGTCTCGGATAGCCGACTTCATCGATGTGACCGTTGACGAAGAGACAATGGAACGCGCTCTTGAACACTGCTCGTTCGACTATATGAAAACAAACGCAGCTCAATCGGCGCCTTTAGGAGGTGCATTTTGGCAGGGAGGCGCCCGCACATTTATTCACAAAGGGATGAATGGCCGGTGGCGGGATACATTGCCGCAATCCCTCATAGATAAGTATGAAGAGACTGCAAAAACTCAACTTGGAGTGGAATGTGCCCGATGGATTATGTCCGGTAGCCAACAGGGCTGATCAGGCATCACCGAGTGATCGCAAACCGTGACTGCGAAGCCTCGGAAAAGGTCGCGCACAGCAGCGCGCTAGACGTTGTTCTTATTGAGTTTAATCCAGAACTCCAAACGAACCGGTGGGGTGCGAAGCAATGCTGGAGAATCGCAAGCTTGCAGCGATCTTGGTAACTGACATAGTTGGTTTCAGTCGTCTGACGGGTGCTGACGAAGAAGGCACTCTCGCCCGACTAAGAACCCTTCGTAGCGAGGTCGTCGAGCCGGCAATCGATGTACACAAAGGTCGCCTGGTGAAGCGAACCGGAGACGGATCGCTCATTGAATTCCGAAGTGTGGTAGAGGCTGTAAGATGCGCTATCGCAATCCAACGCGCGATGAACGAAAGAAATGCCGGTGTACCTCAGGAGCGCCGCGTAGACTTCCGGATGGGGATTCATCTCGGAGACGTAGTGGAGGAAGGTGACGGCGATCTCATGGGCGACGGCGTGAACATCGCTGCGCGACTGGAAGGTATTTCTGATCCTGGTGCCATCTGCATATCTGAAGACGCGTATCGTCAGGTTCGAGCCCGGCTCGACCTGTCGGTTACTGACTTGGGGAGGAAGTCACTCAAGAACATCAGCGAACCGTTGAAGGTCTACGCGTTGGAAGTTGGAACTCCCGCTGCCCCTGCAACTGGCGAATATGGCGATACTGTCCGGAATGCTCGTGACAAACCGTCTATCGCAGTCCTTCCGTTTACGAATATGTCCGGAGACGCCGATCAAGAATACTTCGTGGACGGAATGGCGGAAGACATCCTTACAGCGTTGTCCAGATTCGAGCAGCTGTTTGTAATCGCGAGGAACTCCAGTTTCGTGTACAAAGGCAGCGCCGTCGACATAACGCAGGTCGGGCGCGACCTCGGCGTAAGATATGTGCTGGAAGGCAGCGCCCGAAGATCGGGTGACCGAATTCGGATTACAGGTCAATTAATTGACGCAAAGACGGGAAATCACCTTTGGGCCGAGAAGTTTGACGGAGAGTTCAATGATGTCTTTGCACTTCAAGACAAAATCACCTCCAAGGTCGTAGGCGCCTTAGAACCGACCATACGTAAAGCTGAAATTGAACGCGCACGCCGAAAACCGGTGGAGCACATGGCGGCTTACGATCTTTATCTCCAGGCGCTGCCACATGTCTATGCATCTCATTCTGATGCCAACCTGAAAGCGCTTGAGTTGTTGACCAAAGCGACAGACATAGATCCAGATTTTTCGCCTGCCTTGGCACATATTGGCTGGTGTTTAGTGCAGCGTGCGACTCGACTGTGGGCGCCATTTGGTGATGATGATGTTGGCCTGGCGGTTTCAAAGGCTCGCCAAGTGTTAAACATCGAAAGTGATGATGCGCATTCGATTGTTCTTGGTGGGTTCGTCCTTGCTATGACTGGCACGGACTATTTGTCAGGTTTAGACGCTGTAAAGCGGGCCGTGGATATCAATCCGGGTTCCGGTTTCGTCAATGCGATGGCAGGCTGCGCTCTTGTATTTGGCGACGAACTCAGCGACGGCCTTGATCTACTGGGCCGTGCACTTGATCTTTGCCCGAAAGATCCGAATTATTTTGGCTACCTAACTGTCACTGCCTTTGGTCACCTAGTTGCGGGTGCACCAGAACGAGCACTAGAACTCGCACAGCGTGCTCTGGCGATGAGCTCTGGATGGGATTCTACCTATTGGGTCCTCATAACAATTTACGCAAAGCTCGAACGACTAGATGATGCAAAAAATACTGCTGAAGAACTGCTAAGAAAGCACCCAGATGTGACGACGACGCGATACGAGCAAGTACTGCCAATCAGGAGTATCGAGGCGCGTCGACTGGTTCTCGACAGCTTACAAAGTGCCGGAGTTCCGTCTTGAAGGATTGGTATCCGCCAGAGTTTGATAACGGCAGCTCGGCGGGGCAAAGCTGACACTGAAGCAACGCTTATGAAGGACCGCTTCGTCCGTAACACGAGAATTGCAAAGTCGGATTTTGAAGGTCCGCTTCGGGCTGACACCGGGCGCTTGGTTTAAAAAATAGATCTTGGGTCACTTAGCTGCAGCCCAGAGATGATTGACCAAAGCTTTGCTGAGATGTGATGTTTCCAAAATGATTGACCGAAGAAAATTCGCGAGCGTCTCTGGCGTTTGTGGCAACAAGCCCCAAGTATCTTGCGGGCTCGTCAACCCAAACGCGTGATTGTTGTCGGCGCCGGTGCAGCCGGGTTGACGGCAGCGTATCATTTGGTGAACGCTGGCATCGGTGTGCAAGTTCTTGAGGCGTCGAACCGATGGGGAGGAAGGGTTCGACGTCTTTCGGATTTCGCTGACGTCCCGTTGGATCTTGGCGCTGAATGGATCCACGATGAGCCTACGATCTTGGGCGAAATCATTGGCCAAGGGTCAGAATCGCTTGGTGTTGGAACACTTGAGTACCGACCTGAAACCTACCAATTCTGGCACAATGAACGGTTACGAGATTTTAATATGCTTCGTCATGCCTACGCCGAATTCAAATTTTATGACACGACTTGGTACGGCTTCTTGGAACGCTTCGTCTTGGCGAGTATCAAAAATAGCATTCGATTGAACGCGTCGGTTAGCTATGTCGATTTGAGTGGAGACGGCGTTGTAGTTCGAACACTTCGCGGAAAGACCTACCAAGCAGGCAAAGTGCTAATCACAGTGCCAATTTCCATGACGCAAAAGGGGCAAATCGTAACCTCCTCAGCCGACGTCAATACAAGGTTTGAGGACTTACTTGATACTCAATTCGGCGTCGGCTTCAAAGTCTTCATGAAGTTCCACGAGCGGTTTTACCCTGACATTTTGTTTGAGGGTTCTCGAACAAGCGTTCTTTCCAATGATTGGTCCGAAAAGACATACTACGACGCTGCTTTTGGAAAGCCGACGAATGAGAACCTGCTGGGGCTATTCACGGCCCGGGACAGAGCTATTCCGCGTTCTGAAATGGACCACTCGGAGTTGGTTCAAGACGTGTTGCGAGAATTGACCGAGGTCTTTGGCAATGTTGTGCACGACAGCTTCATTTCGGCACGGGCTCAGAACTGGTCGAAGGAACCGTTTATTGAAGGTAGTTATTCAATGTCCAATCAAGGTAGTTCGGACATAGAAGAAATTCTCCGGCCTGTCTCAAACAAGCTTTTTTCCTTGGTGAGGCACTTGGCGGTCACGCTCAGTCAACAGTACACGGTGCAGCGTTCTCTGCGATCAATGCCGTGTCACTCCTCCTTCAGACGTAGTTATTTTCGCGGTCCTTAACTCCGTTTCAGCTTCATAATGAAGCATGGAATTGAAACGGAATTTGTCCGTTATGCCAACCACCGGTCAATCACTCGCGCCGTAGAGAACGGCAAAACTCAACCCAACGCGCTCGCTTAAAGTGCGGAATATATCGAGAGAAAACCCGAAGCAAAAATCGCTTCCAGAAAGCGATGTCATTCTTTTTGTACGTTAAAAGTGTTCTTTTATCGACTGCCTCCGCCACTACTGCAGTTGTAAAATGTCCGGAACGCAAAGTTTTCTTTTTGCTGGCATTTTGTCCTCACCATCCGATCGTTTCAGTCGTTTCGGACCGTCTTTGACCTTGATCTTCGGCTTTTGTAGTGGGCCCTTCAAGGTCACGGGCCAGGGGCTCTTCGAAAGAGGTTCGCCAATCTTGCGGGGGTTTAGATTTAGGTCCAAAATCTTGCCCGCCACATTAACACCGCCAAAGACGACGACTTGGACATGATCTGTCTCCAATGTGGTCTGTTTCGTCGAAATACTTCCATTTGAAATACTAATCGGCGCACGCAAACATACGATTGGAGCAACCTTTTGTTTCTCTTTAGCAAACACCCAACCCTGAGTTGCACTTAGCACTGCGAGTTCGGCCTATTGCTACCATTGCCCGAAGGTTCCCGCGGTCTTTTACCTATTTGCTTTGGTCAGGGCGCAGATTTTGGGTTTCGAGCTCAGCCCGTGGGGTATCGCTATCATTGTCATAATAATGCGCTGGATCAAAATTCTGATCACCATGCGCGATATTGAGAACCTGCAGTGGATTCCAAATGTCGGCCTGGTGTTCAAAAATATCATCATGATCTTGTTGGGGGTCTGCGGCATCTATGTGGGCCTGCAGCACCGCTTTGCCAATGAAGTCAACTGGCAGACGATAACCCCATCGCTTGGGGACTATCGCGTTAATCGGCTCATTTGGCCAGTTTCTTGCGTTTGAGGTTGGTCATGCCGCGTAGTTCCCCTTTCAAGAAACACCGCTTCCCGCGTAAGATCATATTTTGTGCCGTGCGTTGGTACTTGAGCTACCCGCTTACCTATCAAGATGTGGTTAATTTTCTGTCAGAGCGTCGCATCTCGCTAGATCGATCGACGTGTAGCGGTGGGTTCAAAAATTCGGGCCTGAGCTGACCAGGCGGACCGAGAAGTATCTGCGTCGGGCGAGTGTCGATTGGCATGCCGATGAAACCAACATTCCGGTCGGTGGCAAAAGGTGCTATTTGTAGCGCGCCATGGATGCAAACGTTCAAATGGTCGACTTCCGACTAACCGTAAGCCGGGATGCCAAAGCTGAACGAGCTTTTCTTCGCAAGGCAATTGAGAGGGTGCGGGTACATCGTCCAGTCTAGATCTGCACAGACAATGCACCAACATACCGGTGCGTCATCCGTGATGATCTATCAGTGCTATGATCTGCATTTTGACAGCAACAGGCACATCGACAAGAAGTGGCGTAACAACCTAGTTAAAAGCAACCACGCCGCAATGAAGCGCATCCTCGGATATCGGCAAAGTTTCCGATCCTTACGAAAGGCAAAAGCGACCTTGAGTGGCATCGATACCATCCGAACCATCAAACGCGGCCACATTCACTACTAACAACGAGGCGTCAGAGGTGAAATCGAATTCGTGCGCCAACACTTCCTAGTGCCCACCTAAGGTTCAAGCCGCATCCCACAATTTCGAAACACGCCATCTAACATAACAGTCCCGTTTGGGACGCATCCCGTCCCGACAACCGCCGAATTTAGACCGGAACTTGGTCGGTGACTGAATTTTTGTGATACATCGGACCACCCTGGTATCGAGGGAACCCATAGCCGTTGACGAACACCACGTCGATGTCACCTGGCTTAGCCGCGATGCCTTCTTTCAAAATATCGTCACCCTCTTGCTGCAGCGCGTCGATACAACGTCGCGCGATTTCTTCCGCGCTCAGATCGCGCGAATTGATCCCTGCATCTTCGGCCACCTCCCGGATTAGTCCCAGAACAACCTCGTCTATCGAAGGATCCTTCTCGTTGTAACCATAAAAGCCAGCCTTAGTTTTGCGGCCTTTACGCCCCATTTCAACAAGCCGGTCATGGACCTGAAATGCGTAAGGATGCACGGCGCCGACAGGCAGAGATTTACGCATCAGATAGCCAATATCGATGCCCGACAAATCCAGCACCTGAAACGGCCCCATCGCCATTCCGTACTGGCGCAGCGCGGCGTCAACCGGTTCAGGTGATCCACATTCCAGCATCAACAACCCAGCTTCGCGCTGATAGGCTTGGTACATCCGGTTACCAATGAACCCGTGGCAGACCCCAGCAATCACACCCGTTTTTCCCAGCTTTTTCATTGTCGCCGCCAGAGTCGCCGTTACCGCCGGGTCCGTCTGATCGGTGCGAATGATCTCGACCAGCTTCATGATATGGGCAGGACTGAAGAAATGAAGGCCGGCAACGCGCTCGGGGCGATCGGTCGCTTGAGCGATCTCGTCGATATCTAGGTACGAAGTATTCGTCGCCAAAATGGCACCTGGGTGACAGATCTTATCCAGCTGTTTGAAGATTTTCTTTTTTATGACAATGTCTTCGACCGCTGCTTCGATCACAAGATCGGTCAAAGCCATATCATCATAGTCGGTCGTGGGTGAAATCAGCGTCAAAATGGTTTCGGCACGGGCTGCGCTCATCTTGCCGCGCTTGACCCCTTGTTCCAAATTGCCCCGGATTCGGTTGATTCCGGACTGTGCCGCCTCGTCCGAGATTTCGACCAGAGTGACGGCAATGCCTTGGGTGGCAAAGACCTGCGCAATCCCTGCTCCCATGGTTCCCGCCCCGATTACCGCAACACTGCCAATCTCGCCTGCTTGCGACAGATCCAGCCCCTCTACTTTGTAGGTTTCGCGTTCGGCGAAAAAGATATGTCGCAATGCACCTGATTGCGTGCTTTGGCGCAGGGTTAGAAATAAGTTGCGCTCTTTGTCGAGACCAGCCTGAAAATCCGGCCCGGTGGCAGCCTCAAGTGCGTCGATAACCGCCAAGGGCGCATCGAAGCCACGCTTGCGTTTGGCACACATGGCCCGCCATTGATCGAACAGGGCAGGATCAAAGCTGTTAGCCGAAATCGGCAGGTTGAGCTTGAGAGGGGCAGTATCGACCCCGATCAGCGCATTTGCATAGGTGATCGCTTCCGGTTCAAGATCGTCTGCTATCTTGTCAATCAGGCCAATTTCAACGGCTACTTTGGCAGAGACCGGCTTACCTTCAACCGCCAAATTAAGCGCTTGTTCCACGCCTACCAATCGCGGTAACCGCTGCGTGCCACCCGCACCGGGCACGATTCCAAGCGTTACTTCGGGCAACCCAAAGCGCGCATTCGCGGTCGCGATCCGGTGGGAACAGGCCAACGCAAGTTCCAGTCCACCACCAAGTGCCTGACCGTGAATTGCCGCAACAACAGGCTTAGGGCAGCTTTCGATGAAGGACACCAGATCGTTAAGATGGGGCGGCATCGGCGGTTTGCCGAACTCCCTTACGTCTGCCCCTGCCATGAAGGTCCGGCCGGAACATATTAGCACCGCAACAGCAATCTGCGGGTCGTTTGTGACCTCGTCAAATGCTTCCAACAAACCCTGCCGCACTGTCTGGGAAATGGCGTTCACCGGGGGGGCGTCGACCCGGACGATGCCAACCTGATCTTTGCGCGTCAAAGTAACCGCATTCATGACTTTCCCCTTCGATCAGCCTTTGGTTTGCCTTGTATGTTTAGCTGAAGCACCAAAGTCGTGGAAAATACTATGGTGTGATCACCGCCATAATAAATTACTATAACATTGCAGAGCGACAAGCATTGTCATGGCATCATTCCGCAATAGGTTTTTATTATCTTAGGCAGCTATAAATAGTATTTTCTTGTCTACAGCTAGCTCTCTACCCTTCCTTTCAATCTTGCTGTGCCTCCGCATTTCGAGGCCTGGATCGGATAATGCGAGGAATTGAACATGAACCTGGGAAATCTTGTAACACGCGCCGCCCTGTTCTGGGCCGACCGGATTGCCGTAAAGGACGAACGCGTATCACTGTCCTATGCGACACTGGAAGAGCGTACTAACCGGCTTGCGAACGCGTTGTCGGATGCAGGATTGACCAAGGGTGATCGTGTAGCGGTTCTGGCTTGGAACCGGTCCGAAATCGTCGAGGCCGAGGTGGCTCTGCTCAAAGGTGGCTTTACCCGCGTGCCGATCAATGCACGCCTGTCAGCAGACGAAGTTGTTCACGTCTGCAAGGACAGTGAAGTCAAAATTCTGCTGACAGACGAGGCGCATTTGGCAGCGGCGCAGCAGGCATTCAATGAAAACGAAAACTTGCAGCTGTTGGTGATGGGCGACGGTGGTAGTTATGAGGATGCTTTAGCTCAGGCTAAGACCGAGACCGTTTGCGCGGATGTCTCGCCAGATGACATCATGGTGCACCATTACACCTCCGGATCTTCAGGTGTGCTAAAGGCTGCGATGCATTCCCTCCGCAATCGCCGAGCAATCCTGCGTAAGATCACTTTCCGTTCTCGGCTGTATCCTGATCAACATGAAACGTATTTGCACGTGGGACCCATTACCCATGTGTCCGGAATGGCGATCATGCCCTTGCTATCACAGGGCCACACCAACGTCATCCTGTCGCGGTTCGACGTAGACACGTATCTTTCGACGCTTCAGGCTGAAAAGGTTACGCAGACCTATCTGGTCCCGACTATGATCAACCGCATTCTGGCCGCACCAAACCGAGGCGACTACGACCTCTCCTCACTGAAGTTGCTTCGGTACGGTGCGGCCCCCATTTCCCCGGCGCGTTTGCAAGAAGCGGTCGAGTTCTTTGGCCCGATCCTAAACCAAGGTTACGGCGCGGGTGAGGTATGCTCTTCAGTTACGCTGCTGACCGAAGCGGACCATGAATTGGCCCTGAACGGGCGGCCCGAACTGTTTAGCTCCTGCGGTCGTGCCCTCTTTGAGACTGAAGTCGCGGTGATCGATGACGAAGGCAACGAATTGCCCGTGGGCGAGGCTGGTGAGCTGGTGGTTAAGGGCGAGGATGTCATGCAGGGCTACTACAACGCACCCGAGCTGACTGCTCCGGTTCTGAAAGACGGGCGTTATCACACTGGCGACATCGCCTATATCGACGACACCGGCTACATCTTTATCATCGACCGTAAGAAGGACATGATCGTCACCGGCGGATTCAATGTATACCCCAACGAAGTTGAAAATGCCCTGTTCGAACGCCCTGAGGTTTACGAAGTTTGCGTTGTCGGCGTTCCTGACGCTGACCTCGGCGAGGCGGTCAAGGCCGTTGTTGTGGCACGCGATGGCGCCGAGATTGATACCGATGCCCTGATAACGCATTGCGTGGACAAGTTGGGCAAGTTCAAGAAACCGCATTCGGTCGATGTTGTGGTCGAGCTCCCTAAAAATGACGCCGGCAAGATCCTGCGCCGTCACGTGCGTGATGGATACTGGGCCGGTTCGGATCGGAAGGTGTAATCATGAATCAGGGGTTGAACCGCGCAACAGCTGGCCTGGAAGCGGGCAAATTTGCCGAGCTTCGCACCAAGGTCAACGACTTACTCTACAATGAAATGCTCCCGTTCGAAAAAGAGAACGGGCTGACCCATGAAACTCGGTTCGAACGTGCTCAGCTCGAAGAATGGTGGAAACGCTCGCGCGAATTGGGCATCTATGGTTGCAACCTGCCCGAAGAGTTCGGCGGCTTAGGTCTGTCCATCGATCAGCTGTGTACTCTGAAAGAGGATGCCACCCGGTCGAACGCGGCGCTTTATGGCTGCGTTTTGGGTGAAAACGGTGGCCCGATGAGGATCGGGTATATCATCACACAAGCGACAGAAGGGCAGAACGAAGAGTTCTTTTACCCGGCAGCCCGCGGCGAACGAGCAGGGTGTTTTGCGTTGAGCGAACCCAATGCCGGATCCGATGCTGCGCGTATTCAGACCAGCGCGGTCAAGGACGGAGATGATTACATCATCAACGGCCACAAACGGTTCATCACCGCCTCGCGCACGGCGGATTTTGCCATCGTCATGTGTGTGACTGACCCAGAGGCCGGAACCAACGGCGTGACGGCATTCTTGGTAGATGCAAAATCGCCCGGATACCGGATCGAAGGACACTACCTACCCATGTCGGGTCAACACATCGACAACGACATTATCTTGGAGAACGTTCGCGTGCCTGCGCGCAACATATTGGGGCAACTGGGTGGTGGTTTCAAATTGGGAATGGAGCGGATCAACATTAATCGTCTGCTGCAATGCCCGACAATGCTAGGGCACGCCCAGTTCGCGCTAGAACAGGCGGTGGACTACGCCAACCGCCGGGTGCAGTTCAAACAGCCTATCGCCAATTTTCAGGCGATCCAGCACATGATGGCCGACATGAAGACCGCCAACTTTGCTGCTCATTCGATGGTCCACGCAGCCGCCGCCAAGGCCGACCGGGGGGAAAACATCCGGACCGAGGCGTCGATGTGCAAAGTTTTCGTGGCAGAAAATGCCTTTCAGGTTGCTGACAAAGCGATCCAGATCCATGGGGCAACCGGCATGACAAAGAACCATCCAGTAGAATGGGTGTTCCGCCGCCTGCGTATGTTCCGCGTGCTCACCGGTAGTTCGGAGATTCAACGCAACACGATCGGAAAAGGCATCCAGAAAGAATGGAAAACCGCAAACCCGGAGGCCGCACAATGACGAATGAGTGGTCGTTTCTGAACGGTATGCGCATCATAGACTTGTCGCGCTTGCTGCCCGGGCCTTTTGCAACCCAGACGCTTGCCGATCTGGGGGCTGAGGTCATCAAGATCGAGGAGCCCAAACACGGCGACCCGGGGCGCTTTCTGGGCAACGACATGTTCGCCCGCCTGAACCGCAACAAGAAGTCGCTGACGCTGGATCTGAAATCAGACGAGGGCAAAGCGATACTGACCAAGCTTTTGGAAAGCGCAGATGCCGTCATCGAAAGCTTTCGTCCCGGCGTAATGGACCGACTGGGCTTCGGATACGAAGCGGTAAAGGCGCAAAACCCGGCCATCGTCTATTGTTCACTCTCGGGCTTTGGTCAAACCGGTCCCTATCGTCAACGCGCAGGTCATGATATCGATTTTTTGGCACTGTCGGGTTATTTTGCGGTGCCCTCTCAGGTCAACGACAAGCTCGCGCGTCCCAAGGTCAGACTGTCGGACTACGCCGGGGCGATGTATGGCGCGCTGTCGCTGGCGGTTGCCATGGGATCTGCCAAGATGAGCGGCAAAGGGCAGTATCTGGACGTGTCCATCACCGATGCGATGGTCAACTGGTCCTCACCGCTTGTGCGGATTGCGCATGATCTGTGCGACGGTGATCCGGATCGGATGTCCTTTGTGATGCCCGACAATGACATCTTTGAAACCAAAGATGGTAAACACATCGCCATCGGTCTATTCGAGAACAAGTTCTGGTTGGTCTTGGCCGAGATGATGGGTGACGAATTCCCCGACCTGCGGCGCGAGGATTTCCGCACCAATAAGCTGCGAAACCAGCAGAAACAGGCAGTGCATGAGTTGATGTCGGACATGTTCGCGTCGAAAACCCTGACCAAGTGGGAAGAGCTTTTTGGTCCGACCGATCTGCCCTGGGCGGTGGTGTATGAAGACATGCGCCTGTTCGAAGACCCGCATTTGATCGAACGCGGTATGTTTGGTGAATTGGGCGAAGGCAAGGACAAGACGTTTCAGGCCGGATACCCCACCAAATTCTCTGCCGGTCTGAACGAGTTTCAATCTGCTCCACCCAAGAAAGGACAAGACACGGATGAGATCCTGCGCAATCTGGGCCATGACGCGGCTGCCATTCAGGCAATGCGCGACGCGGGGGTGATCTGATGGTAGATGCGTTTATTTGCGATGCCATCCGCACGCCAATCGGGCGCTATGGTGGCGGGTTGTCTTCTGTTCGGGCCGACGATTTGGGCGCTGTGCCTTTAAAGGCGCTGATGGAGCGGAACCCGAACGTCGATTGGGCCGCTGTGGACGATGTGCTCTATGGCTGCGCCAACCAGGCGGGCGAAGATAACCGCAACGTTGCGCGTATGTCGTCGCTGCTGGCGGGATTGCCCGAAAACGTATCCGGCACGACATTGAACCGGCTGTGCGGCTCGGGCCTGGATGCGGTTGCTTATGGCGCGCGCGCGATCAAATCGGGAGATGCAGACCTGATCATCGCAGGCGGTGTCGAAAGCATGAGCCGGGCACCTTTTGTGATGCCCAAAGCCACCAGCGCCTTTAGCCGTGCCAATGAAGTGCATGACACCACCATCGGCTGGCGGTTCGTCAACAAGTTGATGAAGGCCCAGTATGGCGTCGATTCGATGCCTGAGACGGCCGAAAACGTGGCCGAAGATTTCGGGATCAGTCGCACAGATCAGGACGCATTCGCCTTGCGCTCGCAACAGCGGACGGCGGCGGCGCAGACGGCTGGCGTCTTCGCTGAAGAAATCACACCAGTGATCATACCTCAGCGCAAAAGTGATCCCAAAGTTATCGATACTGATGAGCACCCTCGCGCGGAAACAACCGCCGAGGGCCTGGCCAAACTCCGCGCACCGTTCCGCGAGGGCGGGTCGGTGACGGCGGGCAACGCGTCCGGGATCAATGATGGCGCGGCGGCTTTAATCATCGCCAGCGAAGAGGCCATCAAACGTCACGGGCTGACGCCACGGGCACGGATCGTGGCAGGCGCTTCGGCAGGTGTTGCACCGCGCATCATGGGCTATGGCCCTGCACCTTCTACACAAAAACTGCTGAGCCGAGTTGGCATGAGCATCGACCAGATCGACGTGATCGAGTTGAACGAGGCCTTTGCTGCACAGGCCCTAGCGGTCACGCGCGCCCTTGGGTTGCCCGATGACGCGACGCATGTGAATCCAAATGGCGGCGCCATCGCCCTTGGTCATCCCCTAGGCATGTCAGGTGCGCGTTTGGCTCTAACGGCCACAAATCAGCTCAATCGGAGCGGAGCTGCGCTAGCACTGTGCACAATGTGCATCGGTGTCGGCCAAGGTATTTCCGTACTACTGGAGCGCGTTTAACTGGGCATCGGAAAACATGATAGCCGGGATACGCATATAATATTTCTGCGATCAGCAAGCCCTCGCTAATCTCGATGCAATTCAAAATCCAATGACCTCATACGGTCGAAACTCATGTTTGGGAGGAAACAAACGTGTTCACACTTGCTAAGATCAAAACAGCCTTAACCGGCACTGTCCTAGCGGTTGCCGCTTCCATGGCACAGGCTGCGGATTTTCCCGAGCGCCCGATCGACCTGATCGTCGGCTTCAAGGCAGGCGGCGGCACCGACACCTACGCCCGTGCGCTGGCCAGCGCGGCTGACGCACATCTGGACGGGCAGCCCGTTGTTGTCGTCAATAAACCCGGAGGTGGCGGCCTTGTTGGTGGTCGCTTTGTTGCAGACCAGCCGCCCACCGGGTACACCCTCTATCTGGCGTCCGCGGGTTCGATGGTTCTGAAAAATCTGATCAAACCACAGGTTGTTTCGGAAAAAGACTTCAAAATGGTCGGCACCATTGGTGAGCTGACCGCCGGCATCTTTGTCCCCACTGGTTCGCCGATCCAATCGCTGGACGAGTTGATCGAAGCAGCCAAAACTTCGGACACCAAACTGCGTTGGGGTCACACTGGTCGCGGCAACGTCTGGCACATGGCGGGTCTGGGTGTTCTGAACCCCAACGACGTCAAAGCCAAGGACGTTCCATTCAAAGGTGGCTCAGGCGTGCGTGCTGCGCTGACCAGCGCAGATGTTGATTTTGGCGTCATGGGCGCGCACCTGGGCCGTGGGTTTGAGGACGACGTGCGCCTGCTGGCCGTGTTGTCAAACGACCGTCACCCGGCGGCGCCTGATGCCCCTTCGGCCAAGGAACTGGGCGTCGACTTCATCCCAGTTTCAACCCCGATGATCGTGATGGCTCCTGCTCGCACCTCTGACGAGGTTGTTGCGCAACTGTCCGATGCCTTGGTCGCGATCACTCAGGAAACTGCCTATATCGACACCCTCTCCAAGGCCGGCCTGCCGACTTCGAGCGTGAGCGGCCCCGATACCGCGTCGGCTATCGAAAACTCGAAGGTCGAGTGGGGCAAGTTGTTGGAAACCCTGGAATGACCGAGGGTGTTCAAATTGAAGTGGCGCGCAAGACTGCGCGCCACAACATTTTTGCCGGATTGGCCTTGGTGGTGCTCGCGGCTTTCTTTTTCTGGAAATCCTTCAACATCTCGCTGGATTTCATTGATGAGGAAGGCATCGGACCAAGGTTCTTTCCACAAGCCATCTGTGTCGCCCTGGGCTTGATCGGCGTGACCATGACTGTTTTTGGCCTGCGCAAGCAAGTCGCCCCTGCTGACAAGTCAAGCTTTGAGATCAAACGCTTCTTTTCCGACGCAGTGCCGCTCTTTGCTTTGGGAATCGCCTTCGTCTGGATGTTCGGCGCCTTTGGTTACGTCACAGCCTGTTTCGTGCTGCTTTTGGTAGCCGCGTTGATCTTCGCCGTGCGTGGCCCTGCCCTGATCCTGTTGCCTGTCTGTGCGACCGTCGCGCTCTATCTGCTGTTCTTCAAGCTGATGACCGTGTTTGAACCGGAGGCGACCATTTTCAACCCCCTGGCCCTGATCGGGCTGAAGTGAGGGATATGACATGGAACTTCTGAACGGTTTCTACACCATCTTCACCACGCCCGAGACGCTTATGTTTGTAGTGCTTGGCGCGGTCCTGGGTGTCATCGTGGGTGCTGTGCCGGGGCTGACGGCCTCGGCCGCGATCGCCATGCTGGTGCCAATCACGTACTACATCGACCCGCTGTCGGCATTGGCGTTTCTTTACGTCATCGGCAAGGCTGGACGGTTCGGGGGGTCGATTTCCGCGATCCTGTTCAACACGCCTGGGACAACGGCGGCTGCGGCCACAGTGATCGACGGGCACGCGCTGACCAAGAAAGGACAGGCGGGCAAGGCGTTGAAAACGGCGACTGTGGCCTCGGTCATTGGCGACTTTGTCGGTGAGTTCATCCTGATTTTTGGCGCTCTGACTATTGCGCAGTTGACCCGAGAATTGGGTCCGCCCGATTACTTCGCGATCTATGTCTGTGCCTTCCTGATCATCGGTTCTGTCATTTCAGACTCGGTACTCAAAGGCATCGCATCGACTCTGTTTGGGGCAACGCTGGCGATGATCGGTCTGGATCCGATTACATCCGAGCCGCGGTTCGATTTCGGTATGGTCGAACTCTACAACGGCTTCTCGCTGGTACCGCTTCTTATTGGTCTGTTCGTGATCTCCGAAGTTTTTGCTCAAGTTTTCCCTGCGCGCAAAGGTCAAGAACATCATGACGAAATCCGCGCCAAGAATCCCGATGACGACCGCCTAAGCTGGGCCGAGGTCAAGCGCTGCCTGCCCTTCATCGGGCGTGGTTCGGTGATCGGTTCGATGGTGGGTCTGATTCCGGGTGTTGGCTCCGCCGTGGCGTGTTTTGTGGCTTATGGTTCGTCCAGGGCGAAAGCTGCAAACAAAGATGAATGGGGCAAAGGGGCGATCGAAGGCGTCGCGGCACCTGAAGCGGCCAATAACGCCGTGTCCGGTCCGTCGATGATCCCGCTTTTGGCGCTTGGTGTGCCCGGATCGACCATTGCGGCGATGCTCATGGGCGTGTTTCTGATCCATGGCATCCAAGTGGGGCCAAAGATCTTTGAGACCTCGGGCGACATCGTTTACGGTTTGTTCGCAGCCGGATTGATCGGGATCGCTCTATATGGTCTCATTGGCTGGTTCGGTGGTCCACTGATCGGTCGTGTGATCGACAAGGTGCCGCAGCGCCTGATCTATCCAACGATCCTGGCGGTGGCGCTGATCTCGGCCTACACGGCGCGCTCGTCGATGTTCGATGTCACCGTTGCCTGCCTCTTTGGTCTGATCGGCTACTTCATGCGGACTCTGAACTTCAGCCCCGCTGCCACGATCATTGCTTTTGTTCTGGCACCAGGTGCCGAACAAGCGCTGCGCCAATCGGTGCTACTGACCGATGACGGCTTTGGCATCTTCCTGCACCGTCCTGTTGCGCTGGTGTTCTTTGCCATACCGCTGGTTGCCATTGGTATTCGGATCATCGCCCGCATGCGGACGTCGAACCAAGCGCCCACGCCGCAAACCTGAAACCATGGGTTCGGGCGTATTTGCGCCCGGACCAACCCTGCAGGATCGCTAACATGCTGGATCACCCCTCCGAATCCTTGTCTCGGTATCTCGATGCGCTGCGCATAGAGGGATTTTCTGGTGATGTCGAAAACGATGAAGGCGCTCGTCTGGTCGCCGCCACGGACAACAGCATCTATCACATTACTCCCGACGCGATTCTGTTTCCCAAATCCGGCAAGGACGTCGCAATACTGGCCCGATTGGCGCAAGAGCATGACATTGCCCTGACAGCACGCGGTGGTGGAACGGGAACCAACGGGCAATCGCTGAACGCAGGTGTGATTGTAGACATGTCGCGCCACATGCGGGGTATCGAGACCCTGGATCTGCAGGCGGGAACTGTCACGGTTCAGCCCGGTGTCGTGCTGGACCAGCTCAACACTTTTCTCGAACCCCACGGATTTTTCTTTGCACCCACGGTGTCGACATCTTCTCGGGCAACAATCGGCGGTATGTTTGCCACCGATGCCAGCGGCAAAGGCAGCCGGATCTATGGGCGCATGTCTGATCATGTCATCGCAGCGGATGTAATTCTGGCCAACGGACGGCCTGTCTCTGTCACCACTCGCGGATCACTTGATGCGGAGCTTGGTCAAATGGGACATGCTCTGCGTCAGGACTTGGACGACAAGGCCGCCGAGATCGCCCGACGTTTCCCAAAGCTGAACCGGGGGCTGACCGGCTATAACCTTGATCAGGCGCGCGGCACGTCGGGTGAATTCGACTTTATCAAGCTTCTGGCCGGGTCAGAGGGGACATTGGCGCTGACCACGCAATTGACCCTGCGACTGACACCAATTCCAAAACAACGGGCGCTGACAGTTCTGGCTTATGACGACTGCACTTTGGCGCTCAGACATGTTCCGCATCTGGTGCAGGCAGATCCAAGCGCAATAGAGTTTCTGGATGACAAGATCCTTGCCCTTGCCGCCGCCTCGCCCATGTGGAGCGAGCTTGAGGGCGTGCTGGGCCAGATCGGCGATGCTGGCGGGTTCCTGTTTGTCGAGTTCATCGGTGAAACGGTTGAAGAGGTCACAGCCGGTCAAGAACGTCTGGCCCGAATTCTGAACCAAAACCACGTGTATGTCACAGCACAGGTGACCACGGCAGAACCCGACGAAATGTCAGCATTGTGGGAAATGCGCAAACGCTCTGTAGGACTGCTGGCCGCGGTTGAGACAAAGCGGATCGGGCTGCCTTTTGTCGAAGATGCCGCTGTACCGCCCGAAAACTTGTCATCCTTTGTCGCCGAATTCGGCGCGCTTCTGGATCAATTCGAGTTATCTTATGGCATGTTTGGGCATGCAGATGTCGGCTGCGTCCATGTCCGCCCAATGCTGAACATGCGAGAGCCGCAGGATCGGGCGATGATCCGCAAAGTCTCGGACGCGGTATCGGACCTGTGTCAGAAACACGGAGGCCTGATTTGGGGCGAGCATGGCAAGGGCGTGCGCGGCGAATATGTTGAACGCTATGTTGGTCCCGAGCTTTATGCGGTGATGCGCAAAATCAAGGCTTGGTTTGATCCCGACAATCGCCTGAACCCCGGCAAGTTGGTGACAGCCGCCGAAAGCGATCTGACGGTGATGAAGATCGACGCCGTACCCATGCGCGGCCCTCGCGATGCGGAAATCAACGAAGAAAACTTTGGCGCCTTCGAACGCGCGATTGCCTGCAATGGCAACGGGGCGTGCCACAACTGGGCACCTAGCGATCCAATGTGCCCGTCCTACAAGGCTACGCACGATAAGGTTCAGGCCCCCAAGGGTCGCGCCAGCCTATTCCGCGAATGGGCGCGTCTGCGCTCAACCGGCGAGGATGCCGCCCTTGTTGAAGAGGCGCTGAAACGCAGTCTGGACACGTGCCTGTCCTGCAAATCCTGCACCGGTCAATGTCCGGTCCGCGTAGATATCCCGGCGATGAAATCCGCCTTTTTGCATCAGTACTTCCAGACCCGCGCGCGCCCTGCACGCGATCACCTGCTGCGCCACATGGAGGGGCTTTCGCTTGCCTTCCGCAAGCTGCCGCGTCTGGCAAATCTGGTGTTGGGGAACAGCTTGACCAGGGCTGTGTTGAACCGGGGATTTGGCCTTGTCGATATCCCGCGCTATGCGCCGCTGACCGCAGAACAGGCGGTGCAAAACGCCGGGGGTCACATTGTTTATCCGGACACGACACCATCGAAATGGGGTCAGAATCCGGCACTTTTGATCCTCGACAGTTTCACTGGCGCATTCGACACCGGCGTGGTTGCGCAATCAACAGCCCTGTTGAAGAAGCTGGGATTTACTGTCTGGGCCATTCCACCTGTGGCCAATGGCAAGGCACGGCAGGTGCGTGGCATGATGGATGCCTTTGAAACGCAGCGCGATCAGACAACCGCTTTTTTGTTGCGGGTCATGCCCGACGATCTGCCCTTGATCAGCCTTGAACCCGCCGTGACCGACCTGCTGAACAAGGAATACGATCTGGGCGCGCGAAAAGTCATGTCATTGGACCTATTCCTGTCTGACATTCTGCACTCACTTCCCCAAATGCCCGTTGATGACACGGGGCGCTATACCTTGTTTTCACACTGTACCGAGAAAACAGCCGACCCCGCCACCCCCCGGCGCTGGCAAGCAGTGTTTCGGCATTTCGGCCTGACGCTCGACATCGCCAGCACCGGGTGTTGCGGCATGGCTGGGCTGTTCGGCCACGAAGCCGAACACCGCGACATGTCTAGCCAACTTTTCGAAATGTCTTGGCGCGAACCCTTAAACGCTGCCGGAACTGGCGCTTTGGCGACCGGGTTTTCCTGCCGATCCCAGACGGGGCGGTATGGCAACGTCAAACCCGCACATCCCAGCTCCGCACTTTTGGCGCGGATTGAAGCGCACGCACAAAATGGAGGCCGCAATGACCACCCCTAACATGATTGTCCTGATGTCTGATGAACACGCATCCAACATCATGGGATGCGCCGGACACCCATTTATCAAGACACCCAATCTTGACCGGCTGGCCGCGCGGGGCACCTTATTCGAAAACGCCTATACCAACGCGCCCATCTGCGTGCCTGCACGCGCCAGTTTTGCAACTGGTAAATATGGCCATCAGACCGGCCATTGGGACAATGCCACACCTTACACGGGCGAGCCGAAGTCATGGGGCCATTACCTGCAGCAAAACGGTAACCCGGTGGGTTCGATCGGCAAACTGCACTACCGCAACGCATCTGACCCAGTCGGGTTGGATTTCCAGCAGATCCCGATGCATCTGGTCAACGGTGTCGGCGACGTGCTGGGATGTGTACGAGAGCCGTTGCCGCGCCGTTGGAAAGCCCGCGATCTGGCCGACAGCGCAGGCGCAGGTGAAACTTCGTACACCACCTATGATCGCAACATCACCGATGCCGCATGCGAATGGATTGCCGAACGTGGCAATGAACAGGCGGGCGACAAGCCATGGACAGTTTTCATCTCGATGGTTGCGCCCCATTTCCCGCTGACCGCACCACAGGAGTTTTATGACCTGTACAAGGACATGGATCTCAAACCTTCGAAACCTGCGCGCGAGGATGACCACCCCTGGCTCAAGGCACTGCGCCATTGCTTTGTCTACGACAATTTTAATGAGGAACGCACACAGGCCGCGCTGACCGGTTATTTTGGGCTGGTCAGTTTCATGGACTACAATGTTGGCCGAATTCTGGATGCGATCGAAGCTGCTGGGCTGAACGACAACACAAATGTCATCTATGTCAGCGACCACGGCGACAACATGGGCGAGCGTGGCATGTGGGGCAAATCCAACATGTACGAAGAGGCCGCCGCCATTCCATTGATCATGGCCGGACCAGACGTGCCCGGCGGCAAGGTCAGCAAGACACCGGTGTCGCTGGCAGATGTCTTTCCCACCGTACTGGAGTGCGCTGGTCTTAAGGCCAATGACCCTGAGTTGCCCGGCCGCTCGTTGTTCCGGATTGCGGCTGAGGAAGATTGCCCTGACCGCGCTGTATTCTCAGAGTATCATGCTGCCGGCGCCATGTCGGGGGCATTCATGATCCGCAAGGGCCCGTGGAAATACATTTATTACACCGGCTATGAGCCACAGCTCTTCAATCTTGACACCGACCCGGGTGAAGTCATCGATCTGGGGACCGCGCCCGAGTACGAAGCGACCCGTGCCCAACTGCATACTGAACTGCTCAAGGTTTGTGACCCGGATGCGGTTGACCGTCAGGCCAAAGCTGATCAGGCGGCGATCATCGCGAAACATGGCGGTGTTGAGGCGGTACTGGAACGTGGCGGGTTTGGCGCAACCCCTGCCCCGGGCGTTAACGCTGACTTTGTCGCGTCAAACGGCACCTCGACATGACTGGGGCCAACGCAGAAATCCCGAGCTGCGCGGCCCCGGATGGGGCACCGCGCGCGCCGCAATTTACAATGCCACCATTGGCCTGCGATTGCCATTCCCACGTGTTCGGCCCGCCAGAACGGTACCCGATGGTGCCGGACAGATTGTATACCCCTCCGGAAGCGTCATTGGCATCATATGAACATTTGCTTAAAACATTGGGGTTTCAGCGCGCTGTTATCGTACAGCCCAGCATTTACGGCACCGACAATCGTGCGACGCTTGAGGCCACGGCTACCGACCCTGAACGCTACCGTGCTGTGGTCGTGGTTGACGCTTCGATCACCGAGGATGAGTTGCAGCACATGCATGATCAGGGCGTGCGCGGAGTCCGGGCCAATCTGCTGTTCAGCGGTGAAAAGGCGATGACCGAGGTACGCACTATCGCCGACAAGATCGCGCCGATGGGCTGGCATCTTCAGGTGTTGCTCGACGTCAGCGCTTTCCCCGATCTTTACGCCTTTTTCTCGACCCTGCCGCTGCAGACCGTTTTTGACCATATGGGGCACTTTCCAGTGGCAGGGGGCATCGATTCAGAAGGGTTTCAGGCTTTGTTGAACCTGATGGGCACAGGCAAGGCCTGGAGCAAACTTTCAGGCGCATATCGGATCACTGGTCGGGCTACGCTGCCTTATGAAGATGTCACACGCGTCGCGCAGGCATTGGTTGCGGCGAACCCAGATCAGGTTGTCTTTGGGACCGACTGGCCGCACCCACATATTCCGGTCGCTATGCCCAATGACGGCGATTTGTTGGATGAATTGGCGACTTGGGCCCCATCCGCAGAAACTCGGAAAGCAATCCTGTCAGATAATCCGGCGCGCCTTTACGGCTTCTGACCTTCGGTTTGCACATGCCGAAACGTGCCTCGGATAATACCGCTGTCAAACAGTTCGTGGCAGATATCCAGCAACTCTTGCCGAACGGCCCGCGATCCCGCGTTCAGCGGCTGATTGCGTGGCCAGGTCAAGTAAACTTCGCGGATCAAATCTGGCTTGACCAAACGTTTTGCAGAGATTTCCCCGCGGCGCCAAAGTGCATCAATTGACGGCCACGGCAGCACACCCGACGTTACACCGCTGCGGATGTAGCTAAGCCTCAGCCGGGCGGATTCTGTTGTGACACGCAAGTTCAGCGCTCGACCCATCTTTTCAGCCACATCTTCGACAATTTCGCGGACAGCATGAGACTGCTGGCTCAAGACCAATGGCGTAGAGAACAAGGCTTTGACATCGATGGTTTCATCCCCGGAACAGGGTTTGTCGCCCTCTTTGCGTCGGGTCACCAAGTACAAAGGTTCCGTATAGAGATGCAGATACTCAGCCTTGGACGCTTTTTCGCGGGTCGCCAGGATACCCAGATCCACGCGGCTGTTTTCAATCATCTCTTTCACGTTCAACGCCAGCTCCTCCAGAATTCGAAGCTCGACCTCGGGATACTTCTCGGCCACCCTTTCCAACAACAACGGCGCAACATGAACGCCCAACATCGGCGGCACGACGATCGAAACTTCACCACGGGGCGTATCCGCCTCTTTCCGGACGTCATCGGTGGCTTGCTTCATCTGCGCCACTATCTTGCGGGCGTGTTGATACAGAACTTCGCCAGCCTTTGTCGGTTTGACCCCCCGTGATGAGCGTATCAGCAATTCGGTGGTAAGTTCTTCTTCCAGATTTGCGATATGCTGGCTCAACGCGGGCTGGGCAATATGCAGTACCCTCGCGGCACTGGAAACACTGCCCTGATCAACGATTGAAATGAAATAGCGAAGCTGACGGATGTTCATATCAAACTCTAGCAATTTAAGCAGTCTAAACCACTATAGCCGTGCCAGAGAAAGAAGAAAATCTGATATCAGTTCAACGCAGATCCTGCGCAAACGATGACCGCATCTGCGCCGCCCAAATACCATCAATCCGTGTAACCACCCACAGCGAAGGAAAAGACACCAAGGGCAGCCTGTCGTGGTCGAACCGGTTCACCATTACGTCCAAATGCACTTTGCTTTCGCTGGATTGCAGCACGTTCAGATGCCCCCATTCGGTATGGCCCCAATCGCCCCCAGCCCTCGTCTTAAAATCGCTGAAATAGCTGTCTGGGGTTTCCCAGATCTTTACCGCCTCGCCGGACAATCGATAATGTGGAAAGTGGAGCGTCGTTGATATGCCCGTGGCATCACGCGCATTCAGTGCCTGCACATGGCGATGCATGACCTCTTTGGCGGCCGCAATTGCGTCATTGTTCATTTGTGCCCCACTTTCGAACCGACGGATCCAATCAGAGATCCCAGATTTGGTAAAAACAGTATCAACGCGGGATTCGGTTCAAAAATACCTTTTTGATATGAGTGTTAGAAGAAATTCGGATCACGAGCTGATGGATTAGCTCGTGCACGGATTGAATAATTCCGGCAAGTTGGTTCCCAAAACACACCAAATTGGCACCAAGTCGGGGTTCAGAAATGTCCGCCAGAATGCCCAAAATTCCCTCACTCAGGCTGTTTGTTGAGGTCATGCAGGCAGGGACAATTGCAAGCGTCGCTGAGAAGTTGCATTTGACGCCATCTGCGGCCAGCAGAATGCTATCGGCGTTAGAGCGTGATCTGGAACTGAAACTGTTTCGCAGAGAACGGCAGCGCCTTATCCCTACCGAGGCAGCTGAAACCTTTTTGCCCGAAGCAATTCGAGCGCTCAGTGTCGTAGATGGGCTGCCGCGAATCTCCGATGCCATTCGGAATGGCGCGACCAAGGAGCAGACGATCCGGATACTCGGGTTTCCGCGAATGGCCGAGCAAATTCTCCCAAACGCTGTTCGCCGCTATTACCGTGAGACCAAGTCCAACACTCGTGTCAGCATCAGCGTTGAGGCCCGACATAGTATCAAACGTTGGGCTGCATCGCGCATGTTCGACATTGCACTCACGACGGTTCCCGTTGTGCATGCTGGCGTTCGCGGAGAGCCAATCATCGACTTTCCCTTGTGCGTTACTTTACCTCGGACACATGGTTTGTCTGACCAACGTGAAATTCCTGTTCAGGCTTTGGCCAATGAACCTCTGTCGCTGATAGAGAGCGGTTCGATCATGCGTCAACGCATTGCTCGGGTGTTCGACAGCGCGGGGCTGATGCCAAACGTTCGGCAAGAAAGCGGAACGGTTGACGTCGCGATCAATATCGGGCTGGCAGTCGGCAGTTTGACCATTACGGACGGCATTTTCTCCAAGGCCCTGCTTGGGGAAACCCATGTGCTGCGCCGCATTAATACACAGCATTCTATTCCTGTTGGCTTCGTCGTCCCCGTCGACAATGAAGTCGACGGAGCCGCTGCACTCATGAAAGAAGCGATCCGACATGAGGTTCTGGCGTATAGGCAAGAATTGGACAAGATACTGGATGCCGACTAATCGGCAGGCTCAGATCTTCTCCAGATTGACTTTCTTGCCGGGAATGGGCGAGGCCGCAATGGAGCCGGAGTTTCTTACCGCGTCATAGCCGCCCAACTCATCAATCCGGGCCAACTGATCAGCCTTGCTGAGCGCGTTCAGCTCTTCGGGATTGACCATCTCGCACAGCAGTGCCGAAAGCTCTGCCTCTTTTGGGTGGGTGTTCCCACCGGCCAGCAAATCGATTGCTTCATCAGGGTCAGTCGCCAGATTAAAAAGCTGGTTGGGCATATCGACGTGATAGATCAGTTTCCAGTCACCCTGCCGTATCAGGAAACTGGAATTTACACTTCCCATCGCATGATACTCGGAAAACCCCGTTCTCTTTGGCTGCTCGCCATTGATCACTTGCAAAAGCGAACAACCCGGCAGGCCCCCGTCCTTTGGGGTTGGCACGTCAAACAGATCCAAAATAGTCGGGAACAGGTCCACATGACTGACACAATCTGATACCGTCCTACCCTCCGGCAATCCTGGACCGGCCAAAATTAGTGGAACACCGGCGGAATGCTCATACAGATTGGCCTTGCCCAGAATACCATGAGCACCGATTGCCTCTCCGTGATCCGATGTGTAAGCTATCCGCGTCTTGTCAGTCAGGCCCAGTTCTTCAGCCATATCAATTACTTTGCCGATTTCTGCGTCGGTCTGAGTGATCAGGGCGCAGTATCCGGCATAGGCATTTCGCAAGAATGCTTCGTCCATGCCCTTAGGCAACTGATTCATCCACGCAAGATACGCCATAGCTGGATGGTCATAGCGATCAGACGCATCCCACGTGGACGGCAAAGGCATGTCTTCCGGAGGGTACAGATCCCAGAACTCCTGTTTCGCCCGGAACGCGGGATGCGGACTGGGATAAGACACGATCAAGGCCCACGGCTCAGCGTTGTCGGCATTGTCGCGCAACCTGTCGATTGCGCGTTCGGTGATCTGGCGGTCATAAATCTGGTAATCTGTCTCTCCCGGCCCAGAATTCCCATAGATTGCCTTGTGACCCGCCCGACTTGGTACTCCATCTTCAGTTGCTCGCAACAACGTCAGCGGGGATCCAATGCCATCGACAACGTGCATCGTGTGAATTTCCTCGGCAAATCCATTGTCATCTTGCTTTGACCGATAATGCAGTTTCCCAATTGCAGTGACTGGCACGTTTGCGTCGCGCAGCCGATGGTGCCAGGTCTTAACTGATCCATCATACATCGTCGCGTTATCCCAGAACCTGGTTTGGTGAGGATACTGGCCCGTGGCGATCGCTGCGCGAGCTGGGCAACACAAAGTTGTGGCGGCGTAAGCGTTTTCAAAACGAACCCCACGCCCGGCAAGTTTGTCCAGGCTCGGGGTGAGCACAATTGAATGCCCCGCTGCGCCAAGAAAGTTGCGCGCATGATTGTCTGTCACAAAAAAGATAAAATTGCCGGGCGTTGCCATGGAGTTTCCTCAGATCAAATCCATTTACGCAATGTCATAACGGCAACTACCACGCGAGTTCGTGCAAAATTGGAAACAACTGGTTCGAAATTGACCAGCTTGACTCAGGAATTCAATTGGATCTGCGGCTCAAAAGCTCCGCGGCTTGCCCCAGTTCTCAAAACATGTGCGCAAACGGCAACTTACGCCTGGAGTCTGTCCATTCAAACATTTTGCCGAACTCGCCGGTTAACACCGATACGATCGCTGATTCAGCTCGCCATGCTCAAAAATTTGCAACAGAACCATAGGCGTGCCAGTAAATCGCCGCCACTGGCCCTTCCAAAAGTTTGCGACACATCCCATTCATTCAGAGGGTACGCCACATGTGCAGGTTCAAGACCATTGCTTCAGCGGCGGCAACGCTCGACGGAAGCGAAGTGTCGCACATGATCCATAGCGGCCAACTCACGCCCGAACTTTGTCCATTTCAGCAGTTCGCTGAGCTCGCCACCTGACTCACAAGCGAGTGCTCAAACAACTCAACGGGCTCAAATCTTGGCAACAAAACCAGATGAAGGTACTGTTCAGTGGGTCAACAGCTCTGACGGATGACAGAAAAAGATGCACGCTGCCTTAGTTTGGCCCCTAAGCACCGGCACCAGTGAACTCGTCAAACGCTTCCAGCGCTTTTGCGCCAAAGGCGATCGAAGGACCGCCACCCATATAGCCGATCATCTCCAATGCTTCGCAAAACTCCTCGCGGGTAGTGCCGAGCCGGACAAGCGATTTGGTGTGAAACCCGATACAACTGTCGCAACGCGTCGAAATTGCAATGCCCAGGGCGATCAGCTCCTTGGTCTTTTCATCCAGCGCGCCATTGCGTTTGGCGGCTTTGGACATCGAGTTGAACCCCTCGAACATATCCGGCGCCTGTTTCTGCAAAACGCCTATACGTTCCATTGTTTCAGTGAGAAATCCGCTCCAGGACATCGTGTCTTTCCTTTTCTTGAATGGTTCTGTTAGCTGGCAATATGCGATTGGAAGAGATGACCTGGACCGAGGTCGAGACATACCTCAAAACCCGAAAGGGAGTTATTCTGCCGACCGGGTCCATCGAACAGCACGGACCCATCGGTCTGATCGGTACGGATGCCATTTGCGCGCGCGAGATCGCCTGGGCTGCGGCCGATATCGCTAGCGCGATAGTGGCACCCGAACTGGCTTACGCCCCTGCGCCGTTCAACATGAGCTTTCCGGGCACCGTCTCGCTGAGCACCGGTCTCTACGGCGATCTGGCGAGAGAGGTTATGCATGGGCTGGCCCACCATGGATTCTCGATGATCTATGTTTTGAACGGCCACGGTGCCAACCTTGAGCCCTTGCGGAAGGCGGCCCACGACGTAAGTGCGACAGTCCGAATTCGGAGCTGGTGGGACTTTGACCGGGTCAACAAACTCCGACGTGGCTACTACGGCGACTGGGAGGGTATGCACGCCACCCCATCCGAGGTCGCGATTACACAGGCCACCCATCGCGTTGTTCAGGCCAGAGTCACGAGTCCTCCGCGCAAGCTTTCTGCCGAGTACATCGCGGCCCACGCGGGTGACCGCCATGGGCCGCCCGATGAACATCGGCGCGACTTTCCCGATGGGCGCGTTGGGTCCTATTCTGAACTGGCCCGACCCGAACACGGGCGTGAACTCGTCAATGCCGCGGCGCAGGCCGTCGCCGCGGATTTCGCCAGCTTTGTTCATTGATCAGCGGCTTTCGTCCGATCTCATTTTTCGTTCCAGCCAGCGCACGAAGAAGCTGATGATCAGGACGAGAACAAGATATTCAAAGATCAAAAGCGTATAGATCTCAAGCGGTCGGTATTCCGTTACGACCAACTCGTTGGCACGGCGCGTCAACTCCTGCATCCCGATCACCGAGGCAAAGGCGGACATCTTTACAATATAGATGAACTGGTTCGCCAACGGGGGTAGAATCCGCTTAATCGCCTGCGGCAGGATTACATACTGCATCGTCTGGCGGTAGTTCAGGCCAACAGTTTTTGCCGCTTCGGTCTGACCCTTGTCAATCGACTGGATGCCCGAGCGGTAGATCTCGGCGGTGAATGCACTATCCGAAATGGCCAGCGTGATGATCGCGCCCCAGAACGCGTCGATGCTGATATTGATACCGATTGATTTCAGAACAACCGGGAATCCGTAAAATACCCAGAACAACATCGGCAGGAGCGGTATGGCGCGGATGAATTCAATGTAGACCCTGCTTGGTAACCGCAGCCATCGGTTTGAAGACATGCCCGGCAGGGCAACCAGAAGCCCGATGGCCATTGATAGAACGGCGGCAATCAACGACAGGCTGATCGTCGACCAGAAACCCGACAAAAGAAATCGGATGTTGTTCTGACCCGTTTCTGTAGAGGGGTTGACGACGTACCATCCCCAGTTGCCCGAAGAACTACAACCGGCGAGAATGACAAGCGCACAAAGAGCGACAAGCGTTGTACGTTTCATGTGATACCCCTTAGTGCTGAAGGATCTGGCTGAGGAAAAGCTTGCAACGTTCTGATTTAGGTGCCTCGAAGAAATCTTCGGGTGTACCTGTTTCGATCACCTCGCCCTGATCCATAAAGATCATCCGGTCCGCTGCCTTGCGCGCGAACCCCATCTCGTGGGTGACGCAGATCATCGTCATTCCCTCTTGGGCAAGATCCACGATCACGTCGAGCACTTCTGAAATCATTTCGGGGTCTAGCGCCGAGGTGGGCTCGTCAAAAAGCATGATCTTGGGCTCCATGCAAAGTGAGCGCGCTATGGCGACCCGTTGTTGCTGACCACCGGAAAGTTCGGTTGGCCGCTTGTGCGCCTGATCAGGAATCCGGACTCGTTCGAGATATGTCATGGCGCGTTCTTCCGCGTCCGATTTCGACAGGCCACGTGCCTTGATTGGTCCTAGCGTCAGATTTTGGAGAATTGTCAGGTGGGGGAACAAGTTGAACTGCTGAAACACCATGCCAACCTCGGATCGGATTTCTTCGGCGGCCTTTTTGTCCGTCATTTTGATCCCGTCGACCGTGATCGAACCGGAATCATGCTCCTCCAGAGAATTCACACATCGTATGAGCGTTGATTTGCCGGATCCCGAAGGCCCGCATACAACAATTCTTTCCCCAAGCGAGACATCCAGATTGATGTCTCTGAGCGCGTGATAGTCTCCGTACCACTTATTCAAGTCGCGGATTGTGATGACCGGCGATGCATCTGACATAGACCTGCCCCTTTGAGATTGTTAGCGTAAGACTAGCTTTGCCTTCAAATTAAAACTATACAAAATGTGATAAATACAGACATAAATCTGGTTGCGAACGCGCGAACAAAAGGGGAGGAAGCGATGAAGCTGCTGAAATCAATGGGCCTGGCCGCGGGTCTTGTACTTGGAATGCTCACAGGGGCGGCCAATGCCCAATCGGCTCTGAATGACATACTGAACAATGGGGTGCTGAAAGTCGGGACAACCGGCGACTGGAACCCGATGTCCGTCCGGGATCCGGCAACCAATTCCTACAAGGGATATGATATCGACGTCATGACCCAACTCGCCGAAGATCTGGGCGTGGAGCTTGAATTCGTGGCAACGGATTGGAAGACCCTGGTAAACGGTGTCGTTGCCGGGAACTATCACATTACAGGTTCGGCCTCTATCAGCCCGCCCCGCCTGAAAGCTGCCGGGTATTCGAATAGCTATATCTCAGTTGAAATCTATCCCTTTACGACTGAAGAAAAGGCTGAAAACTTCTCGGATTGGGACTCGATCAACAACGGGGAATTCAAGGTTGCGACCACCTTGGGGACGACATTCGAGAAAAGCGTCCGCGAGTGGTTCCCTGACGCTGATATCAAGGTTGTTGAGGCACCGGCACGCGGTTTCCAAGAGGTTCTGGCAGGGCGCGCTGATGTTTTCATCACATCGAATATCGAAGGTTCGACCTTGCTCGAAAAATTCCCAAACCTGCGTCAGATTGAAGTAACTGAGGCGCGTGCACCGACACCGATCGCGATGCTGATGCCCCAAAGCGATCAGGTATGGATCAACTACGTGAACAGCTGGATCGAACTGCGCCAGTCGCAGGGATTCTTCGCGGCGACCGCCGCAAAATGGGGCCTGTAACGTTCTGACTTTGACACTGTAAAAGGCCCGCTGTGATAATCAATCGGTGGGCCTTTTCTGTGCGCTACGTCAGTAATCGAGATGTCAGGAGAGACCGATATGCGCATTGACATGCATTCCCATTACTACGGTGGTGGGCTGGTCGAAACTTTGCGCGCCCGAAAGTCGCATCCTCGCCTCCGAACGCGCAGAGATGGGGTCACTGTGATGTCAGCGATGAATGGAGAATTTCCGTTCACCGATGCCTATCATGACCCGCAAGTGTGTCTGGCCGAAATGCGAAAGCAGGGACTGACGCACCGCTTGCTGACCTTCCCCGGAGCACTTGGCGCTGATCTGTTGCCCGCCACGGAAATTGCACCGGTCATCTCTGCCTTTAACGATCACCTTGCCCAGTTGGGAATTGATAGCGATGGTGCCCTGATCGGGCTGGCCGGAGTGCCGCTGGATGATCTTGATATTGCCTGTGCAGAGCTTCGCCGTGTTCGTCGCGATCTGGGTTTGCCGGGAATTATTTTGCCGTCGAACTATTTCAACTCTCTGGCCGAAGCTGACTCATTGCGACCGCTATTGGAAGCGGCAAACGAATACGGCTGTCACATCATGCTGCACCCTGGTCTGAAAGTCGGGCAAAACCCGCCGCCGCGCCCCGCGGACCTGATGCAATACCGACTGTCCGCAGTGGAACTGCAATCCAGCGCTTCTCAGGTCGCCTTGACCATGATCATGTCAGACCTGTTGGATTCTTACCCGGCTGTTTCCTTTCAGATAGTCAATTTGGGCGGCACGCTCCCCTTTATTTTTGAGCGGTTAGAAAGCATTGCGCGGCATCGCAACCCGGATGATCCGTTCCCGACCCAGCGTCTGCGTCGGCTCTGGTACGATTGCGCTTCGCTTGGGCCACGTGCGTTGGAGGCAGCTGTTAAGCTTTTGGGTGCAGACAGGATTATGCTGGGATCGGATTATCCGATCTTCACGGACGATCCTTATACGCATGCGGTTGTTCCGGCAGTACTGACCGCCGAAGAAAAGGAGCAGGTGACGTGGAAAACAGCGAACGCATTGCTGAGCCACCTGTCGGAACTTCGCGCGCAAAAATGCACCCCGGGCTAATTTCAATGCGTGACAGCCAAGTTACCTCCCATAGTAGGTTGAGGTTCTCTTGCCCGCTATCGGTTCTTGAGGCGCGCCAATAATGTAATGCTGTCTTCAAAACCGATGGCTGTGAAATTGCCATCCTTGAGGATCGCAGCCTCAGTGGGCTCAACCCTGTGTCCGTCGATAGAGCAGCCCTTGTACACTGAAAACAGACACAGAACTTCGTTCGGACCCGCTTGGATCTCATGAGTGTCCTCACCGGTCAGGCAATCCACGGATGCAGCGCACTGAACAGGATCATAGATTACATTAAAATTGCGCACTGGACCCGCTGTCAGCCGACACGACAATTCAAGATCGCCTGAAAACCTCAGTGGATCGGAAAACCGCGCGTTCAACGGTGTTGCAGGGCCAACCAGATCAAAGCCATCTCCCTCGACAACGGTCAGGATACGAGACATGTCCGGAAATGTGGAAAATGGCCCGTCAGCTTCGACTTCAGCAAGGCTCACACGCCAGATGACGCCCTGCTCGCCACTTGCCCGTGCAATTTCTCGCGTGGTCCCCATGCCGTTTTTCCACAGGATGGGCCCCAGGGTTCTGGTTCGGACATGCTTCATTGCTGCTCGCATTTCGGGTCGATCATAGGAAAGCTGCATATGCTTGCTGTTGTTCGAATTGGACGCGCCGACGGTTGCAATCCCTCGCCACATACGAGTACAAACATTATGCAATAAATTTAGACATATAATAGGCCATTTGTCGTGCGGGTGAGCTATCAGGATATAAAATCAAACATCCTTGGCCGCATCCGCGACAACACCTGGCCTCCCGGCGCGGTAGTGCCTGGTGAGATTCAGCTTGCCAAGGAATTTGGCTGTGCACGGGCCACGGTAAACCGTGCAATGCGCGAACTGGTTGATGATGGTGTTCTTGAGCGTAAGCGCAAGGCAGGAACACGGGTTAAAACAGCCCCGACGCGCCAGGCCCGGATCACAATTCCGCTTATTCGGGAAGAAATCACCAACCTCGGGGCCGCCTATCGATATTCGCTTGTAGAGCGCGAGATCATCGCCGCCCCCGGCTGGTTGCGCGCTCAGGTCAAAATCCCAAAAGGGGGTGAGGTTCTACATCTCAGATGTATGCACTTTGCCTCAAACAAAGCCTTTCAGTTCGAAGAGCGCTGGATCAATCTTGCGACCATTCCTCAGGCACGCGATCAGTCGTTCGAAGAAATTGGGCCAAACGAGTGGCTTGTCCGTGAGGTTCCGTTTACCGAGATCGAACTGACGTTTTCAGCGACCAACGCCAATCTGGAGGTTGCGGAGTTCCTAGGGGAAAACGAAGGAACGGCCTTGTTCACCATCGAAAGAACCACTTGGCTGGTGGAGAACAACGTAACTCACGCCAAACTCTATTTTCCTTCTGGTTACAAAATGACGACCAAGCTGTGATGGCATTCGCATTGCGCTGGTGGGCAACCTCGGAAAGGCATCTGTTGTAAACGGTTCTGTCGCAAATATTTGGAACGGCCAAAGTCAGCGACTTACTGGATACACCTATCCTGCGATCTCGGCGAATAGCAGGA
>NZ_JBXWOA010000014.1:0-124580 GCF_059610645.1 Ruegeria sp. CDSC054 | reverse complement strand
GTCTTGCCGTGGTCAACGTGGCCAATCGTGCCGATGTTGACGTGCGGCTTATTACGCTCAAACTTTTCCTTTGCCATTCCTCAGGCGCCCTTTTGCGATTGGGGGGACCCGTGGTCCCGTGGTTACATCTGCGCGCGCGAGATATTTGGTTCAAAGGGGAAAATCAAGCACATCCTGCGTTAAAAGCTGGTTAAGACGCCGGATTTTGGGTGACCTCGACGGATTCCAACGGCTGGATCAGGTCGGGACGCTTGTCGAACCAGCCGTTGTCCTTATGTTCCTCGGCCAGCCATTCCTCGACACGATCGGCAACCTTGAGGGCCAAACCTCCCATTTGCTCTTCTCTGGTGCGGGTATGCCCGGATCCTGTAAGTGCGCTTTCACCGGTCGTGTCTTCAAGAACCTGGAACTGTTTGCCTTTAGCCAGAAACTCTTTTTTGCGCACGTCGTAAACATTCACCAGAACGATTGCCGTGCTTTTGGGGTTGTAGATCACCGGCACACCCGGAGGGGCCAGCATGAACCCTTCAAGACTGATTCCTATGTCGTATTCCTGGGCGCCCTCATACCGGCCAAGCCGAATATTCACGGCGTTCTGAATGGCGTCTTCCCACTCTTTAGGCGTCGCTTCCCGCGACACCGGCCCCTTCCGGGCCTTTTCAGCAAAGGCATAATTGACGCGCAATTTGAATTCGCCCAGCGACTCAGGCTCTTCGTAAACCTGTGTCTGCGTGCACGCGCCCATCAGGGCCAGTCCGGTAATCAGGGTCAAAGCTCGCAACATGTTCTCGTCTCGATATGCCTGTTTTTCTTTGATCTAGCGCAACGATACGGCTTGTGCCAAGCCGTATCGGCAGAAATCCACTTGCCTGCGCGCTTACTCACGAAAATTTATAGTCGCGCGGGAAACCATAAGGCGCTTTTTTCCCAACGCTGGCCCGTTTGGCCAGCCACTGTGACATGTCCGCCTCGTGCCGCGTTTTGTCACCGCCCATGGACCACCTCAGCCCCTCTTCCCAGTTGAAGGTCGTGATGTCGGACAGACCACCATCCAGTTCCAGTGTCCCCTGTCGGCCGCGCGCCATATTGTATTTTTGCAGGCGTACGCCCTTACCGCGCCCCATTTCCGGCAGCTCTTCCACTGGGAACACAAGGAACTTGCCGTTCTGCGACACGACCGCGACGTGATCGCCCGAAACGGGCTTACAGATCATCGCCGTCTCGTCAGCTTTGACGTTCAGCACCTGCTTACCGTTGCGGGTCTGGGCCAAAACGTCATCTTCGGGCACCATGAAACCGTTACCCGCGTCTGACGCCACCAACAGCTTGCGCCCTGGCTTGTGGATCAGGATGTCGATGATCTGCGCCTCGTTCGGCAAGTCGACCATCAGGCGCAGCGGTTCGCCCATACCGCGCCCGCCCGGCAGATTGGCGGCGCTGAGCGTGTAGAATCGCCCGTTCGAGGCAAACACCAGCAAGCGGTCAGTCGTCTCAGCGTGGAATATGAAACGCGGGCCATCGCCGTCCTTGAACTTCAACTCGCGCTTCAGGTCGATGTGACCGGTCATGGCGCGAATCCAGCCCATCTGAGAGCAGACAACCGTGATCGGTTCTTTGTCGATCATCGCCTCAAGCGGTACTTCTTCAACTTGCCCGGCCTCAGCGAATTGGGTTCGACGCGCGCCACCTTCATAGTCTTTGCCAAAAGTCTTCTTGGTCTCTTTCAACTGCTCGGCGATTTTGGCCCATTGCAGGGCCGGGTCGGCCAGCAGGTCTTCGAGATTGGCGCGTTCCAGCATCAATGCGTCACGTTCGCGGACCAGTTCCATCTCTTCAAGACGGCGCAAGGACCGCAGACGCATGTTGAGGATCGCATCGACCTGAACCTCAGACAATTCGCCCTCGCCCGGCTTGGGCGACACATAGTCGGCCTCGCTGGTGGCGCGGATATGGTCGATGCCCCAATCCTCGCGCATCAGCGCGGCTTTGGGATCGTCGTCGTAACGGATGATGTCGATCACACGATCGAGGTTCAGGAAGGCGACGATAAAGCCTTCCAAGACCTCCAACCGGTGGTCGATCTTGGCCATGCGGTGACGCGAGCGGCGCAGCAACACTTCTTGCCGGTGATCAAGGAATGCGCGCAGCACTTCCTTCATCGAGCAGACCTTGGGCGTCACCCCGTCGATCAGCACGTTCATGTTCAGACTAAACCGAACCTCAAGATCCGAGTTGCGATAGAGCATCCCCATCAACACCTCGGGGTCCACATTCTTGGACCGTGGTTCAAGGATCAGGCGGATATCATCGGCGGATTCGTCGCGCACATCGGCGAGGATCGGGATTTTCTTGGTCTGGATCAGCTCGGCGATCTTTTCGATCAGCTTGGATTTCTGAACCTGATACGGAATCTCGGTGACAACGATCTGCCATTGACCCCGACCCAGATCTTCAACCTCGAACTTACAGCGAAGACGGAACGATCCTCGTCCGGTGCGGTAGGCCTGCGCGATGTTCTCGGGTGGCTCAACGATCACACCCCCGGTCGGGAAATCCGGACCGGGCACGTAGTTCAGCAAAGTATCATCGCGCGCATCCGGCGTCTTGATCAGATGCAGACAGGCGTCGCAGAGCTCTGAGATGTTATGCGGCGGAATATTCGTCGCCATGCCAACCGCGATGCCGCTGGATCCATTAGCCAACAGATTCGGGAACTGCGCAGGCAGCACGACCGGTTCGCTTAGCGTGCCATCATAGTTGTCGCGGAAATCGACCGCGTCTTCGTTCAACCCTTCCAGCAGGGCTTCGGCCACGATGGTCATCCGCGCTTCGGTGTATCGCGAGGCCGCCGGGTTATCACCGTCGATGTTGCCAAAGTTGCCCTGCCCGTCAACCAACGGGTAACGGACGTTGAAATCCTGCGCCAGACGCGCCATCGCGTCGTAGATCGCGGCATCGCCATGCGGGTGATAGTTACCCATCACGTCGCCGGAAATCTTGGCGGATTTGCGGAACCCGCCCGTTGCACTGAGTCGAAGCTCGCGCATTGCATAGAGGATTCGCCTGTGCACAGGCTTCAGCCCATCGCGCGCATCGGGCAATGCCCGGTGCATGATGGTGGACAGCGCATAGGTCAGATAGCGTTCGCCAATCGCGCGGCGCAGCGGTTCAGCTACCTCGCCCCCATTGTCGGGGGCCTCCATATTGGGGTCGTCGATCGTATCGTTCATATATGATGTGATACGCCGCAAGCGCGCGCTGGTAAAGCAATCAGCTTAGATTTTGCTGGGGACAAGTCGTGCTTTTTGCAACAGGGGGAGACAAGTCCCGGAATTCCCCCGGTTTTCGACTCGGACCCTGAAATATGGTAGGCTGTCTTCATTAGACTGCTGCCGATTTCTTGTACCTAACGATTGACCTGGGGGATGCGCTATGACGCGCCTTATTATTCTGACTTTCACTGCACTTGGCTGGTGTTTTTACGTTATGAGCGGTGGACCAAATTTCGAACCGCGCGGCTTGCGGAGCGATCAACCTGTGCGCGTTGCCTCTGTATCCCAACCTGCAGCAGTAGCACCCGCTCGGGTTGAAGAGCTTGTGACCGAAGAGCTTGTGACCAATGTGGCCGTTCGGGCACCGACGGTGCGCGCACAACCCCAACCTGAACCCGAAGAGATCGTGCAGATCGTGGCCGAACCAGCCAGCCTTCAGTCTCTGTCCGGCATCTCGGTGTTCGATGATCAGAGCGCAAACATCACGCTTGCTTCGCTGGAAGACGGCGTAGCGGGTTTGCGTCAGACCGATGAAGCGCCCCTGCCGGAAACATCAGAGGCTGAGGCGATTCCCGAACCTGAAAAAGACATCCGCGAAATCTCGGGAACACGGGTGAACATGCGCGATGGACCCGGTACCATTTACCCAATTGTCGGCAAAGCGGCCATCGGACAGAAGGTCGAGGTGCTAAGTGATTCCGGAACCGGCTGGCTGCGCCTGCGCGTGTTGCCCGCGCAACAGGTCGGTTGGATTTCAGCCTCACTGGTTCGAAAAATTCAAAACTGACGCTGCACCGTCATTGTCCTGACCCGCACCTCGCAATAGCTTTGGCCTGAATTGAAGGTCAGGAAGATCATGCAGAAAACCATTCTTATCACCGGCTGCTCGTCCGGCATCGGCCTGGACGCGGCACACGGTATGCGTGCGCGCGGCTGGCGTGTCTTTGCATCCTGCCGCCAGCAGCGTGATTGCGACCGGCTGCGTGCGCAAGGCTTTGAAAGCCCGCGCATCGACTATACCGACGCCGCAAGTATCGCATCAGGCCTGACCGAAGTGCTTGAGGCCACCGGAGGTACCCTGGATGCGCTGTTCAACAACGGTGCGCACGGCTTGCCCGGCGCAGTTGAAGATCTGCCGACCGAAGGGCTCCGTGTGATATTCGAGGCCAACTTTTTTGGCTGGCATGAACTGACACGGCTGGTGATTCCAGTCATGCGCGCGCAAGGACATGGGCGAATCGTTCAGAATTCGTCGGTTCTGGGCCTGGTGGCCTTTCCATGGCGCGGCGCATATGTCGCCACAAAATATGCCATTGAAGGCCTTACCGACACGCTGCGTCTGGAACTTGCCGGAACGAACATCAAGGCCATTCTGATCGAACCCGGCCCAATCACGTCGAAAATCCGCGAGAATTCGATCCCCTTCTTTGAACGTTTCATCAACTGGGAGAACTCGGCCCTGCGCGAAAAATACGAGGCTTCTCTGTTGAAAAGACTGTATGAATCCTCAGGTCCGGATCGTTTCGAACTGCCTGCATCAGCGGTGACCGACAAGCTGGCCCATGCGGTTGAATCAAAAAGGCCGCGCGCGCGCTACTATGTGACCACCCCAACCTATATCGCCGGGTATCTGCGCCGCCTTTTGCCCACCCGCACCATCGACCGCATTCTGTCGGACGTCTGAGGCGAAATTACCCGTTCGCTTTTCATGTACATGAGGCTAGATGATAGCCAAACGAAACAAGAAACGCGGACGGTGTGCTTATGGACCTTTTGATGGTCATTTTGCTGTTGGCCATGGCGGCGGTCGTCGTCGTGCTGGCGATCGGCATCTCCAATTTCGGCAAAAGCGGCAAAGCTGCTGCGATGAAAAGCAACAAGATGATGCGCCTTCGCATTCTGTTCCAGTTCATTGCTGTGGTGCTGATCGTGCTCTACGTCCACCTGCGCGGACAAGGAGTTTAATAAATGGTCGTTCTGAACAAGATCTACACCCGCACCGGCGATGATGGAAAAACTGCGCTGGGTAACGGCGAACGTGTCGCCAAGTATTCTGGTCGCGTGGCAGCTTATGGAACCGTTGACGAACTGAACGCATTTGTTGGCGTGGCGCGGACCGAGGCGGAAGGCGACGTTGATGCCGCGCTGGCGCGTATTCAAAACGACCTGTTTGATCTGGGCGCAGATTTCTGTCGCCCCGACATGGAAAAAGACGCCGAGGCCGATTATCCGCCCCTTCGCATCGTTGCATCTCAGATTGATCGGCTAGAAGCCGAGATTGACGTGATGAATGAAACGCTGGAGCCACTGCGCAGCTTCATCTTGCCCGGCGGGTCGCGCCTGGCAGCGAATCTGCATGTCTGCAGAACCGTATCCCGCCGCGCCGAACGCCTTGCGGTCGAGCTGACCAACATGGAGCCCGTGAACGCAGTCGCGGTGAAATATCTCAACCGCCTGAGTGACTGGTTTTTCGTTGCCGCCCGCTGCGCCAACGAAAACGGCACTGCGGACGTTTTGTGGGTTCCGGGCGCAAACCGCTGAAGTTGGCGCGGGATCCGGCGAACCCTGCAGCGACCAACAAAGCAAAACCCCAGCCAAACGGGTGGGGCCCAAAGCTCTAGCACCGGCCACCAAAGCAATAAAATTTCACGCCGTTGCGTCAAAATACATGAAACGCGACGTCTCAAGTTCATGACGTGACGATTTTGCCCTGTTGCAGCGTGAACTGAGACGCTATTCAGTCCCCCGAGAGCATTGGTGGAGTCGCTTCGCGGCTTACCGTTTTTTGTGAGGAGCAAGCGCAAAATGAAGGTACTCGTGCCTGTCAAACGCGTGATTGACTATAATGTGAAAGTTCGCGTGAAAGCGGACGGTAGCGGTGTTGATCTCGCCAATGTCAAAATGTCGATGAACCCGTTCGACGAAATCGCTGTGGAAGAAGCGATTCGCCTGAAAGAAGCGGGCAAGGCTGACGAAATCGTTGCGGTTTCGATTGGCGTCAAGCAATCGCAGGAAACCCTGCGCACCGCACTGGCCATGGGTGCTGACCGCGCCATTCTGGTTGTTGCCGCCGATGACGTCCATCAAGACATCGAACCGCTGGCCGTTGCCAAGATCTTGGCCAAAGTGGTCGAGGAAGAGCAACCCGGCATCGTTTTGGCTGGTAAGCAAGCGATCGACAACGACATGAACGCTACCGGTCAGATGCTGTCGGCCCTGCTGGGCTGGTCGCAAGGCACCTTCGCATCCGAGCTGGACATCGAAGGCGACAGCGCCAAGATCACCCGTGAAGTTGACGGCGGCCTGCAGACCATCAGCGTCAAGATGCCGACCATCGTCACTGTTGACCTGCGCTTGAACGAGCCGCGCTATGCGTCTCTGCCGAACATCATGAAGGCGAAGAAAAAGCCGCTGGACGAGAAAACCGCCGCCGATTACGGCGTCGACGTCACGCCGCGTCTGGAAGTCGTCAAAACCGAAGAGCCGCCGGCACGTGCTGCTGGTATCGTCGTCGGCTCGGTTGATGAGCTGGTCGAGAAACTCAAAGAAGCGGGGGCTGTGTAATGGCTGTTCTTCTTCTCGCAGAAGTCAACAACGGCGAACTGGCGATGGACGCCACCGCCAAGGCTGTCACTGCCGCAAAGGCACTGGGTGACATCACCGTTTTGGCCGCGGGCGGTTCTGCCGCCGCTGCCGGTGAAGCCGCCGCCAAAATCGACGGTGTGTCCAAGGTACTGGTTGCCGAAGACGCGTCGCTGGGCCACCGCTTGGCTGAATCGACCGCGGCCCTGATCGTCGGTCTGTCTGATGGTTATGAGCACATCGTTGCCCCAGCGACCACCGACGCCAAGAACGTGATGCCGCGCGTTGCAGCCCTGCTGGACGCGATGGTGATCTCGGATGCATCTGGCGTGGTTGACGGCTCGACTTTTGAGCGTCCGATCTATGCGGGCAACGCGATCCAGACCGTGAAGTCACACGATGCCAAGAAAGTCGTCACCTTCCGTACCGCGTCCTTTGACGCGGCTGGCGAAGGCGGCTCGGCTGCGGTTGAGACCATCTCGGTCGGTGACAACCCAGGTCTGTCGTCATGGGTCGAGGACAAGGTTGCCGCGAGCGATCGTCCGGAACTGACCTCGGCTGGCGTTGTTGTCTCGGGCGGCCGTGGTGTCGGCTCGGAAGAGGACTTCAAACTGATCGAAGGTCTTGCTGACAAGCTGGGCGCCGCTGTTGGCGCATCGCGCGCCGCCGTGGACTCGGGCTATGCACCGAACGACTGGCAGGTCGGTCAGACCGGTAAGGTTGTTGCACCCGATCTGTATGTCGCGATCGGCATCTCGGGCGCGATTCAACACTTGGCTGGTATGAAAGACTCGAAAGTCATCGTTGCGATCAACAAGGACGAAGAAGCGCCAATCTTCCAGGTTGCGGATTTCGGGCTGGTTGCAGACCTGTTCCAGGCCGTGCCAGAACTGACCGAGAAACTCGGCTAACCGCTGGCTTAGCTTTTTCATCGCGAAATTTGGAAAGGCCCGCTTAAAGGCGGGCCTTTTATTAATGCAGATTGCGTATTGGCCCCATCAAAGCTGCCGCAATCGCCCGATGGGCAGCTGGGCCAATCATGTGCTCTGCCATTGGCTGTTGCAGTGTACCGAACAACATGTCCTCAATCTCGTCAGACTGGCCGCACACATGGGTTTTGACGTCGACGATATCCGTGCAGGATTTGCCAACGAACTGGATCATCTGATCCGTTACGTCGGCATCAGCGAAGTCAATGTGATGCACACCCTGCTCTCCTCGAAGGACCTGCAGCCGCAAGAGGATCGCCGGGGTTTCCAGGCCTTGCAAAAAATCACCGATCTTCCGAACCCAGTTTCGGCGCAGTTCGTCCAGAACAACTTCGATGCGCGCGTCGCGAACATTTTGCAGGCAGGTCATCAGGTGGCGCACGAAATGAACCTCGGTGAAGTCAATTTCGGGATACAGGCTGATCAAATCCTTCGTTGGCGCCAAAAACCGGTCGTTACGCCTGGAATGAACGCGATAAAATTGGTTGGACTGCCCAAGAAGCCCTGGCGCCTGCATGACGCACAGATCTGCGCCTCTTAGCAAATCGCATAACCCCCTGTCATCGCACAGCGCATCAACGCCGCTGAACAGGCATCCAAAGTTCAGAACGCGTCTTTCAAGCCCGTCTTCGAGAATAGCAGAGAATGGTTGGTCGACGAATCGCCCAAATGTCTCATCCCCGCCGACGCAGGCCGCGTAAGGTTGATCCAGAACACGCCGAGCGCCACGAAACCACAGGCGCGATCCGTCATATTGGCATACCTCGTGCCCGGGTCCCCCCGAGCCTGTTTGATGATAGCTCATATCACTCACCCATTTTTCACCCGGTTGCCATCTTGCAGCCGCTAGTCTTGAGAAAATCCTAATGTGCGCATTTGAAGCAAAATCGATCGGTCCGATCCCCTTGCCGCCCGCCCCGATCTGTCGATACTGTCGCCATATCCCGAGACACAAAGGCACCTGAACATGGATGTAAAATCGGTCGGAGTGATTGGCGCAGGTCAGATGGGCAATGGCATTGCTCATGTTCTGGCGCTGGCAGAGTATGACGTTCTGCTGAACGATGTCTCGCAGGACGCGCTGGACAGCGCCGTGGCGACGATTGAAGGCAATCTGGCCCGACAGGCATCAAAAGGCAAAATCTCGGACGAAATGATGCAAGCCACGCTGAGCCGGATCAACACGACGTTGGAGCTGCCCCAGTTGGGTCAGACCGATCTGGTGATCGAAGCCGCAACCGAGCGGGAAGCAATCAAACAGGCGATTTTCGAAGACCTGCAGCCGCATCTTCTGCCCCATACGATTCTGACATCCAATACGTCCTCAATCTCGATTACCCGCCTGGCCAGCCGAACGGATCGGCCGGAACGCTTTATGGGGTTCCATTTCATGAACCCGGTGCCCGTGATGCAGCTGGTCGAGCTGATCCGGGGGATTGCCACGGATGAAGAGACGTTCAAATCGTGTAAGGCGGTTGTGGACCGGCTTGGCAAAACCGCAGCAAGCGCGGAAGACTTCCCAGCCTTCATCGTGAACCGCATTCTGATGCCGATGATCAATGAGGCTGTCTACACCCTCTACGAAGGGGTCGGCAGCGTGCAGTCGATTGACCAATCGATGCGGCTGGGTGCAAACCACCCGATGGGGCCACTGGAACTGGCTGATTTCATCGGGCTGGACACTTGCCTGGCGATCATGAACGTGTTGCATGACGGATTGGCAGACACCAAGTACCGGCCTTGTCCACTGTTGACGAAATACGTCGAAGCCGGCTGGTTGGGCCGCAAGACCGAACGCGGGTTTTATGACTACAGAGGTGAAACTCCGGTCCCAACGCGCTAGAGGGGCCAGCCCCCTCGCCCGGCTTTCATCCGGGCTCACTCCCGGGATTTATTCAGCCAGATGAAGTGCGGATCAGGGATTGCGTGATTTACCAAGCGCCATTGTGCGCTTTCTGAGCCACGCCATGTAACCGCGCGGATCACTTTCCAACAGCTTCATATCCTCGTCCGAAATCGGTTCGCCAATCACCGGAGATTGCGGCTTGTTGCAAGAGCGGACGATCTCATGCAACAGCAGCCCCTGCCGTAAGATCGGCGACAGCTTGTTGGCAATCTGATAGGCGCGCGAATTGCTGCCGGGGAAGAAAATCGGGACCACCTGCGCGCCAGATCGGCGGATCATCTTGGCGGTAAACACATTCCATTCCTGCTCTTGCGCAGGACCGAACCAGTCGTCCGAGGACATCACCACACCTGACGGGAACAGAGCAACAACGCCACCTTCCTTCAGGTGTTCCATCGCCTTGCCGCGCATCTCAAGCATTTTGGTTTGCGCTTCGGGGTCGTGTGGAAAGGGAACCGGGATCATGAACGAGGTCGCCGCCTCGTCCAACCCGGTCAGGACAGAACGGGTCAGGATACGATAGTCATTGCGAACCTGTCCGATCAGTTCCGCCAGAATCATACCGTCGACCATGCCATGCGGGTGGTTGGCCACGACAACTACGGGTCCGGTTTTCGGGATATTTGCAAACTGTTCCTTCGGAGTAGTGAGGTTGATGCCCATAACCTCAAGCGCGCCGCCCCAGAACCGCTGGCCGCGATAGTATTCGTTCTTCTTCTCGAACTTGTTGACCATCCGCAGGATAGTCAGCTTACCCGTACACCATTCAATGGCGCGGATGGCTGTAGACGTCCAGACATCGTCGAAGGAGTTCGCGTAGGTCAGGGTTCTGCGATCATAGATTTCGCCCTGATCTTCTGCCCCGTCCACCACAGGGGCTGTCTTGGTCTCGTGCGTCGTTTGCGCCAATTCCTGGTTTTCCCGTTCTTCGTATCGCGACTGGCAGGATCAGAACCCTTCCCCGAACTTTCCGTTCACAAGGGTTTCCAATGCATCCGCCAACGCCTCAGCATCCGGTCCGGACGTCTCGACGTCAATAGTCGTTCCGCGAGACGCTGCCAACATCAAAAGACCCATGATGCTGTCCCCTGATGCAGAAAGCCCGTCTTTGGACACCTCTGCCTGGGCGTCAAACCCCTCGACCACTTCGACCAGCTTAGCCGAGGCGCGGGCGTGCAGGCCTTTTTCATTGATTATTTTCAAGCTTCGGTTGGTCATTCTTAATCAATCCGGTCTTAATCCAACGTCACGTTTTGGGCATTGATATACTTGCGTCCAGCCTCCATAGCCCGCCGAACCGCATCCCCGATCGGCAGGTGGCGACTTTTGGCCAATTTTATCAGCATAGGCAGATTTGCACCGTAGAGGATACGGCGGTCCTGCGGGGTGCAGGCCTTCAGACTCAGATTCGACGGGCTGCCGCCAAACAGATCCGTGACAACAACCACGCCGTCGCCGACATCCACACCGTCAGCGGCGGTGCAGATTTCCGACTGCTTGGCTTCCCGGTCGTGGTCAGCCTCGATCGAGATTGCGGCCAGTCCAGGTTGCTTTCCGACAACATGCTGCATTGCGGCCAGATATTCCTGAGCCAGCCCGCCATGTGCTACGAGTACGATCCCGATCAATCCGGCCTCTCATTCAACGATCGACGTTCCATTTCGCGGTGCCTAATTGCCACTTGCTGCCCCTCCTGTGCAAGGGCCTTTGCGACCGCTTCTGCGGTTGCGACCGATCTGTGTTGCCCTCCGGTACACCCGAAGGCCACGGATAGGTGCGCTTTACCTTCGGCGCGATATGCCGGTAGCAGTGTTTGCAACAGATCGACAACGCGGTCGAAGAACGGTGCATAGTTTTCGTCTGACTGAACATAGCGCGCGACATCCGGGTTTCGACCGTCTTCCGCGCGCAATTCCGGACGCCAATAGGGGTTGGCCAGAAACCTGCAGTCAAAAACCATGTCCAACCCATGCGGCAAGCCGCGTTTGTACGAAAAGGACTCGATGGATACCGCCAGATGTCGGCCGCCTTCCGGAGCGAACCAATGCTCGACCTCCTTGCGCAACTGGTGAACGTTGATCTGGCTGGTGTCGATCAGAATGTCGGCAATTTCACGGATCGGGGCCAACAGCTCTTTTTCCTGCAGCACACCGGCTTCAGGACCTGCGTTGGCCGCAACGGGATGGCGTCTTCGGGTTTCCGAGAACCGCTGCAGCAGCACTTCGTTTCGGCAATCAAGATAGAGAACCGTAAGCTCGACCTGCTCGGTCCGCCGCAGCCGCATAACAAGATCAATGAACCCAATGGTCGAGAAATCGCGATTTCGGGCATCGATGCCCAATGCCATGGGCCGATCGTTTTCCGGACCGTCCAACAAGCGCATCAAAAGGCCCATCGGCAAATTGTCGATGGCCTCGAACCCCAAATCTTCAAGCACACGGATCGCCGTCGTCCGCCCAGCGCCCGAAGGGCCGGTGATCAAAACGATCCGCCGCTGTTGTTTCATTTGCTGGGCCATTCCGGGTTTACGCGCCCCATTTTCATCAGTTGCATCAATGCTGAAGCCAAATTGGGAACGCCGCTACCGCGAAGCAAGGGGATTGTTTGCCTCAGGGCTCGGATCGAGATCGGATCTGGCAAACGTGCTTCTTCCCTTTGGTCCAGATCCACCACATATCGCAAATCCACGGGTCCTACGGGTGGCGCGCGCAACAATCCGATACCGCGGGCCTCAACAACGCCGCGGATATTCGGGGCCGCATCAGCGGTCACTTCACCGCCGCTATTGTGTAAAGCCACGCGGTCATCACCGACAAGTTCGGCACCCAGCGCCATCATCTGCAAGACCAGCGCGGATTTTCCCGCCCCTGCCGCGCCAACAATCAGCAGACCGCGCCCGCCGACAGCCACACAACTGGCGTGGAGTATGGCACTGTCCTGTTCTTCCAAATCATAAATTGACGGGGCGTTCATAATTTACACAGGCAACCCGACAACAAATCGCGCACCCAGCGGGTCCGAGGTGATATCGGCGTCGGTTGGTCGGATGTTCTCAGCCCAGATCACACCACCATGTGCTTCGACAATCTGCTTTGAGATTGCCAGCCCCAGGCCCGAGTTGTTTCCGAAGTGTTCGGCGGGACGCTCGGAATAGAACCTTTTGAAGACCTTGGTCAGGGCTTGTTCAGGAATACCGGGGCCGGTGTCTTCGACCACGACCAGCACCCTGTTTTCGCGCCGTCGGACCCAGACACGGATCGCATCGCTTTCCTCGCAGAACGAGGTGGCATTGGTAATCAGGTTGACAAAAACCTGCGCCAGCCGCGCCTCCAGCCCGTTGATTACGATCGGATTGGGCGGCAGATCCGTTATATAGTCGATGCCCTTTGCCCGCGCATCTTCACCCAGATACTGGCTGATATTGCCAACCAGCTTCACCAGATCAAACGGCTGTTCTTCTTCCTTGACCAGTTCGGCATCCAGACGGGACGCGTTCGAGATATCGCTGACCAAACGGTCCAGACGGCGAACATCATGTTCGATCACACCCATCAGCTTTTCACGTTGGTCATCGCGTTTGACCATTCGTAACGTGCCCACGGCAGACTGAAGGCTGGCCAGAGGGTTCTTGATCTCATGCGCGACATCAGCGGCGAACTGTTCGTTCGCGTCAATTCGGTTATAAAGCGCGGTGACCATACCCCGCAGCGCGCGGCTGAGCAGACCGATTTCATCCGGACGCGCGGTCAGGTCTGGGATGCGGATACGGCCGGGGTTCACTCCGGCGCCCCGGTCCTTACCCAGTTCGGCGGCCGCCGCAAGATCCGCCAACGGGTTTGCGATGGTAGAGGCGAGAACAAGGCTAAGTCCGATCGACACAAGAAGCGCGACAACAAACATCTGAAGGATGCGCTCCTGCTCGCGACGGGCGAGGGCGTCAATCTCTCCGGATGGCCCGGCCATGGCAACGGCCCCTACCGCGACGCCATCTTGCAGGATCGGGGCGGCTGCAACAATGACCGTTTCGCCAAAGTCATCCTTGACGGCCTGCACCTGCATCTGCCCCTGCAGTGCGCCGGGAACTATGGTCTGAACCCGTTGCGCCAGAGTAGGCGCTTCGCTGGGTTCTGTGGAGGTGAACACGCGCGACAAACCCGTCCACACGGCGTTCAAGGCGTCGCTGATCAAGGTACTGCCGGTCTGAACCTCGGACTCGGACGCTAGCAGCGCCTGCTCGGATGCTGCGCCACGCGCCCATCCAATCAGAGTTCCCCGTTCGTCATAGACAAAGACCTCGCCCCCTTGGGGCAATGTGAGGCCCTCCAGCGTGTCCTTTACGTCCAGTGTGCCGGCATCCTGTGACAGGCCGGATGCTGTCTGGCGCAACTGTGCTTCGAACACGTTGCTGACCAACTGCGCATCCCCGATCAGATTGCGCGCGGTCTGCTGAACCTGCTCATCACGGGAATCGTCCAGATACAGCAACCCTGTGACAAGGATCACCAAGGCGATCAGGTTGAGCGTGATGATCTTGCGCGCAAGCGGCGAGCCGCGCATTGCAAAGAAGCCGCGGCGGCGGCGCGCGTGCCGAAGTTCGGCTGACTCGGGATCCTGCGGGATGACCCAATCATCCCCCAGAACGACATCACCGTCCCGCAATTCGCTGGCTTGTTCCGTATCGCGCACGAGACTTGGTTACCCCTAGTATTTGGCCACGCCTATTCTTCGTTGTACCTGTACCCAATTCCGTACAGTGTTTCGATCGCCGAAAACTCGGGATCTGCGGCGCGCATTTTCTTGCGCAGCCGCTTGATGTGGCTGTCGATCGTACGGTCGTCTACATAGACCTGATCATCATAGGCCACATCCATCAGCTGATCGCGGCTTTTGACAAAGCCCGGTCGCTGAGCCAACGCTTGCAACAACAGAAACTCGGTGACGGTCAAAGATACGTCCGAGCCCTTCCAGCTGACCGCATGGCGCAGAGGATCCATCCGCAGATCGCCGCGTTCCATAACCTTGGCGTCACCTGTGTTGGCGGTTGCCACATCGCCAGTTGTCGCCTCTTGCCGGCGCAGCAGCGCGCGGATGCGTTCAACCAGAAGACGCTGGGAAAAGGGTTTCTTGACGTAGTCGTCCGCGCCCATGCGCAGGCCAAGAACCTCATCTATTTCGTCATCTTTGGAGGTAAGGAATATCACCGGCATCTGAGTTTTCTGCCGCAGCCGCTGCAACAGATCCATCCCATCCATCCGCGGCATCTTAATATCCAGAACAGCCATATCAGGCAGTTTCTTGTTGAAAGCGTCCAGCGCCGCCTGCCCATCATTATAAGTTTCAACCTCGAACCCTTCGGCTTCGAGTGTCATGGATACGGACGTCAGAATATTTCTGTCGTCGTCCACCAATGCAATCTTCGACATCGGGTTAACCCCTATTCCTGCTCACTCACGCAATAATTCGCTTATTAGTAGGGCATCTTTGTCGTTTTTATGGCCGCGAATCAATCCGTATCTGCGAATCGTGAGATTGTTGTCACACAGATGCGGCAAAAAAGCCGTTAATGCGCGCGGAAAAGCGCCTTGTTTTCCGACAGGAAATTAGTGGTGGCGCTAAACTTTAACTTGGTTGCGCTAACTGCGCCAAACCGTCCTGTTCATGCCCCAAACGACCATGTTAAGACCCGCTTATCCGCCGGTTTTTCCCGGTATACTGCCCCAAGTGCGCCCCCCGGCCCAACCGCCGACGCGCCGCCACAGGAGAAGAAACGCATGACATCTGGACGGGTTAACCCGCAATTCCGCCTCGAAGATCAGGGCATCGAGGGTCTGGGCAATGTCTATTACAACTTCATGGAACCGGCGCTGATCGAAGAAGCGCTGAAGCGCGGCGAAGGCACTCTTGGCAATGGCGGCGCATTCCTGGTCACCACCGGCAAATTCACCGGCCGTTCGCCCAAGGACAAACACGTCGTCAAAACCGACAGTGTTGCCGACACAATCTGGTGGGAAAACAACGCCGCGATGACCCCCGAAGGGTTTGACGCGCTGTATGCCGATATGATCGAGCATATGAAGGGCCGTGACTACTTTGTGCAGGATCTTGTCGGCGGCGCCGATCCCGCCTATTCGATCAATGTGCGCATGGTCACCGAACTGGCATGGCACAACCTGTTCATCCGCCACTTGCTGCGCCGTCCGGATCGCGAAGATCTGGAAGAGTTCATTGCAGATTTCACCGTCATCAACTGCCCCAGCTTCCAGGCCGACCCGGCCAACCATGGCTGCCACAGTGAGACCGTGATTGCGCTGAACTTCGACCGCAAGCTGATCTTGATTGGCGGCACCGAGTACGCGGGGGAGAACAAAAAGTCTGTCTTCACCCTGCTGAACTACATGCTGCCCGAAAAAGGCGTTATGCCGATGCATTGCTCGGCCAACCACGCCGTTGGCAACCCTGTCGACACCGCGGTGTTCTTTGGCCTGTCCGGCACTGGCAAGACCACCCTGTCGGCAGACCCTGCCCGCACGTTGATCGGCGATGACGAGCATGGCTGGTCGGATCGCGGCACCTTCAACTTCGAAGGCGGTTGCTATGCCAAGACCATCAATCTGAATGCTGAAGCCGAGCCGGAAATCTATGCGACAACCAGCAAATTCGGCACTGTGATAGAGAACATGGTCTTTGACCCCGAAACCAAGGAGCTGGATTTCGAGGATGACTCACTGACCGCGAACATGCGCTGCGCCTATCCGCTGGAGTATATCTCGAACGCCTCGAGCAGCGCGCTGGGTGGGCACCCCAAGAACATCATCATGCTGACCTGTGATGCATTTGGTGTTCTGCCTCCGATCGCGCGATTGACACCGGCACAAGCGATGTATCACTTCCTGTCTGGCTTCACGTCGAAAGTTGCAGGAACCGAGCGTGGCGTCACCGAGCCTCAGCCCACGTTCTCAACCTGCTTTGGCGCGCCCTTCATGCCGCGTCGCCCGGAAGAGTACGGCAACCTGCTGCGCGACAAGATCGCTCAACACGGTGCAACTTGCTGGCTGGTGAACACCGGCTGGACCGGCGGCGCCTATGGCGTTGGCAGCCGGATGCCGATCCGCGCAACCCGCGCACTGCTGACCGCGGCGCTGGAAGGTTCGTTGCGCGACGCCGAGTTCCGTAAGGATGCTAATTTCGGCTTTGACGTCCCGGTCTCGGTTCCCGGCGTTGCCGAAGTTCTGCTGGATCCGCGCCGCACTTGGGATGATCAGGCAGCATTTGACAAGCAGGCTGAAAAACTGGTGCAGATGTTTGCCGAGAACTTCGAGCAGTATCTGCCCTTTATTGACGATGACATCAAAGCCGTCGCAATCGGTTGATATCAAAGGGGGCGGTTTTCGCCCCCTTCCTCTTCCCACAGGCGAGTAACTTCGCGGTAATCTTCTTGTGGTTGTATAATGCACCTTGCATATACAAATTCATTGCCCGCTGCAGCAGATTGCAGTACTCCACTGTGTCATTATGACGTAAAAGCCCGGCGCTTTCGCACCGGGCAGGAAGTAAAAAGACCTTGGGGACACTCAATGAGCGCGCACTCACATTCGCGATTTGAGCAACCTAATCAGATATCTAGTGTAATCCATCGGGGATGGGTGTCAACATGAGACGTGCTGAAAAAATTCAGTTTCGGCGAGTTTCTAACTTTCGCTTTAGCGCGAAAGGCGACAGGGAAAACGACAGGTAAACAAATGACGGAAATCTCGAAACTGACCGAACTTCGCAAATTGATGCAGAGTATGGAACGGACCCTTGGACTGGAACAACTCTCTCCGGTTGAGCGTGACATTTACTACGCGGCCGAGGAACTGTCGAAAGCCGATCAGGAAGTCCGCACATTCGGTTTGATCGAGCACACCCTTGTTCAGAGCGTCTCGCGTCCGACATTCTTCCGCGCGCTGAAATCTCTGGTCCAAAAAGGCTATCTGTCCCAAAGCGGCAATGCCAACCGGGGGCGGTATATCGTACATGCGCCCAGGTGACACCGCCAACCTGCGTGTTGATGGCTAATAATCGTGCGCAGATGGGCCTCTGACACTTTCTTCGCCTCACTGGCTTACATAGTTGCATCATTCCTCACCTTTGAGGTCTTGATGCCGCTGCAAAACGTGTTCTTTCCGGAATACCCAAGCCGGGCCAGCCTGCTGTTCCTGCCTCACGGGGTAAGGGTCCTGGCAGCGTGGTTACTGGGGTGGCGCGCGATTTTCGCATTGTTGCCGGGTGTCTTTGCAGTTTTCGCATTTCTGGGGGGTGCGGATGTCTTTTTGCCCAGCCGCTTGTTGGCAATTGTCATCGCGGTCACAACGGTTCCCACCGTGTTCTACTTGCTCAAGTGGGCAGGTTGGGACTTGTTCCCCAGACCCGATCGCAAACCCTGCTGGTTGTGCGTCATGGGTGTCGGCGTGATCACGTCGTTCTTGGCATCCGCTATGACAAACATGAGTTTTGGCAGCGCAGGGGTAGAGTACATCGCCTTTCTGATCGGCGATATCTCAGGGCTGTTTTTCCTGATGCTGGGGCTTTACTTCGCGTTTCGGTATATGGACCGCAGAACTTAACCCATCAGACCGCGGCGCAGCAGGTTCAATCCAGCGGCCAACAGCACAACCAAAGTTACTTTGCGAAACAACGCCTGATCGATTCTCGATTGCAACTGCATACCCACCCACATCCCGATCACTGCTGGAGCGATCAGAGCAGCCGAGAACGGCGCCGTGTCGGCCCGCAGGATACCTGATCCCATATGGGCGACCATCAAGGCAATTGCGCCCAGCCCATAGATAACCCCCTGTACCCGCATTTGCACGGCTTTCGGTGTGTTCAGGGCCGTCAGGTACGCCACCGTTGGCGGCCCCCAAATACCAGACATACCGCCCACAAATCCTGCGACGGCCCCAATGAGAACCTCAACACGGGCCGATGGTTCTTTCAGCACCAGCTTTACACCCAGGACCTGGATCAAGGCAAAGAAGGTGATTGGAACGCCGATCATCAACAGGAAGGTCGATGTCGGCACCAAAGTGACCAGCTTGGCTCCGGCCAGAAGGAACACCAAGCCCACAATCAGAAATATACGAAACTCCCTGACCGACGACACGGCCGCGGAAACACCCTGTCCCAAAGCCTGAAAGACATTAGTTACCAGTGTCGGAAGGATCAGACCCGCGATGGCCAACTCGGGCGGCAGAAAGACACTCAACCCTGAAACCATAACCATCGGCATGGCAAAACCGACGATACCTTTGACCCACCCTGCCAGAAACGCAACGCTCAGAGCCAGCAGAAGATCCTGTGGAGGTAATAAAGAAAACAATGTCATGGCCCCCTGATATCATTCCTGACGGGCGCTGCACTGCAAAAACGTTCGAGAAATATTAGAACTTTTTCGCAACGTAATACGTATTTTTGTTGCGCTGCACGTGCAGCATGATATGACCAGACGACACGAGAAAAGGACACGATTCATGGCCCATGACGGACAGGATATGACCCAGATGACAACACCTGCGATTTTGCCCGATCTTCTGACGCTGACCCGTGCGGCCGCACCCGCCGTTGAAACAGTGTTCGAGCGTGCGCGCGAGTCGGTGCGCGGTATGGTTTCCGCCGATGGCCGTGTTTCCGGTGCCTTGATCGAAGCCAATCAAACCGCCGCCCATGGCTTGTCATGGCTGGCCACGTATTCTCAGTCGCTGAAACAGATGCAACGCTGGGCCGAAACGCTGGAGGCCGATGGCAAGTTCGGCGAGATCGAACAATTGCTGCACCAAATCGCCTTTGGCGAATACCTGCACCAGGTTGCAGGCGGCATTCCGATGAACCAGGGCGAGGTTGTCCGCCTTCAGGATATGGGTCTGGGCTGGGACGCGCTTTCCGGTTTTCAGATCCCCGAAATTCAAACACTGATGGCGCAGGCCAATTCTCAGGCCGCCCGCAGCCGTCTGGTCAAGCTGATGGAAGATCAGGCCGGTGCCACCATGTTCGGTGCCTCGGGTCTGGACGAAGAGCTTGAGATGATCCGTGACCAGTTCCGCCGCTATGCGGTCGAAAAGGTCGAACCCTACGCCCATGACTGGCACCTCAAAGATGAACTGATCCCGATGGAAGTCATCGAGGAACTGGCAGAAATGGGTGTCTTTGGCCTGACCATCCCCGAAGAATTCGGCGGGTTCGGCCTGTCCAAAGCCTCGATGTGCGTCGTGTCCGAGGAACTGTCACGCGGCTATATCGGCGTGGGCTCTCTTGGTACGCGCTCCGAAATCGCGGCCGAGCTGATAATCGCGGGCGGCACCGATGAACAAAAAGCCAACTGGCTGCCAAAACTGGCCAGCGCCGAAATTCTGCCGACCGCAGTTTTCACCGAACCAAACACCGGCTCGGATCTGGGCAGCCTGCGTGCACGTGCGGTCAAGAACGCGGACGGTGACTATGAAATCACCGGCAACAAAACCTGGATCACCCACGCGGCGCGGACCCATGTGATGACGCTGCTGGCCCGGACCAACCCGGACACCACCGATCACCGCGGTCTGTCCATGTTCCTTGCGGAGAAGACGCCGGGCACAGATGAGAACCCTTTCCCCACCCCCGGCATGACCGGCGGTGAGATCGAAGTTTTGGGCTATCGCGGCATGAAGGAATACGAGCTGGGCTTTGACGGTTTCAAAGTCAAAGGTGAAAACCTGCTGGGCGGTGAAGAAGGCAAAGGCTTTAAACAGCTTATGGAAACCTTCGAAAGCGCACGCATTCAAACCGCTGCCCGCGCCATTGGGGTCGCCCAAAGCGCGTTGGATATCGCGATGCAATACGCGCAGGATCGTAAGCAATTTGGCAAGTCGCTGATCAACTTCCCCCGCGTGTCCGGCAAACTGGCCATGATGGCGGTCGAAATCATGATCGCACGTCAGCTGACATATTTCTCGGCCTGGGAAAAAGACCACGGTCATCGCTGCGACCTTGAGGCCGGTATGGCCAAGCTGCTTGGCGCTCGTGTGGCCTGGGCTGCGGCTGACAACGGCCTGCAGATCCATGGCGGCAACGGGTTCGCTCTGGAATACAAAATCAGCCGCGTTCTGTGTGACGCGCGCATTCTAAATATTTTTGAAGGGGCTGCCGAAATTCAGGCACAGGTTATTGCACGGCGTTTGCTGGGCTAACCGGAATTAGGCATCCCGTTTCCCCAACTAGACCCGGCCTTGCGCCGGGTCATTTTCTTTATTCCGTACCCCAGTTTGAAATTCATGCCATCCGATCTGTGACCAGATAGAGACCTTTTCTGATCCTTGACCGAAAAAACTTCCCCCTTTGCTTTTTGTTGAAACCCCTTTAGGGCACGCTGCGACCCAGACCGGGCCCAAGGATGGTGATGACAGAATGACCCGACTATTATTTGCGCTTTGGGCGACCGTTGCAGCCCTGATACTGGGCGGATGCGCCACAACCCAACCTGTGGCGGGCTACACCGAGATGGACGAGCTGGCACTGGCGATCGAAAACCTTGGCCCCCAAGTCGATCCCGCCGAGGCGCAAAAGGCCGCCAACATCGCCTACACCTATTCGCAGCAACTGAAGCGGGATTGGAACGTCACAGACCCGGCGATTATCCACAACGCCAAGGTCATCAACGGGTTCCGGGAAAAGGGGTTGTGCAACGACTGGGCGCAGGCGATGAGCCGCCGCCTGCGGAAGGAAAACTTCCGCACTTTGGACATCCACTGGGCCACCTCGCCGCCAACCGCATTCCGGATCATCCACCACTCGGCAGCAATAAGCGCCAAGGGCGATACGATGAAGGACGGCATCATCCTCGACCCATGGCGCAACAGCGGTGCGTTGTTTTGGGATCAGGTAAGCGAGGACACCAGATACAACTGGAGGCCACGCCTGGACGTTCGCGAAGAACTTATCAGCGGCGAGATCCCGTACTGAGCTGGCTTCGCCGGTTCCCTCGGCACCAGTAAGAAAGTAAGACACCCGTATGATACGCCTGATCCTGACACTGCCCCTGATTGCCCTGTTTCAGTGCGACAGGGACGAATCCGTTGCGGCCTATGGCGCTGCAGACCAGACTTGGGTGCTGCAGGAAATTGACGGGCAGCCTTTCGAGGCCAGTGCCATGTTGCAGTTCCCCGAAGAGGGCAAGATCACGGGTAACGCCCCGTGCAACAGCTATAGCGGCACCCTGAACGCGCCCTACCCCTGGTTCGAGATTATGGACCTAACCGCAACACGCGCGGCCTGTGCCGGACTTGAGGCCGAAGGCTTCTATTTCGCTGCGCTGATTGCGATGACGCAGTCCGAAGTATCAGGCGACCTGCTGATACTGCGCAATGATGACGGGCACGAGATGGTGTTCAAAGCCGCCGAGTGAACTGATCCACAAATCTTGCCCGCGCATCAGGCAAGGGGTTATGCCCCAGGGACGGGGCTAGATGGTGCTCCAGAAAGTAACCGGTGGTTTTAAACCCTGCGGCAATCTCAGCGTCCGGTGCTTGACCTTCACCGCGCAGACAGGGTGGCAGGGGCAACAGCTTATCTGCCCATTCACCGGCACCCTTGGCACTGACGGCACGGCCGGTCTTGGGTGAAACATAGACCAACCCATCAGCCGCCCCGGTCACAGCACAGGCCGACAGGTCCAGGCCAAAGCCCAGTTCGTCAAGCAACGCCAATTCCCAGCGCAGATAAGCCAGCGGCCAGATTTCGTCTTGCCCCAGCAGATCCAACAACTGTTCGGTCCGTTTGTAGATTGCAGGATGCGGTTCACGTTCTGGCAGGCAAAAGGACAACAGCGCAACGGACGCGTTCAATCCTGCCAACGCCATCCGACCCGAAAACGCCGCTGCTGCGCGTGAACGCAAAGGTTCAACCTGAAATGTGCCAAGATGCTCTTCCAACCGCGCGCGCCACAAAACATCCAGTTGCGCGCCGGGTTGCAGGATCGGAGCGATCTTGCGGCTGGTGCCACCGCGTACGACGCCAGCATGACGACCGTGGCCTTCGGTGAAGACCTCGATTATCGCCGCTGTCTCGCCATGGCCGCGAGAGGTCAGAAGTATGCCGTGATCACGCCAGTCCAATTGGGCCTCGCACTGTTTGCCTTGCTCAACTTGACCCGGCATTGCGGGAAGCCGCAACCGCGAATACTTGACTCGCGGGCATTCCTACACTTAATTAACAATATTGTTAAACAAGAGGCCAGATCATGCGAGGCATCACAATCTCATACCGTTATGACGGTGATGAAGCCGAATGGCAGACCACTATCCGCACCTTTATCGAGGCGATCGACGCCGATCCTGAGGCGGCCGGAAAATTCACCTACCAGGTTGCGGTCGCTGATGACGGAAAGTCCCGGGTTCATTGGGGCCGCTGGGACAGCGCTGAGACATTGGCCCACGTGCAGTCGCAACCCTATTTTCAGGCCTTCGCACCCAAAGTAAAGCAATTCGCCGGTGAGACATTGACCACCACCGGGCACGATATCACGCTTAAAAGCAGCGGTTGGTGACGTCTTAGCACCGGACTGTGGCGGCCGGTCAAAACGTTAAACCGGCGTGGATCAGGATGCCCAGAACCATCAGGAGGTTCAGCACCATCGATATACCGTTGCCCAAATAGATGGGCAACTTGCCGACCACCAGCCCGTAGGCGAACCAAAGGAATGACAGCGCAGCATAGAGCGACCAAGACAGCAGAGACTGGCCGGTCGCGTGTTGCGAATGCGTGAAGTACAGCTTGATCAGCTGCGGCAACGTGGCAAAAGGGCCGACAACGCCAATGAAGACCATGAAGCCCTCAAACCGCTGCATCCAATGCCCAAATTCTGATTTTTCAAGCTTTTCAGCGAGTGTTTCGGCCACACACACCCCCATAATTTGTTCAAACGGTACGGCGATCCTCACCGACATGGTATAGGGTAAAATAAACGTTTTGACCCGAGTGACCAAGACCCGTTGAACCGCGGGCTAGTCCAACCCCTCTTCACCCAACAGATGTCGGCCTTGCCGGTCTTCGACTTCAATCACCCAGAGGTCCGGATCAAAACTGCGTTGCCGGGTGATGGCGTCGTCAACCTCTGCTTCGGCGCCGGAGGAAAGCTCGACCCATCTACGTTCGCCGCTCATCAGATCAAAGCTGCGTTGGAACGCCACGGCGTGCCCGTCCAGAGTGTTCAATTTGACAAGCACTGCACCCGCCGTATCGTCGCCATGGGCTACGACAAACGCCGGGATTTCCTGAAAACGCAGCCGCGCCAGATAGGCGTGGACCCAGAAATCAGCCGTCAGGCGAGTCATGCATTACCGTCTTTGAAATCCAGACCCATTTCCGAGTAACGCTCGGATTCCTCGAGCCAGTTCGGACGCACTTTGACCTGCAGGAACAGATGTATCTTGCGGTCCAGGAACTCTTCCAGCTCGGCCCGCGCGGCCTGACTGACCGCTTTGATCGTCTCGCCCTTTTTGCCCAACACGATGCCCTTGTGTCCATCGCGCATGACATAGATGATCTGGTCGATCTTGGCAGAGCCGTCTTTTCGCTCTTCCCAGTTTTCGGTCTCGACCGTCAGCTGATAGGGCAGTTCCTGATGCAGGCGCAGGGTAAGTTTCTCGCGCGTCATTTCGGCCGCAATCATGCGCAGGGGCAGATCGGCGATCTGATCTTCAGGATACAGCCACGGGCTTTCGGGCAATTCCGCAGCCAGCCATTTGCGCAGGTCGTCAACGCCATAGCCCTTTTCAGCGGAAATCATGAAGGTTTCGGAAAACGGGTAGCGTGCGTTCAAGTCACTTGTCAGGGCCAGCAGAACCTCAGATTGGACCTTATCGATCTTGTTGATCGCCAGCGCAATCTTTCGGCCCTGCCCAATCTCCTCCAAGCCCTCCAGGATGCGCTCGACCCCTTCGGTGATGCCGCGATGCGCCTCGATCATCAGCACGACGACATCTGCATCCGCTGCCCCGCCCCAGGCCGCGGCAACCATGGCGCGATCCAAACGACGACGCGGTTTGAACAGGCCGGGTGTGTCTACAAAGACCAGCTGCGCATCGCCTTCCATTGCCACGCCGCGGATACGGGCGCGGGTGGTTTGCACCTTATGCGTCACGATCGAAACCTTGGCCCCGACCATGCGGTTCAGCAGTGTGGATTTGCCTGCGTTGGGCTCTCCGATCAGGGCGATAAATCCGGCGCGTATGGTCATGTGTCTGGCGTTCCTGGTTGCAAGTGCGCACCCCTATAGCAGAAAGGCCGCGCGGGCCAGAGGGATTTGTCGCATTGCGGTCATGCAAAATCGGTGGCACGCCTATTCCAAGCCGCGCCAAATCCAGCCAGGCAACCATCGGAAAATGAGGCAAGACATGAAACGTCGCGAGTTTCTTTTGGGCAGCGGGGCCGCTGCCGGCGCGCTGGGTCTGGGCGGTTTCGGGTTGGCGCAGGGGACGCCGGAGTTAACCATTCAACCAGCAAGCTTTGCCCTGCGGGATACGGTGACGACCGGAATGGTCAGCCTGTCCCCTAACGCACCGCCGCCGGTATTGTATGGCAAGCAAGGGGAAGTGATGCGGTTACCCGTGCGCAATACGCTGTCGGAATACACGGCAATGCACTGGCACGGCATGCGGATCGCGAACAACATGGACGGCGTCCCTTACCTGACCCAAATGCCATTGGGTGAAGGTGAGGTCTTTAACTATGAATTCACTCCGCCCGATGCAGGCACCTGCTGGTATCATCCACATTGCATGACGATGGAGCAGATGGCCCACGGTTTGACGGGCGTCATGGTGATTACAGAACCCCAAGACCCCGGATTTGACAGCGAACAGGTGATCAACCTGCGCGATTTTCGGGTGGATGAAGATGGCGCGTTCCTGCCCGCCTATACCCAGCGCGGCGCGGCACGGGCCGGAACCTTTGGCAACGTCCATACCGCTAATTGGGTGCAGGGTCCTGTCTACGATCATGCCGCCGGCAGTCTGGTGCGACTGCGAGTCGTAAATACGGACACAACGCGTATCTACAAACTGCATCTTGAGGGCGGCGATGCACGGATTATCGCGTGGGATGGCCATCCGCTTGAGATTAACATCCCAATGCCCAGCGCTGATGAGCCGCTTCTTGTCGGTCCCGGTCAGCGGGTGGATTTTGCGGTTGCAATGCCCGGCGACGAGGGGCGCAGCGTTGCGCTGATGGCAAAACTGCCCGGTCAGCCGCACAGACCTATGGCACAGCTGCGCGCAATCGGATCATCAGCGTCACGGGACCTGCAAGAGTTGCGCCCTCTGACCGTCAACCCGGTCGCGAAACCCGATCTGACCAATTCCGAGCTGCACGAGTTTGTATTTGGCTGGACCCCCGAAGGTGGTGAACCCAACAACGGGTTCTGCGGCTCGCTGGGGTATAACTTCTGGTCTATCAACCGCAAACCATGGCCCGGCGACGCGGCGCAGGGTGTTGGGCCTTTGGCAACGCTGGAAATGGGCAAAAGTTATGTCCTTCGGCTGCGAAATGAATCCCCTAACTTGCACCCGATCCATCTGCACGGGTTGGCTTTTGTGCCGATACGGTCGAACCTGCGCCAACTGCCGCCTCTGATGACCGACACGATGCTGTTGCTAAAGGACGAGGTAGTCGAGATCGCGTTGGTCGCTGACAACCCGGGCGACTGGGCGTTCCACTGTCACGTCATCGAACACCAAAAGACCGGGCTGACTGGATTTATCCGGGTGGTCTGAGGGGCGTGCTAGACGCCCCCCCAGGCATTTCATGCGTTCTGGCGCTCAATCAAGCGCAAGACGGCAACCATGACGATCCCGTAAAGAACATGCCCGACTAGTGCGACCCAAGTGATCGCCGAGAAGTTTAGGAAAGTCGGCAATCCGGACAAAGTTGTGATCCCACCCAGGGCAAAAACCCAAAGGCCAAACCCATAGATGGCCGAGGCCGCGAACATATGAACGGGGCCAAGGACCTTAACCCAGATCGGCTTGAAGATCAGAAACCACCCCAGCGGGTACGCAATCAGACCCACAAGGTAGAAATGCACGAAGAAGCCAAGGAAGGCATTGCTGGGCAGGCCGAGACTGGCCAGCAGGCTTTGGGCCAGCCCTTCGGGCGACAGATTGGCCCAGCCGATACCGGGGCTGACAACCTGCCCCCAGAAATCGAAGGCTATCGTAGCGATAAAACCGGCGATGAACAAAAAGCCGATATTCACGGTAGTCAGTTTTGCGTTTTGCATTGAAATGCCTCAACTCATTGTATCCATTTCGCTTTGCTCGCTTGTTCTTAGACATGGGCCAAAGCGGATGATGTTCAGATACGCCCGCGACCCGAGGTCTGCCATAGGCCTCAAGTTAGATTGAGAATTGTGACATGTTCGGGCTGTCGAGGGTTGCTATTTCAACTGATCCAGCAGCGCCTTTGCGGCGGCTTGTTCCGCCTGGCGTTTCGACCCCGCCGTTGCCTGCGCTTCGGTTCCGTCCTGCAACCGAGCCGCAATGGTAAACACCGGGGCGTGATCGGGGCCGCTGCGCTTGACCTCGACGTAAGCTGGCGGCTTTTGCCCGCGCGCCTGCGCCCATTCCTGCAGCGAGGTTTTGGCGTCGCGCGCATCCGCTTCAACGTTGTGGACGCGATCCCCCCACAGTCGCAGGATGACGTCCCGGGCTGCCTCAAATCCGGCATCGCGATAGATTGCGGCGATCACAGCCTCCATCGCATCACCCAGCAAGGCCTGTTTGCGGCGCCCACCTGACAGCATCTCGGACCGGCCCAGTTTCAGCACCACGCCAAGATCGATTTGCCGAGCCACATCAGCGCAGGCCTCTTTGCGGACCAAAGCGTTGAACCGAGGGGCCAACTGCCCTTCGGATGCTTTTTTGTCGGCTTCCAACAGGGCAGTCGCCATGACAAGACCCAAAACCCGATCGCCCAGAAACTCCAACCGCTGATTGTCGGGTCGTGTCGAGGACGAGACCGATCCATGGGTCAGGGCGCGCACCAGCAGTTCAGGGTTGGCGAATTCATACCCCAGACGCTGCTGGAACGCCTTTATCTCGGTCGAAAGCTTCAATTGACCGCCTTGAAGAAGCGATCCCCGCGCCATGTCCAGAAGAACAGCATCGACCGGCCCGCGGATGAGAAAAGGATGCGATCAGCCCGCCCGATCAGGTCTTCGTAAGGCACATAGCCAACGCCGCCTGCGGATTGCGGCACGCGGCTGTCGCTGGAGTTGTCGCGGTTGTCCCCCATGAAGAAGTAATGGCCTTCGGGAACCGTGTAGATGCCGGTATTGTCAGCCGCCTGGTTGCCGATGTTCAGCACTTCGTAAGACACACCGTTTGGCAGTGTTTCGATCATACGCAATTTTTCGCAGACACCGCCAAAGCCGACAGGACCGTTTTCGCAGCGTGGGCGCAAACCTTGCGAGCCTTGTGGTTCGGCGACTTCGGTGAATACACCATCAGGTTCTTGTTGCACTGGCGTACCGTTCAGAATGATCTGACCATCCCGCACTTGAATACGGTCCCCGGGCAGACCGATCAGACGTTTGATGTAATCGCGGCCGCTGACCGGGTGGCGGAAAACAATGACGTCACCGCGTTCGGGGTCGCCGCCCCAGATACGAGTGTTTTCATCGCTCTGCATCCAGCCGCAGAGATCTTCGGCGTCAACATTCAGGCCGACGCTTGGGATGATCAGGCTGGGGCAAGACGCGTAGGAATAACCGTAAGACATTTTGTTGACGAACAGGAAATCCCCGATCAACAAGGTGGGCTTCATCGAACCCGACGGAATCCAGAACGGCTGAAACAGGATCGTGCGGAAGACGCCCGCGATCAGCAGGGCATAGACGATGGTTTTGATCGTCTCCCAAACGGCGTTACCTGTTTTGGCTTCCTCGGCCATACTGCTCTCCGGTCGTTTATTCGTTGGGGTGCTACATGCGGGTCGGTTGGGGGCAAGTCAAGACTGCGCAGGCGCATCGTGAAGCGGACGCGCCTCGATCACCACGAATGCCTGTGCCCAAGGGTGATCGTCGGTCAGGGTGACGTGGATAATCGCCTCATACCCTTCGGGCGTCATCTCTTTCAGCCGATCTGCCGCCCACCCCGTGACATGCATCACAGGCTGACCCGTGCGCAGATTGGTCACCGACATGTCCTTCCAGGCAATGCCCATGGCCAAACCGGTGCCCAGCGCCTTGGAGCAAGCCTCTTTCGCGGCCCAGCGTTTGGCGTATGTTCCCGCAACATCAGCGCGACGTTCCGCTTTGCTCTGTTCGATTTCGGTGAAGACACGATTGCGGAATCGATCTCCGAACCGGTCCAATGTGCCCTGAATGCGGTCGATATTTGCAAGATCTGTGCCGATGCCGAGTATCATGACAGCCGCACAGTCAAAATCTTGTAACTCGCGACCCCAAAGAACCCGGCAAAGGCGAAGTCGAACCACCGGCGAGCGCGGCGGTAGGCCTGCACCATACGCTCAGAGGAAAAGAGGAAGGCGTAGCCGATGAAGATCAACAACGATCCGGCGTAAAGCATGGCGAAATAGCCCAGCAACATCGAAAGGCTGGCATCATTCGGGGCGACGATGGCATAGATCGAGCCCCAGCTCAGAATCGCCTTGGGGTTGGTCAGGTGGATAGCTGCGCCCTTTGCAAAGATTGTGCGTAGTAAGCCGGTCACCGGGTTGCCGATAGCAACCTCATCAGACGTCAGTGCTCGGCGCAGCGCTTTGAACGCCAACCAACCCAGATAGGCCACACCAACATAGCGGATGACCTCGAACACCCAGACATTGGCCAGCATGATTGCTGATAGGCCCAGCGTTGCGGCGATGCCCCAAGCGGCAGAACCAGCGCAAATGCCCAAAGCAAACACCAGACCAGCGCGGCGACCTTCGTTCATTGCCGTTCCGGCAATCCCCATTGTTGCAGGCCCCGGAGAGCCACCGGCCATCAGCCAGGCAAACCAGATCGCAACAAATCCGGGTGTGATCATCCGCGCGCCTCATCCATTAGACGCCGCATCTCGGCCATGGCAGGTGTGAGGCCGCGAAAGATGGCCTCGCCAATAAGGAAATGGCCGATATTCAGCTCGCGCACTTCTGGGAACGCCGCAATTGGTTGTACGGTGTCATAGGTCAGGCCGTGGCCCGCGTGGACCTCAAGGCCCAGTGAATGGGCAAATGCAGACATTTCGCGCAGGGCTTCCAACTCACTGTTGGCCTTGTCCGCGTGGCCTTCGGCCATGGCATCGCAATATGCACCGGTGTGCAGCTCGATCACTTCGGCGCCGATACGGTGCGCGGCCTCGATCTGGCGCTGATCAGCAGCGATAAAGATCGACACACGACACCCGGCATCGCGCAGCGGCGCGATAAAATGAGCCAGCTTGTTTTCCTCGCGCGCGACCTCCAGCCCGCCTTCGGTGGTGCGTTCTTCGCGCTTTTCAGGGACGATACAAACGGCATGCGGCTTATGGCGCAAAGCAATTTTCTGCATCTCAGGCGTCGCAGCCATCTCAAAGTTCAACGGCACCGACAGGACCTCCATCAGGCCATCGATATCGGCGTCCGAGATATGGCGACGGTCTTCGCGCAGATGCGCGGTAATCCCGTCAGCCCCAGCCTCTTCTGCCAACTTGGCGGCACGCAGCGGATCAGGATAGGCCCCGCCCCGCGCGTTGCGAACCGTGGCCACGTGGTCGATATTCACGCCAAGACGCAGGTGGTTGTCAGACATCGCTCGAATCCTTCTTAAGGCCTTGATCTGAACCTAGGGCATTCATCAATGGAACGGCAGGCTTTGTTTCGGCCAAGCGTTTGATTTCGTCAAACTTTGCCTTGATCTTGTCGCGACGGCGTTGCTGATAGGTGCGGATCAGCGGCAAACTGAGATAGGAGCAGATTACACCCGCCAGAATGCCCGGAAGAACGCCGCCAATCATGTAGGGAAAGAACACTTCGTTATAGAAGATGCTGAGCCCATGCCAGTCCGCGACACGGTCGGTGAACATGGCAATAAAATTGTTCTTCAGATCACCCATTGCATCTGTGAACTTGCCCATCAGCCCATGTGTATCACCCTTGTGGAATTTGGTTCCCAGCAGGAAATGCCCGGTCTGCAGGCAAACCACGCCGATTGGCACATAGGTGAGTGGGTTGCCGAAGAATGTTCCACTCAGAGCCGCCAGAATATTGCCGTTCAGCAGGCGCGCCACCACGGCAGCGACAAGAAAATGCAATCCGTAGAACGGAGTGAATGAGGCAAAGACGCCTGCCCCGATGCCACGCGCAATGCGCTCGGGGGAATCCGGCAGCCTACGAACACGATGCTTGACGTAGTGAAAGGCCCGCGTCCATCCACCACGGGGATAGACGAATTCAGACGCGATCTGGACAGGCGAGCGTCGGTCTCGGCGCTTAAATACCACTCCTGATCACCCCTTCTCAGCCAGCCGCAACTGCGGTTTTTGCCCTGTCCCGATACCGCTCCACAGCCGCCACGTCGCTTTCGGCCTCGAGCATCAGCATGAGCGAATGCAGCTGCTCCAGGTCACGCAGTTCGACATTGATCAGCAAGCGGTAAAAATCCGGTTTGCGGTCGACGAATTCGAGGTTCGAGATATTGGCCTTTTTCTCGCCGATCAACGTGCAAATGCGTCCCAGAACACCGGCATCGTTGCCAATGGTCATATCCAGCGTCGCACCATAGACAGCCGGGTGCGTTCCCGAGTGCCAGTGCAAATCGACCCAACGATCGGGCTCACTTTCGAACTCGGACAGGCGGTCGCAGTCGATGGCATGCACGACAACGCCTTTACCACGATAGGTGATGCCGACGATGCGTTCACCCGGCAAAGGCTGGCAACAGGGGGCGCGGTCGAATTTCTGTCCCGGCTCAAGGCCGATCACCGCGCGGCGTGGGGAAATGGCATCCCCTTCATCCTGAGTCAGTTCAGGATACACAGCGCTGACCACATCATGGGCTGTCAGCTCGGCACTGCCGAGACGCGCCAACAATTCGTGACGATCCTTCAGACGCAGGTGTTTTGCGGCTGTATCCAAGGCCTTCTCTGTGGCCTTTCGACCAACATGTTCAAACCCAGAACGCGCAAGTTCCTTGCCCAGCTTAATAAACCGCTCGCGGTCGACCTCACGCAGCGCCCGCCGGATCGCGGTGCGGGCCTTGCCTGTCACTGCAATCTCAAGCCACGTAACCTGAGGCGTCTGACCGTCAGCGGTGATCACATCCACCGACTGACCGTTCTTGATCCGTGTCCACAATGGCACGCGGATACCGTCCACCTTGGCGCCAACGCAGGCATGGCCAATACGGGTGTGGATGGCATAGGCGAAATCAATCGGCGTGGCCCCGCGCGGTAGCTTGACCACGTCACCTTTGGGCGTGAAGCAAAACACTTGGTCCGAGTACATTTCCAGTTTGACCGCTTCGAGGAAATCCTCGTGATCCTCCTCGCTGTCGAACTGTTCAGTCAGGTTTGCAATCCACTTCGCCGGATCAACGGCAAAAGGGTTTTCCGAGCGGACACCGTCGCGGTACGACCAATGCGCCGCAACGCCGGTTTCAGCCACATCATGCATCTGACGGGTGCGGATCTGAACCTCGACCCGTTTCCCGTCGCGCCCCGAAACTGTAGTGTGGATCGAGCGATAGCCGTTTGATTTCGGCTGACTGATGTAATCCTTGAACCGTCCCGGCACCGCGCGCCAGCGCTGGTGAATGGCACCCAGCGTGCGATAACAATCTTCCTCGGACCGGGTGATGATGCGGAAACCATATATGTCGGACAGGCGCGAAAAGCCCTGATCCTTTTCCTGCATCTTGCGCCAGATCGAGTAAGGCTTTTTGGCACGCCCAAACACTTCGGCCTCGATGCCCGCCTTTTCCAGCTCGTGCCGCATGTCGCCAGTGATCCGGTGGATCACGTCGCCGGTTTCGCGCTGCAAGGTGATAAAGCGGCGAATGATCGACTGGCGACCTTCGGAATTCAGAACGCGGAAAGCAAGATCCTCAAGCTCTTCGCGCATCCACTGCATACCCATGCGACCTGCGAGCGGCGCATAAATATCCATCGTCTCGCGTGCCTTCTGCACCTGCTTTTCCGGGCGCATTGCCTTGATCGTGCGCATGTTGTGCAGACGGTCAGCGAGCTTGACCAGAATAACCCGCAGATCCTTGGACATGGCCATGAACAGCTTACGAAAGTTCTCGGCCTGTTTGGTTTCGCGGCTGGACAGTTGCAGGTTGGTCAGTTTGGTGACGCCGTCGACCAGCTTGGCAACCTCTTCCCCGAACAGTTCGGACACTTTGCCATAATTGGCTTTGGTGTCTTCGATCGTGTCATGCAGCAACGCTGTAATGATCGTCGCATCATCCAGGCGCTGTTCGGTCAGGATGGCGGCCACGGCAACGGGATGTGTGAAATAGGGTTCGCCTGAATGGCGGAACTGACCGTCATGCATCTGCTTTCCGAACTCATAGGCCCGGGCGATGCGGTCAGCATTTGTCTTGGGGTTGTAGTTGCGGACCAGCGCAATCAAGTCGTCTGCAGAAATCATCCGGTCCGCACCTTCATCTTTGGGGCTTACCCCTGGCCTTGAGCCTCCATCAGAGCGCGCAGCAGCTTCTCTTCCGACATATCGTCATCGGCCGGTTTGTCCGATTCCGCACCCATCAGCAGAGCCATCTGATCTTCTTCCGGCTCATCGACCTCAATCTGGGTCTGGTTGGCCTCGATCAGGCGCTCGCGCAGTTCATCCGCGCTTTGGGTTTCGTCCGCAATCTCACGCAGCGACACGACGGGATTCTTGTCATTGTCACGGTCGACGGTGATCGGGCCGCCGGCAGAAATCTCGCGCGCACGATGGGCGGCAAGCATCACCAGTTCAAACCGGTTAGGAACCTTGTCTACGCAATCTTCAACCGTCACGCGGGCCATGGGGCGCTCTCCGTTACTGAATCCATGTCAGGAAGAGGTTTATCTAAGGGCGAATCCCCGCCTTGACAAGCAAGAAATGCTGCAAATGCACCGTTCACACAGCCGTGACTGCCGCAATATCCGACGCGGGCAGGTCTGCCAGCATTTCGGTTACCGTCCGGCCCAGCACCGGATGCCGCCAATCCGGGGCGACGTCCGCCATCGGAACAAGGACGAAAGCACGATCCTGCAGGCGCGGATGTGGAATAATCAGCCGGTCCGGCGCCTTTTGCGTCTGCTCCTGTACTGGCAGGGTCAGCCAGCTGTCAAATTCGGTGCGATCTGGCAGAACCAGATCATCATAGCAGACCAGATCCAGATCCAGCGTTCGCATACCCCATCGCTGCACCCTTTCGCGCCCAAACTGATGCTCAATCTGGTGAAGCAGGTGCAACAAATCGGTCGGCGTCCTGTCCGTTTCGATCAAAGCAGCCGCATTGACGTAGTCAGGCCCGGCACCTGCCGGGAAGCACGGGGTCTCAAAAAAACGGCTGACGGCACGAATCACCACCCCGTGACGCAAGATAGCGTCAAGTGCGCTTTGAAGTGTCACCTTGGGGCCAATACCTCTCAATTTGAGATTTGCGCCCAGCGCGATAACCGCTTTTGACATAGATTTGTACGTTCCATTCACTATATTCGGCGAATTGCATACTTGCGATACGACCGAAATGGCCTAATTATAGAAGATCAGCGCGCCGCCTATTTTTCAAACACCCACTCACGTAACACCACGGCGCTCTGTATTGTACCGGAAGGACCTATTTATGTTCTATAAAGACGAACGGCTAGCGCTGTTCATCGACGGCTCGAATCTTTATGCAGCCGCAAAAGCACTGGGGTTTGACATCGACTACAAATTGCTGCGCCAGGAGTTTATGCGCCGCGGCAAGATGCTTCGGGCTTTTTACTATACGGCGCTATTGGAAAACGATGAGTATTCCCCGATCCGCCCCTTGGTTGACTGGCTGCATTACAACGGCTTCACCATGGTGACAAAACCGGCGAAGGAATACACCGACAGCATGGGGCGTCGGAAAGTCAAAGGTAACATGGATATCGAACTGACGGTCGACGCCATGGAACTGGCACCGCGTGTCGATCATATCGTGTTGTTCTCGGGCGATGGGGATTTCCGCCCGCTGATTGCCAGCTTGCAACGTCAGGGCGTGCGCGTTTCGGTGGTTTCGACCATCCGCAGCCAGCCGCCGATGATCTCGGACGAGCTGCGCCGCCAGGCTGACAACTTCATCGAACTTGAAGACCTGCGCGACGTGATCGGGCGGCCTCCGCGTGAAATGCCCATGGAGCCACGCAGCGTTGCTGCGGGTGGACAGTAAGACCGGGCCACTTACCAAACCCTGGGGAAGAAATTAGCGCGGTCAGGCTGTACCAACCTGACCGCGCTTCTTTAACTAAAAGCAGGTACTGAAACACCTGCTGGCTAGCAGTGATTCATGTCATATCAATGACAATGTCCTGTCTGGACCATAGCCGGGAAAAGACTTACCTGTGGCCTATGGAGACCAAGACATGACCAAGCCGCCCCTTACCCTATACCTCGCCGCGCCGCGCGGGTTCTGCGCCGGTGTCGACCGGGCGATCAAGATCGTTGAAATGGCGCTGCAGAAATGGGGTGCTCCGGTGTATGTGCGGCATGAAATTGTGCACAACAAATTCGTCGTAGATGGTCTGCGCGCCAAGGGGGCCGTTTTTGTCGAAGAGCTGGACGAGTGTCCTAACGACCGACCCGTTATTTTTTCAGCGCATGGCGTACCGAAATCCGTTCCCGCGTCGGCGGCCCAGCGCGAGATGATCTATGTCGATGCCACCTGCCCGCTGGTCTCCAAGGTTCATGTGGAGGCTCAGCGCCATGCTGAGGCCGGATTGCAGATGATCATGATCGGGCACAAGGGCCATCCGGAAACCATCGGCACCATGGGCCAGTTGCCCGACGGCGAAGTGCTGCTGGTTGAAACCGTCGATGACGTGGCCTCGGTTCAGGTACGCAATCCGGAAAAGCTGGCATTTGTCACCCAGACGACGCTTTCGGTGGATGACACCAAGGATATTATCGCAGCCCTCCAAGTCCGGTTCCCGGCCATCGTTGGCCCGCATAAGGAAGACATCTGCTACGCCACCACCAACCGGCAAGAGGCCGTCAAAGCCGTGGCTCCAAAATCGGATGCTTTGCTTGTTGTTGGCGCACCGAACTCTTCGAACTCACGCCGACTGGTCGAGGTTGCGGCCCGCGCCGGGTGCAACTATGCGCAATTGGTGCAGCGCGCCCACGATATCGACTGGCGGGCGCTGGAAGGCATCTCAACCATCGCCATTACCGCGGGCGCGTCAGCACCCGAAGTGCTGGTGAATGAGGTGATTGACGCTTTCGACACCCACTATGACGTGACGGTTGAACTGGTCGAAACCGCCGTCGAAAATGTCGAATTCAAAGTGCCCCGCGTCCTGAGGCAAACCGCATGAGAGGCGTCCCCAGGGCGCCACTGGTTTTAGCGCTGGCGGGGTTGATCCCGTTCATTTGGGGCGCGCTGACCTCCTTGAACGGCGATTTGCAGGATTGGGGCAGGCAAGAGCTTGGTTCGCGGTTCGTCGGGCCGTATATTCAACTGTTCTACGGCTCGGTGATCTTAAGTTTTATGTCCGGTGTTCTGTGGGGGTTCGCCACCAAGACCTCGGGCAGTAAGGCAGCGACATGCTATGTGCTGTCAGTCCTCCCGGCGCTTTGGGCGTTTTTCATGACCGGCGGTGGACCTGTCGAGGCGGGCATCAACCTGATGTACGGCTTCGCTGGTTTGCTGATGTTGGATGCGATATTTGCATATTGGCGGCTGACCCCAACATGGTGGCTGAGGCTGCGCGTTCTGCTGACAGCCATCGTCCTGATATGCCTTGCCGTAGGAGTGTACCTGTGACCGATCGCAAGACAATTGATGCCTACACCACGCGTGTTGCCGAGTATCTGAGCGTCCCATTGCCGCCCGAACAGATCGAAGCGCGTATGGCCTTTGCCGAAGCGGTTGCGCCGGGTGGCTATGTGCTGGACCTCGGCTCAGGCCCTGGGGCGGATAGCATGTTTTTCCTGCGTGAGGGGCTGCGGGTTCGGGCATTGGATGCGACGCCGACCTTTGTGGAACACGCCCGCGAAAATGGCGTAGATGCGCATGTCGGTACATTTGACGATGTGACCGATACGGCCACGTTTGACGGCATCTATGCCAGCTTTTCGCTGCTGCATGCACCGCGCAAGGATTTCCCGCGCCATTTGGCGGCCATCCACCGGGCATTGAAGCCCGAGGGTATCTTTTTCCTTGGTCTGAAACTGGGAACCGGTGAACACCGTGACGACATTGATCGCTATTACACCTATTTCTCACAGACCGAGATCGAAGAGGCGCTGGCCGAGGCAGGGTTCACAATTGACCGGATTACAACCGGAGTCGGCAAAGGTCTGGCCGGGTCTTATGACGGCTTTATTCTGGTGATCGCCCATGCCTGAGTTGTTTGCCTACTCCGATGGTGCCTGTTCGGGCAATCCTGGCCCGGGCGGCTGGGGCGTGCTGATGCGCGCAATGGACGGCGAAAAAGTCCTGAAAGAACGCGAGCTGAACGGCGGCGAAGCTGAGACCACCAACAATCGCATGGAATTGCTGGCCGCGATCAGCGCGCTGGAAACCCTGGAACGGGCCTCGAAGATCACTGTGGTGACCGACAGCGCCTATGTAAAAAATGGCGTGACCGGCTGGATTTTCGGCTGGAAACGCAACGGCTGGAAGACCTCGAACAAGAAACCGGTCAAGAATGTCGATCTGTGGCAGCGACTGGATGAGGCACAGGCCCGCCATGACGTGACCTGGGAATGGGTCAAAGGCCATGCTGGCCATCCCGAAAACGAAAAAGCCGACGAGCTGGCCCGCGCGGGCATGGCCCCGTTCAAACCAAAAAAGGCGCAAACGTGAGCGGTCTGGCACTGCTCGACTATGCCTCAGTTCTGGTTTTTGCCCTGACAGGCGCATTGGTGGCCAGCCGGGCACAGCTGGATTTGGTTGGCTTCGCCTTTATGGCCTGCCTGACTGCTGTGGGCGGCGGAACCGTCCGCGACCTGCTGCTGGACCGGCATCCGGTGTTCTGGGTCGGCCAGCCAGACTATATCCTGATCGCCACAGCGGCTGCCGTGGTTGTGTTTTTTACTGCTCATTTGGTGGAAAGCCGATACAACTTGCTGGTCTGGCTGGACAGTTTCGCCCTGTCGATTGCCGCAGCAGCAGGTGCTGGCGCAGCCTTGTCGCTGAACCAATCCGGTGTGATCGTTGTGCTGATGGGCGTCACAACGGGCTGCCTTGGCGGCTTAATGCGGGACGTGGTCTGCAACGAAGTGCCACTGGTCCTGAAACAGGGTGAGCTCTATGTCTCTTGCGCGTTTGCCGGGGCTTTTGCCGCTGTGATCGCGACCCGACTTGGTTTCGACGAGCTGGCCACACTGGCCGCATGTGCGTTGATCTGCTGGGCATTGCGGGCGGGATCATTGGTGTTTGGCTGGCGGCTTCCGGTTTACAAAGCACGCCCGCCACGGCAGTAATTGGGTATAAAATGTTCGATCTGCATTTCCTGTGCCACAGATGTGAGAACTGAAATGAATTTCACTTTCCCTATTTTTGTCGCCTCACTGGCTCTTCTGGGTGCTTGTGCAGCGCAATATGACCCTGTCAGCTTCGTTGTGCAGGGGGACGAAATCGTTGCTTCGGGGTCCATTGATCACACGACGCTCGATGCTTTCGAAGAAATCACTGCCTCGAACCCCGGGATTAAAACACTTGTGCTGCAGAACATCGAAGGCTCGGTCGATGATGATGCCAATGTAATTTTCAGCCGCGTTGTCAGGGAAGAAGGGTTCGATACAGTGGTGCCCTCAAACGGCTTGGTCGCCTCTGGTGGCACTGATCTGTTCCTGGCCGGCAATCGACGCACTCTGGAACCTGGCGCATGTGTCGGGGTTCATAGCTGGGGCGGCGGCGGATATGTGGCTGCCAACCTGCCCGAAAACCACCCCGAGCACGATCGCTATCTCGACTATTTCAATGATATTGGTGTCGACCCGGCCTTTTATTGGTTCACGCTTGATGCAGCGTCCGAGGACGAAATGCACTGGATGTCAGCAGAGGAAGCCAATCGCTTCAAAATGGCGACGCGCAATTCGAAATCGTTGGGATCAACAGTGATTTGCGACGAGCGGTAGCCCCGCTCAACGACGCAGATAGGTCTGCCATATCCAGATTACCAGCAGCGCGCCCAGAACCGCGCCTACAAATCCGGACAACCACCCTGCCACGGTGATCAAGGCCCGCAACAGAAATCCGCCAACCAGTGCACCAACGATGCCAATCAACATGGTTGTGGGGATGTTGGCCTCGATCCGCATTAAACGGGTGGCCAGGAACCCTGCGGCGGCTCCGATGACGATCAGGGCGATGACAGGCATGTCACTTCCTCCAATGGGTCGGCACGATGATCAGCGCGCCGACGGATGACACAATAGCGTTCAATCCCGGGGACCCAAAAGCAAGGTTAAACCCGAACATCCTGCCAAACATGATCTGAGCAAAGAAAAACAGAAAGGCACCGCCGATACAAATGATGATAGATTGCAGATAGCCGTTTCGGGTAAACCCGGTTTTTTCCGCAAGGCTTCCAACGACGGCTGCAATCAACACCGTCCCCATCAAAGTCATGTACAAGTCTGTTATTCCTTCTAAATCCGACTTCCCTTGGCCACAGGCCAGCCCCGCAGAAAGGTTTCCTTATCCTGTGCGCCTTTGCCCGCCCGTTGCAGGCGCAACAGATCAACGGCACCCTCGCCGCAAGCTACTGTCAAGGCATCGTCCAGAGCTTCGCCGGGTACGCCCTGCCCCTCGGCCAGACGCGACGCCAGTAGTTTCACGCGGTCTCCGTCAATCTCGGTCCAGGCACCTGGGAACGGGGACAGACCGCGGATCTGCCGGTCCACCTCTGCTGCGGGCCGGGACCAGTCAATCCGTGCCTCTGATTTGTCGATCTTGGCGGCATAGGTCACACCGACCTCGGGCTGCGGCTCGGGCGTCAGATTCGGCAGGTCATGCAAAGCCCCAACGATCAGTTTGGAGCCCATTATCGACAGCCGGTCATGCAACTGGTCGGTGGTTTCCTCGATCCCGATATCGGTTGCTTCGCGCATAAGAACCGGGCCTGTGTCCAGACCGGCCTCCATCTGCATGATGCAGATACCGGTTTGCGCATCGCCGGACATGATGGCGCGATGGATCGGGGCCGCCCCGCGCCAGCGCGGCAACAGGCTGGCATGGATATTCAGACATCCCTGGGCAGGCGCGTCCAGAATGGGCTGCGGTAGGATCAGGCCATAAGCGACCACCACAGCCACATCTGCGTTCAGTGCAGCAAAGGCATCCTGTTCATCTGACGATTTCAGAGACACCGGATGGCGGACAGTCAGGCCTAACGCTTCGGCCCGTGCGTGAACCGGTGTCGGTCGGTCCTTTTTGCCCCGGCCAGCCGGGCGCGGGGGCTGGCAATATACGGCGACGATATCATGCCCAGCTTCGACAAGCGTATCCAGAACCGGAACCGAAAAGTCGGGCGTACCCATGAATACAACGCGCATCTCTACCCCAGCTTTTTGGCTTTGCGCAGCAGCATGTCCCGTTTGACCTTGCTGAGCCGGTCGAAATACATCTTCCCGTTCAGATGATCGATCTGGTGCTGTACGCTTGTGGCCTCGATCCCGACAAAGTCGCGGCGATCCACCATGCCCTGTTCGTTCAGAAACTTGATCGTCACCGCGCGCGGGCGTTTCAACTTGGCCGAGACACCGGGCAGGTTCGGGCTGGCCTCATCATGTTCGCGCAATTCGATTGAGCTGTGCAGGATTTCTGGGTTCGCCAAACGCACAGCCTTACCGCGTTCGACCGAGCCGTCCACCACAGCCAGCCGCAACATGACACCGATCTGCGGTGCGGCAAGGCCAACACCGGGCATCGCCTCCATCGTGTCGATCATGTCGTCCCAAATGGCGTGGATTTCATCGGTGATCTCGGCGACGTCCTCCGCCTTGGTGCGCAGGCGTTTATCGGGCCATGGCAGGCGGGTGCGAGAGGTCATGCGCGGGCCTGCTCGCGCTTTAGTTTCTGCATCTTGCGCGTTATCATCTGACGCTTAAGCGGCTTGAGATAATCGATGAACAGCTTGCCGTTCAGGTGGTCGATCTCATGCTGGACACAGGTCGCCCACAGGCCATCGAATGTGTCCTGCTGCAAGTTGCCATCCCGGTCGATCCACGTGACATCAACAACTTTGGGGCGCGTGACTTCGGCGAATTGATCGGGGATCGACAGGCAGCCTTCCTCGTAGACATTGGTCTCATCGGACGAGGCGATGACCTCGGGGTTGAACATGATCAGCGGACGCGGGGCTTCGCCCTCTTCCTTAACGCAGTCCAACACGATCAACCGATCCAGCACACCGATCTGAGGCGCGGCCAGACCAACGCCAGGCGCGTCATACATCGTCTCCAGCATGTCGTCTGCCAGCTTGCGCAGCTCGTCGCTGATATCTGCCACAGGCGCGCAGACCTTTTTCAGGCGGGGGTCGGGATGGATCAGGATATTGCGTTTCATGGGGTTGATTTAGGCCATCCCGACCCGCGCCGCAACGCCCCCCTTGCACCCGCCGGAATTGTGGCTAGCTTTCGACCGGACAGATGGAGCAGACATGACTTTCAACGACCTGATCGACCGCCGGGGAACCAACAGTTCAAAATGGGATAAGATGGAGCAGCTCTACGGCGTGTCGCCGCAGAATGGGCTGGCCATGTGGACCGCGGATTCCGATTACCCAACAGCACCATGCGTGATAGATGCCGTTCGAAAAGCGGCTGACCATGGGGTCTTTGGGTATTCGTGGAGTCACCCGGACTATCTGGCATCGATTCAGTGGTGGATGAAGAACCGCCATAGCTGGGACATCGACACCGATTGGGTGCTGACTTCACAGGGGTTAGGCAATGCGATCGCCCTGTCTCTGGATGTCTGGAGCGAACCCGGCGACGGCGTCGTCATCTTCAGCCCCGTCTACCATGAGTTTGCCCACAAGGTGAACAAATCGGGACGTCGCGTTGTCGAGTGCCCGCTAGTTCGCCAAGGCGAAACCTATGGCCTGGATCTGGACGACGCTCAGTCGCGTCTGGACGGGTCGGAAAAGCTGTTGCTGTGGTGCTCGCCGCAAAACCCCTCGGGCCGGGTGTGGACACCGGATGAACTGCGCGCCGTGGCCGCATTCGCCGAACGTAATGGGTTGATTTTGGTCTCGGATGAGATCCACCACGATCTGGTCTATCCCGGCAATACGTTTGTGCCAATGGATGTCGCCGCGCCGGATGCGCGGCCGTGGACCGTGACGCTGACCGCGGCGTCCAAGACATTTAACATCGCTGGTCAGCGCACCGGTAACATGATCATTCCGGACCCCAAACTGCGCGCGGCCATGCGGCACCGCATTCAGACGTTGGACTATGATCCCAGCGCTTTGGGCGTGGCGATGATAACTGCCGCCTATTCGCCCGAGGGTGCGGCATGGGTTGACCAACAGGTCGCGCATCTGGCGGGCAACTGCCAAGTCTTTGACGCAGCGATCGCCGAGATCCCTGGTCTGTGGTCCATGCCGTTGCAGGCTACTTATCTGGCTTGGGTAGAATTCTCAGGAACCGGCATGCCCCATGAAGAGTTTGTCCGCCGCCTGCGCGAAGATGCCAAAATCGCAACGTCCTCAGGCCCCGGTTTCGGCGCAGGGGGTGAGACCTTCGAACGGTTCAACCTGGCTACTCAGCGTGCGCGGGTCGAAGAGGCATGCGAACGGCTAAAGCGCGCATTTGCTGATTTGCAGTGAAAGAGGCGGCCAACGGCAATGTCGTTGGCCCTGCCCTCAATCCTTGTGCCCAAGTAACGCAATCGGCGCGTCTGGCGCGCGGTAGAAATCCAGCGGAGCCTTGTCGGCAGCGGCCGTGCTGCGCTTGAATTCGTATCGCATTTCGCCTGCTTCATCCTCATCCGCGATGATCAGACATTGGTACAGGTGGTTGGCGCCATCATAGATGTCGACGAGCCCGCGCAGTTGCGGCGTAGTTTCGGCTTCAACCGTAAAGCCATCTTTCCACAATCGAAGAATTTTATAGGAATTGTCGCCAATTTCGACACGCAGGCGGCTGGTTTTCTTCAAACCGGCGATTCGGGCCGCATCCAATTCGGCAGTAATTTCCTTTGAAACATACGTACTCATAAAAATTTCCCCCAACAGAGTACTCTATTGTGAGGCGCAAATTGTAAAAATCCAGTGAACCCGGTCACAGTCAGCGCCGAGAAATCAATTTGTTGCACAGAAATCCCAATCCAACTTGTGCGTGTGCGCAGGCAGATTGCGCGCGTCCTCGCATAGGAACGGCACTTGCGACCGCCTATGTTTGGCTAAATCGCTTTTCGGAGGGCATGAGATGGGCCTGTTGGTCGACGGTAAATGGCACGACACTTGGTATGACACCAAATCTACTGGCGGCGCGTTCAAACGCAGCGCCGCGCAGTTCCGCAACTGGCTGACTACAGATGGCAGCGCCGGACCATCGGGCAAGGGCGGGTTTAACGCTGAATCCGGGCGCTATCATCTTTACGTAAGCCATGCCTGCCCCTGGGCACACCGAACTCTGATCTTCCGGGAACTGAAGGGTTTGACCAGTCACATCTCTGTTTCTGTTGTGCATTCCGACATGCTGGATAAGGGCTGGACCTTTGAGACTGATGGCAATGGGGCAACCGGGGACACTCTCTATGGTCTGGACTTTGCCCACCAGATTTACACCAAGGCCGACACTTCTTATTCGGGCCGGGTCACAGTGCCGATCCTGTGGGACAAGAAACAGCAGACGATCGTTTCGAACGAAAGCTCGGAAATCATCCGCATGCTCAATTCGGCCTTTGACGGGATCACCGGAAATACCGATGATTACTGGCCCGAGACAATGCGGGATGAAATCGAAGAAGTGAACGCGCGCATCTATTCCAACGTCAACAACGGCGTCTACAAGTCAGGCTTTGCCACCAGCCAACAGGCCTATGACGCCGCCGTGGATCCGCTGTTTGAAACACTGGACTGGCTGGAAGACCGTTTGACTTCAAACCGTTATCTGATGGGTGATCGCATGACCGAGGCTGACTGGCGGTTGTTCACGACGCTGATCCGGTTCGATCCCGTCTATCATCTGCATTTCAAATGCAATCGGCGGCGGCTGATCGATTATCCGAATCTTTGGGCTTATACGCGCGAGTTGTATCAATGGCCGGGCGTCGCTTCGACGGTGAACATGCATCACATCGTGCGCCACTATCACTATAGCCACGAAAGCATCAACCCGCATCGGATCATCCCGACCAACCCGGTTTTGGACTACATGGAACCGCACGGGCGCGGTCAGCGGCCCGCCGCGTAATGCTCGACCATCGCCGCCAGATCTTCTGGCGGCGTGCCGCTTTGCACATAAGCGCACGCATTTGGGCTGTGGGCAAAAATCGATCCGTCTGAAAAAAAGGTGGTGTTGGTGACAAAGATCACCCGCGCCTCGGGGCGGCGATAGCTGGCGAAATCAGCCACTGCCAACGCGCTGCCATTTTCCAGCACCAGATCCAGCACGATGATATCGAAATCCGTGCCGTACAGCGCAAGGATCGCAGCCTCTTGCCCGGCAACAAGCGTCACTTCGGCGCCTTGCCGTTCCAGATGTCTTTTCCAGACCCGACCAAGGTCGGGGTTACTCTCAACAATCAGTACATTCATTTGCAACAACCTCGGCACTTGGTAGAGTGTGCGGTGCCGACCCCCGTGGTTTGTGATCACGCTTATTCCTTAACAAAGTGTTAATGGTGCCGGTCATCCGGGCCGATCACGCGGATTTGCTTGTGTAAGCGGCGAAAATCCGCTTGAAGCACAACAAACGCGCAATTCCGGCGAGAACATCGATGGCAAGCCCAAACGCAGATTTGAACCCCCGTGCCGCGCGCGACCATGGCGGCGGACTGGACGGTGCTATCGCCCGGTTCGGCGGGGCACGCGACAACTGGCTGGACCTGTCCACCGGCATCAACCCACACCCGTATCCGGTGTCGGGACTGACCCCATCGGATTGGGCCGCGCTGCCGGATCACGGTGCGTTCGAACGGCTGTCTGCCGCAGCACGCCAGTTCTGGTCCGTTCCCAAAGGTGCAGCGATTCTGCCCGCGCCCGGCGCTTCAGCAGTAATCGCCCGCATGCCTGCACTTGCTGCGACGGGTCGGGTTCAGATCACAGCACCTACCTACAACGAACACGCGGCAGCTTTCTCCGCGCAGGGTTGGACAGTTCAGTCGAACGGCCCAGCCGAGGCGCGCGTCCTTGTGCACCCGAATAATCCGGATGGACGTATCTGGACCGTAGAGGACGCCGATGCCCCGCTGACCGTGATTGATGAGAGTTTTTGTGACGTTTGCCCTGACGCATCCCTAATTCATCTGGCCGAGCAGCCCGGTGTGATCGTGTTGAAAAGTTTCGGCAAGTTCTGGGGTTTGGCCGGGTTACGACTGGGATTTGCGATTGGCCGCCCTGACCTGATCTCAAAGCTGAACGATCTGACCGGGCCGTGGTCCGTCTCGGGCCCTGCCCTTCGGATCGGGGAACAGGCGCTGCAGGACATAGACTGGGCCAAGGCGACCCGTCAGCAATTGGCGGATGCGGCAGATCGGCTGGACGGGTTCGTTACGGGCAAAGGTGCAGAACTGGTCGGCGGCACCACATTGTTCCGCCTTTATGACGTCGACGATGCCGCCGCTTGGCAGGCCAAACTGGCCCGCGCCCATATCTGGAGCCGTATATTCCCCTACTCAAACACCTATCTGCGCCTTGGCTTACCGCCCGCAGACGGGTGGAGCCGGCTTGAGGCCGCGTTGTGAGCACAGCTTTCCTGCTGGTTTGCGCCATGTGTCTGGACGCGGCGCTAGGAGAGCCAGATTGGCTCTGGTCGCGCATTCGTCATCCGGCAGTGATGATCGGCACCGCCATCGGCTGGCTGGATCAGCGTCTGAACCACGGAACGAATAGACGCCTGAAAGGCGTGGCCATCGTGGTGCTGCTGATCTTTGGCGCAGTGACTCTGGGCCGCGCGCTGACCGTGTTTGGGCCAGTGATCGAGATCATCCTTGCCGCAATTCTGCTGGCACAGAAGTCACTGGTGACCCATGTCCGCGACGTGGGCGAAGGGTTGCGCGCCTCGTTGGTCGACGGGCGCGCCAAGGTTGCCATGATTGTTTCGCGCGATACGCGGGATATGACTGAAGCGCAGGTCGCCCGATCAGCGATTGAGAGCGCCGCTGAAAACCTCAGCGACGGAGTAATTGCGCCCGCGTTTTGGTTTCTGGTTGCGGGCCTGCCTGGATTGCTGATCTACAAGGCGGTCAACACCGCCGATAGCATGATCGGCTACCGATCAGAAAAGTACCGCGATTTCGGCTGGGCCGCTGCGCGTCTAGACGATGTGTTGAACCTTATTCCCGCCCGTCTGACCTGCGTGATGATCGTGGCGTACTCCGGCCAATGGGCGCGCTGGCCCGAAATGGTCGCGGATGCGCGCCGCCATATCTCACCCAACGCAGGCTGGCCCGAGGCCGCCATGGCGCGCGCCTTAAACGTCGCCCTAGCCGGGCCACGCAGCTATGATGGTCAGGTCCGCGATCTGGCCTGGGTCAACGGTGATGCGTCACGTAACATCGGCGCGCCGGAGATTTTCCGCGCATGTGACATGCTTTGGCGGGTTTGGGGGCTTGCACTGGGCCTCGTGTCGGTGTGGGTTGGGGCAAATTTCATTTTCTGAGGGACCTAAAAATGCGTTTTCTCTCCGGCATCATTGCCGCCACCCTGCTCGCCTCTCCCGCCCTGGCCCAATGTGGCGGCGGGTTCAATTCCTTTGTGAAGGGTCTGAAGGCCGAGGCCGTTCAGCAAGGGTTCGACAAATCCACCGTGAACAGCTTTTTCAAAGGTGTTCAGCAGGACAGCGCGGTTCTAAAGGCGGATCGGGCGCAAGGCGTATTCCAAATACCGTTCATCGATTTTTCACGCCGCCTGATCTCGCAGAACCGGATAGATCGCGGCAAATCCATGTCTCGCAAATACGATGCGGTGTTCGACCGGATAGAGCGGGAATATGGCGTGTCGCGCGGTGTACTGCTGGCATTCTGGGCGTTCGAGACCGACTATGGCGCGGTACAAGGTGACTTCAACACCCGCAACGCTCTGGTCACTCTGGCGCATGACTGCCGCCGCCCTAAGCTGTTCCGCCCACAGGTTTTTGCTGCCATCGAACTCTACAGCCAAGGGGATTTTGACCCCAACCGCACGACCGGTGCCTGGGCAGGTGAGATCGGCATGGTGCAAATGCTGCCCCGCGACATTCTGGAAAATGGCGTGGACGGGGATGGCAACGGCAAGGTCTCGTTAAAAACCTCGGCCCCGGATGCGCTGATGTCGGGCGGCAAGATGCTGTCGCATCTGGGCTGGCGTCCGGGTGAACCATGGCTGCAGGAGGTGACTGTTCCCGCCCAGATGGACTGGTCCCTGTCCGGACCCGGCAAGTCGCGGTCCGTATCAGAGTGGCAGGCGATGGGCGTTCAGGCGCGCAGCGGATCATTGGCCAACCTGCCCGCATCGCTGATCCTGCCGCAGGGTCGCAACGGCCCCGCATTTTTGGCCTATCCAAACTTTGACGTCTATTTCGAATGGAACCAGAGCTTTGTTTATGTCCTGACTGCCGCCTATTTCGGCACGCGGTTGGAGGGAGGGCAAATCTACGACGCAGGTTCCCCGCCACAAGGCCTGTCGGGTGCGCAGATGAAGCAGCTGCAGACAAAATTACAAGCGCGTGGGCATGATGTCGGCAAAATAGACGGCATCCTCGGTGCAGGAACGCGCGCAGCTGTTCAGGCGGAACAAGCCCGACTGGGGCTACCAGCAGATGCGTGGCCGACGGCAGAGTTGTTGAACAGCCTCTGACGCAACGCTCAAATGTCGGCCGGGGCGTATTTGCGCCCCGCCGACTTATGTCTCGTCAAATACCGGTCGCGGCGCACCATTTTCGTCCAACGCAACAAATACGAAATCCGCATCCGTGACCTTTTGCGCCTTTTCCGAATACCTCGGGCGAGCCCATGCATCCACGTGAATGCGCATCGATGTGCGCCCAACTTTCAACAGCGTCGCATAAAGTGTGACTTCATCCCCTACCTTAACCGGACGCAGGAATTGCATCGCCTCAACCGACACAGTCGCACCACGCCCTTGCGAAACCCGCCCGGCCATGTTTCCGGCAGCTAAATCCATCTGCGACATCAGCCACCCGCCAAAAATATCCCCTGAAGGGTTCGTGTCTGCCGGCATCGCGATACTTCGGATCACCAGCACACCATCGTCCTGCTGACGCCCATGAGAGCTGCGTTGTTTTCCAAGAGCCAGTGTGTCTTTGGATGCTTCGCTCACTTACTTTTCCTTTTTTGGCCACCGCGGTCTGCGCACCTCTGTCGCCCCATGATCTTATTGCATGCCCAGGCAATCACAAACACAATGCCAGATGCTGTTTTGAATGCGCTGGGAAGTCTGCCGAATTACTCGGGCCGGACCGGGTATCGGTTGCCTTTCTCGTCAATCAAAACCAAACGCTTACCGCTGCGTACATAGAGATCACAGCGGCTGAATCCGTTTCGATAGGCAATGCAGACGCTGCCGTCATCGGCGATGGAATATGTCCCGAACGCGGATTCCCCGCTGGCGTAGGTAAAGGAATAGGCCCCACCAGCAGAAAACTTGGACTGTCCGTCGTCATAGAAGGTCAGCGTTCGCCCCGCCAGGGCATCCAGATCGGCAGATGAAAGCGGGACATCTCCGGGTTTTGTTGGCCATTCCGCCGCCACAACCGGGCTGGCAGTCAACAGGGCAAGGATCAGATATCGGGTCATACGGCCACCTTAACCCGCCACCGGGCGATTGGGGCATAACGTTGCAGTGAACGATCAGGCGACCATCTGTTCGGCCTTTTTCAGATCGACCGAAACCAATTGACTGACGCCCTGTTCCTGCATGGTCACGCCAAACAACCGATCCATCCGCGCCATGGTCACCGCGTGGTGGGTGATGATCAGGAACCGAGTGTCCGTCTGGCGGCACATTTCGTCCAGCAAATCACAGAAACGGGTGACGTTGGCGTCATCCAGCGGCGCGTCGACCTCATCCAGCACACAGATCGGCGCGGGGTTGGCGAGGAAGACGCCAAAGATCAGCGCCGTGGCGGTCAGGGTCTGTTCACCGCCCGACAACAGGCTAAGCGTCGACAGCTTCTTGCCTGGCGGTTGGCACATAATTTCCAGTCCGGCATCCAGCGGATCATCGCTTTCAACCATGACCAGATTGGCCTCGCCACCGCCGAACAGATGCTTGAACAACATGGCGAAGTTAGAATTCACCTGTTCGAACGCAGTCAGCAGACGCTCACGACCCTCGCGGTTAAGACTGGCGATGCCGCTGCGCAGGGCCTTGATCGCCTCTTCCAGATCGGCCTTTTCGCTGTTCAGTGTGTCAAACTCTTCCTGAACTTCTTTGCTGTCTTCTTCGGCGCGCAGGTTCACCGCACCCATTGCGTCTCGTTGACGCTTGTGGCGGTTCACTTCGGCCTCCAGCGCGTCGGCGGCAGGCATCTGGTCGGGGTTCACATCCAGTTGGTTCAGCAACTGGTTCGGCGTCAGCTGCTGGTCTTCAGCGATCCGCTCAGCGGCGGCCACGACGCCTTCCTTGGCTGCGTCACAGCGCGCCTCGGCCGCCGCGCGGGATTCGCGGGCTTCCGACGCCAAACGTTCAGCCTCACGCTCGGCCAACACAACCTCGCGCTGCTGCGTTTCAGCCTCGGCAAGCTTGTCGGCGGCCTCGGCGCGCCGGGCCTCGGCTGTTTCGATCAACTCGTTCAGTTCTTCACGCGCCTCGGCGATCTCACCCGGGGCGGCCATCGCCTCAGACAGTTCCCCCTCAGAGCTTTCCTTGCGCTCGACCAATTCCGAGATACGTTTTTCTGCTGACTCCAACCGGTGCCGCCACCCACTGAGGTCCTTTGTCACTTCTTGAGCCCGCCGCGTCCGCGCCTCGCCTTCGCGGCGCAGCTCATCATGGGATGAACGATGGGTCAGCATGGTGATCCTTGCGGCCTCAACCGTTTGCTTGATGTCCTCGACCTGCGCACGCGCGCTATCGACATCACCCAGGCCATCCAGCGCTCCCTCGGCCTCGCGCAGTTGCGCGCGGGCTGACATGGCATCTTCCTTGTGCCGGTCAACAGCAAGGGCGAGAGTTTCCAGCTTACCCTGCGCCAGATTGCGGTCGGCCTCGGCCCGGCTCAGCTGACGCGCGGTTTCCGCCATCCGCTGGTCGGCTGCTCGGCGGGCTTCGCGGGCCCGGCGGTCTGCTTCGGTGACGTCCGCCAATTGCTGCGACAGCGCTTCATGCGCGGCGCGGGCACCATCAGCCTGCGCTTCGGCGCGGGTAAGTTCCTGTTTCAGAGCTTCAAGCTTGTTGAGCTGCTCCAACCGCAAGGCTGCAGCGCTTGGCGCATCCTCGGCCCATGCCCGAAATCCATCCCAACGCCACAAGTCACCTGAACGGGACACCAGACGCTGCCCCGGCTTCAATGAGGCTTGCAGCTGCGCGCCCTGATCCGCATCAACCAACCCGATCTGAGCGATCCGGCGGCTCAGACGGTCTGGGCCCGAGACATGCAGCGCCAATGGTTCGGCCCCGTCGGGCAAGGGCTGATCTGCATCATAGCCCGAAACTTGTACCCAGCCCGACGGTCCGTCGGCGTCGACCAACGGTGTACGCAGGTCGTCAGCCAGTGCCGCCCCCAGCGCCTTTTCATAACCGGGCTCGACCCGCAGCAGATCCAGAACCTGCCCGCCTTCGGCCGTATCCCGTTCGACCAGTTTGGCGAGGGCCGATGTCTCAGCGCGGATTGCACCCAATTCACCCTCTGCCTCGGATCGCTGAGCGCGCGCCTCGGCCTCGCGCGCCTGCGTTTCGTTGCGCAATTCATCTGCCGCAGCCAGCGCTTCTTCGGCGGCCTCTGCAGCCTCGCGCGCTTCTTCCTCGCCTTCCTGCGCTTGTTCGTATGCTTCGCTGGCGCGGGTCAAAGCATCTCGGGCTTCGTCTACTGCACCACGGGCTTTCTCTTCCTCACCCTCGGACCGGGCCAGTGTCTTACGGCTGTCTTCGACCAATCGTTGCGCCGACTGGTGACGGGCTACAAGACGCGCCATATCCTCGGTTTCCTGCGACAAGTGATCTTCACGATCCTGCAGCACAGATGCGGCTTCGCGCGCGATCTCGGCGGCCTTAGCCACTTTGTCGTCATGCCCTTCTGCCGCTTTGGCCAGTTCGCGTGCTTCCCATTCCAGACGCTCGATCATCTGGCCCGCGTCCCGGTTCAGGCCGGTTTCGCGTTCGATATCGTTGGCCAACTGCTGAATTCGGTTGGCCAGCGTCTCGATCGTCTGACACGCGCGGGTTTCTTGATCAGCCAGCTGATCACGCTGCACCTGCTGACGTTGCAAGACGGCGGCGGCGATTGCCTCCTCCTCGCGCAACGGTGGCAGAGTTTCCTCGATTTCAGACCGCTTGGTACTGGCGGCGCGCGCTTCGGCCTCGGCACGGGAAGCTTCGGTGATCCGCTCGCGCAAGACGTCTTCGGCTTGCTGGCGGGCCATGTCGGCCTCTTTCCAGCGTCGATAGAGCAGCATGCCCTCGGCCTGCCTTAGCTGCTCGCCAATCTCGCGGTACCGCGCCGCCTGACGCGCCTGACGCGCAAGCTGCGCTAATTGGGTGCCCAGTTGCTCCAGCACGTCATCGACACGGGTCAGGTTGGATTCGGTGCCCTTCAGCTTAAGCTCCGCCTCGTGGCGGCGCTGATAAAGGCCCGAAATACCCGCCGCCTCTTCCAGAATGCGGCGGCGTGCACGGGGCTTGGCGTTGATCAACTCGGCAATGCGGTTCTGCCCCACCAGCGCCGGTGAATGCGCACCGGTCGAGGCGTCAGCGAACAGCATCTGCACGTCACGCGCCCGCACGTCCTTACCATTGGTTTTGTAGGCGCTGCCCACATCACGCGTAATGCGGCGAACGATTTCCAATTGGTCGCTGTCATTGAACCCCGAGGGCGCCAACCGCTCCGAGTTATCCATTGTCAGGACAACTTCGGCAAAATTGCGTGCCGGACGCGTCGCGGCCCCGGCAAAGATCACATCTTCCATCGCGCCACCGCGCATGGATTTGGGGCGATTTTCACCCATCACCCAACGCAACGCTTCCAGAAGATTGGACTTGCCGCAGCCATTTGGGCCCACCACACCGGTCAACCCATCCGCGATGATCAGATCGGTCGGGTCAACAAAGCTTTTGAAGCCGGTGAGTTTGAGTTTGCTGAAACGCAAAGGCCGCTCGTCCCATGATTCCTATATCTGGAAGTCTGCGCAACCCATTGGGGGTGAGTCAACGGAGTAACGCAGGATATGGGATTTCATGCCAAGTTATCCACAATATCTTGCCAAAATACGCAAAAAAGCGCGTATCTCAGTAAGGAGCACACTCAAAAACCTGATAGCCATAGTCTTCGTAGTAGCCATAGTCGGAACATTCATAGGGACCGCGAAGAAGGCTGCCGAAAATCAGCTTTTTCCCAAGTTCCCGGTCGCAACCCAGAATGCCCACAGTGACCGCAGCGTCGCCCAGAACATCCAGCAACGGGCAACCCGACACCTGTGCCATAGCCAGTGCGGCCCGGTCGCGTACGGGGCCAAGGCGCGGAGCATATTGAGAATTGATGCGTACAGCCTCAGCCAGTTGATCGCGGATCCGCACGTCAAATACACTGCCGTTCACCGCCACACGGGTCGCAGGCACATCGCGAAAGTGGGGCGTGCCGGCCGAGCAAGCGGCCAGCACTAGGAGGGACAGATACCGGATCATACCCCCAGCATTGCGCCATCAAGGTTAACAAAACCTTTCCGCCGGTCAGGCGCGCAGAACCTCGCCCAATCGCTGAATACCTTCGCGGATTGTATCCTCATCCGAGTTTGAGAAACTCAGCCGGATCGTGTTGGTCCCGCTGCCGTCCGGGAAAAAGGCTCCACCCGGGACAAAGGCGACTTTGACCGTGTCCAGCGCCCGGGCTAACAGTTCGGCCCCGTTTGTACCGACCGGCAATGTCAACCACACGAACATGCCGCCTTCGGGCTTGGTCCACTGCACGCCATCGGGCATATGGTCCTGCAACGCCTGCAACATGGCGTCGCGGCGGGCACCATAGACACGACGCAGCATCGGGATATGCGTGTCGAAGCAAGCCCGTGCCACCTGGTCAATGGCCATCTGGTTGATGGTCGCCGAATGAAGATCGGCAGCCTGTTTCATCAGCACCAATTGAGAAATCACCGGCTTTGCCGCCACGACCCAACCAACCCTCAACCCCGGTGACAGGGTTTTCGAAAAGCTTCCGCAATAGATCGTGCGGCAATCTTCAATCGACCCTTTACGCGCCAATTCCAGTGCCAGAACCGAGGGGATGGCATCCCCGTCATAACGCAGGGCCTGATAGGCGCCATCCTCGATCACCGCACAGTTCAACTCATCTGCCAGATCCAGCAGCGCCTCCCGCCCCCGCAGATCCACGGTTTCGCCTGTCGGGTTGGCGAAGTCGGGCGAGAGATAGGCGAATTTGACCGCGCCTTCGCCCGCTGACGCCGCGTATTCTGCCGCGCCCCGATTGCCATTGATGCTGAGCCGGTCAAACCGCGGTTCATAGGCATTGAATGCGGCCAGCGCGCCCAGATAAGTCGGCCATCCGACCAACGCAGTATCGCCCGGCGACAGATAGAGTTTACCCAGATAATCCAGCGCCTGCTGCGAGCCCGATGTGATCAGAATGTTCTCAAGCCCGCATTCCACTCCGATTGAACGCATGTGGTCGACGAGCCATTCCCGCAGCGGGACGTAGCCTTCGCTGACGGAATATTGCAGCGCCTGGGCCTGCTGGTCCGGCCCCAACGCAGCTTGAAAGGCGGCAGAGAACCCTTCGGCTGGAAACAACGCGGGATCGGGGATGCCGCCTGCAAACGAGATGATCCCCGGCTGATCCAACAGCTTTAACAATTCGCGTATCTCAGACGCTTTCATCCGGGATGTCCGCGTGGCGAACAATTCGTGCGTAGACATGAGTCTCCTCCGCTCTCATTCACGGCTAGCGTAGAGAGGAACAGTATAAAGTCAACAATACTGACCTAATCTTTTCAAGCCACGTGAACCCGAATTCTTGAACCTCGCCGCCATCCATGGTCATATCATTTGACCAATTTCCGGAATGACGCCTGTATGCCTTTTCAAAAAGTTCAGACCGAAAAGCTTTCAATCGCGGTGGTTCGCCAGATTGAACTGCTGATACTGCGCGGCATACTGCGCCCCGGCGAACGTCTGCCCGCCGAACGCGAATTGGCCGAGCGGCTGGGCGTATCCCGGCCGTCCCTGCGCGACGCGATCGCGGACCTGCAAAGCCAAGGGTTGCTAACAGCAAAAGCAGGATCCGGGATCTATGTGGCCGAGGTTCTGGGCTCAGCCTTCTCCCCGGCGCTGATCCGGCTGTTCGGCAGTCATGACGAGGCGGTATTCGATTACCTCTCGTTCCGGCGCGACATGGAAGGGTTGGCCGCCGAACGCGCGGCCCGGTTGGGGTCGGACAGCGACCTGAAGGTGGTACAGACGATTTTTGCAAAGATGGAAGCCGCCCATACCAGCAATGCGACCGAAGATGAGGCGCAGCTGGACGCGCAATTCCACATGGCTATCATCGAGGCCAGCCATAATGTGGTCATGTTGCATATGATGCGGTCAATGTTCGATCTGTTGCGGCAAGGCGTGTTCTATAACCGCCAGATGATGTTCCAGCAGCAAACTACGCGCGAGGCCATCCTGGACCAGCACCGCGCCATCAACACCGCGCTTCAGGCACGCGACCCGGCCGCTGCCAGACAGGCGGTTCAAGAACACCTGAGCTTTGTTGAACGCTGCATGGCCGATCAACAAAAAGCAAAAAGAAACGAACAAATCGCTCAGCAACGCCTTCAACACGAGGCAGGCACCACTTAACGCTTGCGCTGAAGGTCCCTGACACGCCGCGTCATTTCGTGATTGTTCTGCCGGACAAGACTTGCGCCGCAATACAATATTTCATGGTTTCGGCGCAGCCACCTAAGCGGCCATATGGCGCTCAACGAATTCTGCATCGGACAAGAACGTACCCAGCTGCCCGGTAAGCATTTATTTTGGCATCGACGTTTTATCCCTGGTCACAATCCACGCAACCTGCTGACCAACCTGGACTTCCACAAATCTAAAGGTTTCAAAGGCTTCGGATCAGAGCGACGAAGCGTTGGAAATGCCTGATCTGCTTCCTCGCGCGTCCTGAGTTTCAGCGGTTCCTTCAGAACCGATTCTACAATGTCACCAACGATAATCGGCCTTTGTCGCTCGCGTTCAATAACCTCAAGCATCTCGGCGTGGTAAGCATCCATCGCCTCAGAGCGTTGTCCCGTACGAAAGCGAAACGCGCCGATGCCGGTATGAACCGGAACCAGGTCCGCGTGACGCAAAAAGCGCAGCCACAATTCCCCATCCACCGCCAATTTCAAAGATTCGTCCAATCCGCTGCCTGCCTTGTCCCACAGGCTGCGCCGCCAAAAGGTCGACTCTTGTTGAATCCATTGATAGTCGCCCGCCAGAAGCCGAGGGTATGAAACCGGCCTGGGCCGGCCCGCGCGCAGAACGTGCCCGGATTCGTCAATCGTCGTGAGTTTGCCGGTGATCCACTCGGGACCCGAGTTTCCCGCGAACAGGGACCCCACTGTTTCCAACCCTCCGGGCATAAGCATATCGTCGGAATTGATCCACCCCATGACCTCGCCCGTGGCCACGGCAAAGCCCTTGTTGACAGCATTAGCCTGCCCGGTATCCGGCCCGGACAACACGTGGCTGAACGCATCCCGGTAGCGTTCGACAATCTCCAGCGATCCGTCTGTGCTGCCGCCATCGGACAGGGCCAATTCAAGATCTGGGTAGGATTGATCCAGCACCGAGGTAATGGTCTGCTCCAGAAACCCGGCACAGTTCAGATTGGGGATGATCAGGCTAATCTTTGGCAAATTCATTGGCGATCTAGTCCTTCCACCCCGGAACGTTACATCTCGAGGAGCCGAGGCAAACAATTAGGAACCAATACATAGACATCCGAGTTCTTCTCGACAAACGCCTTCAGAACCTGATCCGTTTCGCCGGAATTGTCGTTTGTGGCGATGATTACGTGGCTGCGGGGCAGTTGTCGTCTCAGACGGTCAATGCGGGCCAGCGTTGCAACCAGTGCGTCCCCACCAAAGCGGACACTTCCTAGAATGTTCATGGGACCTCCAATTGACTGAAAAACAGAGGCGCAAAAACACTTTGACCCGAAAGCAAGCTTCCGGGTCAAGATTCTTCAACGGTTGTGAAAATCAGTGCAGTTTGTCACCAACATCCGCAATCGCTGCGTCGATCAGTTTGTTCGCCTGTGCGGCCGTCATCTGCTTGGCCAGAACCGCGTTGGCAGCCGATACCGCAACGGTGATGGCCTGATCACGGACTTCCTTGACAGCTGACGCTTCAGCCGAAGCGATCTGGTCCTGAGCTGCAGCCAGACGGCGGGCGATGGATTTCTCCAAATCGACCTTTGCCTGTTCTGCCGCCAGAACAGCATCTTCTTTGGCTGCAGCCACGATGGCATCCGCTTGGGTCTGCACTTCACGCTGCTTGCGCTCGTACGAGGCCAACAGGCTGCGTGCCTCTTCATGCAGGGCGCGGGCTTCATCCAGTTCGGATTTGATGCCGTCGGCGCGGTTGTCCAGCGCGCCACCAATCATACCCGGAACCTTGAAGTAGAACAGGACCGCGATGAAAACGATGAAGCCCAGAAGGACCACAAAGTCGGTGTTGCCAAGCGAGAAGAACGGGCCACTTGCGGCCAGCGCGGGGCTGGCGGTGCCGACGGTCAGGATAAGGGCAAGAGTATTCCGCATGTCACTTATCCTTTCGTCTGCGCGTCAATTGCACTGTCGATGGCTTTGGCATCCGCCTCGCCGCCCAGAGCTGTGACCAGTTCAGCTGCCGTGTCCTTGGCAACCACTTGAATGCTTTCCAGCGCGCCGGCTCGGATATCGGCAATTGCCTTTTCCGATTCAGCCGCCTTTGCAGCGATTTCCGCGTCTGCCTTGGCAATCGCGTCATCCAGACCAGACTGAATTTCAGCGCGGGCTTCTGCTGCGATACGCTGTGCCTCAGAACGGGCATCGGCCAGCGCCTTGTTATAGGCCTCTTCAGCCTCGACCGCTTTGGCCTTCAGATCTTCGGCCGCAGCCAGGTCATTTGTAATGGTCCCCTGACGTTCCGCCAGGATTGCCGCGATGCGGGGCAAGGCCACGCGAGACAGGACCAGAAAGATGACGACCAGCGTAATGACCAGCCAGAAAATCTGGTTGGGGAACCAATCGAAGCAGAGCTGGGGCATCCCGATCGCCGACCCATGAGAGTCAACGCAGGTACCTGCAATCTCTTCGTATACGGGTTCTGTCGCCATGATGTCCTCCGTCGGAACGTTGTCTTTACAACAGGTGGGCCGCTATGGCTTGGACCCACCTGCGCGTAAGGATCAGGTTCCGCAGATTAGACGGCGAACATCAGCAGCAGCGAGACCAGGAATGCGAAGATCCCCAGGGCTTCTGCGAATGCGATACCGATGAACAGGGTTGCGGTCTGCGAAGCAGCCGCCGAAGGGTTGCGCAGGGCGCCGGCCAGGAAGTTGCCTGCAACGTTGCCCACCCCGATTGCGGCTGCGCCGGAACCGATTGCTGCCAGGCCTGCGCCGATGTGTGCGAGATCGCCTTCCATGATGTTTCTCCTTACGAATTGGAAGTTTCGATGTTTGGGTATCAGACCTTAGTGCGAAGGATGCAGCGCATCTTTCAGGTAAACACAGGTCAGAATGGTGAAGACGTAGGCCTGAATGAAGGCCACCAGGACCTCAAGACCGTACATAGCGGTGATCGCCAGAACCGACACGGGCGAGATCACGGCAATCGCGGCGAATCCTGCGAAAACCTTGATAACCGCGTGGCCTGCCATGACGTTACCGGCAAGACGAATGGAGTGGCTGACCGGGCGCACGAAGTACGAGATCAGCTCGATGATCGCTAGGATCGGACGTAGCGCCAGTGGCGCGCTTGAAACCCAGAACAGTCCCAAAAACGCGGCACCGTTCTTGACGAAACCCAGGATGGTCACGGTCAGGAATACGGCCAACGCCAACGGAATGGTGACGGCGAAATGGGATGTCGTCGTGAACGACGTCGGGATCAGACCCAGGAAGTTCGCGGTCACGATGAACATGAACAGGGTCATGACATAGGGGAAGTATTTGACGCCTTCCTTACCGCAAATGTCTTCGAGCATCTTGTAGATGAAGCCGTAAGCCAGTTCCGCGATCGATTGCATACGGGTCGGAACGATAGCGCGCTTCGAGGTGCTCAGGACCAACAGGCCGATGATGGCCAGAATGGCAAGGAACAACCACAGGGTCACATTGGTAGGTGTGTACCAGGCAATCGTGTCACCGCCAAAAAGCGGCTTGACGATGAACTGATCCATCGGATGAAAAACCAGGCTGCTGCCTTCTGCTGCGGTGGTCTCAGTCGCCACGTTCAGTCCCTCTCGTCCTTGTCGGCTGCCTCAGCCGCCGTTTGCTTTTCCTGAGCCTGCTGTGCGCTGCGGAGCATAACCTTCACCCCGGCGATCAAGCCCAGTATTGTAAACAGCACCAGAAAGATCGGGATTGTCCCGAGCAGGCTGTCCAGCCCGTATCCGATGCCAAATCCGATCCCCAGACCGGATACCATTTCGATGACCATCCTCCAGGCTAGCTCGCCCCCGGATACGTCAGCATCCGCACGAGGTTTCGGCGCTTTGGCCTTTTTTGCCGCGTCGATCTTGGCCTCCAGCTGCGCCATACGCTGCTTTTGGTCGTCATCGGTCACGGGCAATTCCCTCGCACAGTCTTGAGTAGGGTGCTAAGGGGCGCGGGGCACAGAGTCAACGGTGTTAAATGTTCGATTTGCCGCACGTTAAACAATTGTTTTTAGGTGATTTATTCATGAGCTCGAGGCACCCTGAAGTTGCCCTCTTCCATCGGCGCACGTAAAAACCACTCAATTCGTATATTCAACCAAATGGTTGACCAAAACCGGGCGCTGTGATTGAGCGATAGCATGTCCAATGACCTCGATACCGTTTTCGCGGCCCTCGCCGACCCGACCCGCCGCGCCATCCTTGCGATGCTGCTTGAGGATGACATGGCCGTCACCGACGTCGCCGACCCGTTCGAGATGTCGCTGGCCGCGATCTCGAAACATCTGATCATCCTGACCAAGGCCGGGTTGATCAGCCAGGAAAAGCGCGGGCGGGTGAAGTGGTGTAAGCTGGAACCGGATGCGCTGCGCGCGGCATCCGTCTGGATGCAGGGGTTCGGTCAGTTCGAACCGGTCAATCTGGATGCGTTTGAACGATTTTTGGAAGTCGAACTGCCCGCAACAGACGATCCCTAGATCTATCTAACTACAAACACCGATACTTTGGCGTGTTTGGCCAGATATCCGGCATGGCTGGAAAAGATGTGGTCCGTGATGCGCGGTGCGTGCGTCCCAACGACGATTAGGTCGGCCCCAATCTCTTCAGCGGCGCGGGTCAAATCACCGTCGACCTCTGCAGCTACATCTACCGAGTGGATGTTGCGCGCTGAAACCTCGGAGCCACTCTGCTCGGTAAGTTGATCCACAATGGCTTGCAGCTCGACGCTGATCTCCGCGTCTGAATGCGTGACGTCGCCCGGCTGGGTTCCGGTCACGCTGACGATCGTGATCCGGGCGTTTTGCCATCTCGCCATTTGCGCCGCGACATCCAGAGCTTTGCGAATTTCCGGCGGCAGATGAATATCGACCGGGATCATAATGTGATTAAACATGGCATCTTCCTCCTGCCGCCGATGTTAGCGGGCTCAGGAATAGAGCACTTTGATCTGTCTCATGTAGATGACTCCGACCATTTCATCCGGTTCGGCCGGTTCCCAGCTAGCCTTCCTGACTATACTCGACGCCGATGATCACACCCGTTGCATCCGCAAGACACAACCACGGTGCCTGAGCGCCAGTGACCTCAATTGTCGTGATTGTTCCGGTCGGTACCGATTCAGTCGAAATCGCGTTGACGTCAGCGGCCTGAACACCCGTCTCAGCCGATACCAGCGCCTCACAACTGCCTTGAAGGTCGGTCTCCGACGACCCCTGCCCCCCTCCTTGCGTACAGGCGGATAACATCGCACCGACGACAAATAGAATAGCTTGCTTCATCATTCCCTCCGGGATGGTTCATCAGACCCGAGGGTTGTTAGATTACGGCCAAAAGACAAGGGTCATTCCGAGAGCGGCGCAGTGTCTTTCGCAGGTTGCTCTTCGCTTTTGAGCAGCAGAACAAGCGCGATCGCGGTTAAAACGACACCGACCAGCACCATGACGGTTGGCGCAGGCCGCCCAAGCGCGATCTCCCACAGGATCACCCAGCTGGGGATCAGATAAGTGTAGGCCATAACCTTGGCCGACGGCAGGCGTAGCGCTGCAAACTGGACCAGAACGAAACTGGAGGCCGTTGCGAAGATAGAAAGATACAGCAGACTGACCCAGACGATCAGCGGCAGGTTCGCCCAATCGGTTGCACGGATGTCTGACCAGCCGACCACCGTCAGGATCACACAACCAGCAACCAGTGTTCCAAATGTAAACACGACTGCGGGCTCGCCCCGGTTCAATTTACGCACCATCGGCGTGTAGATTGCATGCGCCATGCAGCCCCAGAAAAAGATGATCTCTCCGCCACCGATCTCGAAGGCGCGAAAGGACTGCCAATCGGCGCGAAAGATAACCCACAAAGCCCCGGTAGCCCCCACCGTCAATGCAAAAGCCATGCGCGGCGTGGTGATCTGGCGCAGCAGAACCCATCCGGCGATGGCCGACATGATCGGCGTCAGGGTGAAGACCGCGGATGTGCTGACCGGATCGGCGGTTTTCAGGCCGTAGAACATAAGAACAAAGTAAGTGGCGAACAGCCCGCCCAAAACAGCGTATCGCCACGGCGCGTGCGCAGCGCTGCGCGGCAACCCGGTGGTGGCAAGCGCCGCAATGCCGATGATGACGGCCGCAATCAGAAACCGTCCGGCTGTAATCGCCAACGGTGCAATCTGGTTGGCAACAATCGATCCCAACGAGAAACTACCCGCCACCAGCAGAGTGAATGTGATCATTGCCAAATGACCACGCCCCTGCGGTGTCACGAGAGCCAACCTTTGGATTCTTTCTTAAGGAACGATAGGAAGGCCTGCACTTTGGTCGTGCGATGCAGGTCGACATGGGTCACCAGCCAAAGTTTGCCGAACCATTCGGGCAAGGGCTCAATAACTTCGACCAACTCCGGATCGCGCGATGCCTCCCACCGGGCCATGAAACCGATCCCGGCCCCGGCCAGAACCGCCTCGCGCAAGCAGAAATTGTTGGTACAGCGGAATGCGATGGCCTCGGCCGGGACAGTAGCACGCAACCACTTGGAAAACGGAGCGCGGCTGTTTTCATCGTCCGTGCCGACAAACAAGTGGTCTGCAAATTCGTCAATGCTCGCTGGTTTGCCTCGGCGCTCGATATATGACTTGCTGGCAAACAAGCCGACCTCCTGTTCGATAAACGGCTGCACAACATTGTCGGGTTGGTCCGGGGCGGCACCCGCACGGATGGCCACATGCGCCTCGCCGTATTCCAGGCGGAACAGGCGGTCTCCGGTGAGGTAACGCACGATCAGACCCGGATGCATTGATTGAAACTCGGACAGGGCGGGAACGACCAAGGGCGCCAGCGAGGCCAGAGACGTCACAACCAATTCGCCCGACACATCATCGCCACGCCCTTTCATTCGGCCCACCAACTGATTGAACTGATCTTCGGTGGCCTGAGCCACGCGCAGAAGGTCCTCTCCGGCATCGGTTGGGGTATAGCCACGGGCGTGGCGCTGGAACAACTTGACGCCCAGCCGCGCTTCGATCGCGTCGATATGGCGGATCACGGTGGCATGGTGAACGCCCAAGATTTCGGCCGCGCCGCTGACAGTACCCATCCGAGCGACCTGATACGCGGTTTTGACTTCGTCCCAATTATCCATGCTCAAGCCTACTGTGCAAAATCCAACAATACCTGTTGGTATATCTGCGTTTCGTTCGCTGACGCAACACTCATATTGGGACCGGAAGCAGATTCCCCGCCAAAAAGGAAACCCTGACATGACCAAGACCATCCTGCATATCGACGCCTCGGCCCGCCGCACCGGATCCGCCACCCGCGACCTTTCCGGCCAGATTATCGGGCACCTTGGAGCCCAACGCATTATCCGCCGCGATCTTGCCAGCCCCCTGCCCCTGCTGACCGAAGACTGGATCAACGCCAACTTCACCCCCGCCGATCAACGTGACGAGGTTCAACGCGATCTGTTGGCCCTGTCCGACGAGTTGGTTGGCGAGCTACAAAACGCCGACACCATTGTCATTGGCCTGCCGATCTACAATTTCTCGGTGCCTGCGGCCTTCAAGGCCTGGATCGACCTTGTCGCCCGCGTGGGTCTGACCTTTGCCTATTCGGAAACTGGCCCCAAAGGCCTCCTGGAAGGCAAGCGCGCCGTGCTGGCAATCGCGTCCGGCGGCACCGAAGTAGGGTCTGAGATCGACTTTGCCACCAACTATGCCAAGCACGTTCTAGGATTCATCGGCATCCACGACGTCGACGTGATTGCGGCTGACAAGATGGCGCTGGATGCGGACGCCGCGTTGGCGAATGCCCAAAAAGCGGTAACTCAACTCGCCGCCTGATCCACCTCTGGCCTTTGTCTTATATAACGTCCAGTCTGCCTTAAGCGAGATTTGCAGACTGGACGTCTATCATGAAGAAAATCGGCATTCTGGGCGGTGTGGGCTGGGCCTCGACCGTGGATTATTACCGAGCGATCGCAGAAGGGGCCAGCAGGCACTTTGCCAATCGCGGCCACGGCTCGCCCCTGCCGATCCCGCCCATGACAATCGAATCCGTTACGCAGGCCAAAACCCGCGCCCTGCGGGGAACCGCCGGGGACGAGGCAAGTTGGTCCGGGTTCGACTCGGTGTTTCGCGAGGCATTGCTAACGCTTGAAAACGCGGGCTGCGACTTTGGCATCATCGCCTCGAACACTCCGCACGCGCGGCTGCATGCGATCCGGCAAGGTATCACCATGCCCATTCTCAGCATTTTCGATGCAACGGCTGAGGCCACGGCATCTGCCAAGGCGTCCACAGCCCTGGTTCTGGGAACGACGGTGACCATGCAGGCCAGCAATTATTCAGACCGATTGGCCGCTGAAGGGATCACTGCAAATGATCGCTTGCCCGAAACGGAAATTGCCGAGATTCAGGCTATGATCGACAGTGACTTCTACGGCGGCGCATCAGACACGGCGCGTGCTCGTTTACTAACTTTGTGCGACAAGCACGCAAAGCCTGGAACTGCGATCTTGCTGGCGTGCACCGAACTACCGCTGGCCTTTCCCGACCATCTGGATGACCCTGTTTTTGAGGCTGACGGCCACCTGTTCGTCAATCCGTCCGCCGCCCATGTCGCCGCAACCCTCGAAGAGGCGCTGAGCGATTGATCACGGCAGCCAGGTGATCTCGCATCCGATCTGATCGAAGAATGCCATCAGGTCATCGCGTGTCATGGCGACAGTCCGGTCATTTACCAATGGATGCATATAGATGACGTCCGCCGTTTGCGCGGCGGCGTCCATGAAGAACCGCACATCGTTTGACGCCCCGTTGATCATGGCCAGCGGACTGACCGCGCCGGGGCGGATGCCAAGGTTCTGAAACAGCCGATCCGCCGATCCAAACGACAGATTACCGATCCCCAGCTCTGTGCCCAACGCCTTGAGGTCAATCTCGCGGCTTTGTTCCAGCGTCACCAGATAGTTCCGCTTTTTCTTGTCGCGCAGGTACAAGTTCTTGAGGCGCAAGGCGTTTTCGCCTGGTACCAGGAATTGCTCTTCAACGCCTTTGGCATCCTCAACCGTGCGCAGGGGGATATGCGTGTGCAGACGATAGCTCAGCCCCCCGTCATCCAGCCGCTGCAACAGCGCGTCTGAACTGATCGGCAGCGTGTCTTGAAAAGCGGATGACGCATCCATGGGTACCTCCTCGTTTGAGGCGCTAATCGCGCAATGCGCTGACAGATTCAAGCCACGACAGGCCTGAAAATCGATGCTAGCGTGCCGCCATGAAAGTCACGCGCAATTCTCCGAACCAACTGATCTTGTCCGATACGCCATGGTTTATCGGCATCACGCTGGTCTTCTTCATTCTGGCTTTTGTCGGCGCGGGCCTGTTCATGGTCAGTGAGGGCGGTGAGGGCATCTTGTTCGGCATCTTCTTTGCCCTATTCGGCGGTGGGATGGGTCTTGGGGCCTTCTGCGCCTTTGTGCGCCGCGTTCAGGTTATCTTGGACCGGAACAAAGACAAAATAATGATCCGCAGGCAGTCCGTCTTTGGCTATGATACCGTCGAGCATTTGCTTTCAAACTTGTCCCATGCGGAGATCGAAAGCACGGCATCGAGAAGCAATAAGGGGACATCCACCCTATATCGGCCTGTGCTAATATTGGGCAAGGGAATGAGCGAGGGCCGGCATCCCATCGTCGAGGCATTCTCAAATGGTCGGGGTGCGCATCGGCTGGTTGATGCGGTCAATGACTGGCTTCCGGCGCGCAAGGTTGACTCTGCCAGCCGATCGGCCTAAAGCCCAACCCAACATCCGGAAGCGTCTGATCTTCCGGTCCCTTGAGTCGTTCAGGGATCGCCCCCCACCAGCGTGTTACGCCCGTGGGGGCGTTTGTGCATTTAACCGGCGCATCCTATCTAGGGCACGCCACCAGATAACCGGCATAGGAGGCCGAAGGCATGTTTGAAAATCTATCCGAACGCCTTTCTGGCGTCTTTGACCGGCTGACCAAACAGGGTGCCCTGTCCGAAGAAGACGTCAAAACCGCTCTGCGTGAGGTTCGGGTTGCGCTGCTTGAGGCCGATGTCTCGCTGCCGGTTGCCCGTGAATTCGTCAAGAAAGTGCAGGATCAGGCCACCGGCCAGGCGGTGACCAAGTCGATTACCCCCGGACAGCAGGTCGTCAAGATCGTGCATGACGCGTTGGTCGACACCCTGCGCGGTGAAGAAGATCCAGGTGCGCTGAAGATCGACAACCCGCCTGCCCCGATCCTGATGGTCGGCCTCCAGGGCTCGGGTAAGACGACCACAACCGGTAAGCTGGCGAAGCGCCTGAAAGAGAAAGAGGGCAAGAAGGTCCTGATGGCCTCGCTGGACGTTTATCGCCCGGCCGCGATGGATCAGTTGGCCGTTCTGGGCACGCAGGTTGGCGTTGACACCCTTCCGATTGTCCCCGGCCAGAAACCGGTCGATATCGCCAAACGCGCTAAGCAGCAGGCGACGCTTGGCGGTTATGACGTCTATATGTTGGATACTGCTGGCCGTCTGCATATCGACGAAGTCCTGATGGACGAGGTCGAGCAGGTCCGTAACGCGGTTGACCCGCGCGAGACCCTGCTGGTCGTCGATGGCCTAACCGGACAGGTCGCTGTTGAAGTCGCCGAAGAGTTCGACGCCAAGGTCGGCATTTCCGGCGTCGTCCTGACCCGAATGGACGGTGACGGGCGCGGCGGTGCGGCGCTGTCGATGCGCGCAGTCACCGGCAAACCCATCCGCTTTGTCGGTCTGGGCGAGAAGATGGACGCGCTCGAAACCTTCGAACCGGATCGGATTGCCGGCCGGATTCTGGGCATGGGCGACATCGTAGCCCTGGTTGAAAAAGCCCAGGAAACGATGGAGATGGAACAGACCGAGCGCATGATGAAGCGCATGGTCAAAGGTCAGTTCAACATGAACGACCTGAAAATGCAGCTGGAACAGATGATCCAGATGGGCGGTATGCAGGGCATGATGGGCATGATGCCGGGCATGAGTAAAATGGCCAAGCAGGTCGAAGAAGCAGGCATGGATGACAAGGTGCTCAAACGCCAGATCGCCATGATCCAGTCCATGACCAAACGCGAACGCGCCAACCCGCAGTTGCTGCAAGCGAGCCGTAAGAAACGGATCGCCGCCGGTTCGGGGATGGAGGTCAGCGACCTCAACAAGCTGCTCAAGATGCACCGGCAGATGTCCGACATGATGAAGAAGATGGGCAAAATGGGCAAAGGCAAGATGCTGAAGCAGGCCATGAAGGGCATGTTTGGCAAAGGTGGCCCCAGCCCTGAGGAAATGGCCGCGGGTATGGACCCCAAGGCACTGGAACAAGCCGCCAAAGCGATGGGCGGCAAAATGCCCGGCATGCCCGGAATGGGTGGCGGCATGGCTCTGCCTCCGGGTCTGAGCGGATTTGGAAAGAAAAAGTGACGCCAGCACGCTGCACCCAGCCCCCGTCCGGAAAGGCGGCGATGGCAGCAGCGCAATATCGCGCGGCCCTGCCGGTCATTCAGACCCGGCGGCTGGTCCTGCGTGCGCCCACTTTGGACGACCTGCCGGTGTGGACGTCAGTCTGCGCAGAAAGCTTTGGTGACACTGAGCAAGAAGCCTGGACCGAGTTTTCCTACTATACCTCCGGCTGGCTTCTGCATGGTCATGGCCTGTTCTCAGTCACTTTAAAAGACGGCGGTCAGGTCATTGGCTTTGTCATTCTGGGCTTGGAATGGGACGATCAAGAACCCGAGCTTGGCTATGTTTTAAGCGCCGAATACCGCAAGCAAGGCTACGCCATTGAGGCCTGCACTGCCGTTCGCGACTTCGGTTTTGACCTGCTCGGGTCCGGCCAGTTCGTCAGCTATGTATCGGCATCCAACGTCCGCTCGAATGCGCTGGCTCAACGCCTTGGTGCGTCCCGTGACGCCATGGCTGAGAGCGCCTTTGGCGCAGACCAACATGTCTGGCGCTATGGCGAGGTGCAGGCATGACACTTTCCATGGCGATCCCGACGCTGGAAACCGAGCGCCTGATCATGCGTGCCCCCTGCGAAGCTGACTTCGCAGCCGAGGCCGAGTTCTTTGCCAGCGATGCCTCAAAATTCGTCGGCGGCCCAAAACGCCCGGACGAAACTTGGCGCGCAATGGCGATGCTGCTGGGTCACTGGGCCATGCGCGGATATGGGTTCTGGGGCATCGAAGAAAAGGGCACCGGCACCTATGTCGGCCATGTGGGCCTGTGGTTCCCCCATAGCTGGCCCGAGCCCGAAATCGGCTGGACGTTGATGAATAACGCCACCGGCAAAGGTTACGCGACCGAGGCCGCTCTGGCCGCGCGTGCGCATGCCTATGATGTGCTGGGGTGGGAAACGGCGATTTCTCTGATCGATCCGGACAATCTGGGCAGCAAGGCCGTGGCCGAAAGGCTGGGCGCGCAGTTTGATTATACCTACGAACACCCGGGTTTCGGCACAATGCAGGTCTGGCGGCACCCTGCGCCGGCCGATCTGGTGAATGGCGGGATCGAGGCCTACGCATGACGTCGTACACCATCCCCACCGTTGAAACAGAAAACCTGATCCTGCGGGCACCACAAGAGGGTGATCTGCCCGCGATGACAACCTTCTTCGCGTCGGACCGCAGCCGTATGGTCGGTGGACCAAAAACGCCGCTGGAGGCATGGCGGTCGCTTTTGGGCCGGATCGGGCACTGGGCCATCATGGGTTACGGCGGTTGGCACATCGTTGAAAAGGCAAGCGGCGCGTTTGCAGGCTGGACCGGGATCATCAACGCCCCGGGCTGGGATGAGCCGGAATTGGGTTGGGTCGTTTTCGACGGCTTCGAAGGCAAGGGCATTGCATACGAAGCTGCGATGGCTGCCCGCGCCTATGCCGCCCAACACCAGGGGGTGAACGGTCCGATCTCATACATCGCCCACGCGAATGACCGCTCGCGCGCATTAGCCGAACGTCTTGGTGCCACTTATGAGCGCGAAGGCGAGGTTGTCGGCGAACGCTGCCAGGTTTGGCGGCACCCGATAATCGACATTTCCGACACCGCTTTGACCGCTGAGAGGACCGGCCAATGAACAACCCTGTGACACGGGCTGCGACGTTGCTGAAAGAGCATCGCGAAAGCATTGATCGGCTGGACGCGATCCTTGTCTACACGTTGGGCGAGCGGTTCAAGCACACCCAGGCCGTTGGCAAGCTCAAGGCCGAACACGAACTTCCCCCGTCCGATCCTTCGCGCGAGGCCGCGCAGATCGCACGGTTAGAAGAACTGGCGAAAGAAGCCGATCTGGACCCCGATTTCGCCAAGGCTTTTCTGAATTTCATCATTCAGGAAGTCATCCGACACCACAAGAAACACCAGAACTAAACCGGTGAACCACCGGATACGCCATTCAAAGGAGATACCACCATGGCAATGAAAATTCGTCTCGCCCGCGGCGGCTCGAAAAAGCGTCCTTTCTATCGCATCGTAGCGGCTGACAGCCGTATGCCCCGCGATGGTCGCTTCATCGAAAAGCTGGGCACCTACAACCCGCTGCTGCCCAAAGACAGCGAAGAGCGCGTGAAAATGAACATGGAGCGCATCCAGTACTGGCTGGACCAGGGCGCACAGCCCACCGACCGTATCACACGGATGCTGGAAGCTGCCGGCACCCGCGACAAGGCCGAGCGCAACAACCCCAACAAGGGCACCCCGGGCAAGAAAGCTCAGGAACGCGCAGAAGAAAAAGCTGCAAAGGCTGCTGAAGCTGCCGAAGCGGCTGCTGCGCCGGCTGAAGAAGCAGCAGAAGAGTAAGCAGGTCGGCGCGTGCAGGATCAGGACTTCACCGACGATTTTCGCACGCAGTTCGAACTGTTGATGCGGCTCCGGCGCGATGTGCGCCGGTTCCGCACCGATCCCGTGGACGAGGCGGTGCTGACGCGCTGCCTCGACACATTTCGACTGGCCCCTTCAGTGGGGCTGAGCGAACCCTGGCGCGTCATTCGCGTCGAAAGCGAAGCGGCGCGTGCCGCAGCGCTGGAGAATTTCCAAAACGCCAACGAAGAGGCCCTTGCGGGATACTCGGGGGACAAGGCACTTAAATATAGCCGCCTCAAGCTGTCCGGCATGCAGGAAGCGCCTGTTCAGCTGGCTGTTTTCTCAGACGAGACGACCAACAAAGGTCTGGGGCTGGGCGCGGGCACGATGCCCGAGATGCGCCGCTATTCCGTCGTTGCCGCAATCACCTTGTTTTGGCTCGCTTTGCGGGCCGAGGGGTTGGGTCTGGGCTGGGTCTCGATCCTTGATCCAGAACAGATGAAACGCGATCTGGCTGTGCCTGACGATTGGTCTCTGGTCGGCTACTACTGTGTGGGCTGGCCGGAAGAAATGTCTGAAAGACCCGAACTTGAGCGTGCCGGCTGGGAACAGCGCAGCGCCCGGCTGCATATCGAAACGCGGTAAATCCAGATGTTCGGATTGATACGACTTCCCATCCTGCTGCTGATCGCATTTATTGTGGGCGTGTTCTTTGAGCGCAACAATCAACGCGAGGCATGTGTCCCGCTGGGCGACTGGCAGGACGGATTATGTGTAACGACGGAAGGGCCAAATGAGTGATCTGATCTGCGTCGGCAGCGTTGCGGGGTCTTACGGCGTGCGCGGCGAAGTGCGGCTGAAAAGTTTTTGCGCAATCCCCGAGGATATCGAAGCCTATTCGCCCCTAACTGACGAAGACGGCAAGGAACGCTATCCGCTGGTCCTGACCCGCCCAATCAAAAACGGCTTTGCGGCGCGTCTGGGGGGGATCGAGACCAAAGAACAGGCAGACGCCATCAACGGCTTACGCCTGTTCGCGCGGCGTGATCAGTTGCCATCATTGCCTGATGATGAATTTTACCACACCGACCTGATCGAGCTTGAGGTCTATGACACCGGCGGAACGCTTCTGGGTCGTGTAAAGTCAGTGCAAAACCACGGTGCTGCAGATCTTCTAGAACTGCACGGGCCGGGGCTGAAAGGCACCGTTTTGCTGCCCTTCACGCTTGAGGTTGTTCCGACCGTGGATCTGGACAAAGGCCGCATCATCGCAGACCCGCCCGAGGGGCTGATCTGATGCGACGCGTACTGCTGCATCTGGGGCTGCACAAAACCGGAACCACTGCAGCACAGTCGTTTCTGTATGAAAACCGCGAGTTGATCTGGCCACATTTTGCGCTGTTGCTGCCTTACAAGACGCGCAAGTTGGGGCTGTCAGGTGCCGCGACCCGCCATTCCATCTATGGAACCGTGGGAACACTGTCCGAATTCAGCTCGCAGGCCCGAGAGTATCTGGCCACGCGGAACTTCGGAACGAAACGCGGCCTGATCGTCAGTGAAGAAAATTTCAGCGGCCTGCGACCCAGCCGCAATATCGAACAGGGGTATGCAGCTGCACCCGATCTGGCCGCTTGTCTGGTGGACGCCGTCCGCGATCGATTCGAGGATCAGGAGGTCGATATCACGATCTACCTGTCCCTGCGCCAGCGTGGAGCGTGGTTGCGCAGCCTGTGGGCGCACGATCTTCAAAGAACCCGTGAAGTCCAGGATTTCGAAACCTTCCGCACGAACATGGATCACCTGCCCCCACTCGAGGAAACGGTCTCGGACATTCGCAAGAAACTGCCGTCGGTCACCGTGATCCAAGAGTGGCTGGAAGAGACGCATTTGCGCCGCTTTGGTCCCGGTACGCCTTTTGCCGAATTCCTGAACTTGCCTCGGGAAAAAGCGCAGCTTTTGGTGCCGCCCACAAAATCCAACAGCAGGCTGCCGGAAAGCGTGCTGGCCGAATTGCTGACGCTGAACCGATCCCATCTGGACGAAGCTGAGCTGACCCGGCAAAAAGCTCTGGTAGTAGAGCGGGCAAAGAACGCGATGGTCGGCACAATATGACAGACAAGCCAGGCAAATCTCACGGACGCAAGGCAATCCGACCCACGCTGAAGCCGCGTGAATTGATGACTCCGACACCTGACCTGCACGGGGTCTGGAAGGCGAAAATCATCACCCTGTTCCCTTCGGCCTTTCCCGGCGTTCTGGGCGAAAGCTTGACAGGCAAAGCCCTGCAAGAAGGGTTGTGGCAGTTAGAGACCGTGGATCTGCGCCAGTTCGGCGTTGGCAAACATCGCAATGTCGACGACACGCCGACCGGCGGCGGCGCGGGTATGGTGTTGCGCGCAGACGTGCTGGGTGAGGCAATCGAACACACAATGGCTGGTGTGCAAGGCAACTGGCCGCTGATCTACCTCAGCCCGCGCGGTCGCCGCATGGATCAACGTATGATGCAAAACCTAGCCCGCTGCGACGGCATGACCTTGCTCTGCGGTCGGTTCGAAGGCGTCGATGAACGCGTGTTGGAGCATTACGGCATTCAGGAAGTCAGCCTTGGGGATTTCGTGATGACCGGCGGCGAGATCGCAGCCCAAGCGCTGATTGACTCAACTGTGCGGTTGATTCCCGGCGTATTGGGCAACCAGGCCTCAGCCGAAGACGAGAGCTTTTCCTCGGGTCTTTTAGAGCACCCGCAATACACCCGACCCGCAGATTGGAAAGGCCGTCCGATCCCCGACATTCTGATGTCTGGTCATCATGGGCGCATTGCCGAATGGCGGCACCAGATGTCTGAAGAGATCACCCGCAAGCGACGCCCTGATCTGTGGGAACGCTATGAGGAATCCGGGGACGACACACAGGATTGATACCCCGAGTGTGGCTTGTATGCAGCACGTTCCTGTATTTAGCGAACACCACTTGAAGCTGATGTTCTGAAAAAATACTCATCTTGAAGATATTGCAAAATGCGATTTCAATTGAACGCATAACAGGCTGCTAAATTAAAAAAAATCATATGCTTAGCTGTGCTTGCCCTTTCAGCTTGCACAACCAAGCCTCTTGAGATGGCAGTGCCCACTCAGGCGGGCCATAACCTGCACTCCGCAAAGGTCGCCGTGCAATCATGCGCCACCGAGGAAGATATTGGGGGCAACAGCGCGGTGATCGGTGGATACGCCACGAATATCCTGCTGTGGGGCGTGATCCTTGGCCCCATCGTTACGGCGCCCTTCGACGATAAGCTTCGCTCACAGGGTGAAATTGACCAGGTGCATCGCTGCATGACCGAACTTGGCTTCGAACGACGCGAACTGACTGATGGAGAGCGGTTCTGGCTGCATCACACATCTGGCCAAGAACGGGTACGCCGTCTGGATCACCTTGTGGCCGGGGGAACCATTGAAACTTATGGGGCACCAAGCGGCTAAGCGCCGCCCGCCTTCCATCTGGCCCAGATTTCCGGCGGGCCGTTGAATGTGTTGATGTCCACTTTCCCCTGAACGCCAGGAACCAAACCCGTGCCCGTATACTGCCAAAACCGCCATGCGGCCTTGGGGTAAACGTTGCGCGGATGCCCGGCGACCGACCGTAGCCAAAATTCCGTCTTGGGCAGACGGGAGATATCGGTGTCACCGTAGAAATCCACGGTCGTGTAGACGATCGGGCGGCGGCCATAGTGGCGTTCCAGGATATCAAGGAACCGCTTCGCCTCGGACCGAACCGTCGCGCCATCAGGCCGGATGGTGCAGGTCTTGGAATGTGGCGTCCATTCCATATCCAGCACATGCGGCAGATCTGCACCCTTGGGCACATTCTCGATGAACCATTTCGCCTGCTCATGCGCCGGTCGGCAGAAATAGTAGTAGTGATAAGCCCCCCAAGGAACGCCCGCCGCTTGCGCGCCGCGACGATGATCTTCAAACAAGGGATCGGCGACGTCGCCCCCTTCGGTGGCCTTGATGAACACGAAACTGACGCCAGATGACTTGGCCTTTCGCCAGTCAATCGGGCCCTGCCATCGCGAAACATCGAGCCCGTGAACCGGATAATGCCCCGGATGCCGGCCTTCCCACTCGTGCGGCTTGGCATCCCCAAAGCTTGGAAAAATGACCGAAGGCGACGTGGTGCTCAGAAATGCCTTTGGTTCAACCTGTTGGGGCGGCGGGCTGCTGCGACCGCAAGACAGGGTCGCGAAGGCCATAACAGCCAGCATCAATGCTGTACGCATGGTATGTTCCTGTTCCAAATTTCTGCTCTTATAATTCCCTCTAGAATGCCCGATCTGCCTGACAAGGCAACGGTGTTGTTGACAAGCGGCGAAAACCTACCATTCCGCCCCGATCTTTATAGCGATTCAGACTTGATCCCTGACCACAAAGCCCGTAAAGCAGCGCAATCCGGTGCCGCGACATGCGACTCCGGTGTTTTGGTTTGCATCATGGCGTGACGCCCGGCTTTCTTCGGCCACGGCGCGGCAGGGCAGACCAGGCATAAGGAACATTCGATCTGACCTCTGGCGGGCTGTTCGCAGGACCCGGTGAAGACCAAGAGCTCTCAGGCCGTGCTCAACTTCGTGGACCAACCACGAGCAGATAGGAGAAATGCGATGGACCTGATCGCACAGCTTGAGGCGGAACAGATTGCCGCCCTGGGGAAGGACATCCCCGATTTCAAAGCCGGTGACACCATCCGTGTCGGCTTTAAAGTGACCGAAGGGTCGCGCACCCGTGTGCAGAACTACGAAGGCGTCTGCATCGCCCGCAAAGGTGGCAACACCATCGCCGGTGCGTTCACCGTTCGCAAAATTTCGTTTGGCGAAGGCGTAGAACGTGTGTTCCCGCTGTATTCGACCAACATCGACAGCATCACCGTTGTCCGCCGTGGCCGCGTCCGTCGCGCCAAACTGTACTATCTGCGCTCGCGCCGTGGTAAATCCGCGCGTATCGCAGAAGTCACCAACTACAAGCCCAAGGCTGGCGCCGAAGCGTAAGGAACGGAAAGATGAAAAAAGACATCCATCCCGATTATCACGTCATCGACGTCAAAATGACCGATGGCACCGTAGTTCAGATGAAATCCACCTGGGGCGCCGAAGGCGATCAGCTGGCTCTGGAAATCGACCCCTCTGTGCACCCTGCATGGACCGGTGGTTCGTCGCGCCTGTTGGACGCCGGCGGCCGTGTGTCGAAGTTCAAGAAGAAATACGAAGGTCTGGGCTTCTAAGCCAGACCTGTTTGAGATGCGAAAGGCCGCCCACCGGGGCGGCCTTTTTTGTGCGTAGAACGTTGCCAAAAATAAGTGGCTAATCCAGCCGCATGATCAACTCGACCTCACCATCGACAAGCCGGCCAGTCGGCGCAAACCCGAACGATTGATAAAGCGGCAGCGCACTGCCGGGTTCGTCGACGACGCTGATCACCAGGTTAGAGCGACCCTTTTTCAAAGCCACGGATTTTGCAAAATCCAATGCGGCCATTCCATAGCCCCGACCCTGACGAGATTTGTCGACCATCAACCGCCAGATATAGACGCCATCCGGGTCATCCCCGTCATCCAAATCTGCGTCGGGATGCGCCATGTCGATTATGGCCAGCAAACCAACCGCATCGCCGCTTTCCCAAATGCCATAGATTTCTGACCCCGGTTCGAAAATCGACTGCGCCATCGTCATTAGATTTGTCGCGACAAACCCTGCCTGATCTTCCCGCACAGACAAAGCCGCCAAAGGGCGCAGGTTTTTTTGAGAGAGTAACGCAAACTCAACCATGGCGCCCTATTATCACAACCGGATTTCCAATAGAAGAATTCCGAACGGTCGAAGCGAACTCAACTCTTCGCACGCGTCAGCTCGGCTGCGCTGTGTACGGGCGGCACCGGGCCTCGAAGCGACATCAGCGCCAAAGCCATCCCGACTAGAGCCGCCGCAGCAGCAACAAGCATCGCGCTGTCAAAGGCGTTGTCCTGCAAGTCCCTAAGGGCCTTGGCCAATGCAACGCTAGTTTCAGGATCCATTTTAGCGATCATTTGTTGGATTTGACTCGGCGTCCCATGGGTCAGGGAATGGGCCAGATCTTCTCGCTGGGCGGACCCGGTGGGCAAAGCATTCATGACCTCGGAAATACCTCTGCGGGTCGTTATAGCTTCGGCCAAGCCTCCGACTACGGCCCCTAGTGTCGCGCCAAAATACAGGCAGGCATTAATCACTCCGGACCCTTGCCCGACATGCTCTTCCGGCAACACGCGCAGACCGAGGCGGGGTAGCAGCGAGAAACAGATCCCCAACCCAATGCCGACGATCATCAGCTTCCACCAGATCTCGGCGTATAGGGTGGAGTTCGAGGTTGTCATCAACAGCAAGAACCCACAGGCCATCGCCCCCAAGCCAACCGCAATGGGCCATCGAAAGCTGTAGGGTGCCAGAAACCGGGGTGCGGTGACCGAGATCACGAACATGCTGAGGCTAAGCGGCATGATCGCCAAACCTGCGCCGACAGGCGAGTAACCGAAAGCATCCGGGGATTGAACGAACGTGTTGAAATACACAAAGAAGCAGAACAGCGTGAAGCCGGTGAAGAACATACCAACGGCGGCCATGAAATAGCGCGGATGCTTGAAGTATCGCAGCTCGATCAACGGATCGTCGCTGCGGCGGGATACGATGACAAGGATGATTGTCGCAACCGCAGCGACTCCCAGCGGCATCAATGTCATCGGCGTAGCCCACCCGCTGCTTTCGCCATTGCTAAGCGCGAAGGACAGCGGGCCAAGGAACAACAGCAGCGCAAAAGCACCCGGATAGTCAAACTTGGCCCCGGCCTGACGTGTGTCCGGCACGTATCTGCGCCGGCTGACATGTAGCCCAATCAGGAAGGCGAACATCAGCAACACCAGATCGGTCGCAAACACTGCGCGCCAGCTGATGTAGTGGGCAAAGGCTCCGCCGACGATCGGCCCGACGCCAATGGCAAGACCGACAATTGCACCCCATGCGCCGGTGACACCTGCACGCTGTTCTTCGGGTGTGGCGGCGGTGAGCAATGACAGAGATGTTCCAAACAAGGCCGCAGCCCCTGCACCCTGCGCCCCGCGCCCAAACAAAAGCATCGCGCCATCTTGCGCAAACAGGACCGAGGCGGACCCAATGCCGAAGACAATCATACCAGCAAAGAACACGCCCATCTTGCCGGTGATATCGCCCAACCGGCTGACGATTGTGACCAGCGTAGCGCTGGCCACGGTATAGGTTGCCATCACCCATTGCAGACCGGATGGTGTCAAATCGAACTCGGCCTTGAGGTTCGGCAGGATGGTCGCGACGGCCGTTGTGTTAAACCCAACAACCATCATGCAGATGGCCGTCATCGCCAGCACAACGCGGGCACCCCCCTCGTGTGTTGGGTCAGATGACGTCTTGTCGATCATAAATACACCCCAAAACTCATTGTTCTTAAATGCAATTAATGAGCAGTTTAACGATTTTTGTCGCTGCGCAAAGGGTCGGCTTTAGATCCAGTAGGACAGAGCCACCGGCAGGACGACGATCGTGGCCAGCGTCGACACAAGAATGAAACCAGCAACATCCGGCCCGTATTCCGGAACGTGCTGGTCAATGAAAAGGTAAGTCGCAACCGAGGATGGCATCAGGCAACACAGAATCACCGCGCCACGCTCAGCTCCGGTGAAACCGAACGCCCATACCAAAGTGCTGGCGATTGCAATCGCCATGACCAGATGCAGAACGGTCAACAGCACCGCCCGGCCCAGACTTTTGATCCGCAACGTCGCCAGCGTATGGCCCAATGTCAGCAGCATCAGCGGGATCGACAGCCCACCGAGAATGTCGAAGGATTTTGCCAGCGGCTGAGGCAAGCTTGATCCGCTCGCCATAAGGATCAGTGATAGGATCACTGCATAAATGATCGGGGACGTGACGAGCTTTCTGGGCGAAAACTCACCCGCCGGGATCCACATGCCGATGGTGAAAATGCTGATCAGCACGACTACGACAAAACCCATCGTATAGGCCATTCCCGCATCACCCAACGCAAGCAACGCGATAGGCAGCCCGACATTGCCCACGTTCCCATGCATCAGCGGCGTCAAAAAGGCCCGAACCGGCAGACGCATGGCTTTTAGTGCCAGAAATCCCAACACTCCGAACCCCGCAATGGCCAGCGCTGCGGCCGTCATGACGTCCAGAAAGGTGCCAACCGCAACTTGGGTCGTGGACAGATGCGAGATGATCAGCGTCGGGTACCCAACGCGTGAGACGATCCCACCGATGACTTTGTTGTCGAACGGCGCCTTGATCACAGCAAGGGCATAGCCGATCCCGGCACAGATCAGCACCGGCAGAACCACGTTCAGAACGTTCAAAAACAGATGGTCCAACCGGTTCCCCTATCGCCAAACCCTGATTTGAACTGTGAAACACCCCATCCGCTTTGACAAGCACGCGTCCTAACCAACACACCCGGTTGAGTTTTCCAAATTAGAGCCTGATATTGCCCTTCGATGGCGCTTGGGGTTCTTCCATTCCCGGCCTCCACAACATATAGTGGGTCGCAACAACGTGTGGTTAAGCACGGCGGGACGTGGGAATACAAGCATGGCACATATTATCGTAGTGGGGAACGAGAAGGGCGGCGCAGGCAAATCGACCGTGTCGATGCATGTAGCGACCGCACTAGCGCGATTGGGTCACAAGGTCAGCACACTGGACCTTGATCTTCGGCAGCGCAGCCTTGGCCGGTACTTTGAGAACCGCGGTAATTTCCTGAACGGGTCCGAGGTCACTTTGCCTAGCCCTCGCCACCACGATCTGCCCGAGATTGATGCCGCCAAGCTGAAACCCGGCGAAAACATCTATGACCACCGCTTGTCAGCTGCCGTGTCCGAGCTGGAAAGCGACAGCGATTTCATCCTGATCGACTGCCCCGGATCGCACACACGCCTAAGCCAGGTGGCACATTCGCTGGCCGATACGCTGATCACGCCACTGAATGACAGCTTTATCGACTTTGACTTGCTTGCACGGATCGACTCGAAGGGCGAAAAGATCCTAGGCCCGTCGGTCTATTCGGAAATGGTGTGGAACGCGCGTCAGTTGCGCGCGCAGGCGGGACTAAAACCCATCGACTGGGTGGTCGTGCGCAACCGCGTCGGCACCCAGCGCATGGTCAACAAGGAAAAGATGCAGCGCGCGATTGAGATGCTGTCCCAGCGCATCGGCTTCCGCGTCGCCTCGGGTTTCTCCGAGCGGGTTATCTTCCGCGAGCTTTTCCCACGCGGCCTGACCTTGCTGGACCTCAAGGATATCGGGGTCAAACAGCTGAACATTTCGAACATCGCTGCACGGCAAGAGCTGCGCGACATGATGAAAGAGCTTAACCTGCCGGGCGTAGAGATCGACTTCTAACTGCCACGTTCGGGCGTTCCAGTCCCAGCGCTACTATACCTCGCTAAAATCGTAGATCGGGTGCGCCCCTGCCCTTTTGGGCAATGAGTTTTGACAATACCGGCAGCCTGACGCTTCAGCGTCGAGTTAGGGCTGACTCTGGACCGCCATTGGTTTCTTTACCAAAAATACAACCATCCAAAACACCTTTTTGGTATTTTTGATAATCCCAGCTATCTGCTTGCTCTAATAATAGACAACTTTGAATGGATCAGGATGTGAATTCCACACCAGGCTATCAAAGGACAGGACGCCAAAGCGCGCGTTTACGGGAGGACAGCCATGACCGATTCATCCATTGGGACGCCGGAGCAACTCCGCGATCCAAATTACTTTCCAGCCATATACCGGGCCGTGCCGTTGGGGATTCAGCACGTGCTTGCAATGTTCGTGTCAAACGTTACTCCGGCGATTATCGTCGCTGGCGCGGCGGGCTTTGGCTTTGGCTCAAACAGCCCGGATTTTCCCGAATTGCTGTACCTGATCCAGATGTCGATGCTTTTCGCCGGTGTTGCCACGCTGTTGCAAACGGTAACGCTTGGCCCGGTTGGCGCGGCGCTTCCGATCGTACAGGGCACATCATTCGCCTTCATTCCGATCATGATCCCTCTGGTTGCCGGAAAAGGCGTGGACGGTCTTGCCGCCCTGTTTGGGGGCGTGATTATCGGTGGCTTGTTTCATGCCCTGTTGGGCACGGTAATCGGCAGGATACGCTTTGCATTACCGCCTCTGGTCACCGGATTGGTTGTGACGATGATCGGTCTTGCACTGGTAAAGGTCGGCATCGAATACGCGGCCGGAGGCGTACCAGCCAAAGCATCGGGTGCGGAAAGTTATGGTTCATTGTCCAGCTGGACACCTGCGCTGATCGTTGTGTTTGTCACGCTGGGGCTAAAGTTCTTCGCGCGTGGCATGCTTTCCGTTTCGGCTGTCCTGGTCGGTATTTTGGTGGGCTATGTTTATTGCCTACTGGTTGGGAAGCTGCCCGTCGAAGTGATCTCCGGCTCGTGGGAACGCTCTGCGGCTTTCGCACTGCCGCAGCCTTTCAAATACGGTTTCGAGTTCTCGTTCGCCGCAGTAATCGGTTTCTGCCTCATGGCCTTTGTCTCTGCGGTTGAGACGGTCGGAGATGTCTCGGGAATCACCAAAGGTGGCGCCGGTCGCGAGGCGACCGACAAAGAGATTCAGGGGGCCACATACGCGGACGGTTTCGGCTCTGCCATTGCGGGTGTCTTTGGCGGCTTCCCGAACACCTCGTTCAGCCAGAATGTCGGTCTGATCGCTATGACCGGCGTCATGAGCCGCCACGTGGTCACCATTGGTGCCATTTTCCTGATTGTGTGCGGTCTGGTGCCGAAGGTCGGCGGGTTGATCCGAACGGTTCCGATCGAAGTGCTGGGCGGCGGCGTCATAGTCATGTTCGGCATGGTTGTCGCCGCAGGCGTATCCATGTTGTCGGATGTTGTGTGGAACCGTCGCAACATGGTGATCTTTGCGGTTTCGCTTTCGATTGGTCTGGGGCTTCAACTCGAAGTCATGAACGTGGCGCCCGGATCGGCAAATGCGCTGCAGCACCTGCCCGACACCCTGCGGGTCCTGGGCGCGTCAGGCATCCTTCCAGCTGCGTTCATCGCTATTGTGCTTAACCTGATCCTGCCAGAGACACTCGCTGATGAGGCGACAGAAGAAGTCTCAGGGGGTATGGCCGGCCACGGGCGCGGCGCGTTGGTTAAGGACGATCACGTCTGAGCCAGAAACCATTGCCTGGGCCTGTTCACAAATGGATAGGCCCAAGCCGTGATTAATTTCGGCCACAAAACGCAAACTTAATCCCGTGCGTCATTCGCCTTGTAAACCGTAAACAGTTCCTTCGGTTCCGGCACTCCACGCAGCATGTAACGACCTACAGAGACCAGCTCTGACGCGGCAGGTCGTGCAGCCTTAGCCACATCGTCCGAGATCAGGATCCGTTGCCCAAGTGATCGGTGCATTCCGGCAATCCGCGCGGTCTGGTTGACGGTCGGGCCGATGACGGTGAAGTCGAGGCGGTTCTCAGAGCCGATATTGCCGTACAGAATCTCACCCGCGTGCAGGGCCAGCGTATAGTTCGACACAGGTAGGCCATCGGCAGAACGTTGTGCGTTCAGTTTCGCCATCGATGCCTCCAATTCGGCGACGGCCGCCAATGCCGCACGCGCATCCGCATCAATCTCGCCTACATCGAACATGGCCATCAACCCGTCGCCCATGAACTTGAGGATGCTTCCGTCGCATTTGTGGACCACGTCTATCGCAGCGGCCAGATACTCGTTTAGCATCTCAATAAGGGCATCGCCCGGCAGCTCTTCGGACAGGCTGGTGAACCCCTCAAGGTCAAAGTTCCAGATCACTGCATCGATCTGCTGAAGCGACCCGCGCCTGATCTCGCCGGACAAAACGCGCCGGCCAGCATCACGGCCCAAATAGACGCGCATCAGGTCCTTTGAAATCCGCTGGTTGTTTGCCGATTTCAAAGCCAACCCGAGATGCGGCAGCGCTGTATTGATCAACGCCAGATCGCTGTCCTTGAACCCCTCGGGCGCGTTTGACGTCCAGGACAACAATACACCGTTCACCGCCTTTTTGGCGTCCTTCGGCTGATTATGAGTCGGAATGTCAAAGGACACACCCGTCGCGTAATATTCAGTGGCGCCATGTTCGCGCAGTTCATTCAGCAAGGGAAATCGGCTGGGTTCGTTCTGATCCACCAACCGTTCGTGCACGACGCTTTCGCCTTCGTTCAGAACAGCAAACAGAGGGCTAGCACGCCATTGATCGCTGGGCTGTTCAGAGTATTCGAACTTTTGATATTCCCCGCCCTTGCCGTAATACCAGCTATAGCCGGTTCCGCCATAAATCGGGTGCAGGGTCGACTGGGCTGCGTGAAATCGCATCAGCGGAACGCCCAGTTCCACCAGGCGATTGCAGTACTCTTCCAGCAGTTCTTCTTTTTCGACACCCTCAAGCCCGCGCGCCACCAGCCAGTTGATCAGATCGCTTGATTTTGCCGTATCGGCATCCAAGGTCGTCATGTTTTGTCCCATTTTTGTTCTGGGCTTCATCTGGGAATTGAGGCGGTGAATTACCAGTGGTCAATCCATATGCGCCAAACGCCGAAGCATTTTGCGCAACAGTTCTGCTTCGTCCCGGGAAAACAGGCCGGCAAGCTTTGTATCATAGGCCTCGGCCACCAGGCGCAAATCCCTGTAAACCGTCTGACCTGCGGATGTCAGCGTCAATTGTTCAACCCGGCGGTCGGAAGTGTCGCGATTACGGGCTAAGTATCGGCGCTGTTCCAATTTCGAAACTGCACGGCTGACCTTGGTTTTGTGGATTTTGGCGCGCTCACCGATTTCTTTCGCAGTCATCTCGCCGTAATTTCCCAGATGAAACAAGACGCGCCATTCGGTGCGAAGCATTCCGTAACGGTCCTTATAGACCTGCTGAAACTCCAGCGAGCTTTCTTCGGCTGCACGGTTCAGCAGATACGGCAGGAATTCCTGCAGATCAAAGTCATCTTTTTTGGCAGATTTGTCCTGAGTCATGCTTGTTAGTTACAAAATCAACTATTACTCGACAAGCAGCAATTGGAGGAACACAGGATGAACCATCCGACGGATCCGCACAAAATGACGCAAGCCAGCACGCCCGTTGGCACGCATGCGGGTTATATGCCCGGCTTTGGAAACGACTTCGAGACCGAGGCCCTTCCCGGCGCGCTGCCGCAGGGCATGAACAGCCCGCAGCGTTGCAATTACGGCCTTTATGGTGAACAGCTTAGCGGCACGGCCTTTACAGCCAATCCGCCCGAGCGCACGTGGTGCTATCGCATTCGCCCGTCGGTCAAGCATTCGCACCGTTATGAAAAAATCGAACTGCCACATTGGAAATCCGCGCCCTGCGTTGACCCGGATGTGATCAGCCTTGGCCAATACCGCTGGGACGCAGTGCCTCATTCCGATGAAGGGCTGACATGGCTCACCGGTATGCGCACCATGACAACGGCGGGGGATGTGAACACGCAGGTGGGCATGGCCAGCCACATCTATCTGGTCACCGTCTCTATGGAGGATGACTATTTCTTCTCGGCCGATTCCGAGATGTTGGTGGTGCCACAGGAAGGTCGCCTGCGGTTCGCGACCGAACTCGGAATCATTGATCTGGAACCCAAGGAAATCGCCATTCTCCCCCGTGGCCTCGTGTACCGTGTCGAGGTGCTGGAAGGCCCGGCGCGCGGATTTGTCTGCGAGAACTACGGCCAGAAGTTCGAATTGCCCGGCCGCGGTCCAATCGGGGCCAATTGCATGGCCAATCCACGCGATTTCAAGGCTCCGGTGGCGGCGTTTGAAGACCGCGAGGTGCCTTCGACCGTGACGGTCAAATGGTGCGGGCAGTTCCATACCACAAAGATCGGCCAAAGCCCGCTGGACGTGGTGGCGTGGCACGGGAACTACGCGCCCTACAAATATGACCTGCGCACCTACTGTCCGGTCGGTGCAATTCTATTCGACCATCCCGATCCGTCGATCTTTACTGTCCTCACCGCGCCCTCGGGGCAACCGGGCACGGCAAACATTGATTTTGTCCTGTTCCGCGAACGCTGGATGGTGGCCGAGGATACGTTCCGCCCGCCCTGGTATCATAAGAACATCATGTCTGAGTTGATGGGCAACATATACGGCCAGTACGACGCCAAACCGCAGGGCTTTGTTCCAGGTGGCATGAGTCTGCACAACATGATGCTGCCGCATGGGCCGGATCGGGAAGCGTTTGAAAAAGCATCAAACGCGAACCTCGGGCCAGACAAGCTGGACAACACGATGTCCTTCATGTTCGAAACCCGTTTCCCGCAGCATCTGACACCATTTGCAGCCAACGAAGCCCCGTTGCAGGATGACTACATCGACTGCTGGACGTCGCTTGAGAAAAAGTTCGACGGCACACCGGGCAAAAAGTGACACCCAAAAGAGGTTTGAATACATGCCATTAATGAAATCCTGGGTGGCCTCGGCCAATGAGGCCGATCACCCGTTTCCTCTGAACAACCTGCCATACGGCGTTTTCTCGACCGAAGGCGGTGATCCGCGGTGCGGCGTGGCGATTGGTGACATGATTCTGGACGTCACCGCAGCCGAGGCCGAGGGCCTGATCGAAATGGCCGACGAGCCGCTCTTCGATCTGCCTTTCTGGAACCCGCTGATGGAGGAAGGTCCTGCCGTCTGGGCTGCATTGCGCAACCGCCTGACCGCATTGTTGGCCGAAGGCGCAGAAGAACAGGCGCAGGTTGAACCGTTGCTTATTGCCCAGATCGACGCCGAAATGCACATGCCTTTCGCCGTCAGCGAATACACCGATTTCTATGCCGGACGTCACCACGCGCAAAACGTTGGCACCATGTTCCGCGGACCGGAAAATGCCCTGCCGCCGAACTGGTTGCATATCCCCATCGGGTATAACGGCCGGGCTTCTTCCGTTGTAGTGTCGGGCACCGATATCCGTCGGCCTTGGGGTCAGCTCAAGTCGCCCGATCATGACATGCCCGCTTTTCTGCCTAGCCGTCGTTTTGACATCGAGCTTGAGATGGGCGCGATTGTCGGTACACCCTCGGACGGACCCATCTCGGTTCAGGAGGCCGACGACAACATCTTTGGCTATGTTCTACTGAACGATTGGTCCGCACGCGATATTCAGGCCTGGGAATATCAACCCTTGGGGCCGTTTCAGGCCAAAGCCACAGCCACTTCGATCAGCCCGTGGATTGTGACAAAGGCGGCGCTGGAACCGTTCCGCTGCGACACGCCTGCGCGTGAATTCGAGTTATTGGATCACATCAAGGACTGCGGTCCGATGCTGTATGACATTGATCTTGAGGTCACGATGGAGCCCGACGGCAAGGACGCCACAGTCATTGCCCGGACGAACTACAACGAAATGTACTACTCGGCCGCCCAACAACTGGCACACCATTCGACCTCGGGCTGCCCAATGAACACGGGCGATCTGCTTGGGTCTGGCACGATTTCCGGTCCAACAAAACCAGAGCGGGGCTCGCTGCTGGAACTCAGCTGGGGCGGAAAGGAACCACTGACGCTGGATACCGGCGAAACCCGTACTTTTATCGAGGACGGTGACACACTGACCCTGACAGGTGCTGCCAAGGGCAAAGGCTACACCATCGGGTTTGGCGACTGTGTCGGGACCCTGCTGCCCGCCCTTGAAAACCCATACACCCGATAAGGAACTCATCATGGCCAAGGCATTCGCGTCCCAAGGGGACATGTCGGAAAAGAAGATTTCTTTCACCGAGGTCGGCGAGGGCCTTTATGCCTTCACCGCCGAAGGCGATCCGAATTCAGGCGTCATCATCGGCGATGATAGCGTCATGATTGTCGAGGCGCAGGCGACCCCGCGCCTGGCCAACAAGGTGATCGAATGTGTGCGGTCCGTCACCGACAAACCGATCACCCACGTTGCGCTGACCCACTATCACGCGGTTCGCGTACTGGGCGCCAGTGCGTTTGGTGCGCAACAGGTCCTGATGTCGGACATGGCGCGCGCCATGGTCGTTGAACGCGGGCAAGAGGACTGGGACAGCGAGTTTCAGCGTTTCCCCCGCCTGTTTGAAGGTCATGAAAGCATCCCCGGCCTGACCTGGCCCACCACCACATTCAGCGACACGATGACGGTCTATCTGGGCAATCGCCGGGTCGATCTTATGCATTTGGGCCGCGCCCATACCGCAGGTGATATCGTCATTCACGTACCCGATCAGAATGTCATGTTCACCGGTGACATCGTCGAATACCACTCGGCCTGCTATTGCGGTGACGGGCATTTCAGCGATTGGGGTGATACGCTGGATGAAATCAAGTGGTTCGACGTCGATGCCATCGCACCGGGTCGCGGAAACGCCTTGGTCGGCAAGGACATGGTCAATGCAGCGATCGAAAACACCCGTGACTTTGTCGAAAGCACCTACCGCCCGGCTGCGAAAGTGGCGGCACGCGGTGGATCTCTGAAAGAGGCATGGGATGCAGTGCGCGCAGAGTGCGATCCAAAATTCGCGGATTATGCGATCTACGAACATTGCCTGCCCTTTAATGTCGCCCGCGCCTATGACGAAGCGCGCGGCATCGACACACCACGCATCTGGACCGCGCAGCGCGATCTTGAGATGTGGGAGGCCCTGCAAGGCTGAAGAAGTCGGGCAAACTTGATCCAGATCGTTTTGCGCAGAGGAAATAGGTGGAATCATGGGCCGAGGCCTTCCGGCGCACCCGTGCCAGAGGGTAAGACCTTGCGCGCCCGTGGCGCCTGAGTATCGGGGGAGAACCCATGAACAAGATCTTCGAAGTCCCGCTCTATGCCTATCAACGCAGCCCGGACCAAGACGCGGCAAGCTCAGTAAGACACAAGGTTATCGTAATCGGAGCCGGTCCAGTTGGATTGGCCGCTGCCATTGATCTGGCGCAGCAGGGCGTTCAGGTCGTCGTGCTGGACGACAATGACAAGGTCAGTTTTGGCAGCCGCGCAATCTGTTTCTCACAGCGGTCACTGGAAATCGCCGACCGTCTGGGAACGGGGCGCAAATTGGTCGATAAAGGCGTGCTGTGGGATGCCGGCAAAGTCTTTTTTGACAACCGTCAGGTCTATGAGTTTCACCTGCAGCCCGACACCGGTTATGCGAACCCGGCCTTCATCAACCTGCAACAATACTATTTTGAAAAAGCGCTAGTTGAACGGATACGGGAATTGCAGGCCAAGGGCGCGCCGATTGAAATTCGCGGCCAGAACAAGGTCGAAGCCGTCGGCACCCACAACGATCACGTCAAGCTTGAAGTCGAAACGCCCGAAGGCCCCTATAACGTTGAGGCGGATTGGCTGATTGCCTGTGACGGTGCAAACTCGCCTACCCGCCGCATGCTCGGCCTGGATTTCGAAGGCCGTGTATTCGAAGACAACTTTCTGATTGCGGACGTGGTGATGCAGGCGGACTTCCCGACCGAACGCTGGTTCTGGTTCGATCCGCCGTTCAATCGCGGACAATCTGCCCTGCTGCACAAACAACCCGACAACGTGTGGCGGATCGACCTGCAACTAGGAAGGGACATCGATCCCGAGAAGGAAAAACAACCTGAAAACGTGATCCCTCGCCTAAAGGCGATGCTGGGCGAAGAGATCAATTTCGAACTTGAATGGGTCTCGATCTACACGTTCAAATGCCGTCGGATGGAGCGGTTCCGTCATGGTCGCGTTTTGTTTGCTGGCGACAGCGCTCATCAGGTCAGCCCCTTTGGCGCGCGCGGGGCCAACTCTGGCCTGCAGGACACAGACAACCTGTGCTGGAAACTAAAGATGGTTATTGACGGCGACGCGCCCGAGCTTTTGCTGGACAGCTACAACCGCGAACGGGTCGAAGCCGCTGATGAGAATATACGCATGTCCACCCTATCAACGGAATTTATCACGCCCAAATCCGATATGTCGCGTCTTTTACGGGATGCGGTTTTGGACCTCAGCGAGCACTACGCGTTTGCGCGCCCGCTGGTCAATTCCGGCCGGTTGAGCACACCATGCGCATATTCCGGATCATCGCTGAGTTCTGCGGATGCTCTGACCGGGCCAGAGATCACGCGCCCCGGTTCCGCCTGCCCCGACGCGCCTTTGGGTGATGAATTTTTGCTGCCCAAGTTGGCCGGAAAATTCACGCTGCTGACGATAGATGCGGATGCACCCGACAGTATCGAAGAGGGCGGTGTACAGGCGACGCGGCTGGCCCTGTCGGTCAAGGATGACCTGTCTTTGGAGTTGAAGCGCAGGTATCTGGGTGATGCCACAGGCGCGGTGTACCTGATCAGGCCTGACCAACACGTTGCAGCCCGTCGCGACACGTTCGAAGAAAACGCATTCCGGCAGGCGATCCGCCGGGCAACAGGTAAGGAGTGAGCGACATGACCGATCTGATCCTTTCCCCCAATCTTGAAAATGCCGACGGTTTCTATGCCGATTTGGTGGCGGCGCATGATGGGCTGGTCAAAGCCGACAGTGACGCCCTGAATGCACGTCTGGTTCTGGTCCTGGCCAATCACATCGGCAATGCAAATGTATTGTCTAGCGCCCTGAAAGCCGCCACGCTGAAGGACACCTGACGAACTGAGGAGATCGATGATGAGCGGCGTGGTGTTGTATGACTTTTGGCGGTCTTCGGCCAGCTACAGGGTGCGCATCGCGCTGAATCTGGCCGGGATCACCTATCGCGGAGTGTCGGTTGATCTGGCAGCGGGCGAACAAAGGTCCGACCACCACTTGGCGCGTAATCCACAGGGGCTGGTCCCCGTGCTCGAGATTGACGGGCTGCGGTTGACGCAATCTCTGGCCATTATCGACTACCTTGACCAAACTCGCGGCCTTGGACTGTTGCCTCCGGAACCGGCGGCCCGGGCGCATGCGCTGGCTTTGGCGCAATCCATCGCGGTTGATGTGCATCCGGTCTGCAACTTGTCCGTCGCGCAGTATGCGACCGCGCTGAGTGATGGTACTGACGGTATGCCCGGTGACTGGATGCGCCATTTCATTCGCCCCGGTCTACTGGCTTTTGAGGCGCTTCTCGAGGGTTTTGAACAAGCACCCTATTGCACCGGGACCAAGCCCGGACTGGCCGATGTTTGCCTGGTCCCGCAAATGTACAATGCGCGCCGTTGGGACGTGGATTTATCGGACTTGCCGCGCAGTTTAAACGCCGAGGCCGCTTGTGCCGAACATCCCGCCTTTGCCGCAGCCCACCCAAATCTCCACGCAACCACTTGATCTGGCGCACAGAGCCTGTGTGACGGCGCAAGTGGCAATACCAATTGCAGCGCCGTACCTTGTTCGAAACGTATGCAAGAGGCCCCAATGTCAGAGATCACCGGCTATCACGCCCATGTCTATTACGACGCAAATACGCAAGCCATTGCCCAGCAGGTCTGTGAAGAGGTCGCCGATCTGTTTCCAGTGCAGATGGGGCGCATGCATGCCAAAAATGTAGGCCCCCACCCGCGATGGAGCTGCCAGTTGGGCTTTGACCCGGACGCGTTCGATCAAGTCATGCCTTGGCTAATGCTGAACCGACAGGGCCTGACCATCTTCACCCACCCCGAAACCGGCGACCATCTGGCGGATCATCGGGACCGGGCCATCTGGATGGGTGAAATGCTGGATCTTGATCTGTCGATCTTTGACAAGGTGGGCACTTAAGTCAGCGCCTTTGCCTGATCCCGCAATTTGAACTTTTGGATCTTGCCAGTCGAGGTCTTGGGTAAAGGTCCAAACACCACCGTTTTGGGGGCCTTAAAATGGGCCATGTTTTCCCGACAGAAGCCGATGATATCAGCCTCACTCGCCTGCGCGTTTGGCTTAAGTTCGATGAATGCACAGGGCGTTTCGCCCCATTTGTCATCCGGGCGCGCAACCACGGCGGCCTCCATCACCGCCGGGTGCTTGTAAAGGATATCCTCAACCTCGACGGATGAGATATTCTCACCCCCCGAAATGATGATGTCTTTCGACCGGTCCTTAAGCGCGATGTAACCGTCCGGATGCATCACCCCCAGATCGCCAGAGGCAAACCATCCACCCCGGAACGCCTTATCTGTGGCTTCGGCGTTCTTGAGGTAGCCTTTCATAACGACGTTTCCTTGCATGAAAATCTCACCCATCGTCTCACCATCAGCAGGCACAGGTTCCAACGTGTCCGGGTCCGCAACCATCAGCCCCGACAGAGCCGTATAGCGCACACCCTGACGGACCTTCAGCGCGGCGCGGTCTTCGGCCCCCTTGTCGTTCCATTCATCCTTCCAGGCACAGACCACTGACGGGCCATAAGTCTCGGTCAATCCATAGACATGGGTAACTTCGACGCCCATGTTTTCCATGCTTTCGATCACCGCAGCGGGTGGCGGCGCGCCAGCGGTCATCACTTTGATCTCATGATCGAAATCCTTGAGGTGATCAGGCGCATTGGCAAGCATGTTCAGAACGACCGGCGCGCCGCAGAAATGCGTGACTTTCTCATCCCGGAACGCCGCATAAATCGGTTCGTCCCGCACGGCCCGCAGGCAGACGGAAACCCCCGCATTGGCGGCCATCGCCCAGGGGAAACACCAGCCGTTGCAGTGGAACATCGGCAGGGTCCACAAATAGACCGAGTGCTTTGGCATGTTCCAGTCCAGCAGGTCCGACTGCGCGTTCAGCGCGGCCCCTCTGTGGTGGTACACGACGCCCTTGGGATTGCCTGTTGTCCCCGAGGTATAGTTCAGCGTGATCGCGTCCCACTCATCCTTGGGAAGCGACCAGTTGAATTCAGGGTCGCCCTCGTCCAGCAAGGCGTCATAGGTCAGGCCGCCCAGCTTCTCACCACCGTCAAAGCTCGGGTCCTCGATATCGACGATCAGTACATCGTGATCCACCTGTTTCAGCGCCTCTTTGACCACGCCTGAGAACTCGGGATCGACCAGAAGGACCTTGGATTCCGCGTGGTTCAGTATGAAGGCAATGATCGGTGCGTCCAATCGAGTGTTGATGGCATTCAGAACAGCGCCCGCCATCGGCACGCCAAAATGCGCCTCATACATTTCCGGAATGTTGGCCGCGATGATTGAAACCGTGTCGCCCGCGCTGATTCCGCGTGCGGACAATGCGCCTGCCAGCCGGCGGCAGCGGGCATAGGTTTCAGCCCATGTATAGCGACGCGCGCCGTAAACTACCGAAGGGTAGTCCGGATAAATATGCGCTGTTCGCTCGACAAAACTCAGCGGTGACAACGGCGTATAGTTTGCCCGGCATTTGTCCAAATGACGCTCATAGATGCTGGCTTGTGTCATTTGCTGATCCTCCCTCTGCGGTTCCGGCGAATTGAGCACAAAGTCGTTCCTCTGACAAACCCGTAAAAATACGGCGCGGCCATGGACTGGAATTACGGGATGGTGCAATCTGGCCCTATCTCCGACAGAGCTTTCGCGGTGATCTGAGCCATCGAAACACAAAGCCGGGAAAGCCCATTTTTGGCAACCCGCGCCCCAGTCATTCTGAAAGGACATGTCATGGACGGCACGTTCAACGAAAACGATCTCTCGCACGTGGTCGAAGCCGACCGCGCCCATATCTGGCACCACCTGCTGCAGCATAAGCCATTGGAAACCAATGATCCCAAGATCATTGTCGAAGGCAAAGGCATGCGCGTCTGGGACCAGAACGGCAAAGAGCATCTGGACGCCGTGTCCGGTGGCGTCTGGACCGTAAACGTAGGCTATGGCCGCGAATCGATCTGTAAGGCGGTTCACGATCAGCTGATGAAGCTGTGCTACTTCGCCAATACCGCAGGTTCGATTCCCGGATCTATTTTTGCTGAAAAGCTGATCAGCAAAATGCCGGGCATGAGCCGAGTCTACTACACCAACTCAGGCTCTGAGGCGAACGAGAAGGTGTTCAAGATGGTTCGCCAGATCGCGCACAAGCGCTATGGTGGCAAGAAAACCAAGATCCTTTACCGTGATCGCGACTATCACGGCTCGACCCTGGCGACCATGTCGGCAGGCGGTCAGGACGAGCGTACCGCGCAGTACGGCCCGTTCGCACCTGACTTTGTTCGCGTTCCGCACTGCATGGAATACCGCAAGCACGAGCTGGGCTTGGAAGAACTGTCCGGCGAGGCATTCGGCAAAGCAGCCGCGGGCGCCATCGAAGAGGTGATCCTGCGCGAAGGCCCCGAAACCGTTGGTGCGCTGTGCCTTGAGCCTGTGACCGCCGGTGGTGGCGTGATTGAAGCGCCCGAAGGTTACTGGGAACGCGTGCAGGAAATCTGCAAAAAGTACGACATCCTGCTGCATATCGACGAAGTTGTCTGCGGCGTAGGCCGTACCGGCACCTGGTTCGGTTATCAGCAATACGGCATCAAGCCTGACTTCGTGACCATGGCCAAAGGTGTTGCCTCGGGCTATGCGGCGATTGCCGTGATGGTCACCACCGAGGAAGTCTTTGACATGTTCAAAGACGACATGTCGGACCCGATGAGCTATTTCCGCGACATCTCGACCTTTGGTGGCTGCACCGCCGGTCCAGCTGCTGCGATCGAAAACATGCGCATCATCGAAGACGAGAACCTGCTGCAGAACTGCACCGACATGGGCAACCGGATGCTGGGCAACCTGCAGGCGCTGATGGAAAAGCACGAAGTTATCGGCGACGTGCGCGGCAAGGGCCTGTTCCTGGGTGCTGAACTGGTCGCAGATCGTGCCACCAAAGAGCCGATGGACGAGAAAAAGGTTCAGGCGGTCGTTGCCGACTGTATGGCGCAGGGCGTCATCATCGGTGCCACCAACCGTTCGATCCCCAGCCGCAACAACACACTGTGCTTCTCGCCTGCACTGATTGCAACCGCAGACGACATCGACCAGATCACCGACGCGGTCGACGGCGCACTGGGTCGTGTATTCGGCTGAACCTAACTGAATACATCTGCCACCACTCACGCAATTACGGCAGATGAACTTAAACCGGCGCGCCACCCGCGCCGGTTTTTTTGTGTTTACGCATACGGGTTTGTCAAATGCGTCTACTCCAGTACCCTGTAGTTATCACACCCCATGCAGGAGACGTGTCCAATGGTACTCAAGCTCATCCGAAGCCTCGCCGCCGTGGCCACCCTTGCGGTCACCACCCCTTCCAGCGCTGATGAAGGCAGCGGCTTTCCCCAGATCGTCGGCACCTGGCACGGCACCTATCTGGTGGCCTTCGCCAAATCGAACCCAAATCACGGGAAAGGTCTGCTGAAAACCGAGATGGAGCTGGAAGTCACCAAACTGGACGGCAATCTCATCACTGCCACCAACCGCTGGCGGCGTATCGGCGATGAAGAGTGGGTCGTAGAAGAAGCTATGGGCACTTTCAGTCTGGACGACCCCACCCGCTTTGTTCTGGCCGAGGCTGGGATCTCGGGCGAAGACGTCTCGGCGGGGATTTTCAACGGGGTCTACCTGGATGACGTGATCATGGTCACCTATGCCGGTCCGGGAACCGGCGTGGCGTTTGCGGCGCAGTTGGTGAAGAAAGACCCAAACAAATAGGCTTATGGCTCCGTTGAAATTAGCAAAACTCGCAAGCCAAAGTTTGGCCGCCATCCTTACTCTTGCCGTTATGCCGCCACTGATGCAGACTTGTTTCAGGAAGGATGGCTGCTTCACCGCATAGCAAGTTGGCAGACCACCCAGCGCGACACCATTCTTTGAGAGGAGTGTGTCATGGCATCCAAAACTACAGGGTCCACACCACCGGACAACATGACGCCGCAACATGCGGCCATGCCCCAAATCAACAAGGTAACTACAGGTGATGTCACCGAGTCGCTGAAGGCAGGGTTTTCCGACTTTCTGGCGCGCCCCTTCATGAGTGGGTTCTTCGGCCTGTTCTATGCGGTTTTCGGAATCCTGATGGTTTGGAGTCTGGTCTGGCTTGGAAAGATCTGGATGATCATTCCCGCCATTGTTGGATTCCCGCTGGTCGCGCCTTTCGCTGCGGCCGGGCTATATGAAATGTCCCGTCGGTTGCAGAACGGAGAGAGGTTCGGCTGGTCAGAAATCTTGACCGTGATGGCCAATCAACGCAAACGCGAAATGGGATGGATGGCCTTTGTCACCCTGTTCATTTTCTGGGTTTGGATTTACCAGATCCGGCTTTGGCTTGCGATCACCCTGCAAAACGCATCATTTTCGGATTTTGAAGGGTTCTTGAATATCGTATTCTTCACGCCTCAGGGCTGGGCTTTCCTTGCCATTGGCACCTGCGTCGGCGCATTTCTGTCGGCGGTCCTTTTTTCGGTCACCGTCATTGCCATGCCCATGTTGCTTGACCGGGAAACCAATTTTGTTTCCGCCATGTTGACTTCTCTGCGCGTCGTCGCGGAAAGCCCGGGTGTCATGCTCACTTGGGCTGCGATCATCTCGGTTACGATGCTGTTGTCGCTGGTTCCGGCATTTCTGGGCCTGATCTTCACCCTGCCGATCCTTGGCCACGCCACGTGGCATCTTTATCAACGGGCAGTACCACCAGCGCAGGAATAATCTATCCGAGCATCACCATGGACGTTGTGTGCTTTAGTTTGCCGAAGTGTTGCTGAGTTCACTTTCGGCTATCAATGAAAAAGGCCGCCCCAAACGGGACGGCCCTTCATTCACTGTCTCTCGAAAGAGGATCAAGCAGCCAGAGCGGCCTGAGCTTTGGCGACGATCGTGCCGAACGCTTCCGGTTCGTGCACGGCCAAGTCGGCCAGAACTTTGCGGTCCACTTCGATACCGGCCAAGGTCAGGCCGTTGATGAAGCGGGAATATGTCAGTGCTTCGTCATGCGAACGGACAGCAGCGTTGATACGCTGGATCCACAGCGCGCGGAAGTTGCGCTTGCGGTTCTTACGGTCGCGGGTTGCATATTGGTTCGCCTTATCGACGGCCTGACGGGCAACCTTGAAGGTGCTCTTGCGGCGGCCATAGTAACCTTTGGCGGCCTTGATAACCTTCTTGTGACGGGCGTGAGTTACGGTTCCACCTTTAACGCGGGACATCTCTTAATCTCCTCTTAGCGGTCGTAGGGCATGTAGCCCTTGACGATCTTGGCGTCGGGGGCGGACAGGGTGGTGTTGCCACGGGCGTCGCGGATGAACTTTTTGGTCCGCTTGATCATGCCGTGACGTTTACCGGCTTGGCCAGCAAGGACCTTACCGGTCGCAGTCACCTTAAAGCGCTTTTTGGCGCTCGACTTTGTCTTCATCTTAGGCATTTCCGTCTCCTTTCGGGGTTCGGTTTCAGACGCGACTCGGCATGCCATCTCGGCCGGTCACGCGATCAGAAGCGCCGTTTACGCAAGTTCGGTCATACTGGCAAGGGGTTTTGGACCAGAATCTGCGCTTTTTACAGCCTGATCAGGCACCGGGGCGACCAAGGTCGCCCCGATGGTTTGATTTAGTGTTCGAATTTGCGGATTTCGCCGGTCTTCAGTCGGCTCGCATAGCTGGCCAGTTCTTCACGTACCACTTTCATCAGGAAGTAGAGTGCAAAGACGTTCACGACCGCCATCGCAAAGATCGCCGCGTCCGAGAAGTCGATGACCGGACCAAGATTGGCCGCAGCCCCGATGATAACGAAAATGCAGAAGATGACCTTGAAGATCAGTTCCTTGGTGTGGCCTTCCCCGAACAGGTAGGTCCAGGCCTTGAGGCCATAGTAGGACCAGCTGATCATGGTCGAGAAGGCAAACAAGACCACCGCAATCGCCAGTACATATGGGAACCAGCTGAAGGCACTACCAAAGGCAGCAGAGGTCAGGCTGACGCCCGAGTTGCCGTCCACAGTTGCAATGGCATTACCCGCTTCGTTCAGCATATATTTGCCGGTTTCCGGATCGACGATCAACTGCTGGGTGATGATGATCACCAGCGCCGTCATCGTACAGATCACGACCGTGTCGATGAACGGCTCAAGCAGCGAGACAAAGCCTTCGGTGATCGGCTCCTTGGTCCGAACAGCCGAGTGCGCAATCGCCGCAGAACCCACGCCCGCTTCGTTCGAAAACGCGGCACGCCGGAAGCCCTGGATCAGCGCCCCGACCATACCACCAGCGACGCCGAGGCCGGTGAAGGCACCTGCGAAAATCTGGCCGAACGCCCAGCCGATTTGATCAGCATTCATGATGATAATCACCAATGCCGCGGCCACATATAGGATGCCCATGAACGGAACGACCTTTTCGGTCACCCGTGCGATGGATTTCAGGCCGCCCACAATGACAAGGAACACGATGATTGCAAAGACAACCCCTGTGATCCATCCGGGATAGTCGCCCGTGATGCCCGCAATCTGTTGGTGAGCCTGATTGGCTTGGAACATATTGCCCCCGCCCAGCGCGCCCAGAATACAGAAGATCGAGAACAGGACGGCCAGAATCTTGCCTCCAGGCAGGCCCAGCTCGTCAAAGCCCTTGGACATATAGTACATTGGGCCACCGGAAACGGTGCCATCTTCGTATTCGTTACGGTATTTCACACCCAACGTACATTCGGTGAATTTCGACGCCATGCCTAACAGGCCCGCGACAATCATCCAGAAGGTGGCTCCCGGTCCGCCAATGCCTACGGCGACCGCCACACCGGCGATGTTACCAAGACCAACTGTCCCCGACAGTGCCGTAGCCAGAGCCTGAAAGTGGCTGACCTCACCCGCGTCATTGGGATCGGAGTAGTCGCCTTTCACAAGGCTGATCGCGTGGCCAAAGAACCGCAGCTGCACAAAGGCAAAGTACAGCGTGAAAACAGTCGCCGCGACGACCAGCCAACCCACGATCCACGGGAAACTGGTTCCCGGAAACGGCGCAAAAATAAAGCTGACAAATGGCCCGGTAAAATCGGCAAATGCCTGATTGATCTTGTCGTCCAGCCCGGGCGCCTCTTGCGCCATCGCAGGAGCGGCGATCAGGGCGGCGATTACAGCCAGCCAGAGATGCTTCAACATAGTCATTCTCATCCCTCCCGTCAGTTCACAACAGTGACTGGCACATCGGCGTGCATGACCAGATTTTGGGTCGAGCTGCCAAACAAGCGTTTCTTGAATCCATCGGCCGAGGCGCGCCCGACGATGATCTGCGAACCGCCATTCTCGACGGTGATTGCGTTCAGAGTTTCGGCCACGTCGCCATGACGCACGATGCCCTGCACTGTGTAACCATCTGCGGTCAGAGCCTCGACAGCCGGGGTAACAATCCGGTTCGTCGCAAGTTCGATTTCTTCTTCACGCCGCTTGTGCCGCAATGCGTTCTCTTCTGGGGTTTGAAAAGTAAATGGGGACCATTCGATGACATAAACAACCAGCAATTCACACGTGCCAATTCGGCCAGCCAGATCCTTGGCAAAGGCGATGGCGCGTTCTCCGGTTTCTGTCCCGTCCAGTCCAATGACAATTTTCGTTGTCATGACGTTCCTCCAATAATTTTGGTTATGCCGGGACCCGTGCCCCCGGCAGGGCAGCCGGAACCTGGAACTTATTAAGTGGACCGCCCATGCGCCCGAGTATCCCGGAAAAACCCCAAAAAACAGAGAGTTATCTTATGGGCGCAAGCAATAATTCGCTATATTGTTGAAATTGTTGTTACTTTTCCGCCTAAAATTTAGGCGTATCGGTTTGATACTATGTTTCACCGAGCCCGGCATTGCTGTCATCAGCCGGGATCGGTGTTATAGATCAGCCGTTCATCACAGGGTGCGATGCGCAAAATATTGGTCGTTCCCGGTACGTTGAAAGGCACGCCAGCAGTCACCACGATCTGATCGGCTTCGGATGCGAACCCACCGGCACGGGCCGCACGGGCCGCGTTGACGACAGCGCCTTTGAACCGCTCAAGCTCGGGCGTCATCACGCAATGACAGCCCCAGCTCAGACACAGACGCCGCGCGGTTCCCGTGGCAGGCGTCATCGCGATGATCGGAACGCCTGGACGTTCGCGGGCGGTCAGCAGCGCGGTGGTGCCGCTTTGGGTAAAACAGCAAATCGCCTTGATATCTGTTTTTTCTGCAATCTCGCGCGCGGCAGCAACGATACCATCGGCAATAGTAGTCCCCTTTGCCGTCCGGGACGCTGCGATAATCTGCGTGTAGGTCGGGTCGGCTTCGACCTCGATTGCAACCTTGTTCATGGTTTGCACGGCCTCGATTGGGTACGTACCCGCAGCGGATTCCGCGCTGAGCATGATCGCATCCGTGCCTTCGTAGATTGCTGTCGCCACATCCGAGACCTCGGCCCGGGTTGGCATCGGGCTTTCAATCATGCTTTCCAACATCTGAGTGGCCACGATCACAGGCTTAGCCGCCCCACGGCATTTGCGGACCAGTCGTTTCTGGATCGGGGGCACCGCCGACACCGGAAGCTCGACGCCCAGATCGCCGCGCGCGACCATGATCCCATCAGAGGCATCCAGAATATCGTCGAATGCCTCGACCGCTGCAGGCTTTTCGATCTTCGACAGGATGGATGCACGCCCATCTGCCAGCGCGCGAGCCTCAAACACGTCCTTGGCGCGCTGCACAAAGCTGAGCGCCAGCCAATCCACGCCCAGTTGGCAGACAAACTCCAGATCATCACGGTCCTTGGCCGACAAGGCGGCCAGGGGCAGCACCACATCAGGAACGTTCACACCTTTGCGGTTCGAGATCGAACCGCCGACCTCAACGGTGCAATTAGCGAAATCCTGGCCACAGTCCTGCACGGTCAGGCGGATTTTGCCGTCGTTGACCAGAAGGCGCGCACCCGGCTCCAACGCGGCAAAAATCTCGGGATGCGGCAGGCAAACGCGGTTGATATCTCCGGGCGCAGGGTCCAAGTCCAGACGGAAGGCCGCGCCTTCTTCAAGTTCTTCTGCGTCGTTGGCGAACACCCCGACACGCAACTTGGGTCCTTGAAGGTCAGCCAGAATTGCGATTGGCCTGTCCAGATCTTTTTCAATCTGTCGGATGATCCGGTGGCGTTCGCGGATCTCATCATGGCTGCCGTGACTCATATTCAGGCGGAAGACGTCTGCGCCTGCCTCGTACAGCGCGCGGATCATGTCATAGTCATTTGACGCCGGTCCCAGCGTCGCCACGATTTTCACATTTCTCAGGCGTCGCATTGGTCTGGCTCTCCTAACGTCTTCTCTTGATTCTGCGCAAATGTTACCGCAAACATTGCTCCGCCTGCTTATTGCGCAATTCCCTTTTCAAAGCAACTGCCCTAAACCTGCGACAAACTAGATGACAGGCTTATGACGTATTCCCCGTTTTTTATCCACGGCGCGGATCGGCCCTCGCGTTGGCTGATCACATGCGACCACGCATCCAACTTGGTTCCGCCCGACATCCACGGTGGCGACCTTGGCCTGCCTCGTGAAGATATGGAACGCCACATCGCTTATGATGTAGGTGCCTACGAGGTGTCAAAGCATCTGGGTGAGCTTTTGAATGCGCCCGTGATCGCAGCCAATTTTTCCCGCCTCGTGATTGATCCGAACCGCGGCGAAGATGATCCGACCCTATTGATGAAGCTCTATGACGGGTCGATCATTCCCGGCAACCGGCACGCCGATGCGGCAGAACGAGAACGGCGGTTGAACATGTGCTATCGCCCGTATCATGACGCGCTGGCGCAGATGGCCGCGTTGCCGCATGCAGTGATCGTGTCGATGCACTCGTTCACGCGGCAACTAAGGGGTCGTGATCCCCGCCCCTGGCATGTCGGGGTTTTGCATACTCCGGACGAACGATTCTCGGGCCCGTTGATCAACCGTCTAGAGGCCGAGGGTGACCTTTGCGTCGGCGTTAATGAACCCTATACCGGCGTGCTGCCCGGTGATGCCATTGACAAACACTGTACCAGTTTTGGGCGCCCCAACGCACTGATCGAGCTGCGCAATGACCTGATTGCCGAACACGCGGGACAGCGAGAATGGGCCGAGCGGCTAGCTCCTATCTTGCAGGACGCACTGGGCGAAAGCGGCTTGTGACAAAAGCCCTCACGTCATTGTGAGAACCCGCCCCAGACCCCATATTATTGGGAAAGGAGGCCACAATGACTCAGGAGTTTCTAACGTCCGTCTTTGGCTGGATGGCTGTGCTTAACATCGCGGTTCTGCTGTTCACCACGGTGATGATCTTGCTCTTGCAGGATTGGATCGCAGGCATTCATGGCAAGATGTTCCAGATGGAGCGCCCCGCAGTGAAACGGGCATATTTCCGGTATCTGGCCAACTACAAGATTTTGACACTGATCTTCTGCATCACTCCTTGGCTGGCATTGAAACTGGCCTGATACGCTGATCGTTGAAACATCGCCCTTTGGCCGCTAGGTCATTTACAGCACGTATTTCTGTCATCCGGAGCCAGACCATGGACAAGCAAACCGAAATAGAACTTCAGGCAGCCGCATTCCGTCGCTTGCAACAGCATCTGATGGAGGACCGCACCGATGTGCAGAACATCGACATGATGAATCTGGCCGGGTTCTGCCGCAACTGCCTGTCGCGATGGTATCAGGAAGCCGCCAATGAAAAAGGCATCGAGATGGGCAAGGATGAAGCCCGTCAAATTTTCTATGGCATGACCATGGATGAATGGAAAGCCAACTACCAGACCGACGCCAGCCCGGAGAAGCAGGCCGCCTTCAAGGTCGCGTTCGAAGAGAATGTGACGAATAAGGGCTGACGCCCAAAACGAAAGAGGCCCGCCAACCTGGCGGGCCTTTTGTTTAGATTGCGACCTTGCGGCTTTCGTCCAGATAAATCTCTCGCAAACGCTTGGCGATTGGCCCCGGCGTACCGTCGCCCAGCGTAACCCCGTCAATCTCAACCACGGGCATGACAAACGCACTGGCCGAAGTTGTAAAAGCCTCATCCGCTTCCTTCGCCTCATCAATGGTGAACAGGCGTTCTTCCACTTCCATCTGCGCCTCGGCGGCCATACGCAGGACGGCCTTGCGGGTGATGCCGTGCAGAATGTCGTTCGAAAGCGGGCGGGTGACGATCTTGCCGTCCTTTACGTAGTAGGCGTTGTTGCTGGTGCCTTCGGTCACATAGCCGTCCTCAATCAACCACGCATCGTCACAGCCTGCCTTCTTGGCCATCATCTTGCCCATCGACGGGTACAGCAGCTGAACGGTCTTGATGTCGCGGCGGCCCCAGCGGATGTCTTCGATCGAGATGATCTTGGCGCCCTTCTTGGCGGCTGGGCTATCGGCCAAGCCGGGCTTGTTTTGAGTGAACAGCACAAGGCTGGGCTTGGTATCTGCGGGCGGGAATACAAAATCGCGGTCGCCATCCGAACCGCGGCTGACCTGCAGATAGACCAGCCCTTCTTCGATGCCGTTCAGCTCTACCAGCTTGCGATGAATTTCCAGCAACTCATCCTTTGTGCAGGGCTCAGCCATCTCCAGCTCATCCAGAGACCGTTTGAGGCGTACTGCGTGACCTTCGAAATCGATCAGCTTTCCATCCAGAACACTGGTGACCTCATAGACGGCATCTGCAAACAGAAAACCACGGTCAAAGATGGATACTTTGGCCTCGGTCTCAGGCAGATATTCGCCATTTACATAAACGGTGCGGGTCATGTCTTGTCTCCTCAGCCCCAGAGGTCCGCTTTGGGCGGGTGCACTCCGGCATCATCAAAAATCAGCGGGTTGTCGCGGTCTTCGGCCAGCAGAAGCGGGCCGTCAAGGTCTGTTACCATTGCGCCCTGTGCCAACAGTGTCGCAGGTGCCATAGCCAAAGAGCTTCCGACCATGCATCCGACCATCACGCGATAGCCTTCAGCAAGCGCCTGTTCCCGCAGGGCCAGCGCCTCTGTCAGGCCGCCCGTTTTGTCGAGCTTGATGTTGACCACATCGTACTTGCCCTTGAGTGCAGGCAGGCTTGTGCGATCATGACAGGACTCATCGGCACACACCGGCACGGGGCGCTCCATCCCGATCAGCGCGTCATCTTCACCGGCGGGCAAAGGCTGCTCGACCAGGGCCACACCCAATCGCACCAGATGCGGGGCAAGGTCCGCGTAAACACCAGCGGACCAGCCTTCGTTTGCATCGACGATGATCGTGGCATCTGGTGCACCTGCGCGCACGGCCTCCAGCCGGGGCATGTCATCCGGCGTTCCCAGCTTGATCTTCAACAAGGGCCGATGCGCGTTGACGGCAGCCTGTGCCTGCATCTTTTCCGGCGTATCGAGCGACAGTGTATACGCAGTGATCTCTGGTCCCGGAACTGGCAGCCCGGCCAGATCCCAGGCGCGCTTTCCGGCGCGTTTTGCCTCCAGATCCCAAAGGGCGCAGTCCACCGCATTCCGCGCCGCGCCTGCAGGCAAAAGGTCCATCAGGCTGTCGCGGGTAAATTCAGCAGGCAAAGCTGCGATCTCGGCCTCGACCGAATCCAGCGTTTCATCATACCTGGCATAGGGCACGCATTCGCCCCACCCCTGATGGGTACCGTCAGAAATCCGAACCGTCAGCACCCTGGCCTCGGTCCGAGACCCACGCGAGATCGTAAAAACCTGCGCCAGCCGAAACATGTCACGAGAAACTTCTACCTGCACGCGCCAGCTCCTTCATCTTTTTCAAAATACTCTCGCCGAAGGCGGACAAGCCCGCCTCCGACGCGCCGCTTAGATCACAGTGCGGCCAGCGCATCCACCAGCTTACCCGAACCAAAGCGGAACGGGTCAGTCGCAGGCAGGCCCATTTCCGCCTCAACCTTGGCCAGGTATGCGGTGGCGTCCTCTTCGGACATATGCTGGGTGTTAACCGAAACCCCAACGACCTCACATGCCGGATTCGCGACCTTTGCCAGTGCCAGCGCCGTGTCGCGCAGCGCTTCCAGTGTCGGCAACTGATAGGTCGGCAGCCCGCGCATATGCTCTCGGGTCGGTTCGTGGCTCAGGATCAGCGCATCGGGCTGGCCGCCGTGGATCAGCGCCATGGTCACACCGGAATAAGACACGTGGAACAGCGACCCCTGCCCTTCGATCAGATCCCAGTGGTCATCATCATTGTCAGGTGTCAGCCATTCGACCGAACCCGCCATGAAATCCGCGATGACCGCGTCCAATGGCACGCCGTCCCCGGTGATCAGGATGCCGGTCTGACCGGTTGCGCGGAAGGTCGACTTCATGCCGCGCTCGCGCATTTCGGCATCCATTGCCATCGCAGTATACATCTTACCGACCGAGCAATCGGTGCCAACGGCCAGGCAGCGCTTACCTTTGCGCTTGATACCATTTGCAATCGGATACTCGACCGATGGCACACGAACATCGTGCAGCTTGCGGCCAGTGGCCTCGGCAACGGCAACCAGATCGGGTTCGTCACACAACAGGTTGTGCAGGCCCGAGGCGAGGTCAAATCCTTCCTCGAGCGCCATCACCAGAACTTTCTTCCATTCCTGGCTGATCACGCCGCCACGGTTGGCCACGCCGATGACCAGCGTCTTGGCGCCGGCTTCTTTCGCTTCGGTCAGGGACATGTCGGTCAGGCCCAAATCAGCCTTACAACCTTCCATACGGTACTGGCCGACGGCATTTTCAGGACGCCAGTCCTTAATGCCAACTGCCACTTTGGCCGCCAATTGGTCGGGCGCATCGCCCAAAAACAGCAGGTACGGTGTCTCGATCATTGCGGTTCACTCCTTTGATTCTGGCGCAATCTAGGGGACGATTTCCACGAGTGTTTCGCGTTTTCGCCTGACAACGCCCCGTCACGTGGGAAATTTTTGCGCCATTCCTTTAAGTGGCGCACTAATTTTTCAAGTTTTTAAAGCGATTAAACTTTAATCGCTGTTTTGACCCAGCATTGCGGCAATTGCTGCGATTGCATTGCCGCACCTGCACAAAGATGCTTGCTATGGCTTGCGCAATTTAATACCTCATGAGGCAAGAAAATCGTAATTTCCTTTCTCGCACGAGGTCCAGATGAGCTTTCGCATCCAACCCGCCGCCCCCGCGCGCCCCAACCGTTGCCAGTTGTTCGGACCGGGATCAAACACCAAGCTGTTCCCGAAAATGGCCGCGTCGGCCGCTGACGTAATCAACCTCGACCTTGAGGACTCGGTCGCGCCGTCGGACAAGGACGCCGCGCGCGCAAATGTGATCGAAGCGCTGAACACCGTCGATTGGGGCAACAAATACATGTCCGTGCGCATCAACGGGCTGGACACGCCCTATTGGTACCGCGATGTGGTGGACCTGCTGGAACAGGCCGGCGACCGGCTGGATCAGATCATGATCCCCAAGGTCGGCTGCGCGGCAGATGTCTACGCCGTAGACGCGCTGGTCACCGCCATCGAGCGCGCCAAGGGCCGTACAAAGCCCGTCAGCTTTGAGGTCATCATCGAATCTGCGGCTGGCGTTGCGCATGTCGAAGAGATCGCGGCCTCGTCTCCACGCATGCAAGCGATGAGCCTGGGTGCAGCAGATTTTGCAGCCTCGATGGGGATGCAGACCACCGGTATCGGCGGCACGCAAGAAAACTATTACATGCTGCGCGAAGGCGAAAAGCATTGGTCCGATCCGTGGCATTGGGCGCAGGCTGCCATTGTTGCGGCATGCCGGACACATGGCGTTCTGCCCGTGGACGGACCCTTTGGCGACTTCTCAGACGACGAAGGTTACATCGCGCAAGCGAAACGTTCGGCTACCTTGGGCATGGTTGGTAAATGGGCGATCCACCCCAAGCAGATCGCGTTGGCCAACCTGGTCTTCACCCCGTCGGACGAAGCCGTGTCCGAGGCACGCGAAATCCTGGCTGCGATGGAGCAGGCCAAAGCCAATGGCGAAGGCGCAACTGTTTACAAAGGCCGTCTGGTCGACATCGCCTCGATCAAACAGGCCGAGGTGATCGTGGCGCAGGCCGAATTGATCGCCGCGAGCTGATCTAATTGAATAAGGCGCCCTTAGGGGCGCCTTATTGGGGCCTACCGGCCAAAGACGTCGTTAGGCGTCCATGTAAAACGCTCACCCTTTTTTCCTGACTTCATCATCAGGCAAGATGTACCGAGCTTCTGAAAATAGATTATCTTCAGCGGATACCAGCCCGCCTTCGGCACCTCTACTTCAGTTCGTTGATTGGCCTCACACCCCTGAATACTATTGACTTTGCCGATCTGCTGCCCGCCGACCCAGGCATCGATTCCATCGTTTGACCATGTCTCCAACTCGTAAACGCCCGGTGAGTCAAAGCGCATGTAACCGGTGATTTCTGCAGCGACATTATAGTGGTGGTCGAATGTCAAAACATCCTCGCCCTCGTTTGTATCCCTATAATCCAAACCGATCAGCGGCTGCCCCGGCTGGGCCTTAGGCAATAACTGCTTGGCATGAGTGAGATTGCGGATTTTGCGCTGAGTACCAGTTCCCACATATTTTACATTCAATCCCGCTTTTGGACTGGGTTGCGGACTGGCGGGCTGCAATTTGAGCGGCGCGGCCACTGCTGAACTGGCGATAAACGCCGCAGCTGCTATCAGCGCTCCAATGCGAACAAATTTCATTATCTTCTCCCTGTGTGTGGCCTGTTGGGGTTGTTCCCCTTCGATCAGGTCCTTGAGAAGACACTAGGCTGTGAAAATTCACCCGGCAAGCCGGTTGAAGATCACAATTCCAACGTCAGGCGCGCATATCTTTGGGCGAATCCATCACCACATAAGACGTGATCGACGTCACATGCGGCAGTGTTCCCAGAACTTCGGTGTGGAATGTCTTGTACGACGGTAAGTCCGCGCATTCCACGCGCAACAGGTATTCGATGGTCCCCGTTATATTGTGGCATTCGACCACTTCCGGCACACGTTGAAGGGCGCGTTCGAACCCTTCCTGTGCGGCTTTGGTGTGTTCACCCAGCCCAACGCCGATATAGGCGACGAATCCGACACCAATCTCGGTTGGGTTCAGGACTGCGCGGTAGCCCGAGATTACACCCGAATGCTCCAGCTCCTGCACGCGGCGCAGGCAGGCAGAAGGAGACAATCCCACCCGGTCCGCCAGATCCAGATTACTGATGCGGCCGTCTTGCGAAAGTTCTCGCAATATTTGCTGATTTATGTGGTCAATTTTCGCCATTGATTGTGATATTAACGAGATCGCGCATTAAAACGCAATTTCATTTGTTCGGTTTGCAGCAATTATCCAACTTATGACCTACGATATCCTTCTGGCCCTGATCGCCTTTGCTTTTGTCTCGTCCATTACACCTGGACCCAACAACCTGATGCTGATGGCGTCTGGGGCCAATTTCGGATTTCGCAAGAGCATCCCGCACATGCTGGGGATCGGGCTTGGGTTTACCTTCATGGTGCTATTGGTCGGCACCGGGCTGGTGCAGCTATTCGACAGATATCCGATCAGCTACACGGTGCTGAAATTCGCCTCTGTTGCATATCTTCTGTTCCTTGCTTGGAAAATCGCACATGCCGCCCCGGCGAAGGGGCAAAACACGACAGGCACGCCGATGACATTCCTGCAGGCAGCAGCCTTTCAGTGGGTCAACCCAAAGGCCTGGGCCATGGCCCTGACAGCCACAACCGCCTACACACCTGATCAGACCCTTCAGGCGATCATTGTGGTGGCCCTTGTTTTCGGAGCAGTCAACCTGCCCTCGGTCAGCACATGGACCGTTTTGGGTCAGCAAATGGCGCGCATCCTGACGAACCCACGCCGGTTGATGGTGTTCAACTGGACAATGGCGGCTTTGCTCGTCGGCTCGCTCTACCCGGTTCTATACCCGAACTGAGCAATTTCAGCGGCAGGTTTTCAGTCAGATTATCATGAACGTGGGCCAAAACACGCAGAACGCGGCCTTCATAACGGGTCGTCATCAGCATCCTTTCTATTTGCCCGCCTAGGGATGCATATTCTGCGGCCACATATCTTGCTGAATTCAAATCGGAATACACAGGTAAGAATGTTACACTGGGCGTATAACTCACGAGACCAATAGATTTTTCAACATGGTAAATGAGGACCGATATGAACAATCCATCTCGCCCGCTCCGCCAAATTCTGTTTGCCGCCATCCTTGCCGCAATACCGGCTATTGCGCAGGCCGATGACGTCCAGACACAAACCATGATTTCTGAACGTGTCAGCCAGCATAACCCGGCGCCCGAAGCCTATATCAAGGATCGCCCAATCCTGGGTTGGCAGCTGACCAGCGATGACTTCGACGCCATCCCCGACGCGATACGCGAAAACCTCGGTTCGGTTGATGGCACCAGTTACGATCAGGCTTACCTGACCGAGAACACCGGCTCGATCATTGCGCTGCAGTTCCGCAAGGATGGCCCAGACTTCTACATCATCGGCAAAAGCACGTTTGACGAGGCCTACGAGCTGGTTTCGCTGGACAGTGTTGCCGCCAAGAATACGCGCCTGATCGAACGGCTGGACATGGCCCCTGAGGTCAAGGCGATGTTCGAAGATCAGGCGCCCGGCATTGTTGGCGCGCTCAAGACAACACCGGTTGATATGCTGCGCCTGTCTGATCTGGGATATGCAAAAAGCGATGCTCTGACCATTCAGGCCCCATGGGGCGAACAGACCAAACCCGAAGGCGCGGACGCATTTCTGGTCTGGGACAGCGGCGAGAACCAGTACTACATGGTGAACGCTGACGACGACGGCCTTCCGACCAGCTACGTACCTGTGAAGTGACCCATACCGGCGCGGCCCTTGATCGGGGCGCGCTTTACCTTGTGTTGCATTCCTCTGACAGCAAGTTCATATAGCAATGAACTTCCGCGTTGAGAGGCGTCATGACCCAGTATCTGGATTTCGAAAAACCCCTGGCCGAGATCGAAGGCAAGGCCGAGGAACTGCGCGCGCTGGCCCGTGCCAACGAAGAGATGGACGTGGCCGAAGAAGCCGCTGCGCTGGACGCCAAGGCTGCCAAGCTGCTGGACGAGCTTTACGGTGACCTCACTCCGTGGCGAAAATGTCAGGTCGCGCGTCACCCTGAACGCCCCCATTGCCAGGATTACGTGGCAGAACTGTTTACCGAATTCACACCGCTAGCGGGTGATCGCAACTTTGCTGACGATCTGGCTGTGATCGGTGGCCTGGCCCGTTTCGACGACCAGCCCGTCATGGTGATCGGGCACGAAAAAGGCTCGGACACCAAATCTCGGATCGAACGGAATTTCGGCATGGCCCGCCCTGAAGGTTATCGCAAGGCCGTACGCCTGATGGAAATGGCTGGACGTTTCGGTCTGCCCGTCATCACTCTGATCGACACGGCCGGTGCATATCCGGGCAAAGGTGCCGAGGAACGCGGCCAGTCCGAGGCCATCGCGCGGTCGACCGAAATGTGCTTGAAGATCGGCGTGCCTTTGGTGTCTGTGATCATCGGCGAAGGTGGTTCAGGCGGCGCAGTAGCGTTTGCCACGGCAAACCGGGTCGCGATGCTGGAACATTCGGTCTATTCGGTAATCTCACCTGAAGGCTGTGCGTCGATCCTGTGGAAGGATTCGGAAAAGATGCGTGAGGCCGCCGAAGCGCTACGGCTGACTGCTCAAGACCTGCAAAAGCTGGGCGTCTGTGATCACATCATCACCGAACCCAAGGGCGGCGCGCATCGCGACCGCGCCGCAACGGTCGACTCTGTACGAGGTGCCATTGCTGCTATGCTGAAAGAGCTGGATGGCAAGGATGCGGCAGCCCTGATCAAGGACCGCCGCCAAAAATTCCTGGATATCGGCTCGAAAGGGCTGGCGGCGTAATCCGTCAGCCGCCGAGCTGACGCAACAAAGCCGCTGAAGGTTCACCGGTTACGGCCAAACCACTGGCGCGTTGATACGCGCTGATGGCGGATTTCGTATTGTTGCCGATAACCCCATCCGCGCCCTGGGTGTCGTACCCTGCGGATGTCAGTCGGCGCTGCAGCTCTTTGCGATCCTCAAGCGTCAACCCGGTCGCATCGGGCCCGAACGAGGCCTGAAACGGCGCGCCACCGGCGATCCGGTCCGACAGATGCCCAACGCCGATCGCGTAGCTGTCCGAGTTGTTATAGCGCTTGATCACCTGGAAGTTGCGGAACACCGCAATCCGCGGCCCCGGCGTTTGCGGCTGCAACACCGCCACAGGCGTTCCCGAAACAGTACCTGCTTCGCCCCCCCAAGGCTGTCCGCGTACCCAGCCAGCGCGCGCCAGATATGCGGCGGTCGAGGCCAAAGAGTCCGTGGGATCCTCAGACCAGATATCCCGACGACCATCACCGGTAAAATCCACCGCGTAGGCCAAATAAGAGGTCGGGATGAACTGCGTGTGCCCCATCGCCCCGGCCCAACTGCCGGTCATGTTCGCGGGCGATGTATCGCCCTCTTGAATGATCTTCAGGGCGGCTATCAATTGCTTTTCAAAAAACGCGCCGCGACGCCCGTCATAGGCCAAGGTTGAAACCGCTGATACCACCGGCACATCCCCGCGGCGGGCTCCATACCGGCTTTCCAAGCCCCATACGGCCACGACAACCTCTTTGTCGACGCCGTATTTTGCCTCGATCGCTGACAGGGTTCCGGCATGGCGTACCAGCATCTGTTTGCCGGTTGCGATCCGTTCATCCGACGCAGCAATCGCCAGGTAGTCTTCGAGTGAGCGCTTGAATTCGACCTGATTGCGGTCCCGTTCGATCACATCCGGCAGATACCCTGCCCCCTGAAAGGCCCGGTTGATGGTGGTCTGAGAAATGCCTTGCGAGGCCGCGCGCGACTTGAACCCGGCAACCCAGGCGTCCCACCCTGCGTTGGGGACGGCCCGCATCCGCGTTGCCGGGGCGCTGGTTGGCGCGCCACCCGAACAGGCGGCCAAAAAGGTTGACCCAAGTCCAACTGAAAATAGGCGTCGATTGATCATGTCTGAAATCTGCTCTTGTTGTGATTTGGGTCAGAGTATCGCAGACCAAGTGCGCAAGCTAGTTCTGCGGTGCCTAGAAAAGGCAACCCGATCACTTCGGCGACAAGCCGCTCAATTGACCAGCATGCGCAGCCCCTGCGTCACATCTGAACGTACGGCCAGCCGCAATCCGGGCTCATCCCCCGCCTTCAACGCGGCGATGATCAGCTTGTGATAATGCGGCGGCTCTGTCCGCCGCAACCGCCCGTAAAGCGCGCGCATCGTCGGCCCCAACTGAAGCCACACGGTTTCCACAATGGCCAGCATCGCCGGAGCCTGAGCGCGCAGATACAGCGTGCGATGGAATTCTAGGTTTGATCGGATGTAACCGACAGCATCCCGTTTCGTGACCATTTCCGCGACGGTCATGTTGATGCTCTGCAACCGGTCAATCAGCGCCATGTGCGCACGGGGCAATGCACGGCTGGCCAGCTCGACTTCTAGCAGTGCACGCAGGGCTGCCAGCTCTTCGATACGGTCATTGGTCAGCTCGGGCGTGGACACCCGACCCGAAGAAGACAGAAACAACGCCCCTTCGGCCACCAGCCGCCGCACCGCTTCACGCGCAGGCGTCATTGAGACATCAAATTCCTTGCCGATGCCGCGCAGGGTCAACGCCTGCCCGGGCGCTATGTCGCCGTGCATGATACGCGAGCGCAGGGCTCGATAGACCAGATCATGAGCTGCAGGTTGGGTGTCGGTTTGGCGAGCGCTTAACATAACCCCATGTGATCACAAATTGCCGCGCGGTCAACTCGTCGCGCCATCAAATCTGTACTGATGAAGCTGCGCCCCGTTGTCGCGCAGCCAGCGCCTTTGGGCTTTGCAGTCACCAAACAGACGCTCGACCTGCGCCCAGAACGCGGGGGAATGGTTCATTTCGGCCAGATGCGCAACCTCATGTGCGGCGACATAATGAAGGATGTCCGATGGCGCGAGGATCAGGCGCCACGAAAACATCAGACCACCAGTCGAACTGCACGATCCCCAACGAGACCGCGTATCGCGCAAGGTCAGGCTGGAATAAGGTCGGCCCAGCATTGCCGCATAATCGTCGCAGGCCTCGGTCAGGCGATCCCGCGCCAGTTCCTTTAGGAACCGTGCCAATCGCCGGGCTTCGGCCCCTTTGGGGACTGCAACCTCTGCGTCCCGCAGCAGAACGCGTCGGCCCTCTGCCAGTACGATTCGCCTATCTTTGCCTTCTATGGAGATTGATTGTCCGAATCCTACGGCTGATGGGTTGGGTCGGCCCTCAAGATGCTGACGGATCCAGTCTTCCTTGACCTTGGCGAAATTCAGCGCCTCGGTTTCAGCCACACCTTTAGGGTAGGTTAGTGTAACCCGCCCATCCAATTGAGAAATCCGCAGGCTGATACGCCGTGCCCTGGCCGATTTGCGCAGCGTTAGCGGCACCGGCGGTTTTCCGGGCAATGCGTGATCCCCCATGTGCCTGTTTCTCCTGCTCAAAGGCTTTGACAGTGCCCGCTGCATGTGGCACGTGACCTGAATCATTACTACGACTCACCTGATATCAAGGGGATCTGAAATGCCCAAGGAAGAATGGGGTGTAAAGCGCGTTTGCCCGACGACCGGTAAGCGGTTTTACGACCTGAATAAGAACCCGATCGTCAGCCCCTACACCGGCGAGATCGTGGAGCTTGAAACCGGCAAGAGCCGGATGATCGCGGCAGATGCGGAAGATGCCGCATCGGCAAAAGCACGCGAAAATGCTTCAGAAGAAGATCTGGTTCTGGACGATGACGAAAATGTCGACGTCGAACTGGACGATGATCTGTTGGACGATGATGATGACAGCAACGACGACGTTTCGCTGGAAGAGATCACCGACATGCCGTCGGAAGACGACAGCTAAAACCTGTCCGGGGCGGCCCCTGCGCCGCCTCAGACGATCCTCGGATGCGAGGCAGAAACTTTTCCGCAAAGTCCATTTTTGGACTTGCACTCATTGTCGCTGTCTCATAAATGTCCGCCCACCGCAGCCGCGGTACCATGATGGGGCCTTAGCTCAGTTGGGAGAGCGCTTGCATGGCATGCAAGAGGTCAGGGGTTCGACTCCCCTAGGCTCCACCATTTTTCTCCTCAGTTCGAATTCACTCGCAGTCACACGGCTTTGTAAATAAGGCTTTTGACGTGCCAGTCTTTCTCACCCCCAAGGAAACTTGGGCTCTGCCAGAATACCCATTGTGGGGGTCTGTGTGGGGTTCGCCAGTGAGAAAGTATGCAAGATGACCAAACTTACAGACAAACAAATCAAGGCTGCGAAACCCGGCTACAAGAAGATCAAGCTGGCAGATGGCGGTGGCCTGACGCTGATCGTTCACCCGAAAGGCGGCAGGACATGGGTCTGGCGCTATAGGGTCGATGGTAAGCAGCGTGAGATGAGCTTGGGCTCCTATCCCTCTGTCGGCCTCAAGGACGCGCGCCAGCGCGTCGAGGCGCAGAGGAACTTGCTTGACACCAATATCAACCCCGACGTGGCGGAGATGCGCGCAGGGGTACAGGCTCGGTCAGGTCTGACGGACACCACCTTCGCCGGTGTCGCACGCGCATGGCTGGCAGAGGAGCGTCCACACTGGGCAGAGAAGACTTATGTCCGCGCCCGCAACCGGATCGAAAAGGATGCCATCCCTCTGTTGGGGGCTGTAGTGGTCGCGGATATCACGGCAGTCGATATCAAGGCCGTTGCGCTCAAGATCGCGGATCGTGGATCGCATGAGACTGCACGCCGGGTCATTCGCATCCTGCGGCAAGTTCTAGGCTATGCGGAGGCCGAAGGCTTGATCTCTGTCGTGCCGGGAGCAAACGTGATCGACAGGTTCAAGCCCCAGCCGAAGAAGCACCACCCAGCCATCGTTGAGCCAGAACGTCTGGCGCTGTTTCTGCAGGCGCTGGACGCTTGGCCGCATCACACTTTGGGCAAACCTCTGGTGCAGATTATCGCACATACAGGTCAGAGGGCCGGTGAGGTGCGCAAAATGCGATGGGCGGACATCAACATGGGCGAGCGGGTCTGGAACAACCCTGTCACCAAGACAGGTATCACGCTCGCCATACCCCTGACGGACGCGGTGATCAAAATCCTCAACGAGATGTACAAGCTCAATGGCCACCGCGAGTACGTATTCGCCAGCGAGAACGGACCTGTTTCTGAACCGGCCACAATGAACATGATCCGCAGGATCGGGTTTGATGGAGAGACCGACGCACATGGCCTGCGGGCAACGCTGCGCACATTGGTGACCGAGCATCTCGGGTTCGACGAGAAACTGGCAGAGGCACAGTTATCCCACGCATCGAAGGAACAGCATGGCCGCGCATATGACCGCACATCGTTCCTCGCCCAGCGCCGCGTTATGATGGAAGCTTATTCGCAGTTTCTGGTTCAGCTTCAGGAGGGCGGTGCTATCGTGGTGCCGTTGATTGCGGGGGCAAAGTTGTGAGTGACACGGTATTAAAAGATTTCGACTGGTTGCGTGGACGTTTAAACGAGCGCGTGAAATCTGGCGAATGGTCCTACGTTCTCGACTTGCATGACATTCTGGATGTTTTGCGCGAGCAGGAAGAAATAGTGTCACCAGCGCTGGACAAGCACCTGAGAGATCGCACAACTGCAATGCACAAAGCGAATGCTGGCAATGCTGCGAAAGACCCGATGGAAATCGGTTTTCAAGGCGGCGTTGCGGGTGGCGTCATGTACCTGATCGATCAGCAAGGCTATAACGTGGAAAAAGCGCGAACTCTGATTGCAAATGTAATGCAGATTGATCGTGACGATGTAGTCAAGTGGCATAAAGCCACGCTGAAAGCTCCAGATATCAGTGATCAGAACTACCGCCTCAATCTGAACTTTGCCGCGCAGGAAATGATCCGGAAACTCACTGAAAGAGTGTCTCGAATACACAACCAAATGACGGTTGAAGACGTCATTCTTGGGGTGTTCTCACCCACCTGATCAGGGGGGTAAATTAGAACGTTTGTTCTTACCCCCCTGCTTTCATTATCTGAATTGCCAGTATCTTTTTGTAGGAGGCTAGCAATGTCAGATCACATCGAAGTGCCCGTTCCACACCGTCTTTATGATCAGCGGTATCTGGCGGCGCTGCTCGGTCTCAGCGACGACGAGTTCTATCTGTTGGACCACTGGCGCGAGTACCATCTCGGCCCGAAATTCATGAACCTTCCCACGGGACAAATCCGGTATCTCGGCAGCGACATCACCAATTGGATAGAAGCTGGTGGCGATCACGATCCCCGTGACATCATTCGTAGCTACGAAGGCCTTGAGGCCAAGAAGGCAGAGAAGCTGGGCCAGGAAATGATGGAGAAAGGTTTTTTCAAGCGGTCACGGGCTGCAATTGAAAAAGCCAATGGCGAAGAACCTCAGACGCAGGCGTCCGCATGAGTGTCGCCCGTATGCCTATCCACCCCGACAGCTTCCCGAAAACAGGGAACGTCACACTGAAACAGCTTTCCACCCACAGCGGTGCGTTGGGCATGTTCCCCGGATCGCCAAGCACGTGGTTGCGTATGGTGGACAGCGGCGATGCGCCGGAACCCATCCAGATTGGTCGCCAGCATTTTTGGCGCGCTGAACATGTCCGCGCAATTGCGGCGGGTATCGACTGGCGGCTTGTGAAGATCGACACGCCCGATCTGGCAGCGGAATAGGAATGGAGAAACCCCGCCGCACGGAGAGCGCAACGGGGCCAGTGATGATTGTTGCTCTCCCTAGACCAAGGAAAGGAACAAAGTATGCAGGCAAAATCTGCAGCATACCGGACCGAAACACAGCGGTGGCGGTCATGAGGGGACCAATGAAAAATTTGACCGAGCGTCTCCGCATCGTCGAGGAATCACACGCGGACAAAATCCTCGCCGCCATTGGTGCCAAACCACAAACTGGAAAAAAGCATCAGCGCTGCCCGTTTCCTGACCATGAAGATAAGAACCCTTCATTTCGCTACGATGCAGACGCTAATCGTATTTTTTGCACGTGCCTGCCCGAAAAAGGGGTTTCGCTGACCGATGCGCTAATGAAGGTACGAGGCCTTGCCGACTTCAACGCTGCTGTACGCGAGATTGAAGCCGTAACTGGCGAAAAGGTTTTTGAAGGACGGCGGAAGCAGAAGCAATCGGAACCGGGAGAACAGGCGGCCTCGGAGAACCGTGAAGAAACTGATGAACAAGCCGTGCAGCGAGAAGCGGAGGAAAGAGCACGCTCCGGCGCGGCATCTGATGAAAAGGCTGCTAAGATCGCATGGGTGCAGGAGCAGGTTGCGAAGACACGTCCTTTAGCCGGCTCACCCGGCGAAGAATACTTGCGCAATATCCGTGGATTGGTTGGGATCGATCTTGAACACGACGCTTTGCGATATGCTCCAGATTTCCAATGCAAACCGGGTGGTAAGAAAAACCCGGCTCTAGTGGCGGTGGCTACGGATGACGATGGAAATATTGTTGGCATGCAGGGCACAATCCTGAACCGCAATGGGCAACCGATACGCGACGAGAACGGCAAGAAGACCAAACTGAGCGCAGGCTACATCGGGGATGGTTCAGTTCGGATCAAAAACAAACTGGGTACAGGCACAATTGCGATCGCCGAAGGTATCGAAACCGGATTAACCCGATTGTTTGCTGGGCCAGCAGAGATCAGGGTGTGCCTCGGGTCCATCCGCCCCGAAACGATAGGAGCAAACGCCGGTCGGATTGAGATCATTGCCGACAGCGACAAAGCGCAGGACTGCCGCCAGATCGCGCGTGAATTGGCGGCAGAAAACCCAAATGCACGGGTCCATGTCGTCACAGTACCGTCAAACCTTGGTGAAAAGGCCGATTTGAACGATCTGCTCCAGGATATGGGACGTCGGGCTGTTGCCGCCGCCGTGGATGATGCCGACCGCATCCACGCGCGGCAGCGAAGGTCCAACGTTGAGCAGCTGCTCCGCGGTAGCGACGAAGAGATTGCCGATCGTGTGCTGGAAAACCTAGAAGATCTCTTTGGTCGCATTGTCATCACTGAGGGCACAGTTTGGATTTACGATGGCAAGCTTTGGACTGCTCTCAACGACAATCGGCTTACGCGTGCCATCGCGCGCTTTGACGGTGCCACTTACCCTACGCCGTCCAACGGCATTGGCGAGGTCAAGATCACGTCCAGTAAGGCGCAGAGTGTCAAGTCGCTTCTCATGTCCAAACGCGATGACAATGGGTTTTTTGAAGGTGCGCCTGTTGGCATCACCTGTGAAAGCGGGTTCGTTTTGTTCGAACAAGACGTTGCAACAGGTGAATATGTCCCACGGCTCGAACCACATGCTCGCAAGCACCGGGCTCGGCATGCCGTACGTGGTGTATGGCCAGTGCAGGATGCTGAGAAGCGACTTTTGGGAAGCGACGTGATGAAGCTGCTCACGGGTTTGTTCTCAGCTAAAACGACTTTGAGGCGGCTGCAGCACGAGGCTCCAAACCTTGAGTTCGACTTGGACAGGGCTGAACAAGACAAAAGCGCGCGGATTGAGCTGATCCTGCAGACAGCCGCCGCAGCGGCACTTGGTATCGGCACGCAAATGAAACACCCGCAGGCCCTTATTTGGATTGGGCCGGGCGGCGCAGGAAAAAGTACCACGCGCAAGGTCATCTCATCATTGATCGCAGCGGATGCACTTCAGTCGGTGCCGCCAGCCAAGATGGGACAAGACTACTTCGTCTCAGTTTTGCGCGGGTGCGCGCTGAACGTTGCGGAGGAGACGTCGGATCGTGATCTTTCAGGCGACGCGCTAAAAAAGGTCATCACCGGGGACATCTGTCATGCCCGGCTGCCATACGGCATACCGTTCTATTTCAGTCCCAAGGCGCAGCATGTGTTCATCTGCAATGAGCTGCCCGCATTTAGCGGGGGGATCGACAGCGGCGTTGAGCGCCGCTTCAAGGTTCTGGTCTTCGACAAAGCGTATTCTGAAGAGCAGGCCGACGAGGGATTGGCAGATCGCATAATCGAATACGAGGCGGATCTTCTACTACATCTTGTCGTGGTTGCGGCTGCGGAACTTTTGACCACGCGGCGCATGGCGGATCCCATGACATCACGCATCGCCAAGGAGGCGTGGATGAGGGATGCGGACCGAGTTCGTGCGTGGGCGGCAGAAAGACTATCCATCAGGGCAAACAAGGTCGTCACCGTTGCAGACCTATATCTGGATTTTCGCCAATGGTGCGCTGCCGAAGGTGTTCCAGAAGGCCGCATCCCCGCACGTAACAGTTTCGCGCGACGCTTGCGTCAAGTAGAGCCCCGTCTCGTTCCAGGACCCAATAGCAAAGGCGCTCGGTTCGAAAATGCTATCCTCAAGACGGTCTGATTTAAGTGGGACAGCTTGTAAAGAGGCCAAACGAGCTAGGCCGGCCAGTTCTTTATGGGCGGACAAGTAATCAAACCTCCCAACTTCCCCGTCGGGCGTTTGGTTGGGAGGTTGGGAGGTTTTATGTCTCGTCCGTCGGTATATGTTCTGTTGCGCACATCAAGCATAATGCTGCTTTTCAACGTCCGACGTTCATTGCAGCGCCGCGGTGCGACCCCGCGAGAACCTCCGAGTTTCGTCCAGTGCCTGACGCATTGCTGCCAAACCAGCCCGTTCGACATACTGGTCCATCGGGTCGAGTTCATCCCAAGTGCGAGATGCGGCAGCAGGCCAGAACTGCGGATGACTGTGCCGCATTTGGCTGAGCCGCCATTCATGGTGGCAGAGTTGCGGTGTCATAGCTTCAGGATCGCTCAGGAAACGCGCAGCGACACCACAGCAGGCCTGCCACTGCCGGTCATGCACAATCGGGCTTTCCTCGCCGCTCGTTGCTGTTTGGGCTTCACAGTAGGCCATAGCGATCAAGACGATGTGCCTTGCTGCGGCAGCTTCAAGTTGGATATCTTGCTCCATGTGATTTCTCCTATTCATCATGTTGATGCGCATCCCGTTGGCTGTTGCCACCGGCGACCACCCCAAGGCGGGGTTGGTGATCACAATTTTCGTGACGCTCTGGATGCTGTTGGTTTCGCCCTGCCTTAGGCTCATCAGTGGATCGGCGCTAGACCCAGACCATTCGCACCGGTCGCAAGCATGTCTCGGGCGGTCCATACCCCGGCGGTCTTCCGCGACTTACGGGCAAGGCTCGGCAGACGAGCGTTATCATGTTTGGGGGAATTGCGGGCTGTCCGCCCGCGATTGGTATGTAATCGCTAAGTCTGTCAGCTTCAAGGAGCGGGCGGCGTAGCGCGGACAAAACAAAAAAGCGGCTACGTCGTTTAAAAAGAACAACGCCTGCTTCGCGCTCAAAATCAGCCGCTCATGCCAAGTGCAGCGAACGACCGCTTCGAGCCCAAAGCGGAAGTGCTCCATCTCTGAACCAAGCAGGCGCAACAAACTATTCGCCGAAGTCACCAGCTGCGTCGCAGAAAGAAAAGCGGCCATTCATTCAAAGCGCAGCGAACTTTGGTACGTCGATGTCTGAGTTGCGGACTTTCCCGACCTTCGGCTGAAATGCTCCAGAAGCCGCATCCGGCCCATTGCAGTCATTCGTCGTGAAAGTTCTCGCCGCATTGCGGCTCCACCGATCCAGCCATTCGCTGCGCCGCCAAAGTGATCGTGCAACTCAAAGTCCGATGGTCATGATTGTCCTATTCGCTTGGCATTTAACCTTTTGCGTACCAGCCGTTGTCAACATAGGTTGCATTGCCGTTCACAAAGCTGGCCTCATCAGATGCAAGAAAAACCACCGCCGCGGCCACTTCCTCTGGATAGCAAATGCGTCCCTGCGTTGCCGCCATCCCAGAGTCTTCCCATTCCTGTCCGGCGGCGTCCAACTCTGCTATTTCCTTGAGGCCATGCGCCGTTTCAACAAACCCAGGGCAGACCGCGTTACACCGGATGCCCGCATCGCGATATTCGGTTGAGATCGTGCGCGCCAGTTGAAGAACCGCGCCTTTTGACATGCAGTAGACTGACTCCAACGCATAGCCCAGTTCAGCCGCAATAGACGAAGTAATCACGATTGAGCCGCCGCCATTTGCGCTCATGTCCTGAACCGCACGACGGCAGGTCAGAAAGGCCGATTTCACGTTTACATCCATCAACCAGTCATATTCTTCTTCGCTGGTTTCATGCATCGCTTTGACGATGATGGTTCCTGCGTGATTGAACAGGACATTATAGGGTCCAAAGGCTTCAAGGGCAGCGTCAAAGGCAGCATTGATCTCGGCGTCCTTGGTGACATCAGCATGAAAAAATGCCGCCTCACCACCTGTGTCGCGGATCATGTCGACTGTTTTCCGACCCTCTTCATTCTTGATATCAAAGATGCTGACCTTGGCACCTTCTTCGGCAAACATCAGCGCGGTGGCCCGCCCCATTCCAGTGGCTCCCCCTGTAATCACGGCAACTTTTCCCGCGAGGCGGCCATTGGGTGTCTTGAGGCTATTGGTCATATTGGTGCTCCGTACAGAAGTTCAGATGCATTCTCCGCCATCGATGACCAGCGCATGGCCCGTCATAAAGGTGGACATGTCGGAGGCCAGAAACAGGATTGAATCGGCCATTTCTTCGGTCGTGCCCCAGCGTCCCATCGGAATGGTTTCAGACACGTAGTTTTCTAGCTTTTCGCGCCCGCCCATTTGCACTTCGAAACCGGCGTTAAACGGCGTGTCGATAAAACCCGGACACAGGGCGTTAAAACGAACATTGTGTTTGGCATAATCTGCGGCCATCTGACGGGTCATGGCGACCACTGCATGCTTGGTAGTGGCATAGGCAATCATTTCGCGGTCGTATTGCACACCCGAGTTTGACGAAGTGATGATTACACTGCCACCTCCCTGCTCGCGCATGGGACCCACCGCAGCGCGAGCCGCGATAAAATGCGACCGCACGTTCAATCGCCAGGACATGTCCAAACCTTCAACGGGCACCTGCTCAAGGTTGCCTTCAACCTGATAGCCAGCGTGAGAGTGCAGGACATCAAGGCGCCCGTAAGCTTTGACGACTCTGTCGACCTCGGCTTTGACTGCCTGATCGTCGGTGACATCTAGCCCTCTCGAGGCCGCCACCAGCCCCTCGCCATGTAAGTCTTCGACCACATGCGCAGCCTTGTCGGCGTCCAGATCTGTCACAATAACTTTGGCGCCATGACGGGCCATGGCCATTGCCCCTGCCCGGCCAATTCCTGATCCGGCGCCTGTCACCAGAACAACCTTGCCGCCGAGTATCGGAAAAGGTCGGGCCTTAAGAGATTTTTCTGCAAGGGTCATCGGGACTTTTTACCTCCGCGTTGCAGCAACAACTGGGCGGTAATCAGCAGTAACAGAGACACGCCCATCACCATCGTTCCAATCGCGTTGATTTCAGGTGTCACACCGCGTCGGATGGATGAGAACACATAGATCGGCAGCGTCGTTTCTGAGCCCGCCACAAAGAACGCGATGATGAAGTCGTCGAAGCTAAAGGTGAAGCTCAGCAAAAAACCCGCCAGGATGGCCGGAAAGATCATCGGCAATGTCACCTGTCGGAACGTTCCCATCGGCGTGGCGTAGAGATCCGAAGAGGCCTCGGTCAGCGCGCGATCCATCCCCGCGAGCCGTGCCCGTACGATAATTACCACAAGCGCCATCAGGAACATCGTGTGGGCGGCGATCAGCGAGCCGATGCCCATGCGCAGCTTTGGCGGCTTGAACCCGTCCGGCCAAATCGCCGCAATCAGCGGGTTCAGTTGGTCAAATACGGTGACCAGCCCGATCAAAGTGGCGATCCCAATTACAATGCCGGGGATCATCACCGCAACATAGATCAGCAGATCAAAGGTAGCTCGCACGGGACCACGAATGCCCTGCAGGGCGACGGCGGCCATGGTGCCAAAGACGCTGGCAAACAGCGCCGAACAAAATGCCACGATCAGGCTGGTTTCCAGCGCGTCCATCACGAACGGATTGGACAGCGCCTTGCCATACCATTTGGTTGAGAACCCCTGAAGCTGGCTCGCGTGTCGACCGGCGTTAAAGCTGAACAGGGCGATGACACCGATAGGAATGTAGAGAAAAAGGTAAACGCAGATTGCATACAGTCTCATCGCATAGCCTCACATAATCGATACGTCTTCACGGCTTGCGCCGAGGCGGCTAATCAGCCGCATGTAGATCGTGACGGTAATCAGCATGACGACCACAAGGGTGACAGCAACCGCCGACCCATAGGCCCAGTTGCGTGACTGCAGGAACAGGTCGACCAGTGCATTGCCAACAAAGAACACTTTGCCACCGCCCAGCAGAGCCGGGATCAGGTATTCGCCCATCAACAGGATAAAGACGAGCATGCAACCAGTCGCAATGCCGGGCACCGAAAGCGGGAGCGTGATCTGAAGAAAGGTCTTCCACGGCTTTGCGCCCAGATCAGACGACGCCTCGAGCAGGCGTTTGTCGAGTTTGTCGAGGCTGACATAGATTGGGAACACCATCAGCGGTAGATACCCATAGATAATCCCAACCAGCACCGCAAACGGCGTGTTGATTAGGCGTAGTCCCTCAATTCCGACCCATTCGAACAAGGCAGGTATCCCGCGTCCACCCAGCAGGAAAATCCAAGCGTAACTGCGGATCAGGATCGACGTCCAGAATGGCACGATCACCAGAACCAACAGGATGGTTTTCCACCTCGGAGTCGTTTTGACAGCGAGAAAGTAAGCCAGGGGATAGGCGATAAGCAGCGCCGCCATGGTTCCTAACGGCGCCAACGTCATCGTATTTTTGAACGCTGCCCAGCGTGCAGGAAGGTTGGTGTATTGTTCCAAAGTGAGAGCGAGCTCAACGCCACCTGACGAGGCTCGCTCTCCAAAGCTAAAGATGAAGACAACTGTTAACGGAATGATCAGCATCACGAGGAACCAAGTTCCCGCAGGTGCCAACAACAACCAGTTGCGTGTTCTATTCGTCATGTTGTCTTCACCTTAGTTCAGATCAGGCCGACTTGAACCGAGCCATCAGCTCGGCGCGGTTCGGATCGGTCAGAGTGACTGCGGCCCCGAATTCCAGTGGGCTCAAAAGCTCCTGAGCCGGGAAGATGATCGGATCATTCTTCAACTCTTCGGGCAGTTGATCATATGTTCGGGAATCTGCCGTCGGATAGCCGTGCGCCAGCACTTCTTTGACGTTAACATTCGGATCCAGCATGAAGTTGATCAACGCATAGGCCGCTGCCTTGCGCTCGGAGCTTTTGGGGATCGCCCAGTAATCGCTCCAGATTTCGCCGCCCTCTTTGCCAAGCACATAGGCGATCTCGGGTATGTCGGTGTTCAGCTGCTTGCCGTCGCCGGACCAGCAGATGGTCAACCAGGCATCCCCATTACGCATACCCGGCTGATAGTCCGACGTAATGGCAAACAGATGTGGCTTCACGTCAATCAGCAGTTTCTCGGCATCGGCCAGCTCTTTCTCGTCAACCGAATTGAACGAATAGCCAAAGGCGTTCAGGGCGCTGCCAATCGTGGTCAGCTGATAGTCGTGCACGATGGTACGACCCGAGAACTTGCCCATGGTGATATCAAAGAACTCTCGCCATGATGAAATCGCATTTCCACCATTGTGCTTAGTGTTGACGGCCATGCCGGTCGATCCCCAGTTCTTGGGAACACCATAGAGCTTACCGTTGACTGAACCTGCCTCGGCGTAGCGCGCATCAAAGGCCGACGCATCATAGTTCGGCAACATCGACGTATCCAACGGTTCGATCAGATCCTCTTTGACGTAATCTTCAAACGTGTAGTTGGTGGGCACATAGACATCCCAACCGGTGGCACCGGCCTGCAACTTGGCTAGCATTTCTTCGTTCGAGCCAAAGACGTTGACCTGCACATGTGCGCCGGTCGCCTCAGTAAAGGCGTCAAAGTTGGCCAGATCATGATAGTTCGGCCATGTAGCCAGAACCACGCGATCACCAATATCGCCAGCATATGCAGGTTGTGGGCGCAAACCGGGCACCGAGGCCCCCATCACAGCCGCTGCCGCACCAAGGCCGGTTACATTCAGGAAATGGCGCCGCGTGATTGAGCCTTTCCGGTAGCTTTCCAGCTTCTCCATGAACTCCTTCTTGGAGATATGGTCGATGGTCTTTGTCATTTTCTTTACTCCCTTTTGCATGGTTGTTGTGGACGTCGTTAATTTCGGTCGAGAATGAGCGCCGCCGATGTCTCCCACGAGACCAGGGCTTTGTCGCGGACGGCAAAAGCACCTTCGCTAAGGTCCGCCTGACGCGGAGCGAGTACGAGGAAGTCACCAAGGGTTTCGTGCGTCACCAGGTATTCAGTGTGTTCGCCAAGAAAAATTCGGTTGTGGACTTCGACCTCAAGACCTTTGCCCTGACGGCGCAGTTTCATTTGTTCAGGGCGCACGCTAACGCACACCTCCTGCCCGTCGACAAGACCATCACCGGGCATGCCCTGTATCCGCATTCCATTGTCCAGAAGCACCTCAGACAAGCCGTCCGTCGAACGCTGAAGTTTGCCATTAAAGAAGTTGGACGTGCCTACAAAATCAGCGACATAGCGAGAATTTGGGCGATCATACAACTCTTGCGGGCTACCGATCTGCACAATTCTGCCGTCCCGCATGATGCAAATGCGATCGCTCATCGATAGTGCCTCTTCCTGGTCGTGTGTCACCAGTACAAAGGTGATACCCAACTGGCGTTGCAGATCCTGCAGTTCGATCTGCATCTCCTTACGCAACTTGCGATCAAGCGCGGCCATGGGTTCGTCCAGCAACAGGAGTTTGGGCTCATTGATGATAGCGCGGGCCAGGGCCACGCGCTGTTGCTGGCCGCCTGACATCTCCCAGATCTTGCGATCCTCAAAGCCTGCCAGTTGCACCACATCAAGGGCTTTGCTCACCCGTTCCGAAATCTCTGCCTTTGGTATGCGCGGGCGGATCTGGCGTAACCCGTACCCGATATTTTGCGCCACGGTCATATGTGGGAACAATGCATATTGCTGAAACACCATGTTCACCGGACGGTGGTGCGCTTCGAGCGTGTTCACCACCTTTCCATCCAGCAACACATCCCCTTCGGTGGGGGTTTCGAAACCTGCCAGCATCCTCAAAGCTGTTGTCTTGCCGCATCCGGACGGGCCTAGAAAGGAAAGGAACTCGCCCTCGGCAATCGAAAGGTTCAAATCACTGGCGGCCAACACTTCGCCAAAGCGCTTTGTCACTCCAAGCAGTTCTGCGATCGGTTTTTTGCCAGCTGGCTCAACCTCGCCAACATATCCCCCGTTTTCCATTTATTTCTATCTTTTTCCGATTTGTTGACTACTATCTATATTGGAAAAACTGTAAGAAAAACTTGTTTCAGTGTATATACCATGTTTTTAGTATATCAATCTGAATAGCAGGGCGCGGAGGAGGATCATGAAAGCTTTGTACGAAGCAACCGGCACGCTCATTGACGCTATCGGCTCAGAGAGCTTTGCACAAACCTTGTCTGATACGCTGAGGCAGATCACCCCGTTCGATTACACTGTTGTATTTGGATATTTTGGCCAAGCCCGCCCTTTGGATTTGTATGACGATTTCCCAAAAAATAAGCGCAAGGTCTTTGTTGAGGACTATCAGGAAGGCCCATACTTGCTTGACCCATTTTATCTTGTTTGCGAGACCGATTTCGTTCCCGGACTGCATCGAATTCGCGATCTGGCACCGGACAGGTTTTTTCAGGGCGAATACTATCGCAGCTATTATGCCCGAACCGGGCTTGCGGAAGAAATGGGCTTTGTGATCCGGCTTCCTGAATCCGCCAGTGTGGTTGTTTCCGTGATGCGAGAGCAAAAGGCTTTTTCAGCCAAGGATTTCCGACAACTCAATGAGTTTTGGCCCATTGTGCAGGCGACATGCAAAAGACACTGGGACGATCTTGCCAACCGGTTTGGATCTGTTGAAGGCGAGGTAGCAGATGATGATCTTTATCAAAGCGTGGCCCTTGCTTTTACCAATTTCGGACAGGGTGCCCTGACACCAAGAGAACGCCAGGTCGTCGAATACACGCTCAAAGGTCATTCCGCAGACGCTGTGGGGCGCATCCTCGAAATTTCCCCCGGCACTGTGCGTATCCACCGAAGGAATGTTTATTCAAAACTGCAGATCCGATCTCAAGGTGAGTTGTTTTCGAAGTTCATAGATGAATTGGTTTCGGGCGGACACTCATCGTTGTCGTCCAAATCACTGAACGCTAACTGAAGCCGATCGCCTTGGAGCGTACTTGCTCCAACTTCTTTTCACGAACGGTGAAGGCGAGGCAGAGCCCCTGCAAAACATAAAAACGTCTGAGTGTTCTGTGGGGTGTGAAGAAAGCATGCTCCATATTCGAACGGGACGCCTCCTGAGGCCTCATTCATCCATCTCGAGTGACCGCTTTTCTATTTTGGCTTGCATTTCATGCGCCTGCAGCGAATGACATGGTGTGATCGCGGTGGTCGCTCTCCTTGGGCAAACGAGGCCTGATATTATCAGCCTCACCAATCAAAAG
>NZ_JBXWOA010000013.1:0-130952 GCF_059610645.1 Ruegeria sp. CDSC054 | reverse complement strand
GGGTTCTGCCAAGCCCATAGCATCACTTCGACAAGATGAAGAAGTAACCGTGGTGGCAGCTTTGCGATCTGTCTTACGCGACAAACTGTATGAAACCGATTTGGGACCAGAGATGGTGGCTGGAATGCTGGGAATACAACCGGAACGGTTTCTGAAAGCGCTTCAAAAACAAGGCACAACGCTACCGCGCGAAATCAAACGGCTGCGTATCGATGTCGCCAAGGAGCACCTCAAACAAAACCAGATGACAATTGCAGAGATCGGACTGATGCTCGGCTATTCTGACAAGTCCCATTTCACTCGCTTTTTCCGAGGTCAGACCGGAATGACACCGACCAAGTTCCGAAGCAAGTAAATGTGGTCGAGCCAAATGAACGCTTCGAAGATTAGGTCCTCGTGGGATCAGTTCGGAGAAGTTGTAGTGCGACGTTGAACAGGTTAGTCGACGACATGAATGGTTGGTTGCCACCGCCGATACAACCTCTGCAACTGGCCGTTTCGTTGTGTATTTCGGAGTTAGCAAAGCTTGGTTGCGAAGGTCCGCTTCGGGCTGGAAGCGGCCATCCGAAAACCTTCCCCGGCAATACGGCGATGGCGCGAAACAAGCAAAGAATGAGACCCGAAGATATGGAGCCTCGAACCAAGAAAGTTGAAGGTTAATGCGCCCAAAGTTTTGGGCTAAAAATGCAACTCTTTGGGCGAAATGCAAAGCTATGGGCGCACCTACAAGATCCTAGAAATCCAGGTTCTCCACGCTCAGGGCATTTTGCTGGATGAACTCGCGGCGAGGTTCCACCACGTCTCCCATAAGCTTGGTGAACAGATCATCCGCTTCGACCATGTCGTCCACCCGCACCTGCAAAAGCGTACGTGCGTCCGGGTCCAGCGTCGTTTCCCAGAGCTGATCCGGGTTCATCTCACCCAGACCTTTGTAGCGCTGCAGCGACAGGCCCTTTTCACCTTCTTCCAGAATGGCGCGCAGCAGATCAAGCGGGCCGTGAATTGCCTGTGACCGGTCGCGACGGACCAGCGTTGCCGGGGTGTTGTAGATCTCTTGCAGACTTTGCGTGAAGCTGCCGGTCTTGCGCGCCTCACCCGAACGCAGCATCGGGCCGTCCAAGGTACGCACCTCTTCCACGCCGCGCAAAATACGGGCCAGACGAATTCCGTGATCCTGCGTGATCCGACCCTGCCAGCCGCGTTCGTATTCCAGCGCAATCAGGTCCAGACGGGCCGCGACTTTGTCTGCCACGCCCTGCAAGTCCGCATCGACCGCGCCCGGAACAAAAGCACCTGCAACAGCGGCCTGTTCCAGGATGTGACGTGGATAATGGGTTGGGAAGGCGTCCAAGACGCGCTTCAACTGACGCGCTTCGTCGACAATGCGCGTCAGATCCTGACCCAGGATCTCTTCGCCAGAACCGAGCTTCAGAACTGCCCCTTCGACACCTTGGTTGACCAGGTATTCATCCATCGCGGCCTGATCCTTCAGGTACACTTCGGATTTTCCGCGCGCCACTTTGTAAAGCGGCGGTTGGGCGATGTAGAGATAACCGCCCTCAATCAGCTCAGGCATCTGCCGGTAGAAAAACGTCAACAGCAATGTCCGGATATGCGCACCGTCGACGTCCGCATCGGTCATGATGACGATTTTATGATAGCGCAGTTTTTCGATATTGAACTCGTCTCGCCCGATCCCGGTGCCCAGCGCCATGACGAGGTTGCCGATTTCCTGAGATGACAACATCCGGTCAAACCGAGCACGTTCAACGTTCAGGATTTTACCTTTGAGAGGCAAAATTGCCTGAGTTTGCCGATCGCGGCCCGTTTGCGCTGATCCGCCTGCGGAATCACCCTCAACCAGGAAGACTTCGGTTTTGGTCGGGTCCTTTTCCGAACAATCCTTGAGCTTGCCTGCCAGAAAATTCACATCCATTGCCGTTTTGCGGCGGGTCAGCTCGCGCGCCTTGCGAGCGGCTTCACGGGCCAAAGCGGCCTCGATAATTTTGCCGACAATAATCTTGGCCACGTTCGGATTTTCTTCGAACCATTCAGCCAGCTTTTCGTTCATCAGACCTTCGACTGCAGGGCGCACTTCGGATGACACCAGCTTGTCCTTGGTCTGGGACGAGAATTTAGGGTCGGGGACTTTGACCGACAGCACACAGGTCAGACCCTCACGCGCATCGTCGCCGGTGAAGCTGACCTTTTCCTTTTTCGCGATCCCGCTGGTCTGGGCATAATTATTGATGGTCCGGGTCAGCGCACCGCGGAAACCGGCAATATGGGTTCCGCCATCGCGCTGTGGGATGTTGTTGGTGAAGGGCAGGACTGTCTCGTGATAGCTGTCATTCCACCACATGGCGATTTCGACACCGATATCGTCGCGCTCACCTTTGATATAGATCGGTTCGGGCATTGCGGACGTTTTGGAGCGGTCCAGGTATTTGACGAATTCCTTGACGCCGCCTTCGTAAAACAATTCGGTCTCTAACCGTTCTGCCGGGCGTTCGTCGATCAGGATGATCCGCACGCCCGAGTTCAGGAAGGCCAGTTCGCGCAGACGCTTTTCCAGCGTTTCAAAAGAGTATTCCAGGTTTGAGAACGTATCGGTCGACGCCAGAAACCGCACCTCGGTTCCGGTCCGGTCACCGCATTCAGCGACAACTTTCAGATGCTCGACCGTCTCACCACCTTCGAACCGTGCAACGTGTTCTTTACCGTTGCGCCAGACACGCAATTCCAGCCAGTTGGACAGTGCGTTCACAACTGAAACACCCACACCGTGAAGACCGCCCGACACCTTGTAGGAATTGCTGTCGAACTTGCCGCCGGCATGCAGCTGGGTCATGATCACTTCGGCGGCGGAAACCCCCTCTTCGGGGTGAATGTCGACGGGAATTCCGCGGCCGTTGTCGCTGACAGAAACACTGGAATCCGCGTGGATTTTGACGGTTACATGGTCGGCGTGACCGGCCAAAGCTTCGTCAATTCCATTGTCCACGACCTCGTACACCATATGGTGCAGGCCCGAGCCATCGTCCGTATCCCCGATATACATGCCGGGGCGCTTTCGAACTGCCTCTAACCCTTTGAGAACTTTAATGGAATCTGCACCGTATTCCTGGGGTGCCTGTGCGTCTTCGGACATGCCGTCAGTACCTATATTATTTTGGTAACTTATACGTTTTCTGGGGGAGATTGTCACGCGCTACCCCAACATTTTGTGTCGGTCTTGCGTGATTTCGTTTCTTTCGGTAGCTGACTGCCGAATCCCTACAAACGGTCGATATCGGCCGCTATATCCGCTGCGATTTCATGGGCGTCGACATCACTGCGCTCGGCCGACAAACGCAGCCCCAAAAGGTCAGATTGATAACGCGTCGCCAGCCGGTTCGGATCATGTTCGGCGGCGATATCTCCGGCCTCCTGCGCCTGACGGAACAGGTCCGCAAAACAGGCCTTCATCTCGGACATGAGGACACCCGCCTGCCCCGCCAGTTCGTGATCTTTGGCCTGCAATTCAGCATAGGTCTTAGCTAACATGCAGGCTTTTGCTGGCGCTCCGCTGGCCTCGATCACCAAACGCGGCTGCGCCTTCAAAGCTTCCAACGGTCCTAACCGGTCAGCCAGAGCCTTCAATCGCGCGACACCCTCTTGTGCGTAGCGTTGCAGTGCCAGCCCATACAAAGCGTCCTTGGATCCGAATGCCGCATAGAAACTGCCAGGTTTCAACTTCAACTCGCGTTCAAGGTCTTTCAGGGATGTGCCAGCCCAACCCTGACGCCAGAAAACATCCCTGGCCCGGGCAATCAGGTCATCACGGTCATATTCGGGTTTGCGAGGCATCACCTTCACCAATTCTTGAACGATTGCTCAAATATATACTTGAGTGATCACTCAAGAAAGACTATTTCTGCCTGAACGCGCCAGAAAAGGAGTTCCGACATGGCCAATTTCCCGTCACATGATCTCGAATCCGCCCCCGAAGGGTCCAAACCGTTGCTGGAGAAATCGCAGGCCGCTTTTGGTCGCCTGCCCGGCCTGCACAAGGTCATGGCCGAAAGCCCCCAGCATCTTGAAGGCTATCAAGTTCTGCACGGCCTGTTCATGCAGACCGATTTCGACAACGACGAAAAAACCGTCGTCTGGCAGACCATCAACGTGGAAAACGAATGCCACTATTGCGTACCCGCACATACCGGCATCGCCAAGATGATGAAGGTTTCGGACGAGATCACCGAAGCCCTGCGCAATGAAACCCCGCTGCCGTCGGCCAAGCTTGAAGCACTGCGCACCTTCACCCTGCAAATGATGGAAACCCGCGGCAACCCGACCGAAGCACAGCTGCAGGCGTTCTTTGATGCGGGCTACTCGCACCGCGCAGTTTTGGATGTGGTTCTCGGCCTGGCGCAAAAAACCATGTCGAACTACGTGAACCACATGGCAAAAACCCCGGTTGACGAAGTCATGCGCGGCTTCCTGTGGGAACGTAAGGTCGGCGAGCCGGCCTAAGCGGACACGACCGAGCCCTCAAAGCCATCACTCACGATCAATGTTTGGGCCCGGTCGCCCAGTTCCGCAAACAGCTCAGGCCCGGTGCCAGTCATCCAGGCCTGAGCGCCCAGCGCACAAATCTCATCATACAGCGCCGCGCGCCGATCCGCGTCCAGATGCGCCGCCACCTCGTCCAACAACACGATCGGGGGTGCGCCGATCATACTCGCCAAGGCCCGTGCGTTCGACAGGATCAATGAGACCAACAAAGCCTTCTGCTCACCGGTCGAGCAATCCTTGGCCGGGACGCCCTTGGCAGCGAACACCCCGTACACGTCCGACCGATGCGGCCCCACCAGTGTACGTCCAGCCGCCAGATCCCGGAACCGGCTTTCACTAAGTGCTTCGCGCAGATCCGCTTCCGTTTCCGGCATCGCACCTTCGGTCTGTACCAGCTCCAAGTCCGCCGATGGAAACGCGGTTTCCGCCTGATCCTGCGCCGCGCGCAGATGATCAAGCGCCGAAAGCCGCGCCGCGTGGATGCGGTGACCAGTCTCCGCCATCTGCCCTTCAAGTGCGGCATACCAATGCGCATCCCGCACCTGCTCTTTCAGCAGGCGATTCCGTTCGCGCATGGATTTTTCGTAAGTCAAAGACGCCTCAGCATGGGCTGGGTCGAAACTCAGCGCGATCCGGTCCAGAAAACGCCGACGTCCTTCGGCCCCCTCGATCCAAATCCGGTCCATTGACGGGATCAACCAGACAATCCGCGCCAGCTTGCCCAGATCAATCTGGCTGGACGCCTTGCCATCAATGCGAACCTGCCGCGCGACACCGCCCTCGGACCAGGTTTCTATCTCGTATTGTCGCCCCTGCGCCTGCAGCACCCCGGTCAGTTTCCAACCTAGCGCCTCGGGGCGTCGGGTCATCTCGGCCGCGCTGGCCCGCCGCATTCCGCGACCGGGAGAAAACAGGGACACCGCTTCCAGGATGTTTGTCTTGCCCGCGCCGTTCGGCCCGTGAATCGCAACAGGCCGACCATCCAAAGATAGTCGCGCCAGCTTGTGGGACCGAAAATGCGAGACGGTAAGCTCGGTCAGGGCCAAACCCATGACCCCTCCCTTCATCTTTTCAAAAATACTCCCGCCGGAGGCATCGCACGTCCGTGCGATCAGACGCGCATCGGCATGACGACGTACACGGCGCTCTGGTCACCGCCCTCGCGCATCAGGGTCGGGTCGGCGGCTGAATTGAACAGGAAAACGGCGTTCTCACGATCCACCTGCGAAGCGATTTCCAGCAGGTATTTTGCGTTGAACCCGATCTCCAGGCGCTCATCACCATAAGCGACTGCCAGTTCTTCCTCGGCCGCGCCGCTGTCTGGCGCGTTGACCGACAGCACCAGCTTATCGGTATCCAGCTGCAGCTTTACGGCACGAGACCGTTCGGACGACACTGTCGCAACACGGTCCACAGCCTGTGCGAACTCGGCCGCGTCAACTTCCAGCTGGCGTGTATTGCCCTGCGGAATAACGCGTGTGTAATCCGGGAACGTGCCGTCGATCACTTTTGAGGTCAGCGTGATATCCGGGGTTGCAAATCGCACCTTCGTTTCGCTGACCGACACAGCGATATCCATCTCATCGTCGTCCAGAAGCTTGCGCAGTTCGCCCACGGTTTTGCGCGGTACGATCACACCGGGCATGTCTGCAGCGCCATCGGGCAGATCCGCATCGATGCGCGCCAGTCGGTGGCCATCGGTGGCCACACAGCGCAGCACCTTGCCGCCATCGGATCCGTCGGCCACATGCATATAAACGCCGTTCAGATAGTAACGCGTCTCTTCGGTCGAGATGGCAAATTTCGACTTATCGAACAACCGGCGCAGCAAGGCTGCCGAGGCCGTAAAGTTCGACTGGTATTCCGAGGACGCCATCACCGGGAAATCTTCCTTCGGCAGCGTCGCCAATGAGAAATTCGACCGGCCTGCTTCAACCGTCAGACGACCTGCGGCGCTGTCGGCGGTCAGTGTCACCAACGCGCCATCCGGAAGCTTGCGCACGATCTCATGCAAAGTCGTTGCGGCGACCGTTGTAGCCCCGGCTTTTTCGACCTGCGCAGGCGCCTTGTCGACAACTTCGATATCCAGATCGGTCGCCCGGAACATCGCCTGATCGCCTTCGGCTTCGATCAAAACGTTGGCAAGTATGGGAATGGTGTTGCGGCGTTCGACAACAGATTGGGCCTGGGAAACGGCCTTGAGAAGGGTGCCGCGTTCGATGCTGATCTTCATACCCTTAATTCCTCTGACTTGCGTGCCGAAATAGGCGGGACTGGCACGTTAGCGGTTCCGCCCTGAGGCACAAGGATTTTTTATGGATTTCTCGGTCGGATTGCCCAAAGCGTCAAGGGCCGCGTGGCCCAGCAGGCACAGTTCATTTCCATCCGTGGAAAATAGCGCACAAGAAAACGCCCCGGGCGTGAGGGTCCGGGGCGTTTCTAACGTGATATGGGTAGGAGCTCAGGCTTCCAGCGCGCGCCGCAGCATTTCCACATCTTCGGCAATCTGGCCGTCTGTGGTTTTCAGCTCTTCGATGCGTTTTACGCCGTGCATGACAGTCGTGTGGTCACGTCCTCCGAACCGGCGGCCGATTTCCGGCAGCGACCGGCTGGTCAGTCGCTTGCACAGATACATCGCAACCTGACGCGGGCGGGCATAAGACCGCAGGCGTTTAGGCCCAATGATGTCGGACAGGCGGATGTTGTAATAGTCTGACACTTTACGCTGAATCTCTTCGACAGTGATCTTGCGCTCGGATGCGCGCAGCACATCGGCCAGGCAGTCCTGCGTCAGCTCCATGTCGATCTCGCGCCCCACCAACGAGGCAAAAGCGAACAGACGGGTCAGAGCGCCTTCCAGCACACGAACATTGGTTGAGATCCGGTGCGCCAGGAACTCCAGGACGCCATCGGCAATTGTCAGGTCGGGATATGTGCTGCTGTATTGCTGCACCTTGTTTTGCAGGATGCCCAGTCGCAGCTCATAGTCGGTTGGGTGCAAATCGACCACCAGACCACATTGCAGACGCGATTTCACCCGATCCTCAAGGTCTTTGATCTCACCCGGGGCGCGGTCGGCCGAGATGATGATCTGCTTGTTCTGGTCTACCAGCGCATTGAATGTGTGAAAAAACTCTTCCTGTGTCGAATCTTTGCCGGCGATAAACTGCACATCGTCCACCATCAACACGTCAACCGACCGGAACAGATGTTTGAAGTCCATCATCCGGCGTTCGCGCAAGGCCTGCACAAAGCGGTACATGAACTGTTCCGCCGACAAATAGAGCACGTTCAACTCGGGGTGCTTTGTTTTCAGCTCCCATGCAATAGCGTGCATCAGGTGCGTCTTACCCAGACCAACGCCACCGTAAAGAACCAGCGGGTTGAAGGTCACAGGACCACCTTCAGACACACGACGCGCCGCGGCATGGGCCAGTTCGTTGGGTTTGCCAACGACAAAACTGTCGAAGGTAAAGCGGGAATCCAGCGGCGCGGCCTGCAAGGACTCAAATGCCCCATTCGCGGCTTCCATCTGCGGCGCAACAGGTGCATCCCGCACAACTGTCGGCTCGGATTCGGCCTCTGCCTTAGGGCGCGCCGGTGAGTTGGCAGCGACGCGAAAGGTCAGTCGTTGAACCGTTTCCCCTGCGGTGTTCATCTCATACAATATGAGATCCGCAAAGTTCTGACTGACATAGTTGCCCATGAAATTTGTCGGCACGGAAAACACCGCTACACCGTCCTGCAGCTCTTGGAATTCAAGAGGTTCGATCCAGGTCGTGTAGTTGTTTTTTCCGATGGCCTTGAGCAACTTGTTACGTAGTAGTCCCCATTTCTCTTGTGTCATTAAGCGCCTCACGCATCCCATTCTTTATTGGCCTGTCGGCCTTATTGCTATTTTCCGGTTGCCCGGATTAAGCTTTCACACGCAAAAGGGTAACCAACGCCAAACCGCAGAAGTTTGGCGGGTGTGTTTTGGAAAGTCCGCACATCCCTATATTCCGGCGCTCCATACCCGGAACGCCCTGAAAACAGGGTTGCGCAACGCAATCTCATATTCGACAGGGCTTGGTTCCCTGGTGACCCAAGGACCGCAGCAGATTAGCAAACCAGTTGCCAACATTCGTTCCTGACCGTCCTGATGCCCGTCAGTTTGGTCGTTGGAACAGCCTGTCCCCCCAAGCGAGTGAATCGCTGTAACAGTGGTAGCAAGAGGCCAAGGCATCCGGCAACGAAACTCTGATATTGACTCGTATCTTTCGCCGAAAGAATCTCTCGGGTTTGTGAAGGCGCGGCTTTCCGGCAACAGCAAAAAAAAAGCGCCGCAGGACGCGGCGCATTTTCTATCATTTCACCTTGTTTGGTTGACCCAAGGTCAACCCAGATCTTAGCCCAGCGCTTTTACACGAGCCGACAGACGCGACATTTTACGCGACGCGGTGTTCTTGTGGAAAACGCCTTTTGTGACGCCGCGCATCAGTTCAGGCTGAGCTGCGCGCAGTGCTGCGGTTGCAGCGTCCTTGTCACCGGATGCGATCGCTTCTTCTACCTTACGCAGAAAGGTGCGGATGCGCGAACGACGTGCTTTGTTGATTGCGAAACGGCTCTCGTTCTGACGAGCGCGTTTTTTTGCTTGGGGCGAATTAGCCATGTGTGTCTCTGACCTTTGGTTCGGTACGTTGTCTAGGGTTGCGCGCCACGGAATATCCGCACCGGATCAGAAATCACGAGTGTGAGTCGGGCCAAGCGGGCCGCACGCGCATGTATAGCGGCGGTTACTACCCAAGTTGGCCGGGTTTGCCAAGCCGATTCTTTTGATGCGGATAGCTGGTATGAAAAAGGCGGGCAAAGGCCCGCCGGTTTCGATTTGATCAGGGCACCGATTACTTGTCTCGGAATTGCGCGGCGCGTTTTTCCAGGAACGCGGCCATGCCTTCCTTCTGATCCTCGGTCGCGAACATCGAATGGAACACACGGCGTTCGAACAGCATGCCTTCGCTCAGCGGCAGCTCATAGCTGCGGTTTACCGATTCCTTGGCTGCCATTGCGGTCAACTGCGATTTTTCGGCGATCTTCTGGGCTGCGCCCATCGCCTCATCCATCAGTTTCTTGGCGGGAACAACACGACTGACAAGACCAGCGCGTTCGGCTTCTTCTGCGTCCATGAAACGGCCGGTCAGGTTCATGTCCATGGATTTGGACTTGCCGACAAACCGCGTCAGGCGCTGGCTGCCCCCAAGCCCGGCAATGACGCCAAGATTGATCTCGGGCTGGCCGAATTTGGCAGTGTCCGCTGCGATGATGAAATCGCACAGCATCGCCAGTTCACACCCGCCGCCCAACGCATATCCGGCAACGGCTGCAATGATTGGCTTACGGATCGCGCACACGCGGTCGTTCAGAGCACCAAACAGGTTCGAGCTGTAGACATCCACAAAGCTCATCTCGGACATTTCCTTGATGTCCGCGCCTGCCGCGAACGCCTTGTCCGACCCGGTGATGACGATGCAGCGCACTTTGTCGTTGCTATCCGCATCTTCCAATGCGGTGCACAATTCCTGCGCCAGCTGTGAGTTCAGCGCATTCAGCGCATCGGGCCTGTCGAGCTTGATAAGGGCGACGTGGTCTTCGATTTCGACGATGATCGTCTCAAAAGCCATGAGATGAGAGTTTCCGGTTGTTCCGTTCAGGTACGATTCCTTACCACGCGAATTCGCTGGATCAAGCTATCTTTGGCATTGCGTACAGTAGAAGGATGAGCGACCGGACTGGGTGATTCTTTTGATCGGGGTACCACAACCTTCGGTCCGGCAGGGTTCGCCCTCGCGCCCATAGACGTCAAAGCTGTGCTGAAAATATCCAAGTTCTCCATCGGCTTGGCGGAAATCGCGTAGGGAAGATCCACCTGCTTCGATGGCGTCCTGCAATACCTTCCGGATGATTGGAACAAGTGCTGCGACTCGGGTCGCAGAAATTTGACCGGCTTTGCGACGTGGCGACACACGACCGCGATAAAGCGCCTCGCAGACGTAGATATTACCCAGTCCGGCAACGATTCCCTGATCTAAAAGTGCGGATTTGATCGGAGTGTTCTTTCCCCGAAACGCATCGATCAGATGTTGTTCGTGAAAATCATTACCCAGAGGTTCCGGCCCGAGGACAGACAGCAGCTTGTGATCGTCCGCAGTTGCTGTCTGCAACAGGTCCATCGCACCAAACCGGCGCGGATCGTTGAACGTGACACGTGCACCATTGGCCATGTGAAAGACCACATGGTCATGTTTTTGGGTCATCGGATGTTCATGCGCGAATTGCCCCAGCGGATCGCCGGATACGGTCATCCGGCCTGACATGCCCAAATGAATCAGCAGGGTTTCACCGCTGCTGAGATCGGCAAGAATGTATTTCGACCGTCGACGCAATCGCTGAACCGTCTGCCCGGTCAACCGCTCGGCCATCCGCTCAGGGAAAGGCCAGCGCAGATCAGGGCGATTCACTTCTGCCCGGTCGATCGCCACGCCTTCCATCGCTGGGCTCAGGCCGCGTCTTACTGTCTCGACCTCGGGCAATTCCGGCATTACACGGCTCCTATTCCAAAGGGCCGCATTGTGCCCCGGTTCCAGAGCCCTATAACAGAGGCGAAATTCGAAAAACGGCAAGGCAAATGTCCGACAACAGCGACAAGACCACTCATTTTGGGTTCGAAACCGTGCGTGAGGCTGAAAAGGCCGGGCGTGTGCAGGGCGTGTTCAACTCGGTCGCCTCGAAATACGACGTGATGAACGATGTCATGTCGATGGGCATTCACCGGGTCTGGAAAGACGCGATGATGGACTGGCTTGCTCCGCGCCCAGGCCAGCGCCTGCTCGACGTGGCGGGCGGCACCGGTGACATCTCGTTTCGATTCCTGAAACGCGCAGGCTATGGCCATGCCACCGTTCTGGATCTAACCGAACCCATGCTGGTCGAAGGCCGCCAACGTGCCGAGGCCGACCAGATGGCAGACAGCCTGAATTGGGTGGTTGGTGATGCCATGGCTCTGCCCTTCGACGACAACACATTTGACGTCTACACGATTTCTTTCGGCATCCGGAACGTGACCCGCCCCCAAGAGGCCCTGAACGAGGCGTTTCGCGTTCTCAAACCCGGCGGCCGCCTGATGGTGTTGGAGTTCAGCCAATTGCCCAATGACGGGCTGCAAAAGCTCTATGACCTTTACAGTTTCAACGTCATCCCGCGCATGGGCAAGCTGATCGCCAATGATTACGACAGCTATCAATATCTGGTCGAATCGATCCGCAATTTCCCGGATCAGGAAACATTTCTGGGCATGGTCCGCGCGGCCGGATTTGAAAATGCCAAGTACCGCAACCTGAGCATGGGCATCGCCGCGCTGCATTCCGGCTGGAAAATCTGATGCGCGGACCACACAACATCATTCGCCTGATCCGCACAGGCGCCACTCTTGAGCGCACAGGCGCCATGAACGTTGTGCTGGACGCGTTCGAGGCTCCGCGCGCAATCCGGTTTCTGGCGCATGCTTTGGGAAAACCGTTCCAATGGTTGGGTTACAAAGGCGATCCTGACATGCCCCCCGCCACAAGGGCGCTGACGGCGCTTGGACCGGCATACATCAAGTTTGGTCAGGTACTGTCGACCCGTCCCGATGTGGTCGGGGATGAGTTGGCCGAACAATTGCGCGTGCTGCAGGACAAGCTGCCCCCGTTCTCTAAAGCCGAAGCCATGGCCGAGGTTGAAAAGGAACTGGGCCAGCCGGTTTCCGAAGTGTTCAGCGAGTTCAGTGAACCCATCGCCGCGGCCTCGATTGCTCAGGTCCACAAGGCCAAGCTGGTTAGCACCGGTGAAGACGTCGCCGTCAAAGTTCTGCGCCCAAACATCGAACGCGCCTTCCGCAAGGATGTAGACGCATTTTATTTCGCCGCACGCATCGTGCAGCTATTCGCCCCCGGTGCACGCCGCCTGCGTCCGATGGAGGTGATCGAACATTTCGACGGCGTGGTCCGCGGTGAGCTCGACCTGCGGCTGGAAAGCGCAGCCGCGTCGGAATATGCGGCCAACACCAAGAACGACACAGGCTTCTGGCTGCCCCCGGTCGTCTGGTCCCTGTCTGCCCGCCGGGTGATGACGCTCAGCTGGGCCGACGGCGTTCCGCTGGGCGACAACATCGCGCTGGATGCTGCGGGGCACGACCGCGGCGATCTGGCGGAACGTGTGCTGCGCCTGTTCCTGTTGCACGCGCTGCGTGACGGTTTTTTCCACGCTGACATGCATCAGGGCAACCTGAAGGTCGCGGCAAATGGGGACATCATTGCCTACGACTATGGCATCATGGGTCATATCGACGAATATACCCGCCGGGTTTATGCCGAGATTCTCTTTGGCTTTATTCGCCGCGACTACAAGCGCGTGGCCGAAGTGCATTTCGAAGCCGGATACGTCCCGGCAAATCAGGACGTCGATGAGTTCGCCCGCGCCCTGCGCGCGGTCGGAGAGCCTATCTTTGGCATGGATGCCACTCATATTTCGATGGGACGCCTACTGAATTACCTGTTCGAGGTGACAGAACGGTTCGGCATGGAAACCCGCACGGAACTGATCCTGCTGCAACGGACAATGGTGGTCGTCGAAGGCGTGGCGCGGTCACTGGACTCGCGCATCAACATCTGGGAAGTCGCCCGCCCGGTTGTCGAAGATTACATCAAGCAATCCATCGGTCCCCGCGCAGCACTACGGGATTTTGGCAAAACCGCCATGGTGCTGGCCCGCTTTGGTCCGCGCCTGCCTGCTTTGGTGGAAAATGCGCTGATCGCGCAGACGCAAAAGGACGACACTCAGAACAAAGGCCTATCGGCGGCCATTCTTTCGGCAACCATCGGCGCCGCTGCTGGCGCCGCAATTGTCCTGATCCTGACAGCCTTCACCTAAGGCAAATCCGCCAGCTTCATCTGGCCAAAATAGCCTCGGGGGGGTCGCGCAAGCGCGATGGGGGGCAGACAGCCCCCCTCTGCCCGATCCAGATCAGATCCGCTCGAAGGCAATGGCGATACCCTGTCCACCACCAATGCACATCGTGACCAGGCCCTTCGACCCCCCGATGCGTTCCAGCTCATACAACGCCTTAAGGGTGATGATCGCGCCTGTAGCGCCCACCGGGTGACCCAAAGCAATTGCACCCCCGTTCGGATTCACCTTGGCGGCATCCAGCCCCAGTTCTTTGTTTACGGCCAAGGCTTGCGACGCGAAGGCCTCGTTGCTTTCGATCACATCAAAGTCCTCGATCGACCGGCCCGTACGTGCCATCAGGTTCTGAACGGCCGGAACCGGTCCGATCCCCATAACCTCGGGACGGACACCAGCGTGACCATATCCAAGAATACGCGCCTTGGGTTTCAGACCCGCTTTCTCAGCTGCTTCAGCCGTAGCCAGAACCATCGCGGCGGCACCGTCGTTGATGCCGGACGCGTTTCCAGCCGTCACCCGACCGTCCTTCTTGAACGCCGGGCGCAGTCCTGCCAGCGCCTCGGCCGAGGTCTGCTTGGGGTGTTCGTCGACCGTAAAACCAACCATGTCTCGTTTGACTTTGACCTGCACCGGTGCGATCTGGCTTTCGAAGTAGCCGGCACCAATCGCCGCTGCCGCACGGGTCTGGCTGGCTAGGGCAAACTCATCCATTTGCTCACGCGTGATCTGATGTTCGTCTGCCACGTTTTCGGCCGTCACACCCATATGCCCGGTCCCGAAAGGACAGTTGAGCGCACCCAACATCATGTCCAGAGATTTGACATCCCCCATTTTCGCACCCCAGCGCGCCTGAGGTACGATGTAGGGGCTGCGCGACATGCTTTCGGCACCTCCGGCCACGGCAAATTCTGCATCACCCAACATCAGAGACTGCACAGCGGACACAATCGCCTGCGCTCCCGACCCGCACAGGCGGTTCACATTCATCGCAGGTGTTTCGTTCGGAATGCCCGCTTGTTTTGCAGCGGCGCGCGACAAGTACATATCGCGTGGCTCGGTGTTGATCACGTGGCCAAAAACAACGCTGCCGATCTGGGTCGGTTCGACCCCTGAACGTTCCATCGCCGCTTCCGTCACCACGGTCGCAAGATCAATCGGCGCGGTTGATGCCAGCGCCCCGCCAAAAGTACCAATCGCGGTGCGGGCACCATCAAGAATCACGATGTCTTTCATGTCTCTACTCCTCCGGACTTTGACGGCACTATGCATCTGCGGCATCAGGCTGTCCCATGGAACGTACCGTCACAAGCAGAATTGACATATGACGGACAAACGCGCATGAGATTCCGTCATGACGGAAAACCCAGACGATATCCTGACACGCCTGCCTGCCCGACTGAAAGAGGCGCGCCGCGCCAAAGGCCTTTCGCTTGAAGCCGTAGCAAATCTTAGCGGCGTATCCAGATCGATGGTCAGTCAGATCGAGCGGGGCGAAAGCAGCCCGACAATCTCGACCCTGTGGAACCTGACGCGTGCGCTGCAGGTGGATTTCGCCGGTTTACTCGAAGACGCGAACAACACGGACCAGATCGAAGTCCTTAGGAAATCCGAAGTGCCCAGCATCGACAACATGGGCCAAAACTGCCGGATTCGCATTCTGTCGCCGCCCGAGGAAGCAGGTGGTCACGAAGTCTACGACATTCAGTTCGACAAAGACGGCGCACTGAACAGCCAGCCCCACGCCCGTGGAGCACGCGAGCAGTTGACCGTGCTGGAAGGCGCGGTTCGTGTGACTTCGGGATCTGCCATCAGCGACTTGAAACAGGGTGATACGGCGCGTTATTCGGCGGACATCGCGCATTCGATCGTCGCCAATGGGCCTGCGCGGGTTTTCCTGATCGTCAAAAACGCCTAATTCCAGCGAAATTCCGTCTTCGCGGATTTTTTTCTCGTATATTGTAATTCCCCCATTTGGGAATTATGTCCGTTATGTTAGATATGCGACTCAGACAAACGGAGACCGCCATGGCTGATGCATTCCTGTCCCACATCACGGACACCCTCGCGCAGATCGAATCTGAGGGTCTGTATAAACGCGAACGAATGATCACCTCGCCTCAGGGTGGTGAGATTACGGTGGGCGACAAACAAGTCATCAACTTGTGCGCCAACAACTATCTGGGTCTGGCCGATCACCCCGCTCTGATCGATGCCGCCAAAGGCGCTATGGAACCCAAGGGATTCGGCATGGCCTCGGTCCGGTTCATCTGCGGCACGCAAGACATCCACCGTGAGTTGGAACAGAAGCTGGCCAAATTCCTGAACAAGGATGATTCGATTCTGTTCGCCGCCTGTTTCGATGCCAATGGCGGACTGTTTGAGCCTTTATTAGGGCCTGAAGACGCCATCATCTCGGACAGTTTGAACCACGCCTCGATCATCGACGGCGTGCGCTTGTGCAAGGCCAAGCGCTATCGGTACATGAACAATGACATGAACGATCTTGAGGCTTGGTTGAATCAAGCGCGTGAGGATGGTGCGCGGCACATCATGATCGCGACCGATGGCGTGTTCTCAATGGATGGCTATCTGACCAACCTGCCAAAAATTCGCGAGCTGGCGGACAAATACGATGCCATCGTCATGGTGGATGACTGCCACGCCACCGGCTTCATGGGGCCAAACGGGGCGGGCACGTCGGATCACTTCGGTGTCGACGTGGACATTCTGACGGGAACCTTGGGCAAGGCACTAGGCGGGGCAATCGGCGGTTACATCGCCGGGCCGCAGCCAGTGATTGATCTGCTGCGGCAGCGGGCGCGGCCCTATCTGTTCTCAAACTCGCTGCCACCCTCCATCGTCGCCGCCGGATTGGAAGCAATCCGCCTGGTCGAAGAGGGCGACATGCTGCGCGCGCAACTGTTCGGCAACGCGAAATACTGGCGTGCAGGATTGGAAAATCTGGGCTTTGACCTCCTGCCCGGTGAGCATCCAATTATCCCTGTCATGCTGGGCGAGGCGCAACTGGCGCAAGATATGGCGTCGCGCCTGTTCGACGAAGGCGTCTATGTTTCGGGCTTCTTTTTCCCAGTGGTCCCACGTGGACAGGCACGGATCAGAACACAGATGAATGCGGCTCTAACAAAGGACGAATTGGACCGTGCGCTGACCGCCTTTGGCAAGGTCGGCAAAGAATTGGGAGTGATCTGATGCGCCCCAACACAATGAAAGCTTTGGAGAAATCCAAACCCGAGGAAGGCCTGTGGATGGTGCAGGCTCCGGTGCCCGAAATCGACGCGGACGAGGTTCTGATCCGCATCAACAAGACCGGCATTTGCGGGACAGATATCCATATCTGGAACTGGGATGACTGGGCTGCAGCCACCGTGCCGATCCCGATGATCACGGGCCACGAATTCGCGGGTGAGATCGTCGAAATCGGGCGCAATGTCACCGGTCTGGAGATCGGCCAGCGCTGTTCTGGCGAAGGTCATCTGATCACAACCGACAGTCGCCAAAGCCGCGCGGGCAAGTTCCATCTGGATCCTGGTACACGGGGCATCGGTGTAAACGAACAGGGGGCTTTTGCCCAATACTTGAAACTTCCTGCCTTCAACGTGGTGCCTTTGCCTGAAGACGTACCTGACGAAATCGGAGCCATTCTCGATCCTTTGGGCAACGCCGTTCATACTGCGCTCAGCTTCGACCTGCTGGGCGAAGACGTTCTGATCACGGGCGCAGGCCCTATCGGTATCATGGCAGCCGCTGTCGCCCGGCATGCAGGCGCGCGGCATGTGGTGATCACCGATATTAACCCGGATCGTCTAAAGCTGGCTGAACACGTCGTGCCCACCGTGCGGTCCGTGGATGTCAGCAAGGAAGACCTGCAAGATGTCATAACCGAGCTTGGTATGCAGCAGGGGTTTGACGTCGGCTTGGAGATGTCCGGTTCGCAAGCCGCACTGGACCAGATGGTCGAGGCACTGGTGATGGGCGGCAAAATCGCCTTGCTGGGCATTCCCCCCGGAAAATCCCCGGTGGATTGGAGCCGTATCGTCTTCAAGGCCATCACCATCAAAGGTGTATATGGGCGCGAAATGTTCGAAACCTGGTACAAGATGATCGCCATGTTGCAGAACGGTCTGGACGTCAGCCGGGTCATCACACACCAGATGAAGGTCGACGATTTCGCCGCAGGTTTTGACGCGATGAAATCCGGCCAATCAGGCAAAGTTGTTCTGGACTGGACTTAACGCTCTGGAATTGCGCGGGACCAGACCCTAAACAGGGGTGAAATCATGCGTTTGGAGGAGCAAATGGGCGACAAGGACCGGTATCTGGAACGCGGGATCGAGGACACTCTGGTCACCGATTTCGCGGAAACCCATCGCAAAAGTTATGGCGACTTCCTGCAGCTCAAGACCTTGCTGAACCTGCAAAAGACGTTTCAGGACCCTGCGCAACCGGATGAAATGCTGTTCATCATCATCCATCAGGTCAGCGAGCTGTGGCTGAAACTGATGCACCACCAACTGGTCGAGGTGCGCCGGTTCTTGCAAAAGGATGAATTCGGGCCTGCGATGAAGAACCTCGACCGGGTCAAGGCGATTCAGCGCCAGCTGATCTCGGCTTGGGAGACGTTGCTGACCATGACGCCGGCCGACTACATGACCTTCCGCGAGGCATTGGGCAGTTCGTCGGGCTTCCAAAGCTACGGCTATCGTCAGATCGAATTTATTCTGGGCAACAAAGATGCCTCGACCCTGAAGGTTCACGCACATGATCCCGAAGTGATGGCGATGCTAGACGCCGCACTGACGAAACCGTCCTTGTATGACGAGGTGCTGCACATGTTGTCCCGTCAGGGTTTCGATGTGCCCGATGATTTACTGAACAGGGACTATGCGCAGCCTTATTCCGGCGACAACCGCGTGGTGAAGATATGGGGGCAGGTTTTCCGCGATACGGACCAGTATTGGGACCTATACGCGCTAGCCGAAAAGCTGATGGACGTCGAATCCCTGTTCCAACGCTGGCGTTTTGACCATGTCACGGCTGTGGAACGTGTCATCGGCAACCAAACTGGCACGGGTGGATCCAGCGGCGTGTCCTTTCTGCGCAAGGCCCTGAATTTACGCTTCTTCCACGACCTCTACGATGTGCGCACCGAATTGATGTATGCGGGGCAGGAGTAGGCGATGCTGTATCGAGGGTTCCCTAAGGATGAGCTGGAGCGTGAATACTCCCCCAGTTCGATGATCGGTGGCGATCTGACGCCTTATCTGGACAGCTACACCGCACTCAGCGCGCAGCACCGGGCGAGGATGGACGTGAAGGAAAACGTCGCCTATGGCGAATCGCCGGCGCAAGTGCTGGATTTCTTTCCCGCGAAAGGAGCAGGCGCGCCTCTGCACGTTTTTGTTCACGGCGGATATTGGCAAGCGCTCAGCCAGCGCGAATCAGCGATGATGGCCCCCGCACTGATTGAGGCCGAGCAATCCTTTGCCACGTTGAATTACACGCTGGCCCCGGATGCGCGGCTGGATCAGATGGTCAACGAATGCCGCGATGCCCTGCTTTGGCTGGCAGAGAACGCGTTCAATTTGGGCTTTGATCCGTCGCGGATCACCCTATCGGGACACAGTGCTGGCGCGCATCTGGTGGCCATGGTCATGGCGACCTCGGCGGATGCGTTGGCCCGCGCAGGATTGCGCGTGCGCGATGTTATTCTGATCAGCGGCGTCTATGATCTGGAACCGATCAGCCTGACCTCGGTGAACGACCCGCTGCAGTTGACCCCGGTCGAAGTGCACGATCTGTCCCCGATCCTGCACCTGCCACCCCCCGGCCCACGCTATCACGTGACAGTGGCGGAACGGGACACGCCGGAATTCATCCGCCAAAGTCGTGATTATGCGGAAGCTCTGCGCAAAGGCGGGCATTCGGTCAGTTTCGATTTGCAAAAGGGCATGCAGCACTTCGATATCATCATGCATCGAGGGACGTTTTTGCCGGCAAATCGGTAGTCAAAGGCATCAAAAATCAACTGATTTGATATTTTCCCGGGAAATTAACACAACCATTACAAACCTTACCTTTGTAGCCAAGCTTCGAACGCCCGGTTCGAGCCCAACGCAGTCGTTACAAAATTGGCTTTGAGCAAAGGACTTCATCTGGAACTCAGTCCAGCGTATTCTTGTAGACTTTGCCGTCTTTCATGATCAGATCGAAATTCTCATGCGGGTCTGCGATCAGGTCGATATCTTGCAGCGGATTGCCGTCCACCAGGATTAAGTCGGCATAAGCGCCCTTTGCGATCACACCCAGGTCACCTTGTTGATAAGGGTGGCGCGGGCCTGAGAGTTTGAGCAGTTCAGCATTGGTTGAAGTCGCCATTTTCAGCACCTCGTATGGCGTGTACCAGCGCTGCAATTTGGCAAGGAACGCACCCTGACGTTCGGCCAGTTTGGGATCGAACAGGATATCGGTGCCAAAGGCGACTTTCACACCAACATCTTTCGCAGTTTTATAGGTGAAATCTGTGCCGTTGGTGACGTCGATCCATTTCTGCTGGCTGACAGGGTCGTCGAAAGAAAAGCCATCCTCGTCATCCAGAAGAGGCTGCACAGACAACCACACGTCGTTGTCGCGCATCAGTTCCATCGTTTCGCGGCTCATCAAAAAACCATGCTCGATGGACTTAACGCCAGCGGCAACGGCAATTTCCACAGCCTCGTCCGTGAAGACATGAGATGCAACATAAGTGTTGTAGGTGTCGGCCACCTCTACAAAAGCCTCGATTTCGGCCTTGGTGTATTGGCGTACATCCAGAGGATCATAGGTGGATGACACCCCGCCACCGGTGGAAATCTTAAGTTGGGTTGCACCCATGCGCATGATCTCACGCGCGCGTTTGACCACTTCCGGAACACCATCAGCTTGCGCCATCAAACCAACGCTGTACCAGTACCATTGCGAATCCGCGCCGTTCGTCGGAACCGCTTGGTAGGGGCGATAGTCAAAGTGGCCGCCGGTTTGTGTCACGGGTGGGCCGGACGGCAGGATACGGGGGCCTTCGATCTCGCCTGCGTCAATCATCCGTTTTATGGCAAATGAATTGCCGCCAACGTCGCGCACCGTTGTAAAGCCGCGCATTAACGTGCCTTCGGACCCGATGGCACCCCGCACCGCGACCTCAAGAATATCGCCGGTCACAACCACACTCTGCGGATTGCAACAGTAAAGCGTGTGCCAGTGTACGTCGATCAGGCCCGGCATCAACGTTCGCCCGCCGCCATCGATGACGATACCATTGGCGACGGCGAGGGGTTCTGAGGACACATCTGTGATCAGATTGTCGGTTACAACAACATAGGCATTTGTAATCATTTCCTCATTCACACCATCAAACACGTTGACGTTTGTGAACAGTATCGGCCCCCCATCCTGGGAGAGCGCTTGCGAACTGGCTATAGTGAGAAAAATCGACGAAACCGCCGCAAGTTTGGGAAAATGCATTCTAAATTCCTCAGAAAATTCTGTCGGAGAAACCATCCCAGCGGAAGCAAGCTTTTTCAAGGATTCCCTCACTTTTCTGCAAGGTCGGCTTTGTCCGCATAGCCGACCTTGAAGTCAGACTCATCTCATAATTAGGGCAGGATTGTAAAACGCACCGTCTGACTGGATTCAGAGAATCTCATACGCACAATCAAAGGCTTGCAATCATTCACAAAAATAAAACAGCGGCCCGAGTGAGCCGCTGTTTTTTGTTTTACTGTACTACCGGATCAATCCAGCGTGCGGGTGACCTCTTCGCGCTCGAAGATTTCGATCACGTCGCCTGCACGGATATCGTCGTAGTTCTCGAACGCCATCCCACATTCCTGACCTGACTGAACCTCGGCCACTTCGTCTTTGAAGCGCTTCAGTGTCTTCAGCGTGCCTTCATGGATCACCACGTTGTCGCGCAGCAGGCGGACGCCTGCGGAACGACGCGCCACGCCTTCGGTGACCAGACAGCCAGCAACCTTGCCGACGCCGGTAACTTTGAAGACTTCGCGAATCTCGGCATAACCGATGAACTTTTCGCGAATCTCGGCGCTCAGCAGGCCGGATGCGGCGGCTTTCACGTCGTCCACAAGGTCATAGATTACCGAGTAGTAGCGGATTTCCACGCCCTTCTGATTCGCGGTGTTCCGCGCCGACGCATTGGCACGCACGTTGAAGCCCAGGATCGGCGCACCGGATGCTTCGGCCAGGCCGACATCGGTTTCGGTAATCGCACCTACGCCCGAGTGCAGCACGCGCACGCGTACCTCGTCGTTGCCGATCTTCTCCATCGCCTGAACGATGGCCTCAGCCGAGCCCTGAACGTCTGCTTTCATCAGAATTGGCAGTTCGTTGACGTTCTCGTCTTCCTTGGCTTTCTGCATCAGCTGCTCAAGGGTCGTTGCGGCGCCAGCGGCAGCGCGTTTGTCCTTGGCGGCCTGTTCGCGGTATTCGGCGATCTCGCGGGCCTGCGCTTCGGTCTCGGTCACGTTCAGAACGTCGCCAGCCTCGGGCGTGCCGTTCAGACCCAGAACCTCGACAGGAACCGAGGGGCCAGCTTCCTTGACGCGTTCACCCTTGTCATTGATCAGCGCTCGGACTTTACCGTATTGCTCACCCACGACGAAGATATCGCCCTGACGCAGCGTGCCGTTCTGAACCAGAACAGTAGCGACGGGTCCGCGACCCACGTCCAGCTGTGCCTCGATCACGGCACCTTGGGCAGCGCGATTCGGGTTGGCTTTCAGCTCCAGAATCTCGGATTGCAGCGCGATGGCTTCCAGCAACTCATCCAGACCCTGACCGGTGATCGCAGAGACTTCGACGTCCTGAACTTCACCCGACATTTTCTCGACGATGACTTCGTGCTGCAGCAGATCGGTGCGCACCTTGTCCGGATTCGCGCCTGGCTTGTCGATCTTGTTGATCGCCACGATCATCGGCACTCCGGCCGCTTTTGCGTGGTTGATCGCTTCGACCGTCTGCGGCATCACCGCGTCATCGGCGGCCACAACCAGAACCACGATATCCGTGACTTGAGCACCGCGCGAGCGCATCGAGGTAAAGGCCGCGTGACCCGGCGTATCCAGGAAAGACAGCGTGGTGCCGCTATCGGTTGTTACCTGATAGGCACCGATGTGCTGGGTGATGCCACCCGCTTCGCCTGCCACAACCCGCGCATCGCGGATCGCATCCAGAAGCGAGGTTTTGCCGTGGTCAACGTGACCCATGATCGTGATGACTGGCGGACGCGATTTCAGATCGGCTTCGTCGTCCTCGACCTCTTTGATGACGTCCTCGACATCCGAATCAGAGACACGGGTCACTTTGTGACCGAATTCTTCAATGATCAGCTCGGCGGTATCGGCATCAATGGTCTGGTTCTGCGTGACCATCATGCCCATGTTCATCAGCGATTTGACAACGTCTGCCACACGCTCGGCCATACGGTTGGCCAGCTCTGACACCGTGATCGCCTCGGGCAGCTGTACGTCGCGGATTACCTTTTCGCGCTCGACCGTACCACCCATGGCTTTCTGACGCGCCCGCTCCTGCTTGCGCTTCATCGCCGCCATAGAGCGGTGCCGATTACCTTCGCCGCCCGTTGCCTGACCCAGTGTCAGCTTGCCGGACCGGCGGTTGTCATCACGGCCTTTGCCACGATTTCCGCGCTGTTCACGCTCGCGATCGTTTTTCCGCGGCGTTGCAGCCGGTGCAGGCTTGTTGGCCGGGCTGCGCGGAGCAGCCGCCTTGGGCTCTGCTGGTGCAGCCGGAGCAGCAGCGCGTTGGGCCGCAATTTCAGCCTCTTTGCGCTTGCGTTCATCTTCTTCGGCCTTGGCACGTGCACGTTCTTCGGCCTCACGCTGTTCGCGTTCCTTAGCCTCTTGCTCCGCACGACGACGGGCGCGTTCTTCTTCACGCGCTTTTTCAGCTGCCTCACGGGCGGCGGCCTCTTCGACCTCGCGGGCTTTGGCAGCCTGCAGCGCCTTCATCCGGCGGGCCATCTCCGCATCGGAAATCCCGGCAGGGCGGCGCGACGGATCACCCGAGGGCGTTGCTCCGCCACCCGGCTTGCCGGCACCCGGCTTGGGAACCACCACGCGCTTGCGTTTGGTCTCCACCACGACATTCTTGGTACGTCCGTGGCTGAAACTTTGTTTCACATTTCCGGGGCGTGCCCCGCCACGAAGACCCAATGTCTTTTTGCCGTCATTATCGCTCATAAAGCTTCTTACCCTTCCGCGCGGCCCCTGCCGCCGTCATCCGTTTCGCGCAAGCCACGCAGGCGCTGCGCTTCCTCTACAACACGTTTGGCGAGTCCGCCAGAGGCGAGCGCCGCATGAATCACGGTTTGGCGCCCAAATGCCTGTCCCAGCTCGTCCGCCGTCAGCCAGCCGATGTATGTTCCGAAGTGCGGCGTGCTCAGTTTCGACTTGCCGCGCCCCGATCCATCAGAGGCTTGTATCAGTACCTGGGCCTCTTCCCGGTCCAGCCACGTCTTGACCTTTTCGTAACCGGCGATCGCGTCACCGGATTTGCGCGCAAGGCTCACCAACTCGATCACACGGCGCGCAATCTGACGCTCAACTTCATCCGCGAGATCGTTAGGCACGCTGACTTGCGCCTTGAAACCACGTGCAAACAGCTTTTTGCCCACGGCCTTGTCCAGCGCGCTGCGATCCGCCGCGACATAGACGCCACGTCCCGGCAGTTTTGCCGCGACATCCGGAAAGACCTGACCATCTGGCCCCGTCACAAAGCGGATCAACCCATATTTAGGTTGAACCTCGCCCGTGGCGATGCACTTGCGTTCAGGCCCTTCGGACCGATCCTTATGGACGCCACCGCGACCCATTTGCGCCACCCGAAGCCCGAGATCAGGCCTCGGCCTCCTCTTCGGTAACTTCTTCTTCGGCCTGCTCCAACTCAGCAGGATCGACCCAGCCCAGCATGATCCGAGCTGTCATGACCAGATCCTGCGCCTCTTCCAGCGTTACACCGAAAGGTTCCAGAACACCGTCATCTTTGATTCGCTGGCCGTCGACCGTGGTCCAACCACCGGCCAGTTCCCAGTCAGCGCAGGTGGCGAAGTCTTCCAGGTTCTTCACATCGTCCTTGGCCAGCGCTTCAACCATCTGGGGTGTCAGGCCTTCGAATTCAATAAGACTGTCTTCGACACCCAACGCGCGGGCGCTATCCAACGCTGCCTTGGCCTGTGCTTCCAGGTGTTCGCGCGCCCGTGTTTGCAGCTCCTGCGCGGTGCCTTCGTCAACGCCGTCAATCACCAGCAGTTCTTCGATCTCCACATAGGCTACCTCTTCGAGGTTGGTGAAGCCTTCGGACACCAGCAACTGTGCAAAGAACTCATCCAGATCCAGGCTGTCCATGAACAGCTGGGTGCGGGCTTCGAATTCTTTCTGACGACGCGCCGATTCTTCGGCCTCGGTCATGATGTCGATATCCAGATTGGTAAGCTGGCTGGCCAGACGCACGTTCTGACCGCGGCGACCGATGGCAAGCGAAAGCTGTTCCTCGGGAACCACAACCTCGATTTTGCCGGCTTCTTCGTCCAGAACCACCTTGGACACCTCAGCAGGCTGCAGCGCGTTCACCAGGAAGGTCGGCTGATCTTCGTTCCACGGGATGATGTCGATCTTTTCACCCTGCAGCTCGTTCACAACGGCCTGCACGCGGCTGCCGCGCATACCAACGCAAGCACCAACAGGATCGATCGAACCGTCATAGGAAATCACGGCGATCTTGGCGCGCGAACCAGGGTCACGGGCAACAGCTTTGACCTCGATGATGCCGTCATAGATTTCCGGCACTTCCATCTTGAACAGCTCGGCCATGAATTCCGGCGCGGTGCGCGACAGGAAGATCTGGTGGCCACGAACTTCGCGACGCACTTCCTTGATATAGGCACGCACACGGTCATTCGGACGATAGCTTTCGCGACCGATCTTGTCATTGCGGCGTAGAACGGCCTCAGCACCGCCCAGATCGACGATGACATTGCCAAACTCTTCGCGCTTGACCGCACCGTTGATAATAGTGCCTGCGCGATCCTTGAAATCTTCGTACTGACGGTCACGCTCGGCTTCGCGCACCTTCTGCAGGATCACCTGCTTTGCGGATTGTGCCGCGATACGGCCCATTTCAACCGGCGGCACTTCTTCGACGAAGACGTCACCAACCGAAGGCGTTTCCATATACTGCTTGGCCTGCTCGACGGTCATCTCAGCCTGATAGTTTTCCAGCTCTTCATCCTCGACCACGGTGCGGACGCGGGTGAATGTCGCTTTACCGGTCTTACGATCGATGCTGACGCGGATGTCCATCTCGGCGCCGTAACGGCTCTTGGCGGCGCGGGCGAGCGATTCTTCCATCGCTTCGACAACCAGACCGGGGTCGATCATCTTTTCGCGGGCCACGGCCTCGGCGGTCTGCAGCAGCTCCAGCTGGTTGGCTGAGGTGATTGCCATCAGTTCGTCTCCTCTTCGGACCCTTCGGTCTCAATCTCGTCGAAAGCGTTTTCGTTCAGGGCACCGGCGTCTTTGCGCTGGCGCAGCATTTCCTTGATCAGGTCATCGGTCAGGACCAGCTTGGCATCGCTTAGCCAGTCGAATTGCAGTCCGATGGTGATCGTCTCGTCCCCCTCGGCGAGATTGATCAAGACCTCATCTCCCTCGATCCCGGCCAGCTCACCCTTAAAACGACGGCGCCCGTCGATCAGTTCGGCGGTTTCGATCTTGGCCTCATATCCTTCGAACGCCTCAAAATCCTTAAGACGCGTCAAGGGGCGGTCGATGCCGGGGCTGGACACTTCCAGCGCATAGGCGTCAAGGATCGGATCCTCGACATCCAACGTGGCGCTGACCGCGTTCGAAATCTCGGCACAATCATCCACTTCGATACCGCCATCAGGCTTGTCAGCCATGATCTGCAGCGTGGTTTGTTTGCCGCTCATCAGGCGGATACGCACAAGCTCATACCCCAGATCCTCGATCACGGGGGCGATGATCTCGGCCAGTCGCCGGTCGATGGCTGCTTTGGCTATCAGGTCATTTGTCATCTGGTACTCTACCCTGTCAGTCGGGCACAAAAAAACGGGCGCGCGGCCCGTCGATCTTTTCCGGTGGAGCCCCGGACCGAAGCCCGACACGCCGCTGTTAACGGCCATATAGCCAAGCGACTGCAAGATTGCAAGCCCAAGCGCCCGGATGGGCAATCACAATATCAGTCTGACAGAATCCACTCGCCATTTTCACACAGGTAAGGACCAACGCGGTCCCCGTCTTCGTAGACTTCGCCGTCAAACAGGCATTGACGTCCCTGGGCATGTGCCACGCCTGACAGAGCGACGGTCACAAGTGCAATAGTGGCAGCGAGAACAGCAAGTTTATTCATGGAAAGCTCCTATTCCGCCGAAGATGCAAAAAGCGCAGGCTGCGTGTTGCGTGGGTAGATAATCACCGAAAGAGTGCCCCTGCCCTGAAACTGCTCGGCATTCGCCGTCCGCGGTGGGAAGAGTTGATCAAAGGCCACCCGGTTCAGCCCCAGCTTCATTTCCGAACCCGACAAAAACTCGAACGGTGTCCGCGCGGCACAGGCATGAAAAACAGGATCTTGCCGCACCGTGAACTGACGCATGATATTGGATGACCCGCCGGTCGGTTTGATCAGGACGGTAATCCCCGGTTTCAAAAAACTGTCAGGGCAGGTGTACACCATCGGTTTTTCGTTTCCGTTTGCGTCATGCAATAACACACCCTCGGCCGTTACCTCGTGCTTGAAGGGGCTGAACACGGTCTCTTGCTGAATGAAGTTGGTGTAAAGCGTCGCAAATAGCTGGCTGTCACCACGCGGTTCCGACTTTATACCCTCGTACAGATCAGCGATGGCCTGCCACATCCTTGAATCCGCCCCACGCAGTGTTCCGGGCAGCGAAAACGGACCTTCCAGATCATACAGCACGTCGCGCAGCCCGGCCGACAGGGGATCCTCCTTTTCCAGCCCTCTAATCTCGTGAACCAGATCCGAATCGTTCAACGCATAGTAACCATGCGACTTCAGCGTGCGGGTCAGAGCCCGCATATCGGACAGTTTCCGCGCTGTCGTCTCTGCACTATCTTCGGGGTTCGCCTCTACGGCCTCAAAACCCTTGTCCAGCAACTGAGTCAGCGACTGCCCTTCGCGGGCATCCAGCTCTATCGTCCCGTTTTTGCTGACTTTTACGGTAACGTCTTTACCTGATTTCAGGGCAAACACCGCAACAACCGCCAATGCTACGGACAAAATGGATATTGATATATTCTTTAAGCTTTCAACCCTCATGGGAATTCTCCCATTTTCGAAACAATTAAGCTAATATAGCGCGTACAATAGCAAAATTTTGCACAAAGTAGAAGTCAGGCGAATTTTCGGCGTTTAAATCAACCACCAACGCTCGGCAACGCGGCCATCATCCAGGGGGCGATCCGTTCCGATCTGACGGGGCATGCCGACATGCCCTGCTACAGCCAGCGCCATATCGGATTCGCTTGGAAAAAAGCGCAATCCGCGGTGCGGGCTGAACCCTTCGCCCTGCGGCAGTGCCGCGATATCCACAAAGCCGTCTCGCAGCGCCTCGGTACGCACGCGAGCGTCGGGAATCACGATAACTTCCAGGGTTTCGGCCCAGCCAGCCAATCCATCTTTGTAGTGGCCCGCCACACGGCGCCCAAGGAAATGACGATCATCCTCCGCCCGTTCAACTCGGTAGCATCCGGTGCCGTTCGCCGCCTGCAAGGGCGTGACACCTTGCCCGTTGCGCGTAATAACGAACCTGCTGTCGGCCAAAAGGAAGGGTAGACCCGGGTTGGCCTGAGCCAACTCCAGACGCACGCGATTATCTGACAAGGCGTCGACCTGCCCGACATCGCCCAGAACAGCCATCACATCCCCTACATCAAGGACTGCGCCATCGTGAAAACGAGCGTTCTCGCGCAGATCAAAGCTCCAGATGCGGGCTTGGGAATCAGTTTGCCAACCGGTCGCAAGCTCTCCGCGCAGGGTGCCGTCGGGTGCAATCTCGGTCAGGGTGTCGAACACGGCCCCACGGGCCACCTGCTCCAAACTGTCATCGCGGGGCACGGCAAGGCGCAGCGTACCACCCACTTTGGGCGTATCGGCTAAAGACGCACCGGTCGCCGCGAGTAGCGCGGCAGCAGCACCGGAAGCAAACAGAGCACGACGGTCGATGCGAGTCATAGCGCGCCCTCCGCCACGCGGTCCATGATGCGAACCAATTCCGCGCTAATTCCGGGTTCGGACAGCGCATGCCCGGCCTGACGTACCATCTTCAGCTCGGCATTGGGCCAAAGCTGGGCAAGGTTCCACGCGGCCTGAGGCGGACAGATCATGTCATACCGACCCTGCACGATATGGCCGGGGATATGTGCGATCCTGTCCATCTGGTCCAAAATCTGCCCGTCGCGTTCAAGGAACGCGCGGTTGATGAAATAGTGATTCTCAAGCCGTGCAAAGGCCCGCGCGTATTCCCCCGGGCTTTCCCCGGTTGCGCCATGCGAATGGATCGAAGCCAGCGCGTTTTCCCAACTGGACCAGGCGCGCGCATACAGAATCTCGGTTGCGCGATCACCCGAAAACAGGCGTTTGTTATATGCGCCGATCGTGTCGCTTAGTTCACTTTCCGACAGCAGAGCAGTGAACTTCGCCCATTGCTCGGGCCAGAACTTGCCCGCGCCACCACCATAAAACCAATCCAACTCGGCCTGCGTCGCTAGGAACACACCGCGCAGCACCAGGCGATTGACCCGATCCGGGTGGGACTGCGCATAGACCAGCGCAAGCGTTGCCCCCCAGCTGCCGCCAAAGACGATCCAGTCGTCGATATCCAGCAGAGTTCTCAGACGTTCGATATCGTCCACCAGATGCCAAGTGGTGTTGTCCGTGACCGAGGCATGCGGGCGTGACCGCCCGCATCCACGCTGATCAAACAGAATCACCCGGTAAACGTCCGGATCAAAATAGCGCCGCATCGCGGGGCTGCAGCCACCGCCCGGGCCTCCGTGCAGAATCACCACCGGAATGCCGTTGGGATTGCCGCATTGTTCCATATAGATACGGTGTCCGTCGCCCACATCGACCATACGCTGATCGAAAGGATCGATCGGCGGGTACAGATATTGAACTGCGCGCTTTTGGTCCGGGTACTTGTCCATTATGGCCCTATATAGTCCTTAAGCGTAAAAGAGCATACGGAGACAGGAATGCAAGCGCATCCGAACACGGTTGACCCTTCCGAGATCGCAAAATTCGAAGCGATGGCCGCAGAATGGTGGGATCCGCATGGAAAATTCAAACCACTGCACATGCTCAACCCCTGTCGGCTGGATTATATCACACAGCAGATCGCGGGCGAATTCGATCGCGATTTGAAGTCGCCAAATCCGTTCGAGGGCCTGCGCCTGTTGGATATCGGTTGCGGCGGTGGCCTGCTGAGCGAACCCATGGCCCGCCTTGGGGCCGAAGTGGTCGGAGCGGACGCCGCCGAAGGCAACCTGCCCGTCGCGCGCATCCATGCCGAACAATCCGGGCTGGAGATCGACTACCGCCACACCACCGCCGAGGACATGGCCGCCGCTGGTGAGCAATTCGATGTGGTGCTGAACATGGAAGTGGTTGAACATGTGGCCGACCCGTTGGGATTTCTGACAGCCTCGCAGCAATTGCTGAAACCGGGCGGGTTGTTGATCTGTTCGACCATCAACCGCAATCCGAAATCTTATGCTATGGCCATTTTCGGGGCCGAGGTCGTCATGCGCTGGTTGCCCCGCGGCACGCATGAGTGGAACAAGTTCATCACCCCCGATGAACTGTTCGACCTGCTGCGCCAAGCCGGGCTGGACCCGGTGGACCGCAAGGGTTTCGTGTTCAACCCGATCCTGTGGAGTTGGTCGATCTCGGACCGCGACCTGAGCGTGAATTATGTGACGGCGAGTGTGAAGCCGGGGTAGGATGGCTGCTTGCAGCCATTATTCCAACGACAATACAGACGCGATGGGTACAAGCACCCATCCTACGATTTCTTAAAACTCTAAACGGGTCAGTCCAAAAGCAGGGCCAAAACCAGCAGCTGTTAGCTCGCTGCCAAGTGCGTCACTAAGGAAAAAATACCTGAACATATTGGGATCAATCCAGACTGCTGGACCATTTACCGATCTGGTATCCGGCACAAGGCAATCAGCAAGTGAGGCATCAGGCTTAGGCTTAAACACCTCGCGCCCAGGCCACACATGCACAACATCGCTCTTTGCAATATCGATTGCATGACCTTGATTCTTGAAAATTAGAGCATATGCCACATAATCAGGCGGGGCTTCTGTATCATTACCAAAAAGTTGCGTTTTTTGCAGGCGTGCCTGGCCCAAATCATAGTGCTCAAAAATCTCCGCAACATCCGCACGCAACATTGGGTGCCCTGCACTGAACACCGGAAGTATAGTGCTCGGTGGTGCCTCGCTTAGGTTCCAATAGAGTTCATTCGGCACTGCTTCTGAGTCGACATGCTCGCCACGGGCATTCTTCTTATTTCCGTCACTATGTTTCTTAGCGATTTCGACATCTTCGTCGCGAAACTTGATCGAAGTGATCTTGTTTCACATTGGTTCAGTGACAAAACCAATGCTGAGCTCATGTCTTTGGTAAACATCGCTAACCCAGATTGCGCCACTCGGTTTTGAAGTCTTCAGGTGAGATCGATTTTGTTGATCTTCGTTAGCGGAGGTTGGCGAAGTCACGTTCTCTGAAAGCACACTGGATTTCCGTCGCTTCCTAAACCAACGCATGACCTTCCTACTCCCCCTCCAACTGCAACCGCAAATCCCGCAGCACGGGCAGTGTGCTGCGGACACGCTCCAGCCCAAGCTCTCCGACCACGCGGTTGATCAGTGGGGCGATTGACGCAATCGCCTGATCGCGCGCTCTCCGGCCAGCCGGGCTGATCGCCACCATCTTGCGGCGGGCGTCGTCCCAGTCGGGGCGGATGTGGATGTATCCGGCCCATTCCAGCTTGGCCAAAGTGTTGGTCATCGCCCCTCGGGTCACGTGGAATGTGTCCGCCAGTTGGGCCGGGCTACGCTCATCCCCAACAAAAACCAGATGGTTCAGCACCGAGAAATGCGAAATCTCCATGCCCTTGGGCAACACCCGGCTAAGCCGGTTGCGCAACAGCTGATCGGCGGTCAGGATTTCGCTGAACAGCGTGACCGCAAGGGCATTGTGTTCGTCAGTCATGGTCCGGTTCTGGATCAGGGTCCGTCAAAGCGACGGGTGTGAGTAAGTGAGGGCACCCGTCGGCGCGCCTCAGACACAGAACTATCACGCAAATCGAAAATGTGAATGCCCGGATCGGTCCCTGCGTCGATGACAACCTCTCCCCAAGGGGCAATTACCATGCTGTGGCCATAGGTATGGCGCGTTTTTCCTCGGGTTTTCGGATGTTCGCCGGTTTGCGCCGGGGCCAGCACCCAACAGCCGGTCTCGATCGCCCGCGCACGCAGCAGCGATTCCCAGTGCGCAGCCCCGGTCACCGGCGAAAACGCCGCCGGAACCGTCAGGATACGCGCACCCGCCTGCGCCAGCGCCGCGTAAAGCGCCGGGAACCGGATGTCGTAACACACCGTCATGCCAACCTTGCCAAAATCGGTGTCGGCAATCACCGCCTTGTCGCCGGGCCGGTAGTTTTTCGATTCGCGGAAGGTCTCGGTTTCGGTAACCTGCACGTCAAACATGTGAATCTTGTCATACCGCGCCACGATCTGCCCCTGCGGGTCAATCATGAAGGATCGGTTGGCAAACCGCCCGTCCGCGTCATGGGTCTTGATCGCTAAAGACCCGATCATCAGCCAGACACCCAGCGCGGCGGCCTGATCCCGCAGGCCCGCCAACGTCTGGTCGTCTTCTTCGTGCTGCAGAACCTCGCGCTGCCGCGTTGTGCTGGTGGACACGCAGTTCGTCACCTCAGGCGTCAGGATGAACCGCGCGCCTTGTGCCGCAGCCTCGGCCATCATGGCGCGCACCCTGTCCAGGTTTTCGACCGGATCGTCCGACGAGGTAATTTGCAGCAGCGCGGTCTTCATCAGGCCGCGAGCAGGCGATCCAGCTTACCCTGACGCTCCAGCTCATAAAGTTCGTCACAGCCGCCCACGTGCTGCGCACCGATAAAGATCTGTGGCACGGTCCGTTTGCCACCCGCGCGCTTGATCATCTCGGGCTTGCGCTTGGGATGCATCAGCACGTCGACTTCCTTGAATTCGACGCCTTTCTGTTTCAGCAGGCGTTTGGCCGCGTGACAAAAACCGCACAGCGGCGAGGTGTATATTTCTACCGGTTTCATATTCCGTACCTTCGCGTTTCGCATAATCTTGGGCGAATTAGGCATCCTTGGCAACGCGCGCTAGGGTCAACACGGAAATATGATTTGCTCCGGATGTAAGGCAGACACGCGCACAAGCCGCCAGTGTTGCGCCGGAGGTCATCACATCATCCACCAGCAGGATATCGCGCCCCTGCATTTGGTCTTGTCGTTTTGGATGGGCGATGATCGCATGCTCAAGGATTTTAGCCCTCTCGGTGGCCGTTTTGCCGTCCAGAACCGGTGTCTTTCGGTGGCGAAGCAAAAGGTCTGGGCAAACCTCAAGCCCGACCTCTTTCCCAAGATGCTGCGCCAGCAGGGCGGATTGGTTGTACCGGCGTTTCAGCAACCGGGACCAGTGCAGAGGCACAGGCGCGACCAGCATGCCGTCCCGAAACAGGTCTTGCCCGGCCCGTGCCAGCCAGCGTGCCGCAGGGCGCGCCAGTTCGGGCCTGTCACCGTGTTTCAAAGCCAGGATCAACGACCGCGCCTTGCCATCATACAACAAGGCCGAACGCCCTTCCCGCCAAGGTCGGGGGGCAGCCATGCAATCATCGCATTCAATCCGATGCCCGTCTGCCATCCCCGGCAACGGTACTCCGCAGCTTTCGCAAACAACGCCGCCGATAAATGGTGTTTCTCGCCAGCAGGATCCGCACAGGCCGAAATCCGTCTCGGTCAGATCACCGCATCCCAGGCAGCGCGGCGGGTAGATCAGAGAGACAGCGGTTTGAATCCGCTGCCACATGCGATAATTGCGCCCTATGAAACTGCCTGAAGCCAACGCACCCTCTTTGTTTGATCGCCGGGCCCTTGCCCTGCATCGCGCCCGTGCACAGGACGAAGCCCTGTTCCTGCATCGCGCTACAGTGGACGAGGTTCAGGATCGGCTCTCCATGGTTAACAAAACCTTTACGGCCCCAGCGATCGTGACGCCGTTTGCGCATATCTGGCGCGAGGTGATCCCAGAGGCTGAATTCGTACCTGATGATGAGGTGCTGGCTCTGCAACCTGGCACGCATGATTTGGTGATTCACGCCATGGCGCTGCATTGGGCCAACGATCCTGTTGGACAACTGATCCAATGTCGCCGTGCTCTGCGCCCCGACGGATTGCTGTTGGTTGTGTGTCTGGGCGGTGAAACCCTGCACGAGCTGCGCGCCGCACTGGGACAGGCCGAAATCGAAGTAAGCGGAGGCCTCAGTCCGCGCATCGTCCCAATGGCCGAGCTGCGCGATCTTGGCGGGTTGCTGCAACGGGCGGGGTTTGCGCTGCCGGTCGCCGACACCGCGCGCCTGACGGCGGAATACCGCGACATGCTTCACCTGATGCATGACCTGCGCGCCATGGGTGAGACCAACAGCCTGTCCGGGCGCATGAAACAACCCACCAAGCGGCAGGTCTTTGCCCGTGCGCAGCAGGTTTATGCCGACAACTTCTCAACGCCTGGGGGGCGGTTGGCCGCCACCTATGAATTGATCTGCCTAACCGGCTGGTCGCCAGATGACAGCCAACAGAAACCATTACGCCCCGGATCAGCCAAAGCGCGGCTTGCGGATGCGCTGGGCACAAAAGAAGGCAAACTGTCCAATTGACGACCGGGCTTTTCCGGTTATCTCAGGCCAGTACAGAGAAATCTCAGGAAGCATCAGATGTTTGACGCCACTCGCCCCGATCATGCCCCAGCAGACCACCCCAAGGTCAAAATGGGCCGCGTCGGCATTCTGTTGGCCAATCTTGGCACACCGGATGACTACAGCTATTGGCCGATGCGCCGGTATCTGAACGAGTTTTTGTCGGACCAGCGCGTAATCGACTATCCCAAGTGGAAATGGCAGCCGATTCTGCAAGGCATCATCCTGTCCAAGCGCCCGTTCAGTTCGGGCGAGGCCTACAAGTCGATCTGGAACCATGACAAGAGCGAAAGCCCGCTGATGACGATCACCAAGGATCAGACAGCAAAGCTGCGCGACGCGATGCAGGAACGCTATGGCGATCAAGTGATGGTCGATTTCTGCATGCGCTACGGCAACCCTTCGACCAAATCCAAAGTGCGAGAGATGGTTGCCGCGGGCTGCGACCGCATCCTGTTCTTTCCGCTTTACCCGCAATACGCTGGCGCGACGACCGCCACGGCAAACGATCAGTTCTTTCGTGCGCTGATGGACGAAGCCTGGCAACCTGCCGCGCGCACTGTTCCCGCCTATTTCGACGAGCCAGCTTATATCGACGCTTTGGCCGGGTCAGTGGAAAAAGCCTATGCCGCGCTGGAGACCAAACCGGATATCCTGGTTTGTTCTTATCACGGCATGCCAGAGCGCTATTTGCAGCAGGGCGACCCCTATCATTGCCAATGCGCGAAAACGAGCCGATTGCTGAAGGAACGGCTGGGCTGGTCGGACGATCAGCTGGTCTCAACCTTCCAATCGCGATTCGGTCCCGAGGAATGGCTGAAACCCTATACCGTGGATCACGTGGCTGATCTGGCGCGGCAGGGAAAGAAGAACATCGCCGTGATAGCGCCCGCGTTTTCCGCCGATTGCATCGAGACGCTTGAAGAGATCAACGAAGAGATCAAGGAAAGCTTTGAAGAGGCTGGCGGTCAGACCTTTATCTATATCCCCTGCCTCAATGACGATGATTCGCACATTGGCGCACTGGGCAAGGTAATCGAAGACAATCTGAAGGGCTGGCTCGACTGACCGATTCCCACCAAATAAATATGAAAAAAGGCGGTGGATCACTCCACCGCCTTTTCTCTAGATTTAGCTCGTCAAATTAGCTTGCTGCAACAGCTGCGGCAACTACGACCAGCAGGACCAGCGGCAGGATGATACCCTGCGACGAACCCTGAGTTTCCTCTACAACAACCGGTGCTTCAACAACCGGCTCTTCCAGGTTACCGGCATAAGCGGTCGAAGCAGCAGCAGTAAATGCAGCGGCGAGAACGAGTTTTTTCATATTAACCTCCAGAGTTTGCACGGCTCCATCAATCGGATCCGCACACCTAAGACTTACCTCGTGGTTTTTTTCTAATCAGCTATATGGCTGGAATGCAATTGCAACTTGAGCCACAAGCGGGTTCGTGCGCGAAAATGTCGTCATATTAGCAACACTTGCGTGCCGACCTTCGCCATCGAGAACAGTTCAGCGATATCTTCGTTGAACAGGCCGATGCATCCGTTCGACGACCGGCGACCGATTTTGCGCGTGTCATGCGTTCCGTGAATCCGGTAGTATTTCCAACTCAGGTATAAAGCATGTGTTCCCAATGGGTTATCAGGGCCCGGTGGAATATGGTCCGGCCATTCGGGATTTCGTTTCTTCATAGAAGGTGTCGGCGACCAACTGGGACCCTCAACTTTGCGGATGACGCTGGTGCGGCCCCGGCGGGTCAATTCTTCGGTCAGCGGAACGGATGAGGGGTAGAGTTTGTATACAGATTGATCATCTGACCAATAATGCAGCGCTCGGGACACCGTATCGACCAGAATGGCCCCATTTCTCGTATTCGAGAAATAAGGCTGCCAATCCAGGGCGCGGAACCCCGAGACATTGCGACGCACGTCTGGCTCGGCCTCGGGGGCTGGGCGCAGTGGGTCACCAGGAACGTACTGGGCAATCGCCGGCGATGCCAACAAGGCCGAAGCACCGGCCAGAAATGCTCGGCGGCTAGATGAATGAATGGGTTTCTTGACCATAGTGACCGGTCCTTTGCGAAAGTTGTCCTGAAATTTTCACGTATTTTATTGCCAGAATGCGTCAATCGCAAATCAAACCGGCAGAAACATGCAAGAATCAGCCATTGCAGGTTTGCCGAAGGCTGCATGGCGCGCTATGCCGTATGTCGACACAATAATCAGGTCGATCATGACGCGTATTATCACATTACTGTTTCTTTGCTTTGTTGCGCTGGCTGCATGTACCCCAAGCAGCACCCCAACTTACGGATCGGATGGCCGTCCACTGCCGTCGGTCTACAAAATCCGCGGCAACCCCGAAAAGCTCCAGTTCCGCATGCTGGATTCGGTAAATGCCTTGCGCCAGGCTCAGGGTTTGCAGGCGGTGCAGCTGAACTCGCAGCTGAATGCCGCGGCCGCGACCCACTCTAAGGACATGGCGCGCCAGAACCGCCCATGGCACTTCGGTTCGGACGGATCGTCGCCCATAGATCGCGCGCAACGCGTTGGTTATTACGGAACCTTCCTGGGTGAGGCGATTTCGGAAACCTATGAGACCGAAACCGAAACCTTGGCCGCCTGGATGCAGGAACCTGGCCCCCGAGCCGTGATCATGGACCCGAAAGCCTCACAAATGGGCTTTTCCTGGCATCAGGAAAGTGGCGGGAAAATCTGGTGGACGCTGGAAATGGGAGCAGGCGGGTAACCAAAAGCCGCCTCGAAGAAAAAAGCCCCCACCTTTCGGGGGCTTTTTTATTTCAGCAAGGTCAGGCGGCCTGCATGGACTGCGCTTCGGTCAGAATCGCGTAAAGCTTGACCGGATCAGGGTTGGCCCGCAGCTTTGTGCAAACAGACGCATCACGCAGTGTACGTGACACCAGCGCAAGCGCCTTAAGGTGATCGACACCCGCCTCTTCCGGCGCAAACAGTGCAAAAGCGATGTCCACCGGCTGCCGGTCGACCGATCCAAAATCAATCGGTTTTTCAAGCATTACAAACACACCCGAAACAGAGTCCAGATCTGTCAGCCGAGCGTGTGGCAAGGCGACACCGTGTCCAACCCCGGTCGGTCCAAGGCTTTCGCGCTCCAACAAGCAATCGACGACAGTCTGCGCATCCAGATGCAAAGTTCCGGCGGCAACATCGCCAATTTCCTGAAACAACCGCTTCTTACTAGAAGCGGCGGACAACACACGTACTGCTTCGGGCTTTAATATGCTCGAAAGCTCCATCATCACGCTCCACGGCGGGGCCCCTGCATTTGCAGGGGCGTGCCTTGCTAGTCTTGCCTGTTACGGATCAATCCAGCCGATATTACCATCTTCGCGACGGTACACGACATTCAATCCGTCCTTGTTTTCGTTCCGGAACACCAACACCGGCGCACCGGCAAGTTCCATCTGCATGACCGCCTCTCCAACACTCAGCGATGGGATCTTGGTTTCCATCTCAGCCACGATCATGGGCTGCAGAGTATCGGGCTCGTCAGCCGTCTCTGATTCGTCAGAGGCGAGGATATAAGACGACGCTCCGAAGAGTTCAACAGGCTCGGACCGATCCTTGTGGTGGTCTTTCAGGCGGCGCTTGTAGCGGCGCAGTTGCGTTTCCATCTTGTCGCAGCATCCCTCAAACGCCGCGTAAATCTCGGTTGCATGTGCCTTGGCCTGAGCGGTCAGACCAGTGGAAAGATGCACTGTGGTTTCGCATACATATTCATGCGCTGAACGGGAAAAGACGACGTTGGCATCTGTCGGACGTTGGGCATATTTGCCCACGACCTCGCCCAGTTCGGTCTGCACATGAGTCTGCAGGGCCGCACCGATGTCGATCTGTTTTCCGCTGATTTGGTAACGCATGTGATCTCCTTCACAATTCACACCCATTTCTGACGTCACGTAATGCGACGCGCTTGTTTTTATCGGGTGGGGGACATCGGCAAATCCTGCGGTAACCGCACCGGCCCCCCTTCCAGGAAGGGGCGTCGTGATCCAGTCGGGAACCGAAGAAATGCCATAGTCTAATTGAGGCAAGAGACGGCGGGAGAGTCAATCAAAACAGGCGTGTATATACGTGATTTCCGCTATGCGCCCGGCGAAAATCTGCGCAAGCTCATGAAATACGGAAGTTTTCGCCTAGGTAAACCCGGCGCACGTTTTCATTTTCGACCACTTCATCGGGTGTGCCGGACATCAGGACCTGACCGTCATGCAGGATGTAGGCACGATCCACGATCTCTAGTGTTTCGCGCACGTTGTGATCGGTGATCAACACGCCGATTCCACGCTTTTTCAGGTCCGCAACCAGATGGCGGATATCCCCGACGCTGATCGGGTCGACCCCCGCAAAGGGTTCATCCAACAACAAATATTTCGGATCTGCTGCCAAACAGCGCGCGATCTCGACCCTGCGGCGTTCACCGCCCGACAAGGCCAGCGCGGGTGCGCGGCGCAAGTGTTCGATCGAGAAATCGGACAACAGTTCTTCCAGCCGCTCCTTTCGGCGGTGAGCATGGTTGACGGTGATATCCAGAACGGCGGCGATATTGTCCTCGACGCTCATGCCACGGAAAATCGACATCTCTTGCGGCAGATATCCGATCCCAAGTCGCGCACGGCGATACATAGGCAGCGTTGTGACAACCTGACCGTCAATCGTAACAGTGCCGGCCTCAGGAAACACAAGGCCCGCGACCGAGTAGAATGTGGTGGTCTTGCCTGACCCGTTCGGACCCAGCAGCGCCACCACCTCGGATCGACCCAAGGTCATGGAAACGTCGCGTATCACCGTCTTTTTTCGGTAGGACTTGCGAAGTTTTTCGATTTTCAGGCCGGACGCGCCTTCGGCTACCGTCAGGTTTGGCTGAGCCATCAGTTGGCCCCCTGCTGCAGGATGGTCTTCACGTTGCCGGTCATCGTCGCTTTGCCAGTGGTCAGGTTGGCGTTCATCTGGTCGCCGCTGATCGTGCTTGGCCCCTGCAACAGCAGAACGTTGCCCTTCATGACGATCTCACCTGAATCGATGGTGTATTCCGCCCAGTCGCCTTCGGCCGCATCCGGAGGGCTGACCAGAATCACATCCTCGGTCGCTTCCATCCGTTCGATGCCTGAACGGTCCTCGTTATAAATGACAAGCACGCGTTCCGCCGTCAGCCGCATTTCGCCCTGAATGACGATCACGTTCCCCAGAAACTCGGCCGAGCCGTCTTCCTGATTTACGTTCAGCTTTTCCGAGGTTACCTCGACCGGCAGGCTTGGGTCGGCATTGGCCGAACCGAAAGCAACCTGAGTTTCCTGCGCTGTCGCAGAGATCGCACCAATTACCAGAGCAGCGCTTACAAGGGCTAATCGAAAATAGAACACAGGTTATCTTTCTGCTTTTTGAGGCTCATACACCAACTTCACGCCATCTGTAAAAATAATATGGACCGGTCCATCTTTTTTTTCAGTCCCAAATGTCATTCTGCCCGCGGTAAAATCACCAATAATACCGGTTCCGTCGACCTGACCGGGCGTGTCGCCCTGAATTTCGTCCAACGCGGTGTTCAACAGATCCGTTGTGACGACGATGCCGTCCGTTGTTGTTATAACCACATCCCCGACAAAGGTAGCCGTATTCTTATCCGGACGGATCATGCCAGAGTTGGAATCCAAAGTGATTACGCCGCCATTCAGCAGGCCAAAGCGGCCCCGAAATTCGGCCGCTGTTGGCGCTTCGCCCTCAGTACCCTGCGTTGCCCGGCTTGCCTCGATCTGAACGTCTTCACCTTTGCGGGTCGTTCCTTGGTAGTTGGGCTGCGTCACCACCTGATCCGCCAAACGTTCATCGATATCCTGCTGGTTGAAGGGCACGGACACATTGGTTTCGATGCTGCGCGACAGTAGGAACACGGTCGACAGCATAGCGATAGCCACCAGTGGCAGCACCACCTTGAAGAACTGTACCCTGCGTGAGTGTCCGTCCACCGCACTACCCTCCGCTTAGCCCAATCCGACGCGCAGGCAGTCGTGGATATGCAACAGCCCCTCGGCTTGGCCCTGTGTCTCGGGGTCTACCACGAACAGCGAAGTGATCTTGCGGTCGTTCATGATCGCCACCGCCTCTTCCGCCATTGCATTCGGGGAAATGGTCAGCGGATTGGTGGTCATGACCTCTTTGGTGGTCTTGTCCAGAAGGCCGTCCATATTCCGGCGCAAATCGCCGTCAGTCACGATGCCAATCAGGCGGCCCGTCTCATCCGTCACGCCGACAACGCCAAAGCTTTTCTGGCTCATGACCAGCAGCGCCTCGCTCATTGGGGTACCCTCAGACACAACTGGCAGATCGGCGTGCATCAAATCCCGCACGGTTGAAAGCTGCGCGCCCAGCTTGCCGCCGGGGTGGAAGGCGCGGAAGTCCTCGGGCTTGAAATCACGGTACTTCATCAACGCAATGGCCAGCGCGTCCCCCATCGCCAAGGTCAAAGTGGTCGAGATCGAGGGCACCATGCCAAAACCGCAAGCCTCGCCCAGCGACGGGATCAGCAGATGCACATCCGCCTGCGTCATTAGCGTGCTTTCCGGTTTGCTGGACAAGCCGATCAACGGAATACCAAAGCGGCGGGTAAAGGCCAGCAGATTGACCAGTTCCGGCGCTTCGCCCGAGTTTGAGATGGCCAGAACCACATCGCCTTTCGACACCATGCCCAGATCGCCATGGCTGGCCTCGGCAGGGTGTACGAAATAGGCCGGCGTGCCGGTGCTGGCCAGCGTGGCGGCAATCTTGTGGCCAATATGACCCGATTTGCCGATACCGCTGATGATGATGCGGCCCGGAGCATGCAGGATCATCTGCACAGCATCAGCAAAATCTTCATTCAGGCTTTCGGCCAGCACGTCCAACGCGCGGGCTTCGTCGGTGATGACCTGACGTGCGGTTCTCAGGAATGCTTCGGTATCGGTCATGAGTGCGCAAAAATATCCGTTTCGGGCCAACCGGCGAGGTCCAGTTTCGCACGCATCGGCAGGAATTCAAAACAGGCCTGCGCCATTTCGGTGCGGCCTTCGCGGGCCAAGCGCCCGTCCAACGCCTCGCGCAGCTGATGCAGGTACAGTACGTCCGAAGCCGCATAATCCAGCTGCGCATTTGTCAGGGCTTCGGCACCCCAGTCGCTCATTTGTTGCTGTTTGGAGATATCGACACCGATCAACTCCTGACACAGGTTCTTCAGCCCGTGGCGATCCGTATAGGTTCGCACCAACCGGCTGGCGATCTTGGTGCAATAGACCGGAGCCGCCAGCGCGCCAAACGCGTGGTACATCGCAGCGATATCGAAACGCCCAAAGTGGAACAGTTTCAGCACGTCGGGGTTTTCCAGCATCGCACACAGGTTCGGGGCCTCGGTCTGCCCCTTTTCGACCTGGACGATGTGGCTGTTTCCGTCGCCGCCTGACATCTGGATCACGCACAGCCGGTCCCGATGCGGATTCAGACCCATGGTCTCGCAGTCGATGGCCACAACAGGGCCCATATCCAACCCGTCCGGCAGGTCGTTTTTGTAAAGATGATTTGCCACGGGGCTTGTCCTTTGTCCGGTATCGTCCCCGAGATAGGAGGTTTGGTCCCTAAACTCAACGCCATCCATAACGGGGCGGCAGGGACCCGTACGATACGTTGACCATATCCCTATGGGGGGGATAGGGTTATTACATGACACAGCACAAACACGAGTCGCACCCGCAGATCCATGCGCGTTTGAAACGGGCGCACGGACATTTGGCCAGGGTAATATCCATGCTCGAAGATCAAGACCCCTGCACCGACATCGCACAGCAGCTTTTTGCGGTTGAAAAGGCGATTACCAACGCCAAACGGGCCTTGATCCACGATCATATTGATCATTGCCTGTCGCCAACCACCGCAGCCAAAGACCCGGAAGTGGAAGACTTCAAAACCATCACAAAGTACCTCTGACCGATGCTGAGCGTCCTGAAGAACCGTGTCTATCGGCATTTACTGGCGGCTCAGGTGGTCGCGTTGATGGGAACCGGGCTGGCGACGGTTGCCTTGGGGTTGCTCGCCTTTGATTTGGCCGGTGACGCGGCAGGTATGGTTCTGGGAACCGCCCTGACCATCAAGATGGTGGCCTACGTGGTTGTCGCCCCGCTCGCCGCTGCGTTTGCAGAACGGCTGGACCGACGCAAAATGTTGGTGGCGCTGGATCTTGTGCGTGCCGCCGTTGCGCTTTGTCTGCCGTTCGTGACCGAGATCTGGCAGATCTATGTGTTGATCTTCCTGCTGCAATCGGCCTCTGCCGGCTTCACCCCTGCCTTTCAGGCAACGATCCCGGATGTTCTGACGGATGAGCAGGACTATACCAAAGCCCTCTCGCTGTCCCGGCTGGCCTATGACCTCGAAAGCCTGCTCAGTCCCGCTCTGGCTGCAGCGCTGTTGTTGATCATGAGCTTCGACAGCCTGTTCTGGGGCACAAGCTTTGGGTTCATTGCATCGGCAATCCTTGTCGTGTCGGTCGCCCTGCCTTCGCCCAAACCGACGAAACGGAGGGGGATTTACGACCGGACGACCCGTGGCATCCGCCTATACCTTGGTACGACACGGTTGCGCGGCTTGCTGGCGTTGACCTGGACGGCCGCGTCAGTCAGCGCGATGGTTATCGTCAACACTGTCGTAATCGTGCGCGCTGATCTTGGGCTGTCGGAAAGCGCTGTGGCCGTAGCATTGGCCGGGTATGGGGGCGGCTCGATGGTGGCGGCCTTCATCCTGCCGTCTCTTCTGAACAACTACGAGGATCGCAGCGCTATGCTGGCTGGTGCAGCATTCGGGACACTTACGATGGCCGTTGCAGCGGGGTTGTTCGCCTCGACCCAGATGACTTTGTGGGGGCTCGCAGTGTTATGGGCAGGTGCTGGCTTTGGCTATTCAGCCACTCTGACACCCTCCGGCCGTCTGCTGACACGCACGGCCCGCCCGGAAGACCGACCAGCAGTTTTCGCCGCGCAGTTCACCCTGTCCCATGCCTGCTGGCTGGTACTGTACCCGATGGCCGGGTGGCTGATGACCACCAAAGGAACCGAACAGACATTGATCTGGATGACTGTGGCGGCCCTTTTGGGGCTTGGTGTTGCGCTTCTGATCTGGCCGCGCTCCAGGCAGAAAATCACGTCGGGCGAACACGCTGACAAACCTTGAGCATCCCAAGGTATTTGCACTACACCTTGGCCCTATGGATCAGCTTGACCGCCGCATCATCACAGCCCTGCAGCACAACGCCCGCGAATCTACGACTAAGATCGCGGCGAATCTCGGTGTGGCCCGGACCACCGTGCATGAACGCATCCAACGGATGGAAGAACGCGGCGTGATTGCCGGGTATTCGGTGGTTCTGAGCGAGCCCGAAGACGCCCCGCGCGTTCAGGTCGTTGTCTTGCTTGAGGTTCAGCAAAAAGAGACCAAACGTATTATCAAGCGGCTGGAAACTTATCCCGAGGTCAAGCTCTGCCTATCGATCAATGGGGAATTCGACCTACTGCTGTCCGCCGAAGCCCCTAGGATCGAGGATCTGGACATTCTGGTCGACGAATTGGCCAAGATCCCCGGGGTTTTGCGAACCAACACCAGTGTCGTGTTCGGCCGCCGGATCGACCGAAACTGAGCGGCCGATAACCCTCTGTAAACCCTGACACAGCTAGCTTGGCCCGGACTGATCAGAATCCCGGACCGGCAGAATGCCATATCGAACGATCTTAGGACTGACCTTGGTGACGCTGTTGGCTGCGCCGCAGGGTTTTGCCATGCCCAACACCCGAACAGCCCGCATCTGCGACCACGCCGCCCAGCGCGCCGCCCGGTCCGAAGGTGTGCCACTAGATGTCATGCGCGCCATTGTCCGCGTTGAAACGGGCCGCACAGCTGACGGGGCACTGCAACCCTGGCCCTGGACGATCAATGTTGAAGGAAAGGGCATTTGGTTCACCTCAGAGTTCGAGGCAAAATCATATGTGTTCGACATCTTCAAAGCAGGCAAACGCAGCTTTGATATCGGGTGCTTCCAGATCAATTACCGTTGGCACGGCAAGGCGTTCCGCTCGATCGACGCCATGTTCGACCCAGATGAAAACGCCACATATGCCGCGCGGTTTCTGAAAGATCTATATGCCGAGCTGGGCTCGTGGAAAGCTGCCGCCGGGGCCTATCACTCGCGCACACCCGCTTTGGCGAACGCCTATGTGGCGCGTTTTCAAACCGTTCTGGCTCAGTTGGATCAGCAAACCCCAAACGCATTTGCGACGCGCGATCCGTTTACCGGGGCTGCCGATCCATTAATTCCACGTCGGGCAGAGCCTGCCAACACTGGCGCGATGGGATCGCTAGTACCGGTGGCTGGTGCCGCGACGGCCTTCATACAGTTCAACTAGGAGCTTTGTGTGCCCAAGATCGACGCCCGTTCGCTTTTCTCTCCGACCGTGCTGCTGGCGCTGGCGTTGATGACTGTCATCGTAATGATGATCCTGCCTATGCCCGCATGGGTTCTGGATGTTGGCCTGTCCGCCTCATTCGCGCTGGCGATTCTGATCTTCACACTGACGTTGTTCATCGAACGCCCGCTGGATTTTTCGTCATTCCCAACCATCCTGCTGGCCTCGCTGATGCTGCGACTGTCGCTGAACGTGTCCTCGACCAAGCTGATCATCGGTCAGGGGCATACCGGCCCTAACGCAGCCGGAGATGTGATCGAAGGCTTTGCGAACTTCGTCATGGGCGGCAGCATCTTTCTGGGCCTTGTCGTGTTTGGTGTGCTGCTGATCGTGAATTTTATGGTCATCACCAAGGGCGCGGCCCGCATGGCCGAAGTCGGCGCGCGATTTGCTCTGGACGGAATGCCCGGCAAACAGCTGGCCATCGACAGCGACATGTCCGCCGGGGCCATTGATCATCAACAAGCGAAAGAGCGCCGCGAACGTGAACAACAGGAAACCACGTTCTTCGGCTCGCTCGACGGGGCCTCGAAATTCGTCAAAGGTGATGCGGTTGCCGGGCTGTTGATCACGCTTCTGAACCTTGTGATGGGCCTGATTATGGGCGTGATCGTGCAGGGAATGCCCATCTCTGCCGCGTTTGAGACCTATGCCATTCTGACTGTTGGCGACGGACTGGTCTCGCAAATTCCCGCCGTGATCATCTCGATCGCTTCGGCACTTTTGCTGGCGCGGGGCGGAACCCAGGGTGCGACCGACAGCGCGATCTTCTCCCAACTGGGGCGCCACCCTGCGGCGCTGGGCACAGTGGCGATGCTGATGGTGTTATTTGCGTTGGTGCCCGGCCTGCCCTTTTTGCCCTTCATCCTTGGCGCAGGCGTTCTGGGCTATGCGGCCTATTCGGTGCACCGCAAACAGAAGGCCGAGGCCGACGCGGAACATGCGCCCTCGACGCAGGATGAGACCCCGGTTTCCCAAGCCATCGGGGACATTCTGGATCTGGACGACGTCCACCTGGAATTCGCCCCTGATCTTGTCAGCATGGTTCTCAACCCTGGCACCGGGCTGGACGCACGAATTGCCAATATGCGCACATATGTCGCCTCAGGCTTTGGACTGATCCTGCCTGACATCCGCCTGACCGACCGGGCGGAACTTCCACTGGGAACCTATGTGATCAAGGTACAGGGGGTCGAACAGGCACGCGGTGTTCTCAACCCTGATCTGGTACTGGCGCTGGTGCAGGACGGCCATGACATGCTGCCTGAAGGCAATGATGTGACCGAACCTGTTTATGGCGCTCCGGCGCGCTGGATTCTACCAAAGGATCAGGAAGCCGCGGCGCTGAGCGGCGCGACCATCGTTTCTCCCCCCGAGATTTTGGCGACACATCTGCTTGAGATCATCAAACAGAACTTCGCGCGGCTGCTGACTTTGAAATGCCTGCGCCGCCTGCTGTCCGAGATGACACGGCTTAGCGATCCGGTTCGGGCCGAAGCGAACCGCAAGCTGCTGGACGAGCTGATCCCGGACAAGGTGCCAATCGACACGTTACATTCTGTTTTGCGCCTGCTGCTGGAGGAAAAAGTCTCGATCCGTAACATGGCCCTGATCCTTGAAACTGTGGCCGAGGCGCGCTTGACCACGACGCAACCCGAAGGGATTTGCGAGTTGGTCAGGCAAAGATTGGGATTCCAGTTGGTTGCCGACATGAAGCGGGGGGACGGTTCCATTCCGCTGATCCAGCTTGCGCCTGAATGGGAAGACACGTTTGCCTCGTACCAGATCGACGCGCCCAACGCTGGATTGGATGTCGCCCTGCCGCCGAACCTGTTCAACAAACTGGCAGATGGTGTCGTCGAAACCGTCTCGCAATCCGCCGATCACGGGGTGTTCCCGGCAGTCGTAACCTCAACCCGCCGACGTCGATTGCTGCGCACGATCATGCAGGCGCGGGGGGTGTCGAATCCGGTCCTGTCCTTTGAGGAAATCGGGCTCGAGGCCAGACCCGCATTGGTCGGAACGATACCCGCATGATCGCTGTGCCTCCAGCGTTGCTGCCGGAACTGGCAGATGGTCTGTGGCACCTCTTTGCCGTCTTCCTGCGCGTGTCGGCGCTGGTATCGCTGTTACCCGCCTTCGGGGAACGCAGCATTCCAACCCGCGTCAAGCTGGGGATCGCCGCGGCATTTACACTGATCGTGACGCCCGCCGTTCCAGCGCCTGACCACGGGCAAGGGTTATTGCCTTTGGCGCGGATGATTGGCTCCGAAACACTTGTCGGGCTGGCACTGGGCATTGGACTGCGCCTGTTCGTGCTGGCCTTGCAAACTGCGGGGTCCATCGCGGCACAATCGGCATCTCTGTCGCAGATTCTGGGCGGGGCCGCTGTCGATCCTGTTCCTGCAATGGGATATCTGTTGACACTCGCAGGTCTGACATTGGCGGTTCTGCTAGGCCTGCACATCCGCATCGCGCAATTTCTGATCCACAGCTACACGCTGTTTCCAATGGGCGTTGCTCCGCTGGCACCGGATATGTCGCAATGGGGCGTGAAACACATCGCGCGCAGTTTTGGTCTAGCGTTCAGCCTGGCCATGCCCTTCGTCATCGCGTCGCTGATCTATAACCTTGCGCTTGGGGTCATAAACCGGGCGATGCCTCAGTTGATGGTGGCCTTTGTCGGTGCCCCCGCGATCACCTTCGCGGGTTTGTTTCTGCTGTTTGCTGGCATCCCTTTGATCTTGTCAGTGTGGTCCGATGCCTTGTTCGCCTTCATTGTGAACCCGCTTGAGGTCAAAAGATGAGCGGTCAGGACGACGACAGTGACAAGTCCTTTGAGGCGACACCGCAAAAGCTGCAGAAAGCGCGCGAAAAAGGGGAAATCGCCAAGTCCAACGACCTGAACGTTGTGGCGGCCTATGTCGGTTTGCTGGTTGCTATGCTTGCTGCGGGGCAATTCGCGGTGCGCAACATAGGAACGTTGTTTGTCGTGTTGATTGATCAGGCAGATGATTTTGGCCAACTGCTGACAACAGGTTCGGCGTCCAGCCCCGTCGGGGGGATGCTGCAGACGGCTGCATTGTCTGTTTCGATCCTGTTTGGCCTGCCCGCCGCCGCCGTCCTGCTCAGCCTGATTTCACAACGTGCGCTGGTTTTTGCGCCCACCAAGCTGAAACCCAAGATGTCGCGCATTTCGATACCGTCCAATGCCAAGAACAAATTCGGGCGCAGCGGCTTGTTCGAATTTGCCAAGAGCTTTGCAAAACTGGTGATTTACTGCACATGCCTGGCGCTTTTCCTGCGGGCCAACCTCAGCGAGATTCTGTCCGCAAGCGCGACTCAAGCCCAGTCTTCAGTGATGCTTATGATGAATCTGCTGTTTCGGTTCATGTTCATCGTCATTGCGGTGGCTCTGACCATCGGTGTGGTCGACTACATCTGGCAATACGCCGAACACATGCGCAAGAACCGGATGTCGCGCAAGGAAATCCAGGATGAGACCAAAGATGCCGAAGGCGACCCGCATGTAAAACAGCAACGTCGTCAGCGCGCCCAGGATATCGCAACCAATCAAATGATGGCCGAGGTGCCAAAAGCCGATGTCGTGATCGTGAACCCAACCCATTTTGCCGTCGCGCTGAAATGGTCCCGGACCGCCGGATCGGCACCTGTTTGCGTGGCCAAGGGCGTGGATTCCGTGGCCGCCGCGATCCGCGAGGCCGCCGGGGCGTCTGGCGTCCCGATCCATCCCGATCCGCCAACGGCACGTGCGCTGCACGCCACTGTTGAGATCGGGCAGCAGATCTCGGAAGAACACTACCGCCCCGTTGCCGCCGCTATTCGGTTTGCCGAGGCGATGCGCAAACGGGTGAAGGGGCAAATCTGATGCAACGCACACAGCTGCGGGATCTGGCCAAAGTGACCGAAGCCTCGTTTCAGCGAGAATACCAATCCCTGCGCCCGCTGCTGGAGGCCGAGGCACGGGTACAACAACAATTGGCCCGACTTGACGCCCAAGTCCAACAAACCCGGCAAGAGACAGCGTCTGCAGAAAGTTACCGTGTTACCGGCACAGATGTTCTCTGGAACGGGTGGGAATCGGCGACACGCAGGCAGCTCAACATGCAACTTGCGCGGTTACGAGCACAAAAGCTGACAGCCCTTGCGAATCTGCGCGTCGCATTCGGGCGCAAGCAGGCGGTTTCCAACTTATGCAAAAAACACCAGTAAGGACCTGCCAGTGATCCAACCAGGGCCCGCCGACCCGTCACGTATCCTGACGGTTCACACTCATGATCAAAACCTTTGAAACATCGTCCCCCAGATCCTTGCGCGCCTCATCCAGCAACGCCTCGCGTAAGACCCCCAGGTTATCCGAGCGGGTGAAGTTCCCGTCAAAACCACCGGTATTGGCGTGGTCGAACAGTACCTGTAAAAAGCGGTCACGCAGTTTGGGTTCCGAGGCATAGAACGGCTCGGCCATTCCAGGTGTGACCTCAAGGCTTAGCGACATGGTGACAAGTGCAGCAATCCGATCCGATTCCACGATCGGAACCACGAATTGCTTGGTCAGCTTCAGATACTCATAAGAACCCAAACCGTCCTTTTTGTCCGCTTTGCCGGATTTTTTTGCCGTGGCTTTCGGGTCTTTCTTCTTAGTCTTGTCTTGTTTTGACTCGACGTTCATATCTTTGGCACCTTCGGCCTTTTTGTCCGAAGGGGCCAGAAACACGCCTGCCGCAATGCCACCACCCAAGCCCGCGAAAAGAAGGACGACCGGGATCAGTTTTTTCATCACTCCCTCCCCTCAGAATGGCAAAATTGAATCCAGGATTTGCTGCCCGTAACGGGGCTGCTGAACGTCAGAGATCTGACCGCGACCACCGTAGGACACACGCGCCGACGCGATCTTGTCGTAGGTAATCTCATTCTGGCGCGAGATATCCTGAGGGCGCACGTAGCCCGCGACCAAAAGTTCACGCAGCTCAAAGTTGACGCGCAATTCCTGCGACCCCGAGATCGAAAGCACCCCGTTTGGTAAAACATCAATCACGGTTGCGGCCACCCGCAGGGTCAGCTTTTCCTTTCGCTTTACTGATCCTTTGCCTTTGCTGGTCGACGAGGAATCGATCGAAACAGCTTCGTCCAGGGATGCGCCGTTTGGCAGGTGCTCGGCCGCGCGTTGCGGTAATCCAAACAGTCCCGGCACCTCAAGACTTTCCGAGCCGCTACGGGATCGGTTGGTGTCATTCGATATCTCGGCCTTTTCGTCCAACTCGATCACGACCGTCAAGATGTCCCCTTTCTTGATCGCGCGCTGATCTCCCAGCAGGGACTGCTGACCTCCGCTCCAAAGCGAGGATTTGTCAACGTTGCGCGCCGACTGCGTATGCAAGGGCAAGCCGGGCCAAAGCATCGCCACATGTTCCGGCGATTCATCATTGGGCGTAAAGCTTGGCGGTTTGCCAAGGTGATCCACGCGGCCACAGGCCGACACGATGAGAACGGCAACCAACAGAGTTTTTGAAAGTGCAGACATCATTTTACCTCAATCTGGCCGTTCGGCCGGATACGTCCGGTGACGGTTGTGCGTGACGACAGGTTCATGACCCGGATACGATCCCCGACCGCGCCGCGGCCCAATGCGCGACCTTCGGCGGTGATGGACAGGGGGCGGCGGTCAAAAACAAGAACGACAAGATCGTTTCGATCCACAATTGCCGGCGGACCGAAATCGCCCTCACGAATAGGACGCCCGGGGTAGAGGGCGACGCGCGCCTCTTGTCCGATCAGAAAGTCCGCATTGCTCACCGCGTTTGGAACCATCTGATCCTTGGTTTCCAGGTCAGTGGCTGAAATGATTTCCTTGGCCCGGATGGTACGTTTCGACACCACAATTTCAGCCATTGCCGGGATCGGAGCCGCCAAGGCCAGAACAAAACTCAGAACCCGCATCACCGCACCTGCGTCGTTGCGCTCATCATCTGATCGACAGCGGATATGACCTTGGCATTCATTTCATACCCTCTTTGTGCCTCGATCAGTTCGGTGACCTCGCGCACCGCATCGACCGAACTGTCCTCAAGATAGCCCTGCCGCAGCGTGCCCACCCCATCCTCTCCAGGTGCGCCAACCACAGGCGCGCCCGAAGCTTCGGTTTCCTTGAACAGGTTGCTGCCAATCGCCTCGAGCCCCTTGGCGTTGGAAAAACTGGCCAGGGTGAACTCTCCCAGCAGTTGCCCCTCTGGCGCGTCGTCGAAATAGGCATAAACCTCGCCCGCTGGGTTAATCGAGATCGACCGCGCATCGTCAGGAATGGTAATTTCGGGTGCTACGGCAAACCCGTCCGAGGTTACGATCAACCCCTCGGCGGATCGTTTCAGGCTGCCATCGCGGGTATAGCCGGACTGTCCGTTGGGCAGCGTCACCTCCAGATAACCGCGCCCTTCGATTGCAACATCCAGATCGCTTCCGGTGGCTGAAAGGGCGCCCTGCGACAGCTGCGCGGTCACCGCAGCCGGGCGCACCCCTAGGCCCAACTGGATACCCGTTGGCAGAACCGTGCCGTCATTGGCATTGACCGCACCCGCCCGTGCCACCTGCTGATAGTGCAGATCTGCAAACTCGGCTCGCCGCGCGTTGTAGCCCGTAGTGTTCATGTTCGCGAGGTTGTTCGATATCGTCTCGACCCGCAGTTGCTGCGCCGTCATTCCCGTTGCCGCAATTTTCAAAGCTCGCATGTCAAATTCTCCTTGTCCAAATCAGCGCATCAGCGCCTTGAGCGCGCCGCGCACCCGTTCGTCTTCGGTTTCCAGAAAGCTCTGACCCAATTCATAGGCGCGCTGGATTTCGACCATGCGCGAGACCTGCGCGATGGCATTCACATTCGATCCTTCGAGAAAACGGTGGATGACCACGGGTTCTTCGACTGGTTCAATGTCGCCCTCGGCCCGGAACTGCGTGCTGCCTTCACGCATCAGCGTTTTGGGATCGGCAACGCGGTAAACCCCGATTTGGCCCAGCAATTGCCCGTCGACACTCAGCGTACCGTCGCTGCCGACATCAATGGATGCCGCGTCCGGCGGGATAAAAACGGGCGCGCCATTGCTGTCCAGCACGCGGTGCCCATCCATGGTCACCAGATCCCCGTCCGCGTTGGATGAGAACGCACCGGCACGGGTCAGACGGTTGCCCGCGGGGGATTCAACCATAAAGAACCCATCCCCTTCGATGGCGAAGTCGAACTGCCCTCCGGTTTCGGTCAGCACGCCTTGCTGCAGCGAGGTATTGCGCACTTCGGCGCGGCTCATGGACAGGGACGGGTTTCCGGGCATATCGCGTACGAATTCCGAGAAAACCAAACCTTGCGCGCGGTAGCCGGTCGTGCTGGCATTGGCGATATTGTTCGCCACCAGGCGCATTTCGTTCATCAGACCCGATTGCCGGGACAGGGTGACATAGGCAGTATCCATCAGCGACCTCCTGCGATTAAAGGGATGAGTGTTCCTGCGAAGAACGTGACCAGCGTCTGGGTCATGAACCCCATCGAAATCCAGAACACGATGACTATGGCGATCAGTTTGGGCACGAAGGTCAGCGTCATCTCCTGCACCGAGGTCAGCGCCTGGAACAGACCAACGATCAGGCCCGAAACCAGCGCCACCGCCAGGATCGGAACCGAAGTGATGACTGCGACCCAAAGCGCCTGACGTACGATGTCATAGAACAGACCTTCGCTGAGCATTGCGTCAGACCGGCATCCGCAGGATTTCCTGGTAAGCCTCGACCACCTTGTTGCGCACGATCACAGCTGTTTCTACCGCCAGTTCGGTCTGCGCCAGCGCCTGCACCAAGGCATGCGGATCGGCCTGCCCGGTCATTGCGGCCTGCGACATCTGCTCGGACTGTTTCAGCGTCGCGGCAAAGTCCTGAAACCCTGCCCGCAGCCCCTGGGCCATTCCGGCATGGTCTGGGTCAGCTTGCGTTGCGGGGCGCGCGCCCGCATAACTCTGGGCGGCATTGATTGCTCGGATATCCATTCTGGTGTCCTTTACTTTCTGAGGAGGTCCATAAGGCTCGACGACATCTGACGAGTCTGATCGAACATCTTTAGGTTGGCTTCGTAACTGCGTTGCGCCTCGCGGGCGTCGGCGATCTCGATCATCAGATCGACGTTCGAGCCACGATAGTGACCCGTGTCATCGGCCATCGGATGACTTGGGTCGTAAATGCGAGACAGCGCACGGCGGTCCAGCTTGACCCGCCCAGCCTGCACCATTTCGTTGCCGCCTTTGTTCACGGCCTCAAACGGAACTGTCTTGCGCCGATAACCCGGCGTATCCGCGTTCGAGATGTTTTCGGACACATGGCGCAAACGCGCGGCCTGTGCGCGCAAGGCGCTGGCAGAGGCGGTCAGGGAATGGGAAAAGTCACTCATCCTATGGCCCCCTTATGCCCGGCCGACGCTGCTGCGCAGAATGTTCATTGAAGATTTGTAGATCGCCAGGGCGCGATCATGCTGACGCTTGACCTCAACGCCCTTTAGCACCTCTTCCTCGACGGAAACGCCATTGCCGTTTGGGTCACCCGAAGGGGTGGCTTCAATCTCAGCCCAGGGCTTTGGGCCACCAACACCATTCAGATGTCCCGCCCGCGTGGCAGTCATGGCGACCTCACGACCCGCGCTTTCGAATGCTTTTTGAAAGGCCTCGATATCGCGGGGCTGGTAGCCTGGCGTATCCGCGTTGGCCATGTTTCGTGCAATGACGGATTGCCGTTGCCCGGCATGGGTTGCCATTGCGTACGCGGTTTTAAAGACGTTCAGGTCATAGAACATCGGGGCTTCTCCCTCGATCAATTTCAATCAAGGCTTAACCCCGATTCCTTTAAAAACCGTTTTCAGAAACCGTTGGAGAACCCACGATGTCCGATCTCGACCCGATGCTTTTGAAATGTGAAATCGACCGCCTGACTGCCACACGCCATATGGGGCATGTGGCCAGCGTCGCGCGCGGGGTTATAGAAGTTGAAGGCCTCGCAACGCATGCGCGGATCGGGGATCATGTGACCTTACGCCGACGCAATGGGCCGAATCTAGCAGGCGAGATATTGCATGTCGAATCGGATCTGATTCACATGCTGCCCGCCACGGCACCGGACGGGGTCTGCCTTGGTGACAGAGTGATTCTGAACCAAACACCAGCCTTTGCGCCGGGAATGCATTGGTTGGGACGAGTGGTTGACCCGTTTGGCAATCCATTGGACGGAAAACCGCTGCTGTCGGGAATTCAGGAGCAGGACATAATGCAAGCGCCTCCACCTGCGGTCGATCGCAAACCTTTGGGTCAACGAATGGAGACTGGTCTTGCGATGCTGAACACTATGCTGCCCATCGTTCAGGGTCAGCGCATTGGACTGTTCGCCGGCTCTGGCGTGGGAAAGTCCACGCTGCTAGCAACGCTGGCGCGGTCGATGCAGGCGGATGTGGTTGTCGTGGCGCTGGTCGGTGAGCGTGGGCGCGAAGTGAACGAGTTTGTCGAACACGCGCTGGGTGCTGAGGGGATGAAGCGGTCGGTCGTGGTGGCCGCAACGTCTGATCAATCCGCCCTTGCGCGCCGCCGTTGTGCCTGGTCCGCGATGTCGGTGGCGGAATACCTGCGCGACCGGGGGCTGAACGTGCTGTTTCTGGCGGATTCGGTCACTCGGTTTGCCGAGGCGCATCGTGAGATTGCCGTGGCCATGGGCGAACGGCCTTCGCTGCGCGGATTTCCCCCTTCTGTAACCCCTTTAATTGCCGCCCTGTGCGAGCGGGCCGGGACAGGCACGGAAGAGCAGGGCGACATCACAGCCGTGTTCAGCGTTCTGGTTGCAGGATCTGATATGGATGAACCCATTGCCGATATCCTGCGTGGCGTTCTGGACGGCCACATTGTCCTGAGCCGTGAGATCGCCGAACGCGGCCGGTTTCCGGCCATTGACCTGAGCCGCTCGGTCTCGCGCAGCCTGCCGAGTGCGGCCACGGCGGAAGAGAACCTGTTGATATCCCAAACCCGCCGACTGGTTGGCAGCTATGAGCAATCCGAAGTTATGATCAGGGCCGGGCTTTACTCCGAAGGCGCGGACCCACTTCTCGATCAGGCGGTACGTGTTCATGATGATCTGGACGGCTTTTTCGCCAAACCCGAAACGGAAGACATCCAGAACAGCTTCAACCACCTGCAGCTGATCCTGCGTCGGGCAGGAACCGCTTTGGCGCAGTAGAGATATCTCGACAGTTTTAAACGTTAAGCCTGCCTTAAGACCTGCGCTGATACCTTGGTATCGGGTGATAAAAAGGTGGTGGAGATGGGTGCGCAATCCAATGCGGCGCCAATCATCATCAAGAAGAAACGTGTGTCCGGTGGCGATGGTCACCACGGTGGCGCGTGGAAAGTCGCATATGCCGACTTTGTCACGGCCATGATGGCGTTCTTCATGTTGATGTGGCTGCTGAATGCAACGACGGAAAAACAACGCAAAGGACTGGCGGATTACTTTTCTCCGACAATCCCCGTGAATCCGGTGTCTGGCGGCGGTGACGGCGCCTTTGGCGGCAACAATATGTTCTCGGAAAAGACCATGGTGATGGATGGTTCGGGCGCCAGCCAGAAAAGCCCAACCGTTGCGCGGCAGGCACGTGGTTCGGTTGGCGTGAACGCCGAGGGCGGCAAGGAAAACCTCGAGGATTTCTCGACGCTTGAAGCCAAGCTTTTGGGGCGCACCGGTGAAAGCCTGGTCTCGGACAAGGTCCTGAAACACATCGTCACGCAGGTCACAGATGAAGGTTTGGTTGTCGAGCTGTTCGATACCGAGGATCAGCCGCTGTTCGAATCGGGGACCGATAAGCCCACCGCCATGATGCGCGCACTGGCGTTGCTGGTGGCGCGGTCTTCGGACCTGGTGCAGAATGCAGTCGCCGTCGAAGGACATGTGCGTGCATCGCCGGTTGTCCTGGCGCAAAACCCGGCCTGGGATCTGTCGACGGCCCGCGCGCAGGCAGCGCGTCAGATGCTGCAAGGCAAGGGCTTGGCCGCCGAAAGGCTGGATCGGGTCACGGGCCACGCAGACCGTGAATTGACAGCCAAAAACCCGATGGCCGTTCGCAACAACCGGATCGAGGTCATCTTTCTGCGCACGCCCTAGACCCAAAAGGATAGAACGCATTTTACCTGTTAGCGTGCTGTTAAGGGCCAGTACGTTAGCTGTTGCATCACGTTTTGACGCAACAGAAGGGCGTGCCAATGACAATTTCCTCTTCGCTGAATGCCGGTGTGGCCGCTTTGAAGGCCAACGCGAACCGGCTGGCGACCATCTCTGACAATATCGCCAACTCGTCCACCTTTGGCTACAAACGGGTTGAGACCGACTTTCACTCGATGGTCACCTCCGGTCAGGGTGGAAGCTATTCGGCAGGCGGCGTCAGAACCACGAGTCAACGCATGATCGACCAGCGTGGATCGCTGGTCACAACGAACAATTCAACCGATTTGGCAGTGCGCGGCCGTGGCCTGCTGCCCGTGCGACCCAGCTCTCAGGTGGCGTCAAACTCGAATGAGATGCTTCTGACCACAACTGGCTCGTTCCGCACCAATGAGCAGGGTCATCTGGTGACGCAATCGGGGCTTGTTTTGTTGGGTTGGCCCGCTGGCCCCGACGGATCGATCCCTAATGTGCCAAGGGATACGCCAGCTGCGCTGGAACCCGTCAAACTCAGCGTCAACCAACTAACCGGTTCACCGACCACAAGCATGAACCTTCGCATGAACCTTCCGGCCACGGCGACGGATGCCGGCGCACCGGGTGACGCACAGCCTTTGTCTGTTGAGTATTTTGACAACCTCGGAAAATCGGAATCCGTGAATATTGAACTGGTCCCGACCGTGCCCGGTACGGGCTCCAGCAATGAATGGACGATGACACTGCGCGATACCGCATCTGGCGGTGCGGTGATCGGAGAGTACCGCCTGACCTTCACCGACAGCCGAACCGCAGGCGGCACGCTGGCCAGCGTGACCACCATATCGGGTGGTGCTTACGATCCGGCAAATGGCAGTTTTGTGGTGAACGTGGATGGCGGGCCGATGGAGATTAATATCGGTCAGATTGGCGACAAAGATGGAATTACCCAGCTGTCGGATACATTTGCCCCCGTATCGATCACGCGCGACGGTGCCCCCGTTGCAACGATGACAGGCGTGAAGGTGGATGAAAACGGGTATGTCTACGCGCAATACGACAGCGGTGTCAGCCGGCGCGTGTACCAGATTCCGCTTGTCGATGTTCCCAATCCCAATGGGTTAACGGCGCAGGATAATCAGACCTATGCGCCATCCCGCGACAGCGGAACGTTCTTCCTTTGGAACGCGGGCGATGGGCCGACCGGCGATCTGGTATCCTTTGCACGCGAGGAATCCACGACCGATGTCGCAACTGAACTGACCTCGATGATCCAAACGCAGCGGGCGTTTTCCTCCAGCGCCAAGGTGATCCAGACCGTCGACGAGATGCTGCAGGAAACCACAAACATCAAACGTTGATCCGGGGCTTTGAGCTAGGGAAAGGACCTGTCCGATGAACATGACGACAGCATTGAACAACGCGTTGGGAGGCCTGACCGCCGCAAGCCGCGGGGCCGCAGTTGTCTCGGGCAATATCGCCAACGCCCTGACACCGGGCTATGCGCGTCGCTCGCTGGAATTGGCAACAAGTCCGATCTCAGGCAACGGCGTGCGCACCGTCGGTGTGACGCGCCATCAGGACCCGGCCCTGATCGCCAACCGGCGCGATTCCGACGCAAATCTTGCCGGTACAAGCGCAATCTCAGAGTTCTACACCCGTTTTGAAAAGGCCGTAGGTTCGGTTGATGACCCCAAATCCTTTGCCTCTCGGTTGACCGAATTTGAGAACGACATGACAACGGCCGCCAGCTTGCCCGATTCCAAAGTGCGGCTGGATCAGGTGGCCCGCGCTGCCCGGGATTTGGCGGACAGCCTTAACGCGGCATCCGAAGGTTTACGTCAGGCGCGGTCGGACGCAGACAGGACCATCGGCAAGCAGGTCAACCGCCTGAACCAGTCCTTGCAGGATATCGAAAAGCTGAACAATAAGATCCCCAGCATCAAGAACTCCGGCAGCGATATCAATGCCTTGCTCGATCAGCGCCAAGTATTGATTGATCAAGTGAACGAGCTGATGCCGGTCAATGTCGTAGCGCGGGATAACGACCGTGTGTCGCTATATTCAGACGGCGGCCTGATCCTTTTAGAGGGGCAGGCAGCAGAATTCAGTTTTACGACTACCGGCGAAACCAAGCCGCACATGACATTTGCCAACAGCCTTTTGTCAGGTCTTGAAATGAACGGGCAGCCTGTGCGTACCGGCGGCAATAGTGCGCAGCTTAGGGGCGGTGCGCTGGCGGCTCAGTTCGAGATTCGCGATGAACTGGCGGTTGAGGCTCAAGTACACTTGGACACCGCCGCTCAAGACCTGATCGAACGGTTCGAGACCGCCGGTCTTGATCCGACCGTCGCGGCAACTGATCCCGGCGTGTTCACCGATGATGGCAATCGCTACGACGCAACTGCGGCAATCGGATTGGCTTCGCGCATACGCTTGAACGTGGCGTTGGACCCCGATGCTGGTGGTGACAGCTGGAAATTGCGGACGGGCCTCGGCGCCGCCACTCCGGGGGATCCAGGCGATGCAACGCAGCTGAGGGCCTTTAGCGCGGTCCTGAACGATGCCCGTCCTGTTGCCGGGGGGTTATATGGCACCGGCAACATGCGAGCTGCGGAAATTGCCGAGGCACTGCTGTCTAAGGCTGGGGCAAACGCCCATGCCGCCGAGGGGCGCATGACATTCGCCAAGCACTCGCAACTGGAAATGGCCAAGATCGAAGCTGAACGTGGCGTGGATACCGACACCGAACTGCAAAACCTGATGCAGATCGAAAAGACATACGCCGCGAATGCGCGGCTCATCTCGACCCTGGATGAGATGATGGACACTTTGCTGAGGTTATGACGATGAATTTGACATCCATTGGTGATCTGGCGCGTGGTTTGACGCTGAGAACCCGGTCAACCGAGATCAAAAACCAGATCGAAACACTGTCCTACGAATTGTCATCCGGACGGGTTCAGGACTTGTCTGGCCATCTGGACGGTGATTACTCTCATCTGCTGGACCTGGATCGCAGCCTGTCCAGACTGGATGCGTTCAAAGTATCGACCGCCGAAGCCGGGTTGTTCACGGATGCGATGCAGCTGAGCCTGAATAAAGTTGCCGGCGCTGTTGAGGGGATTACCGCCTCACTTCTGTCCTTTGGCACCTCAAATCAGGCGGTGACCCACGAAAACGCATCGGCTCAGGCCAGAAACGAACTGGACGCGATCGTATCTGCGTTGAACACCCGCGCCGGAGGGCGCAGCCTTTACTCGGGCACCGCAACGGATGTCTCTCCGCTTCCGTCCGCTGACACGCTGATCACCGCGCTAGAGGCCGAGTTGACGGGCGTAGCTACTGTCGCGGACATCCGGCAGAGGGCAGAGGATTGGTTCAACGATCCTACCGGGTTCGATGCGGTAATTTATCAGGGATCCGGCACAAAACTGGCCCCCATGCAGATATCCGAGAATGAAAGCGTTTCAATTCCTGTGACAGCGACCGACCCAGCCATCAAAGCTGCACTTCGCGACATCGCGGTCGCAGCCGTGGTCGCGGACAGCGGTCTGAATGTCCCGATGCAACAAAGAACGGCCGTGTTCAAACAATTGGGCGTCGATCTGGTCAACGCCAAGGATCAGTTGGTGGGACTGCGCGCCGATGTCGGCGCGACCGAGGCCCGAATCGAACAGGCGCAAACGCGAAATAATGCGGCGCGGACTAGCCTACAAAGCAGCCGAGGCACATTGATCGCGGCGGATCCCTATGAAACCGCCACTCAGTTGCAAACCGTGCAGTTCCAGCTGGAAAGCCTGTATTCGGTCACCGTTCGCAACGCGAACCTGTCACTAGTGAATTTCCTGAGATGAGAGTTCTTGTTTTTCTTCTGATGTTGCTTCCTGGCCTGGCCTCCGCCGGCGCGATCCGACTGAAAGATCTGGTGGACTTCGACGGAGTCCGCGGAAACGATCTGGTCGGTTACGGTCTGGTTGTAGGGCTGAATGGAACCGGTGACGGGCTAAGAAATTCACCCTTTACCGAAGAGATCATGTCCAACATTCTCGAAAGGTTGGGCGTCAACGTCAACGGTGAGGATTTTCGCCCCAAAAATGTGGCCGCCGTTCTGGTGACAGCAAGCCTGCCGCCTTTCTCACGTGTTGGCGGGCAAATCGACGTGACGGTCTCTGCCATCGGAGATTCCAAAAGCCTGTTGGGTGGAACGTTGATAATGACCCCATTGAACGCCGCCGACGGGCAGATTTACGCTGTTGCGCAAGGCACCGTTTTGGCAGGCGGCGTGTCGGCTGAGGGAGAGGCTGCCTCGGTGGTGCAGGGCGTTCCCACATCCGGCGTGATCCCCTCCGGGGCAAGGGTGGAACGTGAAATCGATTTCGAACTATCGGCGCTTACCCAGATGCGCCTTGCTTTGCGAGAGCCTGATTTTACTACGGCAGGCAGGATCGAGCTTGCCATTAATTCCGAATTCAACAGCGCAGTGGCCATCATGCGGGATTCCGGGACAGTTGAGCTGAACATAGCGGCAACGCGGGCAATTTCGACTGCCCACGCTCTTGGGCGAATCGAGAACATTCTGGTCGAACCCGAAACCAAGGCCCGCGTCGTGGTCGATCAGCGTTCGGGCACGATAGTGATGGGGCAGGAAGTGCGGATATCCCGCGTGGCGGTCTCGCAGGGCAATCTTACACTCACGGTTGAAGAGGCGCCGATTGCGGTTCAACCCAACCCCTTCGCGCGCGGTGAAACCGTTGTGGTGCCTAGAACAATCGCTGGAATAGAAGAAGAGGAAGGCACCGGGCTGGCTGAAATACCCGAAGCGGCAACCCTGTCCGAAGTCGTGGCAGGCCTGAACGCGCTAGGGGTGTCGCCCCGGGACATGATCGACATTCTGAAGACGATCAAAGCCGCCGGAGCGTTGCACGCCGAGTTTATCGTACGCTGAGGAACTCAGCCCAACAGGTCACCGCCAAGGCTGACGGAGGGGCCAAATGGCCCCGCCAAAACCTATTTGGATTTCCAGCTGTTTAGCCATTTTCTGAACCTGCTGCCCTGCTCTTCTATGGCGTCGCCGGCGGCATAAAGGCCATCTTCCATATTCTCGATCACGGGATCGACCCGCGCCTCGCGAAACCGGCGCCAACGGACCCAAAGGGCCCACACAATCGCGAAGAAAACGGTCAGAAAAATGATGTTGAACCAGGGAATGATCCGAATGTCTTGGCTGTCTACCGACCAAATCTTTACGGCATTCGGGAAAATCGACAGGAACTCACTGCGCCAACCGTAGTGGCGAACAACCACCCAGCGAGGCGCTTCGGTTGTTGATTTCAAGTCTGCTGCTTCGGCCTGCAGGTTCGACGAGTTTAGTTTAAAATAAGGTGGCCAGCCCCAGCCGGTGTCTTCGTTCCGATAAACCATGACCTTGCCGTTGGTCTTGCGGGTCTGAATGAAAAACACATCGCGGTTTGGTGTTGTCGCATCACTGCCGACGTCATGAACCGACCAGAAGATGCTGTTCTCACCGGGGTCGATCCGTTTCTCATAGGTATCCGAAATCCGAACCACATCGTGCTGCGGAAGGGTGTAATTCAACACCGCCGCAATCGTGCCCCAGAACAGGATGATTATAGCCCATTTGACGTAACGCATCAGCGAAACCCTCACATGAAATTCGTAACATAAATCAGGATTGCGATCAGGCCCAGCGGCACCACGTAAATCCCAAGGATCAGTTTGCGTCGAAACGATCCGTCGTATTTTTTTAGCCCGCGCTGGACAAAGGCATCGCGGTCGCCGGTCAGACCCTTTTTTTCCCAATGGGCGATCAGCTTACTGCGCCGTACCCAGCGGGAATAGATTGATACGCCCACATAAATGACCGTCAGAACGACCAGCAACGGGATCAAAAAGCGCAGTGCGACGAACATTTAACTTCTCCCTACTGCGCCCCAGGGGCCGACGCGTGCGATGATGTCTTCGCTGATCCGGTCATTGCCGCTCATATCCGGTTCGTGGCCGAACAGTGCGGCCCGGGCGCCAGCCTTATCCACCTGATACTCGCGCGCAAGGAAGTCGGCAACATAGGCTTTCTTGGCCTCGGGCCATGTCGCATAGGTGCGGTAGAACAGTTCCTTATGGCAAATGAACACCTGACGCGGGTCCAACGGGGCCAGTTCCGCCAACAACATGTTCACCAGATCGCGGTTCGGTGTGTTGGTTGCGCGCAACGTATAGAAATAGGCCGGATGATCTGACGTGATGCGCGGCCACGGCCCGCCATCCTTTGCCCAGCGCAGCAGCTGTGCCAGACCGTGATAGGCCTCGGGCAAACGATCCGAATGGTTTCGCGCCAGCCGTCGCATGTCACCGCGATCCAAACCTGTCAGGTCGACGCCTGCATCGGCTGCGGCATCCACGGTCAGGAAGTCCATTTTCTGCTGCAGGATTGCGGCGGAATTGACACCGCGCGCCTCGATGATCGTTTCAACCAAGCCGTTTAGCCCGAGGAACTTGGCGATCTGGTTCCGCTGAGATGGGTCAAAAACGTATTTGATCGGCATATCGTCGGGTCTGTCGCCCATACAGATCACCGCCGGGTGATCCAGATCCGGGAACAGGTAGAGCCCGTCGAAGTGCGCCGTCCAGAAATTGCGCTGCTCGAATGCGGTATGGCGCAGGCGGACGGGATTGCGGGTGACGTCGCCGGTTTCCTTGGCCGTTTCGATCATCTTGGCGATCAGCACATCGTCGAACCAGGCGTCCTCTTCGGTTTTGAACTGCTCGACCATGCCCGCCAGTTGTTGCGCTTTGCGCAGGGTGCCGCCTGCAGTATCTGCCTCGATCTCAATCTTGCGCAGGTTCAGCAGATCGCGCGGTGTGGTGAGTTTGATGACCGAGTTCACCAGTTCCCCAGCCACCGCATCGGTGGCGGTCAGGGCAAACAGTTGCGCCTCGTTCATCTCGATGAATTCGCGCAGGATATCGCGCGAGGTCGAGAATTTGACGTTCAGCAGTGGCGCGCGTTTCTGCTCGGTCGTCAACAGAATGAACTGTCGGTTGACTCCGTTGGGGTTGAGGTAGAGCTCGTCCTCCAGCTCAATACCCACCTCCGGCGAATAGCCCGAGATGTCGACATGGAAGTCCGTCAGCGCCGTGGTCTTGCCCGCCAGATGCTGCAGCGCGCGGTTATACCGCTCGACCAGAGCCGGGCTGGAGATGTGGACAAGATTGCCGAACATCAGACCTTTTTTGATGAGGCGGATCATTTGCAATTGTCCTTGTGTGCGTCCGCCATTCGAAGATTTCTTTCTAGGTCACGTTCCCATCTGCACAGTATTTCATGACCCACCGAGACTAACGGGCGACTTTTTTTCTCCTGCGATGCAGAATTTTGGTCACCGACTGGTTCACCGAGAATTGTCTGCATCGATGCTTTGCACGCATCGTGGAAACTCTGATAGTCAGGGTCGTCCAGTGGAACTCGAAGACGCAAATTCGCAATGGTTTCAAGGGAATTTGTCTTGTCTTCTTCGGAAGTAGTATTTGCTACTGCTAGCGCGTTAAATTCGAGCAGCTTTGCTAAATCTCGACGTAGCTCTTCCATCCTTTTTTCTTTCAGATCGAACAGCCTGAGTTCTTTTTGGAGGTTTCGTTCATGTTGGCGTTGATTAAACGCACGTTGGGCTGAACGTTCCTCGTAGCGCTTTGACAAAAAGTACGAAAAGGCGGGAATCGCCAAGGAAAAGACTAGCAACTTGTTTTCGCTCAGCCACGCATTGACCGCCCCAAGTGCGTCACCAACTGATTTCAAAAGTTCAATGGGCATAAAGGTTCACCCCTTCCCCTCCAAATACCGCCGTTTGGCCTCTTCCATCCGGCCCATCTCACGGACGGCGTTCTCGATGGCGACCTCGTCGCTCTTGTCGGCATAGCGGAATTCGCTGTCGGCGTAACGGTTGATCTCCTGCATCACCATCTCGACCGTGATCGGCTGGCGCAGGTCTTCGATCATAGCCTTCTTGGTGTCGTAATCGCGGAACAGGAACAGGTCGGGGTTTTCCATCCACTCATCGGGCAGTTCGAAATCCATCGCGCGGACTTTCACCGCGTCTGTGATGTTCTTGATCGCGCGGCCAGTAAACCGCTCATCCGCCTGCTGGATTGCCTTGAGATAGGTACCCATCTTGGCAATCGTATCCATCTGGCCGATATCGCCGGACACCCGGTCATAAACCTGCAGCAAGGCGTCCTCATGCGGGCGGGAGTGGCTTTCGAAGCTGGCGGCGACGGCCTTCTTGATTTCCTGCGCGGCATAGGCTTCGTGTTCGCCCAGAGGGATGTCGTGGTTGCGGCCCATCAGCAGGTGCAGGATGTCGATGTAATCCTCGCGCGTTTGCGGCCCGTCCACCAGAAACCGCGCGCCCGCCCGCTGGCGCAGGGCGTCGTCCACATTCTCGGGGTAGTTCGAGAACATGCCAAAGGTGCAGTTGCCGCGCACGACGGTGTTGGCACCCGCAAAGCTCTCCATCAACACGGCGGTGATTTCCAGCTGCCCGGCCGAGGACTGCCGGTCGCCGCGTTTGCCCGCCAGCTGGTCGATATCGTCGATGGTGCCGAAGCCGATGACCGAAGGGTCAATGATCGTGTTGATGAAGGCCTTGGCGTTTTGGCCGGATTTGCCCTGATAGCTGTCGATATTGTCGGTGCTCAGGTTCTGGTAGCGGAACGGATAGCCCGCGTTCTGGCAATAATCGTTGATCAGCCCGGCCATCATCTGGATCAGGGTGGTCTTGCCAGTGCCCGGTTTGCCGTCGCCCATGAAGGTGAAGATAAACCCGCCGAGTTCCGCAAACGGGTTCAGGCGGCGATCGAAGTCATAGGCCATCACCATCTTGGCCAGCTTCATCGCCTGATATTTGGCGATGTGGTTGCCCACCACTTCGTTTGGTTTCTTGAACGTCATGGTGAGGGTGGTGGATTTGGCTTTTGAGGCCGGCTCAAAACCACGGATCGTCAGATCATCGGCCTCAACATGCCAGGCGGCGTTATGAAACGGGGCCAGGTGGCCCGCTGACTGGGCGCGCAGGGCGGCCTTGTCCATTAGCTGCTCGGCATAGGCGCTGGTGGCGGCGATCAGGTGCGCGTCGTCTGGGGCGTGTTTGGCCAGCGTCTGATCCATCTCCCACAACGCACCGTGCAGGGCGAGCTGACCATTGTCGGTCAGGACCTCTTCGATCTCGCCGATATCGGCAGTCGTCTCACCCAGATGCGAGGACATCAGATAGGCCAACGCATTGCCGAAGGTATGAGAGGTAATCAGAGCCTCGGCCGTCAGCAGTTCCGAAAATTCGGTCTTGCGGGCGGCCGGTAGATCCCCAGCCAGATTAGCGCGTTTGAGGTCGGCCAGCGGCGTCTGTTCGCCATAAGTTTCGGCCACCGCTAAAGCGATTGCGATGGCGCGGCGGATTGCCTGCTGCGTTGTCGCCTGAGGTGGCGAGACCAATGCATCCCCATCATCCGAGGCCTCGATCCGTTCAACCAGATGCACTCCGTCAGCGCGCACCGTGCGCCGCGTCACCAACCCCGGTGTCGTCGACCGGAACCGCCGTCCGGTCGATACACCCGGTGACCGTTCAACGGCGGCCTCCACGGGTTTGGCAATCCGAGGCGCATGTTCGAACCCGTTCAGCAAGGCGGTCGCTGCCGGATAATGCTTGCGAATATCGTCTTCGCGCAATTCCATCTGATCTGACGTCAAACTCATTTCAAAATTGCCTTTGCTGTCTTCAATATCTCAATACCTGCCCGGATTTGCTGACGACGAATTTGCGCACGTCGGCAAAGCCCGGCGGATTGCGCTCGGCCAGTACCTGAAACGGGCGCTGGGGCAGGATGATGGAACGCTGGGTGCGCGTGGCTCCGGTCTCGGCCCCCTGCCCGCCGAACGGGTCCAGCGCAAAAACCTCACGCTCGACGGTTGAGAACCAACCGGCGCGTTCTTCGATCACCTCTTCGCTTTCCAGCTCTTCCGTGGTCCAGGCCAACGCCCAATCCTGACCTTCGGGCGCCTGCGCGTCCTCTAGCACCTGCCGCAGGGGGCCGGATTGCTCGGTATAGGCCGAGGAATACATCGGCCCCACATGGATCCGGCGCAGGTGCTTGGGGTGCAGGTCGTCGAAATCCTGATCGAAGCCTTTGGCGATGGTCACCAGTTTCAGACCGCCTAAGCTTTGCGCCATCAGATGCGCCTGAACTTCGGGCCAACGACGTTGGTCCTTGGGCAGGGCGGTTTTGCCGCTGTCCTCCAACTGCATCAGGTAGATGACCGGCAGGTTGATCTGGCTGTCATAAACCGCCCAGTGGATCATGAACTTGCGCCGCTCGCCCTCATTTCCGATCCAGTGGCATTCGGGATCATTGCGGGCCCAAAACAGCTGACCGTTTAGCAATTCCTTGTAATAGAGCCTTTGCGACAGGGCGAATTGCAGCTTGGTGGGGATTTCCTGATCGCCAATGATCGTCCGCACCATGTCTGTTTTCAGATCATCCTCGGACGGCATATTCGCCAGATGCACCTGCGCCTGCTGCGCGTCATTGGCCATGGTCAGCAGCTCGGCCGCCACCGGAAATCCGCTGTCACGCTTGTCCATGGCGAGGCTGCCAAAGAACCGGCCCGTATCGCGCCCGACCAGCAGGTATTTCATGGAGAGCGCCCGGAAGGTGTAGAGCAGCCCCGAAAGGTAACGCGACACGATCCGCACCTCTTGTTTCGAGATCGCGCCCTCAGCCTCCATCGTCGCGGCCACGCGCAACAAGTGAACGGTGATCACCTCGAATTTTCGAAAATAGCGGCGCGAGGAGAAGGTGTCGGTTAGTCCCACATGGTCTTTAGTGGGGTCAGTCATGCATCACCGCCACCAAAACCACCTAGGTCCGGGCCAGGTGACTGACTGCCGTCGCTTTGGACATTAGTTGGCACACTGTTAATTCCTTGCGATCTGCGAAACATTTCCAGTCGGTAGCCCGACCACAAAGCACCGAGAACACCAACGCCACTCATAAAGTAAAACCCATTCGCCATCATCGTCAGAAAATAGATGAGGAAAACGAGGCCAATTGCACCCCAAACAAGCTCACCGTTCCGTTCTACCCAAGTCTTGTCTTTGTCTTGCTCTAAGAAAAATGGCATTCGTCGCAACCACTCTTTTTTACCCACCATACAAATTCTTATCATGCTTCTCGACAATCGAGGCGAAGCGACGGGCAAAGCGTTCATCCGCCTTGGCCTTTTTCTCCAGCACATCACGGGCAAAGACCATGTGGTCCTCATGCGCCTCAAGCATGTCGGCCATCTTCTGGTTGGTCGCGGTGCCGATGGCGGCCATGGCGGTCTGCGCCTCCTGGTCCGTCTGCACGCCGATCTCGTTGATGCGGTGGGCCACGTCCTGCTGCTGCGCGGTTTTCAGCGATTTGGTCAGGGCGTCATACAGAACCACGCGTTGTTGCGTGTCTGTCTGCAGCTTGTTGATCAGCACCATTTGCGTCGCGGCCTGGTTCTGTAGGGAGTCGACCCAGGTCTTGCCCTTTTCAATATAACGTTCGAGCGTTTGGCTTTTGGCCAGCTTGACCTGCTCTTCCTGAACCTTGGCATTGTATTGCTTGTTCAGCTCGGCCAGTTCGGTTTCCAGCTGCGTGCGCGCGGCGGCGTCCTGTTCGACACTGATCTTGTTTTCCAGAGTGATAATCGTCGGATCCATATCCTGAATCTCGGCCCGCAGCGCCTCTAGTTCAGCAACAGTGGCCTCGCGGTCATCCAGCGTACCAGTCAGGTTTTCCTCGACCTTCACCCGCTGTTCTTCCAACACGGATAGCTGCCCTTGCAGCAATTGAACGATTACGTCGGATTTGGCGATCAGGTCCTGCAGCTTGTCGTCGATATTGGCGGTGCGCATGCGTTCCTGCCGCATAGACTCGGATTTGCCCTTGGAGAAGATGCCGACAAACGTCTCCCACCCGGACTTCGAGCGCATCTCGTCAAAATCCTTGGAAAAGGCGCTGGTGACGTCGTCCAGACCCATGATCAACTCAGCGATATTGGCGTTCATCACCTCGGTATGGGCGTTCACATCCTCAAGCGTGGCGTTTTCGATGTCGATATCGGCCTCGGCAGAGCCGATCTTAGAACGCGCGGCTTCAATCCGGGATGTCAGCCCTTCGATCTGAGACTGGCTTTCGCGCACTTTTTGCTGCGTTTCCTCAATCAACGCATCAAACTGCTGGTTCGACATCTGTCCTATTCCTTTTTTAATTATGCACCCAACAAGATAGGAGATGTTACGATCATTTACATCCCCTTAGGCATTCAATCCTGTGGAACTTTGGCAAACTCCGCCAAAAAAAGATAGGCGGGTTGACACTTTGGCCTCAGATCGCATGAATGCGCCCCGGTAGGCAAAAAACGTCACGTTTACCATACGAAAACTGGATTGATCTGACCCCACGGGTGGCCATAGACAATCCGGGAGGCACATGTTTGAGTGCTAACAAATTTTTATTGCCGGAGGCTGACCCATGCTGGACGCGACAACCGACCTGAAATCAATCCTGAAAAACCCCGATCTGCTTGTAACCAAAGCCTATATCGGCGGTCAGTGGGTCGACGGGGATAATGGCACCTTTGCCGTGACCAACCCGGCGCGAGGCGACGTCGTAGCCGAAGTCGCAGACCTGAGCCGCGCGCAGGTCGCCGGCGCGATCGCACAAGCTGAGGCCGCGCAAAAGGAATGGGCCAAGCTGACCGGCAAGGAACGCGCCGTGATTCTGCGTCGCTGGTACGACCTGATGATGGAAAACGCCGAAGATCTGGGCAAGATCCTGACCGCCGAGCAAGGCAAACCGCTGGCCGAGGCCGTTGGCGAGATCGGCTATGGCGCGTCGTTCATCGAGTTCTTCGGCGAAGAGGCCAAGCGCGTTTATGGCGAGACGATCCCGGGCCATCAGCGCGACAAGCGGATCATGGTGCTAAAGCAGCCGATCGGTGTTGCGGCCTCGATCACGCCGTGGAACTTCCCCAATGCGATGATCACCCGCAAGGCCGCCCCGGCGCTGGCAGCGGGCTGTGCCTTTGTCGCGCGCCCGGCCAAGGAAACTCCGTTGTCCGCACTTGTAATGGGCGTACTGGCGGAACAGGCTGGCATCCCAGCGGGCGTGTTCAACGTGCTGCCATCCTCCAGCGCCAGCGAAATTGGCAAGGAATTCTGCGAAAACCCCGGCGTGCGCAAGCTGACCTTCACCGGCTCGACCGAAGTGGGGCGCATCCTGCTGAAACAAGCCGCTGATCAGGTCATGAAATGCTCGATGGAACTGGGCGGCAACGCGCCATTCATCGTGTTCGACGATGCAGATCTGGATGCAGCCGTTGAAGGCGCGATGATGTGCAAGTTCCGCAATAACGGCCAGACCTGTGTCTGTGCCAACCGCATCTATGTTCAGGCCGGTGTCTATGACGAATTTGCTGCCAAACTGAAAGCCGCTGTCGAGGCGCTGAAAATAGGTGATGGTCTGGCTGAGGGCACAACAACCGGCCCGCTGATCAACGCCGAAGCAGTGCTCAAGGTCGAAGAGCACATCAAGGACGTCACCGACAAGGGCGGCGCGGTTTTGACCGGAGGTCTGCCGCATGATCTGGGCGGCACCTTCTTCCAGCCCACCATCGTGACCGGCGTGACGCAGGACATGATGGTGGCGCAGGACGAGACCTTTGGCCCGCTGGCGCCCCTGTTCAAGTTCGAAGACGAAGATGACGTGATCGCCATGGCCAACGATACGATCTTTGGTCTGGCTTCATATTTCTACGCCAAGGACCTGAGCCGGGTGTACAAAGTGGCCGAGGCTCTGGAATACGGCATCGTCGGCGTCAACACAGGCATCATCTCGACCGAGCTTGGCCCGTTTGGAGGTGTCAAACAATCCGGCCTGGGCCGCGAAGGCAGCCATCACGGCATGGAAGATTATCTTGAAATGAAGTACGTCTGCCTGTCGGTCTGATCTGAAAAGGCCCCGGTGCTGCGTGCCGGGGCCATTACGTTTGTCACAAAACTGCAAACAAACCGTCACATCCCTGCAATGACCCGCGTTCATCCCCCTCTCATCCAAGTGAGAGAGGATTCCACCCGATGTCATTGCGCTGTGTCTGCCTGACATCTGCCCTTGCCCTGACCGCCGGTCAGGCAGCGGCAGAAATGAATTTCAACCGAATTGCGTCTTTCCCCGTCGTCAAAAACATGGCCGAGGGGGCGGATACCACCCGCGAAACCTCGCCCGAGATCATCGCAGCGACAGCGGACGGCATGACGCTGGTCTATACCGACAGCCCGTTGGGCATGATTGGCATGGTCGATATCACCGACCCCGCGAACCCCGCGCCGCTAGGTGCGATGGACGTGGGTGGTGAGCCGACATCCGTGGGGATCGTTGGCACGACGGCTTTTGTGGGTGTGAACACATCGGAAAGCTATACTGCCCCTTCGGGCAAACTGATCTCGGTCGAGATTGCGGGCAAGGCCGAAACCGGTGCCTGTGATCTGGGTGGTCAGCCCGACAGTGTCGCGATTGCCCCGGATGGCAGCTTTGTTTCCGTCGCCATCGAGAATGAGCGTGACGAAGACCTGAACGACGGGGTCCTCCCGCAGCTGCCCGCAGGGTCGCTGGCGCTGGTGCCGCTGAAAGACGGCGCACTGGATTGCGCGGGCATGAAGATGGCTTCGCTGACAGGTCTGGCCGACGTTGCCCCCACTGATCCCGAGCCTGAGTTTGTCGACATCAACACCCTGGGTGAAACCGTCATCACCCTGCAGGAAAACAACCACATCGCGGTTGTCGACAAGGATGGCAATGTGGTCAACCATTTCTCGGCAGGCAGCGTGGATCTGGAAGGCATCGACGCCACCGATGAACGCGGTGCGCTGATCTTTACCGAAAGCCAGCCAGGTCGCCTGCGCGAACCGGACGCGGTGAAATGGATCGACGACAACCATTTCGCAACCGCCAACGAAGGTGACTACAAAGGCGGCTCGCGCGGCTGGACGATCTTCCACAAGGACGGCACCGTTGTTTACGAGAACGGCACCGATTTCGAGAAAGCCATCATCCAGATCGGTCACTATCCCGACAAACGCTCGGACGCCAAAGGGGTTGAGCCTGAAAGTGTTACCGCAGCGACCTTTGGTGACACACCAATGATCTTTGTAGGAGCCGAGCGCGCCTCGGTCGTGGGTGTATATGACGCCACCGATCCGGCCAACCCGGATCTGAAACAGCTGCTGCCTTCAGGCGTTGGTCCCGAAGGTTATGTTGCGATCCCGGAACGTAACCTGCTGATCTCGGCTAATGAAAAGGACCTGATCGAAGACGGTGGCCCGCGTGCACACGTGATGATCTACGAATATCAGGACGCCCCGGCCACCTATCCGCATCTGACGTCCGCAGGCACGGATGAGCTGATCGGCTGGGGCGCGCTGTCCGGTCTGGTGTCTGATGAGGACGGCATGATCTACGCGGTCAACGACAGCTTTTATGGCTTCCAGCCTTCGATTTTCAAGATCGACCCCAGCCATAAACCGGCCCGCATTGTGGATGTGATCCGCATCCACCGTCAGGACGGCAACCCGGCACAGAAGCTGGATCTGGAGGGCATCACGCTGGACAATAAAGGCGGGTTCTACGTCGCCTCCGAAGGGCGTACCGACCGTGTTATCCCGCATGCGATCTACCACGTGTCCGCTGATGGCCTGATCAAGGGCCGCAAAGGCGAGATCGGTCTGCCACCTGAGCTTTTGGCCGTCGAAAAGCGCTTTGGTTTTGAGGGCATCACCCGCGTTGGCAACACCCTGTGGATGGCCGTTCAGCGCGAATGGAAGGACGACCCCAAGAACCACGTGAAACTGGTCGCCTATAATCTGGACACCAAGGAATGGGGTGCTGTGCACTATCCCAAGGCGGAGCCGGAAAATGGCTGGGTCGGTCTGTCGGAAATCGTGGCCTTTGGCGACCACGTCTATGTCATCGAGCGTGACAATCAGCATGACCACCGCGCCGTGACCAAAAAGATTTATCGCATCCCGCTGTCAGAGATTACCCCGGCCCCGCTGGGCGGCCCTCTGCCCGTCGTCAGCAAGCAAGAGGTCCGCGACCTGTTGCCTGACCTGACCTCGACCGGTGGCTACGTTCTGGACAAGATCGAAGGTCTGGCCATCCTGCCCTCGGGCGAAGCGTTTGTGATGACCGACAATGACGGTGTCGACGATGCCTCGGGTGAGACGATGTTCTGGTCGATCGGGTCGGTGACTGGTGGGAACTAAACTCAACAGGAAAAACACAGAAGGACCCCGCACGAAATTGTGCGGGGTCATTTAACTTCAGACGTCAGATTTGAGCCCACTTTGACCGACGCTGCAAGTTGATGGAAGGTCCGCTTTGTGGGAAGTACAAAGAGCTACCGAGCAGAAATAAACTGTCGTTGAAGCGGTTCCAAATCGAAGGTTGAGACGATTATACGAAAAGGCACGTTGTAGAAAATTGGCAAGAAACACTGGCAATCCACCCAAAGTAAGCATTCCGCGAATTGGTGAGCTTCCGACATGGTGGTCAAAGATTATCGGTATTAAGTGCCCGGAATGCGGTCGTCCTCAGCCACCACGAATGATGGCTTCAACTAATCCCCATCGCGGGCTCAATAAAACCGACTTCCACATGTGCGGAAGCTGTGGGAAACTTCTCTATTTGACTGGTAGGCGGCGTGTTCGGCGGTATTTCCTACTGGTGTTGCCCACATTTATCGGAGTTGCGGTTTTGGGGTTTTCTGTTCTTCGAAACATCGAAGGCCTGAACATTTATCGTGAGGCAAGGGAAGCTTATGAACCAAACTTCTTGGGTTTTCTTTTAATGTGTGCCGCGATTTACATCGCTGTGAGTCTGCTATCGCGATTTGAAAGTGTAGGAGTTGCTGAATCGTCAGAAACGGAAGTGGAACAACCGCGATCCACCCGTTAAACTTCGAGTAATCAAAGCTGCGACGCGGACATTTCTGAGTCCGAGAATACCCGTTACTCCAAGACGCTATACATCAATTGCAGACCTTGGGTCTGGCGCAGCGAATTCACACTTTGTCCCGCATTGCGGACCTTCTGGTACTACAAAAAAACAACGCCCCGCGTCTGGAGGAACGCGGGGCGTATGGTGCGACAATCCAGAGAGGAACGATTATCGCGGCGTTTTAGGTCGCCTTAGTTTACAGCTTTGGCGTCGACCACATCCTTTTCGATGGCATTGGCCGAAGAGATCTCGATCCGGCGCGGTTTCAAGGCCTCGGGCACTTCGCGCTTCAGGTCGATGTTCAGCATACCGTTTTCGTGGTTGGCGCCAGTGACACGCACGTGATCGGCCAGCGCAAAGCGGCGCTCGAACGCGCGGGTGGCAATGCCACGGTGCAGATAGCTGCGCTCTTTGTCTTCAGCGGCTTTCTTGCCGGCGACGATCAGGGCGTTTTCTTTTACTTCGACCGACAGGTCATTTTCCGAAAAACCGGCGACTGCAACCGAGATGCGATACGTGTCGGCATCGGTCTTTTCGATGTTGTAAGGCGGGTAGCTCGGCTGAGCCACATCATTGGTCAGCACGCGATCCATCATATCGGCGATCTGGTCGAAACCAACGGTGGCGCGGTGCAGGGGTGCAAAATCAAAACTACGCATGTGTCATATCCTCATATCAGAGCGATCTGTGTTCTGCCCTCCGTTCGGACGGGCATCTGGTTGATACGGGCCCCATTCGTGGCGACCCGATACAGTTCACATGGGTAGCATTTTGATCGAGTTCAACCCCCGCCCGAGCTGATGAATTTTGCGCCGGAATTCGACTTGTCGGACCCGACCTGCAACCGGCGGATCGTTGCCTGTGGGCGCGGGGCATCGCGCCGCAAGTCCGCCTTGAGTTCGGCAACAATTCCAGATAGTTCCATCCCGTATCCGGCCACGCGACCCCCGTAGGTTCCGATTGCTGAGACAACCGACAGGATCTGCCAGCGCGGGCCATTTCTGGCCAGCAATGCCGAACCGGACGAGCCAAAAGTGATGTCGCAGTTGAAGGTAATCAACCCTTGCTGGCGACCCAGGATACGGCAGGACCTTTCCCGCGTGATCGCCTCGGACCGGCCGCGCCCGTATGAGGCTAAGCTGACCTCGGTTCCGGCAACGCGCCCTGTGTGCAAGGCAAACGGATTGGCGATAGAATAAGGGATCGGCTGTTCCAAACGCATCAGCGCAACATCGGCGCGGACATTATTCGGTGACAGCGGGGCATTGCTGACATATTCCGGGTTCACGGCAATCTGCGTGACTTTGCGATCTGCCAGCGCCTCACCATGGCTCAAACCAGCGCGGAACGTCACCTTTCCCGGCTCGTAGGGTTTGCCGCTGGCCTTGTCCACCGCACAGTGCGCAGCAGTCAAAACCAGATCCTGCGCAATCAGCGTGCCGGTGCAAAACCCCTGATCGCCGATGTCCAGGCGTCCAACCGCCTCCCATCCGTAAAGGTCATCGCGATCCGTCAGCTTTCGCTTGGCGGTTTGGGCGTAAGTTGCGGTGGCGGAAATTGAGAGGAACAAAAGAAAATTCAGAAGTAAACGACTCATGGTTTTATGAACCTTGCTCCAATATTGCGGCGTGCCCCACCTTGAGAGGAAGACACGCCAAATCCGCGCCCGGCCGACAACTCTGCCTGCAACAGTTCGAGGGAATTCTCGACCGATGTACCAATCGCCACGCGCTGTCCGTTGAATTCGGCCTTGGCCGCGACGACCGACACGATGCGTGGCCGGTCCCCGTCAAAGGAAAAGACCGGAGCTCCTGACGACCCGAATTCGACATCACACGACAACACCAAAACGTCTGATGTGCGCGTCATGACCGAGCACACTTCTTGCAGCGAGGGGGCCTCGGCCCGGTCCTGCGCGTATGACACCACCCCAACTTCAGCCCCTCGATCCGGGCGCTCTCCGGTTTCGAATGGGATTACGCTGGTGTTGCGGATCGGCTGCCACAGTTCGATCAGCGCGATGTCATTGTACAGCCGAGAAGCCGTCGCCTCGGTGCTGAATTCATACTCGGGATGCACAACGGCCCGACGCGCAGCCCGATAAGCAGATGCGCGTCCGAGACGCCAGGCAGCCAAAAATTCAACCTCGGCCAGATCAACCCGCTGACCAGTCATTCTGTCGAACAAACAATGAGCGGCCGTCAAAACAAGCGTCGGAGAGATCAGTGTTCCAGTACAAAACCCGGCACCATCTTTGAAATCCAGGCGCCCGACCGCCATCCACGCGCGCCCGGCATCGGTGGTGTCCAGACTCTTCAACCCGGTATCCTGGGCTGCGGCGGACAACGGCATCAAAGCCAGCGCCAATGCTGTGATCCAATTTCGCAAATGGCACTCCGGCTTTGCTGTTGGCGTATTCTCCTACGCCTCCGGTGCGGCAAAAATAGGGCGATGACGCCAGCGTCCGTTTAACGTGACGAGTGGTGCGCAGTTGCATCAGCCTTATCTATTTGAGGATCGGAACCCCGGATCCACTCCGGTCGCCCAATGCCCGCGGCACAGGCCCGCCGGTCGCCCAATCCAAAAGCTCAACAGTGTGCAGCACGGGAAGGCCCGTGCCAGAGCCGATTTGCATCATGCATCCGATATTACCCGCCGCGATCATGTCCGGCTTTTTGGCTTCCAGCGTTTTGACCTTGCGGTCCTTCAGCTTGCCCGAAATCTCGGGCTGCATCAGGTTGTAAGTCCCCGCGCTGCCGCAGCACAGGTGGCTATCTGTAGGCTCTAACACGGCGAAACCAGCCTGTTTCAGCAGAGTTTTGGGATGAGCTTTGATCTTTTGACCGTGCTGCAGAGAACAAGCTGCATGATATGCAACGGTCAGGCCCTTGTCTTCGCCCTGCGGCAGCTCCAGCTGGATCAGCAGTTCGCTGATATCCATTGCAATCGACGACACCCGCGCCGCGTCTTCGATTATGGGATCGTTGCGAAACATATGGCCATAATCCTTGACCGTCGTGCCGCAGCCCGAGGTGTTGATGACAATGGCGTCCAGCCCGTTGCCGTTCATTTCTGTGGTCCAGGCCCTGATGTTGGCTTTTGCGGCCTCATGGCTTTCGCGGGTTTTGCCCATGTGATGGGTCAGCGCGCCGCAGCACCCTGCCCCTTCAGCCACGACGACCTCGCATCCCATCCTAGTCAAAAGTCGAATAGTTGCGTCGTTAATGTCAGTATTCAAAGCTTTTTGCGCACAACCCGTCATCAGCGCAACGCGCTTGCGCTGCGGTCCTTTGGCCGGAAATCTCTGCGGGTCGTCATTGCGACTGACGGGCGGGATATGTTTGGGCGCCATGTCCAGCATGGCACGCAACCGGGCGTCGGGCATCAGAAAGCGGAATGGCCGCCCCAGCTTCGCCCCGATCAAAGCCCAGCGAAACCGCATCGGATAAGGCAGGATCTGTGCCAGTACCCAACGCAGCGCACGATCCGAGAAGGGGCGTTTATAGTTCTCTTCGATGTATTCCCGCGCGTGATCGACCAGATGCATGTAGTGCACGCCAGATGGACACGTGGTCATACAGGCCAGGCATGACAGGCAGCGGTCGATATGCTTGACCGTTTTCTCATCCGGCACACGCTCGTTTTCCAGCATGTCCTTGATCAGGTAAATGCGCCCCCGTGGGCTATCCAACTCGTCCCCCAGCACCTGATATGTCGGGCACGTGGCTGTGCAAAACCCACAATGGACGCAGTTTCGCAGGATTTCATTTGATTTTTGGATCGCGGGATCTTGCAACTGCTTTTCGGTGAACATCGTCTGCATCGGCTTACCCCATCAACCCCGGATTAAACAAACCGCGGGGGTCGAATCTTTGACGAATACCCTTGGTTAGAGCCGCAATACCGGGCGCCTCCGGTTGAAAACGCGCCAGTTCGGCAAGTGTATCTTGTCCTGCCCGCACGATATTTGCGTGACCGTCAAACGCGCCTAACTGCGCCCGCAGATCAGTACCAACCGGCACCAAGGCCCAAATCAACCCGCCGCCCCAATCAAACAACGTCCGCTCTGCCCGGATGCGCGCAACGATGTCCGGCGCATCCGCTGGTTTTACTGAAATGCGCCAGACATCACCGCTTTGTTCTTGGAAACCGGCTGCATCACGCAAGTCGGCCCACAATGTGTTGGGCTGGTCAAGTTCGGCAACCTCGCCGAAACCAGACAGTAGGGATTTCAGTTGGTCCGACCGGTATGTCACCGAACCCGCAAATCCTTCGAAGCGCAGTAAGGCGCTTCCCATATCCGGGTCGTACGCCGCTCCGCTGACGTCAAACGGGGATTTTAATGCGGCGGACAGCGCCGCAATTGCGGTGGTCACATCGGGCACCTGAACGGACAGCGTAGCCGAGACTTCGGGCTTGGGTAGTACTTTCAACGACACTTCGGTCAAAACGCCCAGAGTGCCCCAGGATCCCGCCATTAGTTTGACCAGATCATAGCCGGTGACGTTCTTCATAACCCGGCCGCCATTCTTGACGACCTGCCCCATGCCATCGACATAGCGCACGCCCAAAAGGAAATCACGGCATGCCCCTGCCTGTATCCGCCGGGGCCCAGATATGTTGGCCGCCACAACACCGCCTATGGTCGGTGTGCCACTGGTGCCCAGCAATCCCCGGTGATCCATCGGCTCAAAGGCCAATTGCTGACCTTCTGCATCTAATGCGGCCTTGATCTCTGCCACCGGCGTGCCGGCTTTCGCCACCAGCGTTAGCGCACCGGGTTCGTAAAGTGTGATGCCGGTTAGTCCGCTTGTTTCAATCTCCGCATCCGGTCCCGCAACTCCGCGCGTACCGCCTCCCTTGATGCGGACCGGTTCGTCCAGCCCGGCCACCATCTCGGCCAGTTCGGCTTCTGTTTTTGGTTTCATGACAATTCTTCTTTGTTAGAGCCGATTATTCAGCGGCAATCTGCGCGATGCGTCGGGATTCAGACGTATTCAACGGAAAAACCTTGGCGGGGTTCAGCAACCACTTTGGATCGAACACATCCTTTACGGCCATCTGCGCCTCAAGGTCCGCAGGCGCGTATTGATGGTGCATCAGATCGCGCTTTTCGATCCCAACCCCGTGCTCACCTGTCAGGCAGCCACCCACATCAACGCAAAGCTTCAGGATATCGGCTCCGAACGCCTCACATTTCTCCAGATCACCCGGCTTGTTGGCATCAAACAGGATCAACGGGTGCATGTTGCCATCGCCTGCATGAAACACGTTGCCGACCGGCAGGCCGTATTCTTCGCTCATTTCACCAATCCGGCGCAGCACTTCCGGCAAGGACGATACCGGGATCGTGCCGTCCAGGCACATGTAGTCGTTCAACTGCCCCATCGCACCAAAGGCCGACTTGCGCCCCAGCCAGATTTTCGCGCTTTCCTCAGCCGATTGGCTTTCGCGCAGCTCCACCGGGTTATGGCGCTTGGCGATGTCGATGATTTTTGACAATTGATAGTCCATCTCGGCCTCGGACCCTTCGACCTCGACAATCAGCAAAGCGGTGCAGTCGGGGTAGCCTGCATGGGCGAAGTTTTCGCAGGCCTTAATGCACAGGGTATCCATGAATTCGATTGCAACCGGCAGGATGCCCGACTTGATAATGTCCGAGACGCATTGCCCGGCAACTTCGTTGTCATCAAATCCCATGAGCACGGGTCGTGCACCATCGGGTTTTCGCAATATCCGCAATGTGGCTTCGGTCACCACGCCCAACTGCCCTTCTGACCCGCAGATGACTCCCAACAGGTCCAAGCCGCCAGAGTCCAGGTGCGCGCCGCCAATCTCGACCACGCTGCCATCCATCAGCACCATCTTTACGCCCAACAGGTTGTTCGTGGTCACGCCGTATTTCAGACAATGCGCCCCGCCCGAGTTCATCGCGATGTTCCCGGCAATGGCACAGGCAAGCTGTGAGGACGGATCCGGCGCATAAAAGAAGTCGTCTTCCTCGACCGCTCCAGTCACACTCAGGTTGGTGCGGCCTGATTGAACGCGAATGAAACGGTTGTCATAATCGACCTCCAGCACCTCATTCATCCGGGCGACGCCAAGGATGACGCAATCCGCCGTTGGCAAGGCGCCACCGGCCAATGACGTACCCGAACCGCGCGGAACCACAGGAACACCTTCTTCATTACAGATGCGTAATACGTCCGAGACCTCTTGCGTAGTCGACGGCAGAACCGCCAGCATCGGAGGGCACCGATATGCCGTCAGCGCGTCACATTCATAAGCACGAGTCTCGGACGGTTCGTGAATCACCGCGTCCTCGGGCAACACTTGCAACAAACGTTGTAGAACCACGGTCTTGCGGCGCAGAATGTCAGGGTTTGGCGTTGGCATTTCCATGGCTGATCCTCTATTTGGTAAAATAATATTACCAATTTCCCCATCTGGCAAGTTCTCATGTCTGGCCCTAAGGTCGCAGCATGACTTGGATTGATCGCGCACAACTGTTTTCACCGCTGGATTATGCGGCCATTGCCGTGTTGCTGATCACTTGGCTGTGGATCGGATGGCGGATCGAAAACCCGTCACCCAACAAGCATTCCGTCACAGTGATGATGGATGACTATCGTCGAGAATGGATGCGGGAAATGGTCACCCGGCAACCCCGAATGTTTGACGCGCAGGTGGTCGCGGCAATGCGGCAGGGCAGCACATTTTTTGCCTCGACCACGATGATCGCCATCGGGGGCGGATTGGCCCTGCTGGGCAATACCGAAAGTCTTGCCGGCGTCGCCAATGATCTGGCCATCGGTAGCGCACCGGCCATGGTGTGGGAGATCAAGATCCTGATCATCATCCTGCTTCTGGCCAATGCATTCCTGAAATATGTGTGGGCGCACCGGTTGTTTGGCTATTGCGCGGTTCTGATGGCCTCGGTGCCCAATGAACCGTCGGACCCACAAGCCTATCCGCGCGCAGCACAAGCGGCCGAGATCTGCGTCACCGCGGCGCGCAGCTTTAACCGCGGTTTGCGCGTGACTTATTTTGCCCTGGCATCCGTTGCTTGGATACTTGGCCCCGTGGCGCTGATGCTGGGCACGGCGATCACATTTGGTGTCCTATACCGGCGCGAGTTTGCGTCGCATTCCCGGCTGGTCCTGCTGTCCCAACCGCGCGACACGGATTCGTGATCGCGAAGCCGACGGACACAGCCTAGGATCGCCTCATGCGGTATTTGATTCTCAGCCTTTTTCTCGCCAGCCCAGCGCTTGCCGACCCTTCTATGCTTGAAAACGTGGCGGCCAGCCAAAGCGGCGACACGTGGCGATTCGACGTGACGATCCGCCATCCCGATACCGGGTGGGATCACTATGCCGATGGCTGGCGTGTTCTGGACATGGACGGCAATGAACTGGGTATGCGCGTATTGCATCACCCGCATGAGAATGAGCAGCCCTTTACACGCTCACTATCCGGGGTGGCGATTCCAGATGGCGTGTCTCAGGTTCAGATTCAGGCGCGGTGCAGTGTCGATGGCTGGGGTGACGAGACGACGTTGGTCACACTGAACTGATCTTCAGAACACACCCAGCGCCAGACCCGCACCCAACGCAGCCCCAATATCACGGCACTCATCCAGTTGGTTTTGCGGGATGGTCTTTTCGGCCAGAATAGCCTCGGGCGTTTGCGCATGGGTGCAGATGATCAGCGGCGACTGAACCTCTTTCAAGCGCCACCCAATGGCAATCCGCGCGGTTTGGCGGGCCGCATTCTCGCCATCAGACCCGGCACAGATCATCTGGGCATAGGGCCGTCCTTCGATCTTGCCCAGAACAGGGTAGTAGCAGCGATCAAAGAACTCTTTCATTAAACCTGAAATCGCAGCCAGATTCTCGGGCGCGCAGAAGATAAACCCATCCGCGGCCAGCAAATCCTCAGGGGTCGCCTGATCTGCAGTTTTCAGAACCGTTTCCGCTTCGTCCCGCGCTCCTGCCGCGGCGGCTTGGGCCATTTGACGGGCGCCGCCGGTGCGCGAATGGTAGACGATCAAAAGCTGCGCCATGTCAGACCCGGTGATAGGGACCGCCCGACAGGATGGTCGCGGCCCGGTAAAGTTGCTCGGCCAGCATCACACGGACCAGCATATGCGGCCAGACCATCGACCCGAATGAGATGGAAAAATCAGCCTCAGCCCGCAGATCAGGGTCTATTCCGTCCGCACCGCCAATGATCAATGCCAGATCCTGCCGCCCGGCATCGCGCCAGCCACCCAGTTTTTTTGCAAAATCAGGCGAGGACATCACCCGCCCGCGTTCATCCAGTGTGCAGATCACCGCACCTTTGGGCATCGCCTTGCGCAGTAACGCGGCCTCGGCCCCCATCCCTGCGTTTTTTTTGTCCTCAACTTCGATCACCTGTGCAGGACCAAGGCCCAGGCTACGGCCGGTCCGGTCAAATCTGGTCAGATAGTCGTCAAGCAGGGACTTCTCCGGTCCGGCACGCAATCGCCCGACCGCACAAATGCTTATACGCATATTTCTCTCGCCTCCGGCCTGTTAATGCAGGCCGGGATAGCGCCTCAGTTGGCTGAGGCGCTGCCGCCCTGAGGCAGCCACATCTTTTCCAGCTGATAGAATTCACGCACTTCGGGGCGGAAGATATGGACGATCACGTCGCCCGTATCGATCAGCACCCAGTCGCCGGTATCCTTGCCTTCGACCTTCGAGGTGAAGCCGAATTCCTGCTTGATGCGATCCGTCAGCTTTTCCGCCATAGCCGAGACCTGACGTGTCGAACGCCCGGACGCAATGACCATGTGATCCGCGACAGACGACTTGCCTTGCAGGTTGATCTGCACGACATCTTCGGCCTTGTCATCGGAAAGTGAGGAAAGGATACGCTCAAGCAGCTTGTCGCTGATTGACTGAGAGTGGGCCATTACATTGGCCCCATCATCGGCGGGCAAACCCGCCTGTGTATGTAGAGACAGGACATAGTCCTCCATTGTTGCGCGCCGCCAAACCCCGGCGCAGGGGTACTAATAAGGTAACAAGGGGAATGCAACATTTCAATGAACGGGCGCTTTTGCGGCCGCACGGGTGCTCACTCTTTGGCGATCTGTTGCGAGTCTGCGCCGTCGGGCAGCAGCCGAACCTCGCGCTGGGGGAAAGGAATCGATATCCCCTCGGCCTTGAAAGCATCCCAAAGGGCGAGGTAAACATTGCCCCTGATATTGGTAAGCCCCTTGGTCGGATCGCTGATCCAGAACCGCAGCACATAGTCCACGCTGCTGTCGCCGAACCCGGTTATATGGCAGACCGGCTCATGTGAACCGCCGCTGAGAACACGTTTCACCGATTTAACTGCCTGGATCGCGGTTGCGCGCACCTGATGCGGGTCGTCGTCGTAACTGGTGCCAAAGTCCAGATCCAGACGCACATAACGGTCCGAATGCGACCAGTTCACCACCTGATTGGTGATCAAGTCTTCGTTCGGGATCAGGTATTCACGCCCATCCCGCGTGACCACCGATACATACCGCGCGCCCAGCGCGTTGATCCATCCGAATGTGTCACCCAACGAGATCACGTCGCCCGGTTTGATCGAGCGGTCCATCAGGATGATGATCCCGGAAATCAGGTTCGACACAACTTTTTGAAGACCAAAACCGATGCCCACGCCGATCGCGCCTGACAACAGCGCGATGCCAGTCAGATCAAACCCAAGCGTGCGGATGGCCGCCATAAAGACAGCTCCGTACAGCAGAACTTGAATGCCTTTGGCCAACAGAACCTGCATCGAAGGCGTGATGTCGTCGTTCCTCTGCAATCCCCGCTCGGCCGTGCGGGTCCCGATGCGGGCCAACGTCAGCAGCACGCCGATCAGCAATGCGGCCTTGAGAATTCCCAGTGCCGAGATGTGCAAATCACCGATGGAGATCGCTACGCCGTCCAGAAACTCGGCTACGTCATCGGTCAAATTCAGCGCAACCAGCGTTGCATAGACCCACATCGCCCATTTAAAGATCCGCCGCAGCGTACGGTTGCGGACAAGTCGCGCCACCAGCGCGATCGCCAGCCAAGCGGCGGCCAATGTCGCGATCACGCCGATAATGTAACTGTGCGACGGCCAGGTCACATTCTGCATGAACAGGTACAGCGTCCAGGACAACAAAACGAAATAGACCAGTGTTAGGCGCTGCATCAGCTGAACCAGAGTGCGCAGCCGCCATTTGGGCCAGCCGGTGCGGGCACGTGCCCAGGTTTCCCACCGGTTTTGCGTGACCAGCTTGAGCACATATGCCAAAGCCCACAGAGCGAGAATGATGATCAACTGGTGCCGCCGCCAACCCGGCGTGACGATCAGATCAACAAGTTTGCCGAACTGCACGGAAAACCCCGCGACCATGTTTTCATAGAGTTCCGACAGCGAGCTGGGGATCAGGTCTTGGTTCATACAGGTCTCCTGACACGCAGCTTGGACAGCAACTCGGGGTGATGCAAGCCCGAGGCCGGATTGAACCTTGATTGACGGGCACACGCGATATATCTGAGGCGCATGAGAGTCTATTTGGCCCCTGCTCCGACACTGCAAGACCGCACACGCCTGCGTGAACGGTTCTTTGGGGCCGCCCGCACGGTTCTGGCCCGCCTATAAGCGGCGTCCAGCCACTCGCCAGCTATTTCTCATTACATACGGGAGAGGACCGATGTCCCCCAAAACACTCTATGACAAGATCTGGGATGCCCATGTCGCGCACGAAGCCGATGATGGCACCTGCCTGCTTTATATCGACCGCCATCTGGTGCACGAAGTCACCAGCCCACAAGCCTTTGAAGGCCTGCGGATGGCGGGCCGTCCAGTACGCGCGCCGGAAAAGACCATCGCCGTGCCGGATCACAACGTTCCGACCACTGCGGATCGGGTGAACGGCATTGAAAACCCCGAATCGCGCATTCAGGTCGAAGCGCTGGACAAGAACGCCAAGGATTTCGGCATTCACTATTACCCGGTGAATGACGTTCGTCAGGGCATCGTGCACATCGTCGGCCCCGAACAGGGCTGGACCCTGCCCGGCATGACCGTTGTTTGTGGCGACAGCCACACCGCCACCCATGGCGCGTTTGGTGCTTTGGCCCACGGCATCGGCACGTCCGAGGTTGAACATGTTCTGGCCACGCAAACCCTGATCCAGAAGAAATCCAAGAACATGAAGGTGGAAATCACCGGCAAACTGCAGCCGGGTGTGACCGCCAAGGACATCACTCTGGCCGTGATTGGTGAGACTGGTACGGCTGGCGGCACCGGCTATGTCATCGAATATTGCGGCGAAGCGATCCGCGATCTGTCGATGGAAGGCCGAATGACCGTCTGCAACATGGCCATCGAAGGCGGTGCCCGCGCTGGCCTGATTGCGCCGGACGAGACCACCTATGAATATGTCAAAGGCCGCCCCCACGCGCCGAAAGGTGCCCAGTGGGAAGCCGCTCTGACCTGGTGGAAAACGCTGTTTACCGACGAAGACGCGCATTTTGACAAGGTCATTACCCTGCGCGGCGAAGACATCGCGCCGGTCGTCACATGGGGCACCAGCCCCGAGGACGTTCTGCCGATCACCGCAACCGTGCCGAACCCCGAAGATTTCGAAGGCGGCAAGGTCGACGCGGCCCGCCGGTCTATCGAATATATGGGTCTGGAAGCCGGTCAAAAGCTGAGCGACGTCGAGATTGACACCGTTTTCATCGGGTCCTGCACCAATGGTCGCATCGAAGACCTGCGCGCCGCTGCCGAGATCCTGAAGGGCAAAAAGGTCAAGGACGGCATGCGTGCCATGGTCGTACCCGGTTCAGGTCTGGTTCGTGCGCAGGCTGAAGAAGAAGGTCTGGCCGAGATTTTCAAAGAGGCCGGGTTCGAATGGCGGCTGGCAGGATGTTCAATGTGTCTGGCGATGAATCCGGATCAGCTGCAGCCCGGCGAACGCTGTGCCGCGACCTCGAACCGCAACTTCGAAGGCCGTCAGGGCCGGGGCGGACGCACCCATTTGCTGAGCCCGGCGATGGCTGCCGCAGCGGCAATCACAGGACGGCTGACAGACGTCCGTGAATTGATGTAAGGTCCCCTCATATCTAGATATTTGAGGGATTAAAAACATGAGTGACTGGGTCAAATGGCTCCTGCTGGGGCTTCTGTCCATAGCGTTCGGTATCTTTGTACTGGGCGCGCCAGTTGTGGCATCCGTCGCGGTGACGGTGGTAACCGGTGTGTTGCTGCTGATATCAGGCGCGCTGCAGGTTGTTGGCGGCTTTACGGTTGAAGGCACCGGCAACAAAATTCTGTCACTCATCATGGGTGCGGTGATGCTGTTTCTGGGCTGGTCCTTTCTGGACCACCCGCTGCAGGGAACCCTGACACTGGCAACCGTGATGCTGATCCTGTTCATGGCAGGCGGCATCGCGCGGGTCATTCTGTCGTTCCAGATGAAAGGAACACAGTTTTTCTGGCCCACGATGATCTCGGGCATCTTGTCGATCGTCCTTGCCGGTATCATCTGGACATATGTAGGAAGCGATCCTCAGGTGCTGTTGAGCATTTTGGGTATCTTCCTGGGCATTGAGATGCTGTTCAACGGGTTCGGCCTAGTCTTTATGGCGTTCTTCATCCGGAACGCACCCAACGACGCAACAACAGAAGCGAAACAAGCTTAAACGCGGGACACGGGCGCGGCCCTCTCCTGCAGGAGTGTAGACATGGAAAAGTTTGACAAAGTCCACGGGGTGGCCGCCCCAATGCCGCTGATCAATATCGACACCGATATGATCATTCCGAAAGTGCACCTGAAAACCATCAAACGGTCCGGCCTTGGCGTCGTGCTGTTTGATGAGATGCGTTATCATGATGACGGGGGCGAAAACGAAGAGTTCGTTCTGAACAAACCCGCCTATCGGCAGACCGAAATTCTGGTCGCGGGCGACAATTTTGGCTGTGGCTCGTCGCGCGAACACGCGCCCTGGGCGATCAAGGATTTCGGCATCAAGGTCGTGATCTCGACCAGCTTTGCCGACATCTTCTTTAACAACTGCTTCAAAAACGGCATTCTGCCCATCGTGGTCGAGGAAGAGCACCACGCGATCCTGATGGAAGATGCCCACAAAGGCGAAAACGCTCGCATGACCGTGCATCTGGAAGATCAGCAGATCACCACCTCAGATGGCGTTGTGATCGAGTTCAGTGTCGACCCACATCGCAAGCACTGCTTGCTGAATGGTTTGGACGATATCGGCCTGACGATGGAGAAAGATCATCACATCGACAAATTCGAAGATCACGCAAGCCAAGCCCGCCCCTGGGTGTGATTCCAAGAGCGAATCTGAGGATACTCAACCTATCGGGGTCGCCTAGGCGGCCCCTTTCGCGTTCTTGGGGTTGAAGTCCCGGCAATCACAACATGTAGCGGCCACCCTCCAATACACGCCTAATTTGCGGCGCGGATGATGCAAAGGTGCACCAGTTTTGCCATCATTTTGCCCAAAATCACATGTTTTCTACGCCTTGGCTTGAGCGGATTGTCGCTTATCGTCAATGTTGGCGGTAATGGTGGTCTCCGGCAAAAAATGTCGGATGCAAGATGGGACAAAGCCGTCAAAGAAATAGAAACGGTCAATCCGTTTTGAAAGGGTTTGGATAGTGATTGCGCGCACAACAGGGGCGGCGATTCGGGGAGTTTTGGTCGCACTACTGGTGCTGACACCTGCGTTGTACCTGCCAGTAACGTCTACGAATGGGACCGAGATTGTCGTCTTTCTCGCCATTCTCGCGTTTTTCCTGACATTCGCTGAATACAACTCTGCCTTTCCCAGCTTTATCGAGTTCCGCGACGCGCCGCCCGTGAACCGTTTGCGCTTTGTCGGGCTGATGTCGATGGTCACCTTCCTGACGTTGATCTGCAAAAATGCGTATACGCCGACCGGCCTGACGACGACCTTCTATTCCTTTGGCTTGGGCGTCGCAAATGTGGTCGACTTTCCCTATTCGCCAGTACGGCTGATCATCCTAATGCTGCCGACTGATGCAAGCGCACCCTTGATCGAACTTGTCCGTATTTCTGCCAGCGTCGCGTATGTCGCTGCTTTGGTGACGATCGCCAGCTTTGCCTACGCGGTGAAAGTGCGCGGCTGGCCGACCGGAAACGGCGCCTTCAATGTCTGGACCAACCTTCCGCTGTTCGACCCCACCAAAGGCGGTGATGTGGTAACGCGCCTGCAGCGCGACGGACGACTGAACATTTGCATCGGCATTCTGCTGCCGTTCCTGATCCCGGCCCTGATCAAACTGCTGACTGACTATGCCGATCCGATCTCTCTGAGCAATCCTCAGACGCTGATCTGGACGCTCAGTGCTTGGGCTTTCCTGCCCGCCAGCATGATCATGCGTGGAATGGCGACCCTGCGCATCGCCAACTTGATCGTCGAAAAACGGCGCGCTTATTCCACAGCTGAGTCTACCCAGACCGCATGATCCGCATCCTGATCTTGCTGCTGTTGCCCGTTATGGCGCAGGCAGAGACGATCCGTATTGCCACGTACAACACAGAGCTCAGCCGCGATGGCCCGGGGTTGCTGTTGCGCGATATTCGCCGCGGTGATGATCAGGTGATGGCGGTTGCTGCGGTTCTAGCGGAAACCCGCCCCGATATCATTGCTTTGCAGGGGATCGATTGGGATTTTGAGGGGCTGGCGCTGGCGGCACTGGCAAATCGGCTGCGCGAGGCCGGATTGGACTATCCCCACACATTCACAGCCCAACCAAATTCCGGCCTGGAAACGGATCTTGATCTGGACGGAGATGGTCGAACCCACGGCCCCGGCGACGCGCAGGGTTGGGGTCGGTTCACCGGACAAGGTGGGCTGGCCGTGATGTCTCGTTACCCCATCACTTCGGATCAGGTTCAGGACCTGTCCAACGTGCCATGGCTGAAACTGCCCGGCGCTGAACTGCCCCAACATGACGCAGGCCCCTACCCGTCAGAACCGGCGCAGAACGTCCAGCGGCTCTCATCCGTGGCGCATTGGATTGTGCCCATTCAAACTCCGGCGGGGCAGCTGGATTTGATGACTTTTCATGCCTCACCCCCCGTGTTTGACGGACCCGAGGATCGCAACGGCCTGCGAAACCGGGATGAAATTCGCCTTTGGTCCGCAGTCATGGACGGGGAAGTCGGGCGCAAACCCGGTCGTCTGTTTGTTATCGCGGGTGACGCCAATCTGGACCCCGTGCGGGGTGATGGACGTAAAGAGGCGATCCAAGAGTTTTTGAACGACCCCCGCCTTCAGGACCCTTCACCCGAAGACCCCTCAGGCGACTTGGCCACGGTGGTCTGGAAAACCGTTGGTCCAATGCGGGTCGATTACGTCTTGCCATCCGCCCAATGGCAAGTGTTGGATTCCGGGGTGCACTGGCCCGCCGCAGGCACTGAAGAACGCAAAACCGTCGAACGCGCAAGCCGTCACCGGCTGATCTGGGTCGACCTGACACTGCCTCGCTAATACGGCCTTTTGCGCCATGATCTGGCCCGCAAAACAGACCTGACGCAATTTTCAGACGCTAACGGAAACAAACCTGTATTTTCCTTGCCCTCTGGCGGGATCGTCTCATTGACCCGATGCCGCACAGGCGCTAGGGCCTGTGCTGTAAAACGCAAGGAGATCCTTCATGTCCAACCCCTCGCTCCTCATCCTGCCCGGAGACGGAATTGGCCCCGAAGTCATGGCCGAAGTGCGCAGAGTCATCGACTGGTTTGGTGCGAAACGCGGCCTGGAATTCGACGTGAGCGAGGATCTGGTCGGCGGTGCAGCCTACGACGCGCATGGCAAGCCCCTGTCGGACGAGACCATGGCCAAAGCGCAAGAGGTCGACGCGGTTCTTCTGGGTGCCGTTGGCGGCCCGAAATATGACGATCTGGACTTTTCACTGAAGCCCGAGCGCGGCTTGCTGCGCCTGCGCAAAGAGATGGACCTGTATTCCAACCTGCGCCCGGCACAGTGCTTTGACGCGCTGGCCGATTTCTCGTCGCTGAAGAAAGACATCGTTTCCGGTCTCGATATCATGATCGTGCGCGAGTTGACCTCGGGCGTCTATTTCGGTGAGCCGCGGGGCATTTTTGAGGAAGGCAATGAGCGTGTTGGCATCAACACCCAGCGCTATACCGAATCTGAGATCGAGCGCGCCGCGCGCTCGGCATTTGAGCTGGCAATGCGCCGGAACAAAAAGGTCTGCTCGATGGAGAAGGCCAACGTCATGGAATCGGGCATCCTATGGCGCGAGGTCGTGGATCGCGTATCCAAAGACTACCCCGAGGTCGAGCTGAGCCACATGTATGCCGACAATGGCGCGATGCAGTTGGTGCGTGCGCCCAAACAGTTCGACGTCATCCTGACAGACAACCTGTTCGGCGACATCCTGTCGGATTGCGCGGCGATGCTAACCGGCTCGCTGGGTATGCTGCCGTCGGCAAGCTTGGGTGCCCCGATGGCGAATGGTCGCCCCAAAGCGATGTACGAACCGGTCCACGGTTCGGCCCCGGATATCACCGGTCAGGGCAAGGCGAACCCAATCGCCTGTATCCTCAGCTTTGCCATGGCGCTGCGCTACAGCTTTGATCAGCTTGAAGAAGCAGATCGTCTTGAAGCCGCGATCGAGAAAGTGCTGGCCGACGGTGTTCGCACAGGCGACCTGCTGGCCGATGAAGGCGTTACGCCAGTTTCGACCACAGAAATGGGTGATGCGATTTTGGGCGCCCTTGACGACAGCCTCTGATCAGGCGCTCTTTCAATTCAAAAGGCGGTGCCCAGCGCACCGCCTTTTTTAATTTCCACCGAAAATATTGTTCAGCAGGTTGTTGATAGCCCGGTCCAACCCGGTTTGGTTCTTACGGCGCTGTTGCTGCGGTTGCGCTGTTCTGACCGGTGGGTCCGGGGCGAGCATCGGCAGCGGCGTCGGCGTCATGCCTTCGGTCACGCGCAGCATGGTTTCTTTCCAGATTTCAGCCGGCAATCCGCCTCCGGTCACACCGGATAATGGGGTGTTGTCGTCATACCCCATCCAGATGCCCGTGACGTAATCTGCCGTGAAGCCGATGAACCAGGCATCCCGCGCAGCCTGCGTCGTGCCGGTTTTACCCGCCACCTGCCAACCGGGCAGTTGTGCACGCGCACCGGTGCCTTCGGACACCACACGCTCCATCATCCACGTCAGCTGCTTGGCAGCTTTGTCGTTGATGACCCGCTCACCAATGCCCGTTGTCGTCACCATGACCGGGGTTTGATCGCCCAACAGCTTCAATTCGGTCAGACCATAGGGTTCCACCGCCGAGCCACCGTTCAGGATGCCCGCATAGGCCCCCGTCATCTCGATCAACGTGCTTTCCGACGCGCCCAGCGCCAATGCGGGGCCCTGCGCCAGATCGCTATCGATGCCAAACTCGCTGGTCACGGTACGGACATTGTCCAACCCGGCAATCTCAGCCACTTTCACCGCAGGGATGTTCAGCGAGTTCTTTAGCGCGTCCGCCAGCGTGACGCGCCCATAGAACTTGTTGGTGTAGTTCTTGGGGCACCACTGACCGGACCCCGGAATATTCACGCAGTAAGGTTCATCCACGACCGTATCCAGCGGTGAATACCCCAGTTCCAGCGCGGTGGCATAAACAAAGGGTTTGAATGATGACCCCGTTTGCCGCAGCGCTTGCGTGGCACGGTTGAAGGCACCGGACACGCGGGTCTTGCGCCCCCCAACCATGCCGCGCACAGCCCCATCCGCCGACATCACCACGATCGCGGCCTGAGCCTTGGAACCTTCGCGGACCTTCTCCTGAAAGATGAATTGCAGCGCCTCTTCGGCTGATTTCTGGATACGCTGATCCAGCGTGGTACGGATTACCACGTCTTCGGTCGTGTTGCGCGTAAAGAACTCGGGTCCACTCGCCATCACCCAATCGGCGAAATAGCCCCCCGCTCGCGCAGCAGCGGCTTCTGACAGTTGCGCGGGATTGCTGCGTGCACTGCTTGCTTGTGCCGAGGTCAGATACCCCTGTGCCTCCATCAGGCCAACCACCAGCCGCGCCCGATCCTGCGAACGTTGAAGGTTATTCGTCGGTGCATAGCGCGTCGGTGCCACCAGCAGACCAGCCAGCATAGCAGCCTGCGACGGGCTGACCTCAGCCGCCGAAATCCCGAAATAGCGTTGGCTTGCCGCCTCGAACCCGCGCGCACCCGCGCCCAGGAATGCCCGGTTCAGATAGATGGTCAGGATCTCGTCCTTGGAATACTTGACCTCCATCGCCATCGCATAGACCGCCTCTTTGGCCTTGCGCCAAAGCGAGCCTTGACGGCAATCGGACTCGTAAGCAGCTTCGGATTCCCATTCACTGGGCTCATAAGGCACACCCAGACACAACAGCTTGGCCGTCTGCTGCGTGATGGTCGACCCACCATGCCCCGACAGCGGTCCGCGCCCTTCGCTCAGGTTGATGCGCACAGCGCTTGCGACACCGCGCGGGCTGACGCCGAAATGGCGATAGAACCGCTTGTCCTCGGTCGCGACGACCGCGTTCTTCAGATGGGGCGATACGGTATCGGCCGTGATCACCCCACCAAATTGGTCCCCACGCCAGGCAAAGACCTTGCCGTCCCGATCCAACAGGGTCACCGACCCGCGCGCCCGACCGTCTAGCAAAGCATCGACGTCAGGCAGAGAGGAGTAGACAACCCCAACCGCCAAAGCCAACAGCATGGCAGCCACCGCGCCCACACGCCAGGTCACGCCCCAGATCAGTCGCCACAACCAACGGAAAAGACGTCGAAAGAAACCGCCGCCACCGCCGGACGTCTTGCGGGTTTTCTTCCGGGCGGTTTTGCGAGTCGACGTCTTGCGCGCCGTCGCCTTCTTGCCGGCGGGCTTTGTCGTCCGCTTTGTTGCAGCGGGTTTACGCCCCTTTGAAGGGTATCTTTTGTCTGCAACAAGCGATGTCTTGCGACGCCTGGACTCAGTCATGCTCAAACTCTGCCCGGTTATCATTTTGAGGCACCATACCCTGCCACCGGCGCGAAGTAGAGGTATGAAATTCCGCTAACCGGCCTCAATAGTTTGCCTGATTTTTGGGCATCAACGTTTTTTTGTGCAAAAATTGTGCACCTCACCCCCCTTTTCCCCTGCGTTCTCCCACCCTGACCGTTTCTTACTGCGGTCAGTCACGCTCTCTTTCTGCAGGTGCAAACAAACCGGTTCCGCCGGACAGGAAGAGGGGACAGACGTGAAACTGATCATTGCGACAATCAAGCCGTTCAAGCTGGAGGAGGTGCGCGAGGCACTGACCGAGGCCGGCGTGCGCGGCATGATGGTGACCGAGATCAAGGGCTTCGGCTCGCAATCGGGCCACACCGAAATCTATCGTGGCGCCGAATACGCGGTGAATTTCGTGCCCAAGATCAAGCTTGAAATCGTGGTGCCCGCCACGATGGCCGACCAAATCGTCGAGACAATCACCAAAACCGCCAAGACCGGCAAGATCGGTGACGGCAAGATTTTCGTCCTTGATGTCGAGCAGGCGCTGCGCGTGCGGACCGGGGAAACGAACGAAGAGGCGCTGTAAGCGCCGCCACTCACATACATTCGAGGAAGTCACATGAACCTGATGAAATCTCTCATCCCAGCCGCCGCGCTTATCGTGCTGCCGCAGATGGGTCTGGCGCAAGAGGCCGCCGAGGGCGAAGCTGCGCTGCACACCCAGTATATTTTTACGACCCTGCTGTTTCTTATGGCAGGCTTCCTTGTCTTCTTCATGGCTGCAGGATTTGCCATGCTCGAGGGCGGTCTGGTGCGTTCCAAGAACGTCGCCATGCAGATGATCAAGAACATCGCGCTGTTTTCTATTGCCGCGATCATGTACTGGCTGGTCGGCTTCAACACGATGTATCCGGGCGACTTTAATGGTTTCTTTGCCCTTGGCGGTCCGACCGTACTTGATGCCGTGGGTGTTGCGCCCGCAGACGCGGCGTTAGACTACGCGTCTATCGGCTCGGACTTCTTCTTCCAGCTGGTCTTTGTAGCGGCAACCGCGTCCATCGTGTCCGGCGCCGTGGCCGAGCGCATAAAGCTGTGGCCCTTCCTAATATTCGTGATCGTTCTGACTGGTATCATGTACCCGATCTCCGGTTCCTGGAAATGGGGCGGCGGCTGGCTGGATGCCATGGGCTTTTCCGACTTCGCTGGTTCGACAGTTGTGCATTCGGTCGGTGGCTGGGCCGCTCTGGCGGGCTGCCTGATCCTTGGCCCCCGCATTGGCAAGTACAAAGACGGCAAAGTTCACCCGATGCCCGGCTCGAATCTGGCGCTGGCAACCCTGGGTACGTTCATCCTGTGGCTGGGCTGGTTTGGCTTCAACGGCGGCTCGCAACTGGCGATGGGCACCGTAGGTGACGTATCCGACGTGTCCCGCATCTTTGCCAACACCAACATGGCCGCCGCATCTGGTGCTATCGCAGCCCTGATCATGACGCAGGTGTTGTACAAGAAACCTGACCTGACCATGGTGCTGAACGGCGCGCTGGCCGGTCTGGTCTCGATCACCGCAGAACCGCTTGCCCCGACCTTGTTCGGAGCGCTGTGGATCGGCGCAGTTGGCGGCATCATCGTGGTCTTCGCGGTTCCGATGCTGGACAAGTTCAAGATCGACGACGTTGTCGGTGCCATCCCGGTTCACCTGTTCGCAGGCATCTGGGGCACCATCGCCGTGATCTTCTACGGCGAAGCAAACCTGATCACACAGCTGACCGGTATCGTAGCTTATGGTGTGTTCACATTTGTTGGCGCGTTGATCCTGTGGACAATTCTGAAGGCGACGGTCGGCATCCGCGTCAGCGAAGAAGACGAGATCAACGGCCTCGACATGGCAGAACTGGGTATGGAAGCTTATCCAGAGTTTTCGAAAGGCTAAGAGCCTGCCACTCGAAAACAAAAAAAACCCGGGCGTTCGCGCCCGGGTTTTCTGATTTATTGGCTTGAATCAGACACCGACGTCAATGATCGCCTTGGCCAGAATCGGAACTGTCGTCGCGTTCAAGCCGGCAATGTTCAACCGGCTGTCACCGACCATGTAGATGCCGTGGTCCGCGCGCAGCTTTTCGACCAGTTCCGGTGCCGCCCCCAGACGCGAGAACATGCCGCGGTGCTGGGCGACAAACCCAAAGCGATCGGACCCACTTTGGGCCTGCAGCTCGTCTGCCAGTTGTTGGCGCAAGCCCAGCATGGACAGGCGCACCTCTTCCAGCTCAGCCGCCCAGTCAGCGCGCAGGGCTTCATCATTCAGGATCGTCGTCACCACCCGTGCGCCGTGATCCGGCGGGAACGAGTAGTTCTGACGGTTGAGGAATGCCAGCGTGGACTGGTTCAGAGCTGTCTGCGCCGGGTCATCACTGATGGCCATCAACAGGCCGGTCCGCTCGCGGTAGACACCGAAATTCTTCGAGCAGGACGCTGCAATCAGGCAGCGCTTGACCGACGAGGCCACCAGTCGGGTTGCCTGCGCATCCTCTTCCAGTCCGTCGCCAAAGCCCTGATAGGCGATATCGATCATTGCCACGAGGCCGCGCTCGTTAATCAGGTTCACGACCTCCTGCCACTGCACCATGTTCAGGTTGGCGCCTGTCGGGTTGTGACAGCAGCCGTGCAGCAGGACTACGTCGCCCGCATTCGCGGTTTTCAGGTCCTCGATCATTCCGTCGAAATCAACGCCACGGGTTTCGCCGTCGAAATACCGGTATTGGACCGTCTCCATCCCCAGATAGTTCAGGATCGACAGATGATTGGGCCATGTCGGGTTCGACACGAACACGCGGGCCGAGGGGTTGGCCATGCGGATCATCTCGAATGCCTGACGGCAGGCACCGGTTCCGCCGGGCGTCGCCACGGCAGCGATGTTGCCGCGTGGAACCGAGGTGCCTAGGATCAGGCCAATCATCGCATCGGCATAAGCCGGGTCGCCCGCCAATCCGGTGTAGGCCTTGCTTTCTTGCTCTTCCAGGATGCGCTTTTCGGCCGCTTTCACCGCACGCATCACCGGGGTCACGCCCTCGGCATTTTTGTAAACACCAACTCCCAGGTCGATCTTTTGATCGCGCGGGTCTTCGCGATACGCCTGCATCAGCGCCAGAATCTTGTCGGCAGGCTGCGGTTTGAGGTTTTCGAACATCAGTTCTCTCCGGTTGCGACGGGCAGGGTCGGGAAGGCACCCCATTCGGCCCAGGAGCCGTCATAAAGCGAGTGGTCTTTCTTGCCCATGCGCTCAAGCGCAAGGCTGAGGATTGCGGCGGTCACACCCGACCCGCAGGATGTGATAGCCGGTTTCGACAGGTCCACACCTGCGGACTTGAAGATGGCGCGGCATTCCTCGGGGGATTTCATCGTGCCATTCTTGTTCAGCAAAGTGCCAAAGGGCACGTTGCGCGATCCGGGAATGCGGCCCGTTCGCAGACCTTCACGCGGTTCTGTTCCGGTTCCGGCAAAACGGTCAGCAGAGCGTGCGTCGATGATCTCATGATCTCCCAGCTTGGCGGCGGCAGATACCTGCGTGACGTCACGGACCAGATGGTTCTGGACCCGGACGGTCATGTGGCGGTCGCGGATCACCGGCGGCAGATCTTCGATCTCATGCCCCTCGGCCTGCCATTTCGGCAGACCACCATCCAGAACGGCGATGTTTTCCTGCCCCATCAACCGGAACAACCACCAGACGCGGGCGGCAGACATCAAACCGGCCCCATCATAGACGACAACCTGATGGCCGTCGCCCACGCCCATCGCCCTCAGGCGGGACATGAACTTTTCGACCGGGGGCGCCATATGCGGCAGGTCCGAACGGTGGTCCGAAATATCATCGATGTCAAAGAACCGCGCGCCGGGGATATGAGCGGCGTCGTATTCGGCTTTTTCGTCGCGCCCTTGCTGCGGCAGATACCACGACCCGTCCAGCACCCGAAGATCCGGGTCCTTGAGATGGGCAGCAAGCCATTCGGTAGAAACGAGGGTTTTCGGATCGTCCTGCATAAAAGCCTCCCCTAAACGCGTTTGGTTTTTCCCTATACGCGCGCGCATGCGGGTTCAAGGCTGGATGGGATGATGACACTAACGGACGCCTCTGAACCTGCATGTGCGAATGATTGGGACTATGTTGGGCAAAACCAACTGACGCGAGCGCTCTCAGGAACCAGACCTGTGCGCGCACCCGTTTGACCACATGCATACTCTGGGTTGCAAACACCCCAAATAGTGATGCGTGTAAGACTAAAGCCCCGCTTATCGGGCTTATGTCCGTGTGTAATTTATCACTCCACCAAGGGTTGAACCCAAAAAAACGCACTTTCCGCCCCAAAAAGGTCGGTTTTCCCTACGTCAATGTACCCCGGAGTATCTGTGAAAGCGCCCGAACTCAGGCCGTGGAAACAGCCAATACAAATCGGCGCTGAAGCAAAGGAAACGGGCAATCAGGAAAAGAAAAAACGCTTTCCCCCGCAGTCTGTAAAATTTTGATCGGCGCGGAACATCTTTCCTACCATTTTGTAAGCGAAAGAAAAAACACAACGTCACTAGGGTGATAGAACAAAAAACCGGGACCCTGGTGCACGTTGAAAAAACTCACTCTACAGGAGAACGAAATGAACACCCCTGGAATTAAGTTTGGCCTCATGACCCTGGGTCTGGCTGCCTTGATCTCACCGATAAGTGCTGCGGCGCAGGTCGCGTGCGAATCGTACACAGTAGAAGCAGGCGAAACGCTGGCGACTATTTCCGAAACGGCATATGGCTCTCGGGATTACCAGATCATCTTCAACGCAAACAGAAACGTCATTGCCGGAAATCCGAACAATCTGACCCCTGGTACAATTCTGAACTTGCCATGCGCTGACGGCCGACTGACCGCCACATCGCAGTTCAACGAAGTTGTTGAGCGAGAGGAAGAAAAAGCCGCAAAAATTAAACCCAGAAACGTTTACGAGCCGCCGATTCGTCTTTTGGCCGGTAACGATTGGGCACCCTATACGGACGAAGGTCTTTCGGGTGGCGGCTTTTTGATGCGGTTGTCGACAACGGCCCTGCATCGTGCGGGCAACAAGCGCGAATACAACCAGGGTTGGGTGAACGATTTCAACTCGCATCTTTACACACTTCTGCCCGCCGGAGCGTATGACATCGCCGTTGCCTGGGTTGTGCCAGATTGCGCAAAAAACCCCGATGCCATGGGTGAAGACAGCCTTTATCGCTGTAACGGGTTCTACGCATCACAGCCATTGTATGAATCGGTCGTTGGGTATTTCACACTGCCCGACAGCAAATATGCTGGCGCAGCCTCCATCGAAGAGCTGGAAGGGGCCGTATTTTGTCGTATGGACGGGTTCTTTACCAATGACCTGGAAGAGGCCGGCCTGGTCGAACCCAAAATCACGCTTGTTCGCCCCCGCACCCCGGAAGAGTGCATCGAGGCGGTCATGAACGGAACCGCGGACGCCACCGGGATGGCTATTCAGCAAGCCAATGGGGCAATTGCGGCTTTGGGTATGGAAAACGAGGTGGTTCAGAATGAGAACTTCACCCATCTGTCCACCATTCGCCTGCTGGCCCATAAATCCAACCCATACGGGCTGCAGTATATCTCGATGCTGAACAATGGCCTGAACGAAATGCGGCAGTCGGGCGAGTGGTACGATATCGTTTCCAGCTCGCTGTCCGAGTACAGCTCTAAGCTGCAATCTGCGTCGAACTGATCGGTTCGTGCAAAAGAATCCGTACACAGCGCGACCCGCGCTGTGTGCCACCTCGACATAAAGTCATAGCTGTGTACTTGGGTCACATACTTGTTTCATGTCGCCCAACCTTTCCAGCGTGCGCGTTGCCTCAGGTGACTTCGGCTGGTTGTGCATAATGATGCATGTTCAAAAACGCAGCGCCATTCGTCCCCGCCCTGTAACCATGCGGCAGATCGGCTGCAAAGCGCAGGCCCTGCCCGGCCTGTAGCGGTACCCAGTCACCATCACGGAGAATCTCAAGCGATCCGTTCAGCACAAACACTTCTTCGGTCACCCCTGCGGCATGGGCTGCGGATTCGTGGCTTTGGTTTGGGGCAAGGTCGACGTGAAACGTTTCGGCGCCCAGCGCAGGATCGAAGGGAAAGACGATCTTGACCTCAATGCTGCCGGGAAAGGTCACCGTGTGAAACACGTCGGGCATGGCGGTATCCCGCAGGGCCGCCGTTCCGATCAACGCACTCAGCGGCAGTTGAAACCCTTTGGCGATTTTCCACAGCGTTGCGATGGTCGGGCTGGATTCGCCTCGTTCGATCTGACCCAGCATGGCTTTGCTGACACCCGTCATCTCGGCCACTTTGGACAGGCTCAACCCCGAGGCTGCCCGCACATCGCGTAGTTTTAACGTAATTTCGTCCGGTGCCATCTTGATCGTCTCTCGAATCCTCTTGTGCGTTATAGCGCACATGTGATACGTGCGCTATAACGTACGCATCCCGAATATCGCAACCGGGGCAAAAGGGAAACAGCATCATGCCAATGTACCGATCCAGAACCTCAACCCACGGCCGCAACATGGCCGGTGCCCGCGGCCTGTGGCGTGCCACCGGTATGGGCGACGACGATTTCGGCAAGCCGATCATCGCCATCGTCAACTCGTTCACCCAGTTCGTACCCGGCCACGTGCACCTGAAGGATCTGGGCCAGATGGTCGCGCGCGAGGTTGAGGCCGCTGGCGGTGTTGCGAAAGAGTTCAACACAATCGCGGTGGATGACGGTATCGCCATGGGCCATGACGGGATGCTGTATTCCCTGCCCTCGCGCGAAGTGATCGCGGATTCGGTCGAATATATGGTCAACGCCCACTGCGCTGATGCGATGGTCTGTATCTCGAACTGCGACAAGATCACTCCCGGCATGCTGATGGCCGCGATGCGCCTGAACATCCCGGCGATCTTTGTCTCGGGCGGTCCGATGGAGGCCGGCAAGATCGACATCGCCGATCTGGACGCCAAGAAGATCGACCTTGTGGATGCGATGGTCGCTGCCGCCGACGACAGATTCACCGACGAGCAGGTCCAGCACATCGAAGAAAACGCCTGCCCAACTTGTGGGTCATGTTCCGGTATGTTCACCGCAAACTCGATGAATTGTCTGGCCGAGGCGCTGGGTCTTGCTCTGCCGGGCAACGGCTCAACTTTGGCCACACACGCCGATCGTAAAGAGCTGTTTCTCGAAGCCGGGCGTCGGATCGTTGAGATCACCAAACGGCACTATGATCTGGACGAAAAAGGCTTCCTGCCCCGTGAAATCGCCACGTTCGACGCCTTTGAAAACGCGATGAGCCTGGATATCGCCATGGGCGGTTCGACCAACACGGTGTTGCACCTGCTGGCCATCGCGCATGAGGGCGAAGTGCATTTCACCATGACCGACATGGACCGCCTGAGCCGTCAGGTGCCGTGTCTGTGCAAGGTCGCGCCCAACACTGAGAATGTTCATATGGAGGACGTTCACCGCGCCGGTGGCATCTTCTCGATCCTTGGCGAGCTAAGCCGCGCCGGGCTGCTGCACGAAGATTGCAGCACCGTGCATTCGGCAACCATGGGCGAAGCGATTGCCAATTGGGACATCAAGGTCGCCAACAACCCCGCAGCGCAGGACCTGTTCAAGGCCGCGCCCGGCGGCGTACGCACGACGCAGGCGTTCAGCCAGTCGAACCGGTACAAGGAACTGGACACCGACCGCGAAGGCGGTGTGATCCGGTCCAAGGAACACGCGTTCAGTCAGGATGGCGGTCTGGCAGTCCTGTTCGGCAACATCGCGCGCGAAGGCTGTATCGTGAAAACGGCAGGCGTTGATCCCAACAGCCTGACATTCACCGGCTCTGCCTATGTCTGCGAAAGCCAGGATCAGGCCGTGAACGACATCCTAACCGGCAAGGTCAAAGAGGGCGACGTAGTGGTGATCCGCTATGAAGGCCCGCGCGGCGGTCCGGGGATGCAGGAAATGCTGTATCCGACATCCTATCTAAAATCCAAAGGTCTGGGCAAAGCCTGCGCCCTGCTGACTGATGGGCGTTTCTCGGGTGGCACCTCGGGCCTGTCGATTGGCCACGTTTCACCTGAGGCCGCTGAGGGTGGAGAAATCGGGCTGGTCAAGCAGGGCGACAAGATCGAGATCGACATCCCCAACCGGACCATTCATCTGGCCGTGTCTGACGAAGAACTGGCTGCCCGCCGCGAAGAGCAGGACGAAAAGGGATGGGTTCCGGCCGCACCGCGCAAGCGCAAGGTGTCAACCGCGCTAAAGGCCTATGCCAAGCTGGCGACAAGTGCCGCGAAAGGTGCCGTGCGCCAAGTCTGAAGAAGCGGTTTCCAAACCACCCAAACTGCAATAACTTCAAAGGTCTCGCTAGTTCGTTTAGCGAGACCTTTTTCTTTTGTATTCAACGACATCCATGGCCCAATCGGTGACAAGTATGACATTCTGGCGCCCGCATAACGGTATCCGTGTCAAAGCCATCGGCTTGCATTGGCGGTGGGACCGCCTTCTTGCTGCCGAAGTCCCAAATGACGACGGTCGCATCAAGGGTGTTCGCCCTTTGGGCGGATCGGTCGAATTCGGCGAAACATGGCGTGACGCGCTGAAACGTGAGTTCCGGGAAGAGCTCGATGTGACAGTTGAAGTCAGTGGGCAACCGCTGGTGATCGAGAACCTGTACCAGCATGAAGGGCATCAGGGACATGAGATCATCTTTGTGGCCGAGATTCAGTGCCCCGAGCTTTTGAATTGGCCCGACGCGCCCATTTCATTCACCGAAGACAATGGCCTGAATTGGACGGCAGGATGGTTCAGTCTGGATGCTCTGGATATCGGCGGTCCAGAGCTATACCCGACCGGCCTGAAAGAGCGCCTGATCGATCGCTGATCCGTTCGTCTAATCGCCCAGCTTGGCGTGAACTTCGTCCAGATCAATCTCACCGATTGGCATCTTGTTGCCCGGGTTTTCAAAATCGTATTTGAACAGCTCGAAATCGTGTTTGTAGATCTCGTAGACCAGGTGCATCGAAAGATCGTCAAAGTAGTCCTCGACCGGATGCGCACGTTTGGGCCCGTGGCCTTCGGATTCATTGAATCGCGGGATTTCGGACAAATTCACAGCGTGCGGTGTCTCTAACCGATCAAGGACACTTTGCATTCCTTCATTGAACTGCTCAGTCCAGAAAATCTGATCGTACTGCCCACCATTCACGATGAAGGTCGAGACATGGCCGGACATGGCCGACCAGTGAATGTCAGGGTCCATCGGACGGCGCCAGCGGATCGTATCACGTGCAAACAGCAAAAAACGGCGGAAACTGGCGATCTGATCGAACTCACCCTTGCCATCGTCGCCGCCAACTTCGATCCCGTAATTATAGATAAGCGTGGGCACCAGATTGCCCCGATACCGCTTGCCGTTGCGCTGAATGCCGCAGATCTTGTCGAAGAACGAGCTTAGAATTCGGGTGTAGGGATTGCGCACGCACGTAAAGGCCAAGGACTTGTGATTGCGGACATTTCCCGAGATCTGATCCTGACTTGGACCGAAGGCCCATTTGTGCATCCCGTCCTTCGCGTCATGGATATCACCGTCAAAAAACTGCCCGTGATCCGAATAAAACATGATCTGACCAATGGTCGAACAGGCGCATTTCGGCACCACACGGTAAACCATGCTTTCGCTTTCGGTCATCCATGTACCGGGAAAACCCATCTGCTGTGCCTCCTTTGCTGATCTGGTCTCAATATTGACGCGCCAGCATTTGAAACCAAAAAACCAAAAATATTCTATTTATTCAATCGCTCATCCTCAGTATCACGGTTGGAAACGGGCAGAAACGGAAAACAATAGGCCAATATGGCAAGAATTGCCTACATTTTGCTATGTCACAAAGACCCTGACGCGATCATCGCGCAGGCCGAGCAATTGACCGCCGCCGGGGATTGCATGGCGATCCACTTTGACGCGCGGGCCAGTGCGACTGCTTATGCACGCATTCGCGAGGCTTTGAAAGACAACCCCAATGTCACCTTTGCCAACAAGCGCATCAAATGCGGCTGGGGGGCGTGGTCACTGGTTCAGGCCACGCTGAATGCCCTGCAGGCCGCTGTGGATGCGTTTCCCCGCGCCACTCATTTCTACATGGTGTCGGGTGACTGCATGCCGATCAAATCGGCTGAATACATCCACGACTTTCTGAATCAACACGACGTTGATTTCGTCGAAAGCCATGATTTCCTGGAAAGCAACTGGATCAAGACCGGCATGGTCGAGGACCGGCTGATCTATCGGCACTATTTCAACGAACGCACACAGGCCAAGCTGTTTTACGGGTCGTACAATCTGCAAAAACGGTTTGGTCTGACGCGCGAGATTCCGTCAGACGTTCAGATAATGATCGGCAGCCAATGGTGGTGCCTGCGCCGCAGGACCATCGAAATGATCCTGGATTTTCTGCAAAAGCGCCCGGATGTGAAACGGTTTTTCTCGACCACCTGGATTCCGGACGAGACCTTTTTTCAGACTTTGGTGCGTCACCTGATCCCCAAAACCGAGATCGACAACCGCACGCCCACATTTCTGATGTTCTCGGATTATGGCATGCCGGTGACGTTCTACAACGATCACTATGACTTGCTGCTGTCGCAAGATTACCTGTTCGCCCGCAAGATCAGCCCCGAAGCGCATGAGCTGAAGGACAGGCTGGGCCAGATGTACGCAACCGAAGGCATGACGTTTCACATCTCGGACGAGGGGCGCAACCTGTACAGCTTTCTGACCGGGCGTGGCCGGGTGGGGCGGCGCTATGCGCAACGGTTCTGGGAGGCAGGCAATTCACTGGGCCCCGAGCGCGAAGTGTTTCTGATCGTGAGCAAGAAATGGCATGTTGCCAAACGGTTGGTGGACCAGATCGTCTCGGAAACCGACATTCCCTGCGTGGAATACCTGTTCAACGAAGAAGACACTTCTTTGCCTGATCTGGGCGGCATTGAATCGTCTCTGGCCAAGCGCACGCGGCACCGGCGCGCGGTGACGCGCATGCTGTTTGAAAGCTTTGATTCCAACAAGCTGGTCTTGTGCGTGGATCCCGCAGATCTGGATATCATTCAGGATTTCTGCTCGGTTCAGGCCCGCAGCCAAGTTCTGGAAATCGAGTGCGAGTACTCCGACGATTATCTGATCGGCCACGCCCGCCGCGTGGGGTTGGCCGGAGAAAGCAGTCCTCGGGAATCCGTGGCCCGTCTGATCCCAGCACTGCGCAGTTCACTGGTGCACGAATCCGAATTGATCCGCGAGGCAGAGTTCGACGGATACCTGCGTATCCGCGAGACCAACTCAAATATTGAGAATGAGACCGCGATTGCCGAGTTTCTGGGCGTGTCGCTGGACAAGGCGCAAGCCATCATGAGCCTTGACTATCTTTTTGCGGATTAACGCGGATCGTCCAGCGGCGCGCCGAAGCGCCGCTGGATAATTGGTTCAGATATCGAATTTGACGCCCTGTGCCAAAGGCAGCTCAGCCGAGTAGTTCACCGTATTTGTCTGACGACGCATGTAGGCTTTCCACGCGTCCGAGCCGCTTTCGCGCCCACCGCCAGTTTCCTTCTCACCACCGAAGGCTCCACCGATCTCGGCACCAGATGGGCCGATATTCACGTTGGCGATCCCGCAATCCGACCCGGCCGCCGTCAGGAACTGCTCGGCCTCGCGCATATTCAGGGTGAACACGCAAGAGGACAGGCCTTGGGGGACGTCATTCTGCAGTTCAATCGCATCATCAAAATCGTCATAGCCCATGACGTAGAGGATCGGCGCAAAGGTTTCGGTTTTCACAACCGCCGTCTGGCCTGGCATTTCGACAATGGCCGGTTCCATATAGACGCCCGCAGGCACACCCTCGGTTACGCGACGTCCACCGTGCACGGTGCCACCTTCAGTCTTGGCGGCCTCAAGCGCAGCGGTCATGGCCGTGCCCGAGGCTTCGTCTACCAACGGGCCTATCAGCGTGCCTTCGACCAGTGGGTTGCCGATGGGCAATCCCGCATAGGCTTTTTTCAGACGGCCCACCAGTTCTTCGCGGATCGAGTTATGTACGATCAGGCGGCGCAGTGTGGTACAGCGCTGACCGGCCGTACCTACGGCCGAGAACACAACCGCACGGACAGCCATTTCCAGATCGGCCGAAGGACCAACGATCATTGCATTGTTGCCGCCCAGCTCCAGAATGCACTTGCCAAAACGCTGTGCTACGATGGGTGCCACGGCGCGACCCATACGGGTGGACCCTGTGGCCGAGATAATCGGGACGTCTTCGCTTGCGACCAAGGCCTCGCCCAGCGCCGCACCGCCGATCAGGGTTTGCAGCAGGTTATCCGGCGCATCGCCAAACCGGACCAGCGCGCGTTCAAAAATCTTCTGACCAGCCATCGCGGTCAGCGGAGATTTCTCGGACGGCTTCCAGATCACCGGATCACCGCAGACCAGCGCCAGTGCCGCATTCCACGACCACACCGCAACCGGGAAGTTGAAGGCCGAGATCACCCCGACCGGACCTGCTGGATGCCACGTCTCCATCATCCGGTGACCCGGGCGTTCCGACGCAATAGTCAGACCATACAATTGGCGCGAAAGACCGACGGCAAAATCGCAGATGTCGATCATCTCCTGCACTTCGCCCAGACCTTCCGAGGTGATCTTGCCAGCCTCCCAACTGACCAGAGCACCCAGATCGTCCTTGGCGGCGCGCAGTTCCTCTCCCAACAGGCGGATCAGCTCACCCCGGCGCGGGGCCGGTACTGTCCGCCATTCTTTGAACGCCGTTTTAGAACGGGCAAAGATGGCGTCCATGTCGACAACGGGCGTCTCATGCACGTCGGCCAACACGCTGCCATCAATCGGAGACGTCACTTTGAGCGTGCCGCCGGTTAGTTCGGCCTCGGTCAGATCCAGATTGGCGAGGGTGGTTTGGGCTGTCATCACGATGTCTTTCATATCTCAGGCCGCCTTGTTCTGTTCGGTTACGTCGCCGGCGCGATAGAGCCGGCCAAATTCGGTGTTCAGGAAATCGGACAGGTTCACCTGTTCCTGCCGGACAAAGCCCTTCGCAGGCAGCGCGCCGGTCCGCATCAGATCAACCACGCCCAGAACGCCTGCGGCTGTGGTGACCTGAATGGCGCTCCAGACCTGTCCGTTGATCGTGCGGGCAAAGCTCTTGTTGATCAGGGATTTCTCGCGCAGCGCGCCGTCGATCATGCCCTTTGCGGTGCAATAGACCAGCACCACATCCTGGTCGGTGCGTGGCAGCGCGGTCTCAAAAATATCCTTCAGCAGATCGCGGCGATGTTCCAGGCCAAGGTCCTTGAGAAGCAGTTTCAGGATATCGCAATGGCCCGGATATCGGATTGAGCGGTAGGACACCGCCCGCGCCTTGCCGTCCAGTGTTTCGGGCAAAGTGCCCAAACCGCCTGAGGTGTTGAAACATTCGTACTCCACCCCGTCATGGCCAAGCAGCTCATAATCCTCCAACGGAGCGGTTTTGACCCGTTCACCATTCACAATGGCATCGCAAGGGTTGCAGTATTCGTTGATCAACCCGTCCGTGGACCAGGTCAGATTGTATTTCAATGCGTTGGTCGGATAGAGCGGCAGCGCCCCCACTCGCATATGCAGGCTGTCGATTTCATCGAACTCTGCCGCCAGCGATGCCCCTGCGATACCGACAAAGCCCGGAGCCAGGCCACATTGCGGCATGAATGCAGTTTCACTGTCCTGCGCCAGTTCGCGCACGGCATTGGTGGCCGCGACATCTTCGGTCAGGTCAAAGTAATGCGCGCCAGCGGTCTTGGCCGCCTTGGCAATCTTCGGCGTCAGAAAGAACGGGGCCGCCGAGATCACGGTATCGAACCCACCCAGACCTTCGGTTAGTTGCGCTTCGTCGCTCACATCGATTTGCCGGGTCGAAATGCCCTGCTTGTTCAATGCTGATAACGCAGCCAAATCCCGATCCGCCACCGTGACCGAGTAGTTGGCCGATGACTTCAGCAAGGTCGCGATCATCTGACCGATCTTGCCTGCTCCGATGACACAAATGTTCCAGCTCAAAACGCGCCTCCTCTTTCATTTTTAAAAGTATGAGGCCGCTTCTGTCCGAAACGCAGGGGCAATCTTGACGAAATCGCGGTCATACCTGTCATATTGACGGAGATTTTGTCAATTTGCCGTGTTACCTGTGCGACCCTCCGCACTCGGCGGTACGATGAACGACGTGATCACCCCATGGCAGCAACGCAATTGGTCCAATCAACAACGTCAGTGATTTTTATATTCAGATATTATACAGTGCGCTCAATTGGACCCTTTTGTTCGCGCATATCAATGTGTTCAATCGGTCCGCCCAGCGCGGGAAATTACGTCAGGCCGGTTTTCTATTCTGTATGACCGATGGGTGCCTGACCCAAAAACAAGCTACTGCGTTGGGTCTTTGACAATTTTCACGCCGAAGTTCAGGGGGGACAAGACGTGCCTAAAGATCCAATTGAAAGCTCTCAATCATTCAATCCATCCCAAGACGATCTGAAATTGATAGATGAGGTCCTGCCATCCAAAGATCCATCAGTCATTCATTCGAAATTAGAATTCTACGAAGTATCCGAAGAAACGGTCCTGCCCTCAGAGGGTATGTTTGTGGTCCTTGGCGGCATGGTTCAGCTAAGGCAGGACAAAGCGGTTTTGGCGACCGCAGACAGCGGGGATTATTTTTACGAAGAACATCTCGAAATCGAGGACATTCCCGTCAGTCTTCAGGCGCTGGCCACCCCGGGCACCCGATTGGCCTATCTGCCCAAACACCAATGGAAGGCAATCCCGAAAAAGATCAAAGACGCCTGTGAAGATACGCTGTTTGGCGATCTGGTCAGTGTGCATCTGAAGAACTATCAACAGCCGATCAATTGCTGCAGCGTGACCGCCGCAGCCCTTAGCATGTCGGCGCTTGGATTCAGCTACGAAGTCAATGACATCTTTCGCGAATGCGGCTTGCCGACCTCGTTTGTCGTGAACGACGGAATATCGCTGGGCGAGCTATTCGATGTCGCCTGCACATTCATCCATACCCAGGACCTGCGCGATGTCATTCAGGTGCAGGCCTATTTCATGGATGAGGCCACGACATCCGTGGATCTGTTGCTTGAGGCAATAGACGAATCCAATCGGCTGGGGGGGAAAAACGATATCCTTGTGGCGAACTTTCAAGTCGGTGTCGCACATGGCAAGGAAAATATGCCGGGCGGCCATTTTGCCATTATCGCAAAGTGCAACCCCAGCACCGGCCTTGTGCATATGATGGACGTTCACCCGGAAAAGTACGGCAAGCTATGGGTGACAACCATCGATCGGTTGTGGGCCGGGATGACGGACCGCGATGGGACCTCGATGCGATCACGGGGGATGCTGCGGTTTTCGGCACGGGACGCTGTCAAAACATACCTGCAAACCCTGAAGCAGGACTGCAATTATGTCGACAGTACGGAATACCTGGCCAAGGACCCCAAAAAGCGGCGTAACCTGTTCCGACGGGCCAGCCCGAACATGAACTCGATGGGCGTTCTTGCCGAAAGTCTGGCCATCCTTGGGGATGAACAGGTTGACGAGGATAAACTGCTGAGGGCAACGCAAACCGATCTGGCCGAGGCGCTTAGCCGCGTGTCAACAGCCCGGCAAATGCACGCGATGGCGCAACGGTACCTCAGCCAGGAACCGGACGTGCATCTGGGCAGCACTTTCCGCAGCTACGCCAATCGTTCGGACAAAAGCATCAAATCACCCGAAGACTGGTTCCGCCACCAATTGCTAAGCCTGAACGATGACAAAGGTCGTCACCTGATGATCAATATCGATTTCAACAAGGTACTGGGGTCTGAGGTCATTCGCCCCCCGAAGAATGCGTTCCGCGAAACGGCCCTGTTGGAGGAGTTCTGGTGCCTGTGTATCGCATATAAAGAGGCCACCGATATGGTGACGGTTGTGGACATGAGCCCCGCGACCTCACAAGTCTGGCAAGCGCCACGCGGACATTTGTTCCGCGGTCTTCGGGACATTACGAAACCTGCGTTGCTGGTAATCGAAGAACGTGAAGCCCCAAAAGATCCGTCCGACGTAGACCATATCACCGAAAAAAACCCGCTTGTTCTGTTCTATGCGGATGAAGACCCCTGGTCCTACATGCTGCGCAGTATTCTGGCCAATATCGGCATCACCGACATCAAGCTGGTTGATGTCGAGGGGCACGGGGCAAATGTCATGAAAATGCGCAGGCAATTGATCGCTAGAACCGGCAAGGAAACGGTTCCATATCTGTTTTTCCAGAATGTGTTTCAGGGCACGCGCAAGGACATCGTAGACAGAATTCTTAATGGTCAATTTCAAAAAGACATCAAGAAGGCCGGATTGCCGGTTCTGCTGCGCAATGAATCTCCCAGCCTGGACAAGAACATCTTTGGCTATCCCAAGGGTGGGCTGACCGATGCCCCCAGCGAAAAACGCAACGTATTGCTGTGTGCCTGCGGGTCTTCTGCCGCAGACAAGGTGCCGCAACTGGTAAAGAAAATTACCGCCGCTGGCCACAACGTGAAACTGATCCCGTCGGTTTCCGCTGAGAAGTTCTTTCGCGATATCGAGATCGAAAAGGGCGTCGAGATTGAACGGGGGTACGAGCCGGAAAAGGTCGAGGACTATATCTCGCACAACGACTATTACCGCGACGACGACGAATGGAACTTTCGATACACCAAGTTCGGCATGCCGCTGCGCGCCTCGCACCTTGCGTTGTGTGACTGGGCCGATTGCGTGATCGTGGCGCCCGTGACCTGCAATACAATGGGTAAGATCGCCAATGGGATTGCCGACAACCTTCTGACCTCGGTCTTTGTTGCCTGGCAGTACCGGAACAAACCGGCGATCCTTTGCCCGGCGTGTAACACCAACATGTGGAACAACGTCACAACCCAAAGGAATGTCGAAAAGCTGCGTGATCTGGGTGTTGATCTGGTGGGTCCCCGCAAAGGGCGTCTGTCAAATGGCATGATGGGGATCGGCATGATGGCGACCCCGGACCAGATCATGGAGGTTCTGGACGAAGCGTTCGAAGAACTGGCCGATCAGGAACACAACATCTGCAAATGGGCGCAAGAAGCCGCCGCATCGGATGAGTTCGAACAATGGAATCGTGTGTTCGAGGCGATCGACAATGGCATGGCCGGGATCGACATCGTGGATGACCACAATGGCGACACGCTGTTGCACTACGCAGCAGGCGGCGAAGGCGAGCTGAACGAAAACGGGCAGGACCTGGGCAAACCTGATCTGGAGGCTGCACAAGAGCTGATACGGCGCGGTATCAACGTGAATGCGACCAACGACCATGGGTTTACCAGCCTGCACGTGGCGGTGATGAACAACTCGGTCGAAATGGTCAAAACTCTGCTGGCAGCGGATGGCATTGATGCCAGCGCTTGCATCCATTTCCTGCAAAACGCCCATGACATCGAAGACGCCAAAATATCAAAAGACGTGCTGGCCATGCTGGATGACTGGGCCAACAGCCACACGCTGACCGAGATTGAGGAAGAGGGCGAAGACGATGTGGTTGATGACCGTGAGCGCACCTATCTCTACTTTACCTATGGTTCGTTGAAGAAAGGCTTCCCGAACCACGAAGCCCACGCCGATGTGCTGGATGATTTTGTTGGCAAGGCCGTGACGCGACAGCGAATGCCTCTGATCGTGCCGCATGAGCCGCATTGCGACAATCCGAACTGTGGCTTCCTGCACAGGATGGCCACGCTGGTCGACCAGAAAGGGCGCGGCCATCCAATATGCGGAGAAGTGTATCGGGTGACCTCATCGGGCCTGAAACAGCTAGACCAGCTCGAAGGTTACCACGGACCCGGATCACCCGAGAATGTCTATGTCCGCAAGCGGATCAATGTGCTGATCGACGGTGTGAAAAAACCCGCCTATGCCTACGTGATCGCGCAGCCCACCAAGTATCTGGACCAGTTGGATCAGGGCGTAGCCGGGGTTGTCGGGGAATACACGCTGGACATGGCGACAGGCACACAAAAACCCGGGTGGCAGCCGCCCGCCTAGTTTTGAACCTGTATCCCGGCCTCATCCTTAGGGATGTCCTTGAGGCTGAGGTTATAGGCCGTGATGATCACCATGCACGACAGGACAAAGGGCCAGAAGCAGGCCTTGGGAATCAGGTTGTCTTTATAGTGGATGAACCACAGGGACGGCACGGCCTCGGCCGCAAAGAAGTAGGTGTTTACCGACACCGCCAGCAGCAGGAAATACATCAGGAAAAAGAACGATTCCATGTAGATCACAGGCGATCCGGCAAACCCTTCGCGCAGTTGTACATGCGCCAGCAGGATCACGAAAAACAGGACCGAGCAAGTGCCGATAACACTGGACGTACTGAAATCGTGCCGTTCCACCAGATTGGGGCGTCGCGTGACCGTCATGACGGCCCCGAACAGCAGCATCGTCACAACAATCAGGGGGATCATGTGGACGATAAAAGCATTCGCAAAGTTCCGTTTGATGACGAAATTATAGTGCAGCTCAGGCAGGTTGGTCTGATATTCGTTCTTGCCGATGCCAAGGGTCGTATCCAGATCGGACAGCCGGTAGTCGAAATAGGTGTTTTCACGCTCCCACGTTCCCATGACGATCCGGTTGTCGATGCCAAAGATATCGTTCGGCCCCGTGGCCGGATAGGCCGAAAAGTCAGGGATTAGAGCCACATTTACGTCAAACTCGCCCGGCCAGAAACGGACCCAGACGGTTTTGTGGTCAAACGGATAATTGGTATAGTCAAAGGCCTGGCGCAAGGTCTGTTCAAAATACCAGCCGATCAACTCGGACCCGCCCTGATCTATCCTGTAGGCTTCTTCAATCAGGCCACTCGCTGCCTCGGCAGCTTCCGGCAGGATGAACCCCACTTCGCCTTCGGCTGGTTTGATGGCGTCATGCACACCGTCTTCATAATGCTGCCAGATATAGCCGCTGACATGCACATCACTGGCACCGGTAAAACTGAAGGATTTGATAAATATGCCAGTTTTGACCTGATAGCTTGGCAAATTTGGAAGGTCTTGCAAGTAAGCGTCGACCGACGCCTGATCTGGCAATTGCGTCGGGTCCTCGTCGAAATGGTTCAGTTCAATCCAGAGTTTGAACAGAACAAGGGCCAGACCCAGCGTAACAAAACCCGAGATCAGCCAGACTTTCTTTTCTATGCTCATTCAGCCCCTCACCTGATTAGTCCAGCGGCCCGACCAGCGATTGTTTGATGCCCAGGTTCTGAAACCGCGCCTTCAATTCATCGAAACCCTCATGTGCCGTCAAAGGAATTCCCCAACCCCCACATTCAGCCAGTGTTCGAGCCTGCAGGATCGACAGATCGACCATCGGCAAGGGCTCATCCGCTGTGAAATCGGCCAGGGCATCTGCGTACCGTGTGGCTTCGTCCCACTGCTTGCGCGCCAGCATGACGGCAGCGGCGTCGGTATAGAAATGCAGGTGGCTATGGCCAACACAGCCTTCGGCGATGATCTTCTCGCCAAGCTTTAGGTTTTCATCCTGCGCAGTTGGGTCCTCTTCGGCCATGGCCAAAGCTGACAGCGCTTTTGGTCCGACAAAATTCCGACCGTGCTCAAGGGCAATGTCGACCGCGCGGCGACCGGTTTCGCGCGCCTGTTCCAGCTGCCCGGCATAGACGTGTGTGCGGGCAAGATGTTCAAGCGCCTGCGCCTCGAGGCGTTTTGCACCAACACGGTTTGCGATCTCGGCAGACAGGGTGAAGGCGTCCAGCGCCTGATCTATTTCTCCTAAAAAGGTGTGCGCAACGCCCAAACAGGTCTGCGCAACGCATTCCGGAACAAAGGCAAAATACTTCTGTGACACCTCAATGGCTTCCTGCGCATCCAGCTTTCCTTGCGCTATTTCGCCGGTATAACTACGCGCGACGCTCAGATTGTGCAGGTTTGCGGCCAAGTCACGGACCAAACCCTTTTCCCGCGCCCGTTCGACCGCCTGCGTGTAGAACCCCGTTGCGGTCTGCATCGTGGCATTCATGAAATTGGCGTCGCCAAATCCACTGAGCGCGCCAACTTCAAGTCGTGCGGATTCAAGCTTTCTGGCCAGTGTTAGAGCCTTTTCATTACTCTCAAGCGCCTTTGTCACCTGCCCCAGCGGGAAATATACATTGCCGCGCACATAGTTGATCTGGGCAATGTCGCGGTCAGACCCGCAGCGTTCCGCAGCTGCCTCGGCAATGTCCAGACTTTCCAGTGCTTCCTGGTACAGGCTGGCCTGCCGCGCAGCCTGCGCCAGGCCGATTTGTGCGCGGCAGATTTGTTCATCCGTTTCGGCCAGTTCTGCGGCCTCTTTGAATTCACGCAGGGCATCATTGGACAGACCTTGCAGCCGGTGCGTCTCACCCCGGGCGCAGAACAGATCAAAGCGAACCCCTGCGGGTGCTGGCAGTTCCAGCCCCCGTTCGATCAACGGGCTGGCATCGTCGAACTGAAAAACCTGTATCAGCTTGTCCGCGGCTTCCAGATAAGCCTGGGCTGCATGAGTTGCACCCGCGCGATCCAGATGTTGTGCCCGCAGGGTGGCGTCGCGGTCCTCAAACCAACTCGCGGCCTGACGATGCAGGCGCGCGCGTTCGGATTTCACCAAAGTTGCATAAGATCCGTCGCGGATCAGCGCGTGGGCAAACATCAGATCGGCCTCAGCCTCGCGGATCAGGGCCGAGCGGATCAGGGTCGAGGTATCCAGATGCCCTTCACCCAGAACAAAATTCAAAACTTCGGGCGAGAACCGCTGCCCAAGCACGGATGCCGCCTGAATCGACGTCCGGCTGGTTCGGTCCAGCGAATCCAGACGGGACTGAACAATGCCCTGAATGCTGCCGGGAACGGATTCCTGTTTCAGCACATCGATATTGCGCAATAACTGTTCAAGAAACAGCGGATTGCCTCCGGCGCGTTTCACGCAGGCGTCCAACAGTTCCGGGTCGATCCCGGTGAACTCTTCGACCAGTTGTCGGGCTTGTTCGTCCCCCATCGGCGCCAGTTCCAGCTTGGATATCAGGGCACCATCCGTCGCAAGTTGCCATTCGCGGTCGATCGGATCGCCTTCCACGCGGCTGGTCATTAGCAACACGCAGGGCAGATTGCGCGTCATCGCCGCGATATGGGCGCAAGCTGTCAGGATCTCGGGTGAAGCCCAGTGGATATCCTCGATATGGATCAACAAAGGCGTTTTTTGGCTGCGGGCCGAAATCAGGTCGTCTATAACCTGACGACGCCCCCGCAGACGGGTTGCATTGTCCATCACCGCATAGACCTCGGCCAGACCGGGGTCTTGTTCAAGCTCTAGCAGGGCATTCAGGTGCGCGGCATTCGCCGCTGTTACCCAACCCTTGCTAATTGCATCCTTCGCGACAGATGCACAGGTTTCCGTATCATCCGTCGGCTCCAGCCCAAGAATACTGCGTGTCACGGATTGGATGGCTGAATGCCCCTCGCGCGCGCCGAAATCCATGACCACGCCATTGTGGATGGAATAAGACAGGCTGTCGGCCAGCTCAGCCACCTGTTCCGACAGGTGCGTTTTGCCAATACCCGGCTCGCCCAGTACGATATGGACTTCACCCTTACCGTGCCGCTGGCATCGATCGAACGTTGCCGAAAACAGGGACAGCTCTCGCTCGCGGCCCACAAAGCGATGCCTGCGCGACCGGATGTTGCGCGCCATCCGGTCCAGCCGCCACAACTCAACCGGATCACCAAGGCCTTTGATTGCCTTTTCGCCCATCGACTCACCAACAAAAAGCGGCCCTAACGCACGCTGAATGTCATGTGAAACCAAAGTTTCCCCCGGCGCCGCCATGTCAGTGATGCGCGAGGCCAGGTTCACACCATCACCGGTCACGGTGTATTCCGTATGCGCCTGACTGCCTGTTGTACTGGCAATAACCTGCCCTGATGCAATCCCGATATGGCAGGTCAGCGGAGGGTTCAGGCCAGGCAGAACCGTGTGAATTTCCAGTGCTGCCCGCGCGGCCCGTTCGGTATCATTCGTGTGCGAGATCGGCGCGCCGAACACTGCCATGACCGCATCGCCAATATGCTTGTCGATCCGGCCACCGTATTTTTCGACGACCTTGTCCACCCTGGTGAAAAACGCGTTGAGCAGCGCGTGCATGTCTTCGGCATCCAGTTCGCTGGTCAAACGAGTAAATCCGGTCAGATCGGCGAACATGACCGTTACCTGCCGTTTCGCAGGCTCCAGGGATTCCTGAGGCTGAAATGGCGGGGCAGTTTCGAACGTCTCAAGCTCGGCAATCGCGCGCAAAAGCCGCCGACGGTCGCCGACAGCAGTGACTCCGATTTCGATCAGGTCTTCACCCGTCAAATCGGGTAAAATTCCAAAATCAATTTTGTTATCCAAAAAGGCTTGCGCGTAGTCAGATAATCCAAGTGCGCTTAGCCAGTCCCTAAGGTCCTGAGACATTTCGCCCCTCTGAAGCCCCCAACTCCAAAGACAGACGTAGCACAACAAACCCGGATGAGTCTGCAAAGTTTGAATATTTTAATGTATATGCACACCCAATTGCCCGAGTGACGGGCAATTGGGTCTTTGGAATTAGGTCTCGGCCTCTAGCCCATCCGTCGACAGATCGTCGAGTTTCGGCATCAACCGCAGCAGCTCGCTTGCATATTCGGTCTGCGGGTTGGCGAAGAGTTCGTTGGTTTCCTGCAACTCAACCACCTTGCCCTGTTTCATCACGGCCACCCGGTCGCACATTTGACGTACCACCGGCAGGTCGTGGCTGATAAACAGCAGCGTCAAGCCCAGATGTTCCTGTAGGTCTTTCAGGATGTTCAGGATCTGCGCCTGAATGGACACGTCCAGGGCGCTGGTTGGTTCGTCACAGATCAAGAACCGCGGCTGTGTCGCCAAAGCACGGGCAATCGAAATACGCTGCCGTTGACCACCTGAGAATTCGTGCGGGAATTTCAGCCCGGCCTCATGGCCCAGTCCCACCTGATCCAGCAATTCGTCCACGCGGCGTTTTACATCGGACCCTTCCATCAGCTTGTGATGACGGATTGGTTCGGCCACGATATCGTCAACCCGCATCCGGGGGTTCAGCGACGAATACGGATCCTGAAAGATCATCTGAATGTTCTTGCGATACGCATCCAACGCGGCCTTGTTGGTCAGATCACTAACCACCTGCCCCTCAAAGGTGATCGTACCGCCATCAACCGGGTACAGCCCCGCGATCATCCGCGCGATGGTAGACTTGCCAGAGCCGGATTCACCCACCACCCCGAATACCTCACCCGCACGAATGTCAAAGCTGACATCGTCAACGGCAGTGAAATAAGTGCGGTCCCACGGCAGCAGGCCTTTGCGCTGCAGGAACTTCTTGGTCAGATTGCGAATCTCGAACACCGGTTTGCTGGTGTCATTGTCCACCTTGGGCCAGTGCCGGGCCATATCGTCGATGGCAAAACGGGTCTCACGCCCGCCATAGCTGATCTGCGGAAAGCGGTGCAGTTTCAACGTGGGGCGCGGGACAGCGGCGATCAGCGACTTGGTGTATTCGTGCGTGGGCTGACCCATGACTTGAGACGTCGGGCCGGTTTCCACCACCTTACCCGCATACATAACCGTCACCTTGTCCGTGGTATCCGCGATCACGCCCATGTCGTGGGTGATCAGGATAACGCCGACCTGCCGTTCTTGCGCCAGTTCCTTGATCAAGTCCAGGATCTGCGCCTGAACGGACACGTCCAGCGCCGTGGTCGGTTCATCCGCGATAATCACGTCCGGCTCGGTGCACAGCGCAAGAGCGATCACAACACGCTGCCGCATCCCGCCTGAGAACTGGTGCGGATATTGGTCCAACCGCGTGTCCGGGTCAGGAATGCCCACCCGGTCGATCAGATCACGGGCACGCTTGTTCGCCTCGGCATCCGTTCCGCCCAGATGGGCCTGGATCGTCTCGGTCAGCTGTTCGCGCACGGTGAACAGCGGGTTCAACGAGGTCAGAGGATCCTGGAAGATCATCGAGATTTTCTTGCCGCGCAGGCCGCGCATTGCGACTGCATCCAGGCCGCTGATCTGGTCACCGCTCAGCTTGATGGTGCCGCTGGCAATCCGGCCAGGCCGGTCCAGCAAACCCATGATGGCCGCTCCGATTGTGGATTTGCCCGCACCGGATTCGCCGACCAGACCGTGGATTTCGCCGGGTTCAACGGACAGGTCCACGTGGTCCACAGCGGTGAACAGTTGGCGGCGCGTCGGGAATTCGACCGTCAGGTCGTTGATCGTCAGAAGGCTCATGTAATCACCGCAGCTTGGGGTTCAGCGCGTCGCGCAGCCAGTCGCCCAGCAGGTTGACAGACAGGGCCAGCGCCAGAAGGGTGCAGGCCGGGAAGAACAGGATCCACCACTCACCCGAGAACAGGAAGCCCTGCCCGATACGGATCAGTGTTCCCAGCGACGGCTGGGTCGGCGGTGCACCCACGCCCAGAAAGCTGAGCGTCGCCTCGGCGATAATCGCCAGCGCCAGCGAAATCGTGGCAATAACCAGAACCGGGCTGAGGACATTGGGCAGTATATGCCGGAACATGATCGGAATTGGCCCGCGCCCGATCAGACGGGCGGCCTGTACGTATTCCTTGTTCTTTTCCACCAGCGCAGCGCCGCGTACGACCCGCGCAAATTGCACCCAATCAGACAGGGCAATCGCGATGATCAGAACATAAATCGCCATCTCGTTGCGGTATTCGGGGGGCGTAACGCCCTTGGCGATACCAAAGATGAGCATCGCAACCAGAATGGCCGGAAAGGTCAGCTGCACATCGGCAATCCGCATGATGAGCGTCTCGACCCAACCGCCAAAATACGCCGCAACCAGCCCAAGGATGACACCGATGATCAGCGCCAGCATCACCGCTGAAACGCCGACAAACAATGAGATGCGCATGCCATATAGAATGGTCGAGAATACGTCGCGTCCCTGATCGTCGGTCCCCAGAAAGAAAGTTTCCTGCGTAAAGGCATTCGGCGTGCCCGGCGGCGTGAAGCCGTTCATCAGGTTCAGTGACGCCGGATCGAACGGATTATAGGGTGCGATAACCGGGGCAAAAACGGCAGCCAGCAAAAGGATCAGCACCACCAGTGAGGCGATCAAGGCAACCGGAGAATGCCGGAAGGACCACGCAAAATCGCTGTCCCAGAACTTGGCAAATCGCGATTTGGTGGGGGCGGTCGGGGTTTCGATGGTATCGGTCATGTGGCCCTCGCGTCGACACGCAGGCGCGGGTCAATGGCATAATAAAGAAGGTCGACGATCAGGTTGATCGAGACGAACATAACCGAAATCAGCATCAGATAAGCGGCCATGACGGGGATATCGACAAACTGGATCGCGTTGATGAACAGCAGGCCAACGCCAGGCCACTGGAACACCGTCTCGGTGATGATGGCAAAGGCGATGATCGAGCCCAGCTGCAGGCCGGTGATCGTGATCACGGGAACCATAGTGTTCTTCAGCGCGTGGCGAAAGTTGATCACCCGGTCCGACAAACCGCGAGCGCGTGCAAACCGGACATAATCGGCGCGTAACACCTCAAGCATTTCCGACCGGACCAGACGCATGATCAGGGTCATCTGATACAGACCCAGCGTAATCGCGGGCAGGATCAGCGCTTTGAGGCCAGAGGCCGTCAGGAAACCGGTGGACCAGTTGCCAATCATAACGGTCTCGCCCCTCCCGAAGCTGGGTAAGAGGTCTAATTCAACCGAGAAAATGTAGATCAACAAGATCCCAATCAGGAAGGTCGGCAGGGACACCCCTATCAGGGAAACGGTCATGATGACATTCGCAGCAATCCCTTGTCGTCGGATGGCTGTGAACACGCCCAGCGCAATCCCCATGGTGATTGCCAGAAAGCCGGAAACAAAAGCCAGTTCCAGCGTGGCCGGCGCGCGCTCGGCTATGATGGTCGAGACAGGACGTCCCTGACGATAAGACACGCCAAAATTGCCTTGAACGGCATTTTTCAGGAACTTGTAGTACTGAACCGGAAAAGGCTGATCCAGCCCCAGTTCAGCCCGCAGCCGGTCGATATCGGCTTGCGTACGCTCCTGACCCAGCATGTTGTCGATCGGATCGCCGACAAACCGGAACATAGAAAATGCGACCAGACCCACGACCAACAGTACGATCACGGACTGAAACATCCTTCGGACGATATATGCGAACATTCACTTTCCCCATTGATCCGCTTCTCTATGCACGCGTCGACCGGATGGTCAAGGTATCGCTAACGGGAAGGTATCAAAGCGATCCTTATTTCCTGCGTCATTGGTTTTAAGCAGGGTTTAATGCGGATTGGCGGTGCCGAACCGGCCCTCGCCAATCCATATTTCAAGCGTCTTCAGTTCACCGTCACCCAGCGCAGCAAAAAGAAATTGTCGGGGCGCTGTGTCAGCTCGATATTGCTGCGTGTCCCCCAGACCAGTGGCTGCACGTACATGGGCACATAGACCTGTTCGTCCTGAATGATCTTAGCCACTTCGTCCAACATCGCCTGACGCTTCGTCTCATCCAGCTCGGACTGGATTGCAGGCAACAGCTCATCCACACGCGCGTTCGAGAACCCACCGAAATTCCAGCTGCCCAGCTTTTTCTCTTCGTTTGGTGTCGCGACAAGGAACCGGACCGGGTGTTCCGCGTCAAATGTTCCGGGGCTCCAACCCAGCAGGTACATGTCATAGTTATCCTCGCGTAGCTCGGGCCAGTAATTGCGCACAGGCATCGCCTCGAGCTCGGCGGTGATCCCGATCTGGGCCAGCATGCTGACCACAGCCTGACAGACGGCTTCGTCATTCAGATAGCGGTCATTGGGGCATTTCAGACCGAATGAGAACCCATCGGCGTAGCCTGCCTCGGCCAGCAGAGCCTTGGCACCCTCGACATCAAATGCGGGACGTTCGGCATGGGCCGCAGAATAACCGCTCATGGCCGGGCTCACCAATTGCGAGGCCGCTTCGGCATTGCCGCGCATGATGGTGGCCAGAATGGCATCGACATTCACCGCCTGCGCCACCGCCTTGCGGACGCGCGGGTCGCGGAACGGATTGGGTTTGCCCTCATCGTCGGTATATTTCAGCGTCTCAGCCTCGTGATCAAAGCCCAGCATGATCACGCGGGCCTCGATCCCCTTGATGACTTCGACATCACTGTCTTCTTGCAGGCGCGCGACGTCCTGGATTGGCACCGGGTTGATCATATCCACATCGCCCGACAACAGCGCCGCAACGGCGGTCGCAGGGTTCTGGATCGGGTTAAACTCGGCGCGGGTGATATTGTGTTCGACATCTCCCCACCAGCCCTCGTGAGGTTCCAGTACGGTTTTCAGACCCGGCTCGCGCTCGGTGACTTTGAATGCACCGGTGCCATTGGCATTGATCGTCGCATAATTGCCGGCCTCTTTGTCTGGGACGGCGGCATCATTCGCCTCGGTCCAGCCTTGATCCATGATCATCCAGTTGGCAATCGAAGACGGGAACAACGGGTTCGGCGCGGTCGTCATGATATCGACAGTATAGTCGTCGACCACGATCACCTCACTGACCGGCGCAAACCAACTGCGGGTATCCGCAGCCTCGCCCGAGGCGCGCTTATAGCTGAACAGAACGTCCTTCGCATCAAAGGTACTGCCGTCGTGGAAGGTCACGCCCTCACGCAGTTTGAAGCGCCAACCGTCGCCTTCGCCAATCGGCTCCCAGCTGACAGCCAAGGCGGGCTGAACGCTCATGTCCTTGTCGCGGCGGACCAGTCCTTCGTAGACGTTGTTAAGAAATCCCAGAACCGGAGCCGAATTGACCGCGTGCGGGTCCATGGTTTGCGGGTCCGTGGTGGAGGCCCATTTAAAATCTGCAGCTTGAACACTGGTGGCAGCCAGCATTGCAATGCCAATGGCGCTGTTCCTGAGGATCATTGTTATGTCTCCCTGTTTCTGGGGTCGAGTTTTCTTGGTTTTTGCCGCATGCGCAAGGAAATCTCAGATCGCAACAAAAAACAGGGCGCGAAAATCGCGCCCTGTCTGATCGTCAAATGTTTTGACTTATTTAATGGTGAAGTATTTGACCTTGGGTTGGTCTTCGGCATCCACTTCGATACCCACACCGTCGGCCATGCCCCAGTTCAGAACCTGGTGATGAATGGGGATGTAAAGCGCTTCGTCCTGCACCACACGCCAGATGTCGGCGATGTCGGCATTACGGGCGTCCAGGTCGGTGTTCGAGGCGAGCGACTTGATCTTCGTGTCCAGCGCGTCGTCCTGATAGCCGGTTCCGTTCCATGTGCCGATGTCGTCTTCGCGACCGTGGACAAGGAAGTTGAAGATGTATTCCGAGTCATATGTCGGAACACCCCAACCCAGCATGTAGAAATCTGTCTTGCCATCGGTGATCAGCGGGAAGTGCTGCGCCTTGGGCTTTGCGTCCAGATTCACAGTCACGCCGATCTGGCCCAGCATCCCAACGGCCGCCTGACAGATCCCTTCATCGTTGATGTATCGATCATTCGGGCAGTCCAACCGGAGCGAGAAGCCATCGGCATAACCTGCCTCTGCCATCAGTTCCTTGGCCTTTTCCAGATTAGTGGCGGATTCGCCGTCCATAGCTTCGGTCCAGCCGTTCACGAATGGCGGTGCGATCATGCCCGCAGGCTGCGATTGGCCGCGCATCACGACCTGCTTGATCGCATCACGGTTGATCGCCATCGACATCGCCTGACGCACACGCACATCGGCCAGAGGATTCTTGCCGTCTACGTTGTCTGCTTCGATATCGTCCGCACCCTGGTTCATGCCAAAGAAGATCACACGGTTCTGTGGGGCTTGCTTGACCATCAGGCCATCGGCACCATTGACGCGGTCAATGTCTTGCACCGGCATATCCTGCAGGAAGTTCACCTCACCCGACAACATCGCCGCGACACGGGTCGCAGCGTTCTGGATCGGGGTATAGACAATCTCGGTCACTTCCATGGGGAACTGGCCGATGCCCCAATAGTTGTCGTTGCGCACCATCACGGTTTTGACGTCAGGCTCGCGGCTTTGAAGGACATAAGGCCCCGTACCGTTGGCATTGGTGGTGGCATAGGTGATCTCGCCGCCTTCGAAATCCTGCACATTGACTGTGTCATTCGCCTCGGCCCAGCCCTTGTCCAGAATGAACAGGTTGGTCAGGTTCGATGGCAGGATCGGGTTCGGACCGTCTGTGACGATCTCGACGGTATAATCGTCAACCGCACGCACTTCGGTGATCGAGCCGATCAGCTCTTTCATGTCGGAATTGGGTTGCTTGGCCCGTTCAAAGCTGAACACCACGTCTTCGGCGTTGAAGTCTGCGCCGTCATGGAATTTCACACCCTCGCGCAGCTTGAAGACCCAGACATTCGGGTCATCAGCCTTGGGACCCCACTCGGTCGCCAGTGCAGGTTCAAACGCGCCTGTTACGTCGCGGATGATCAGCGGCTCGTACATCTGGTGACGTATTGTGTGTGACGGGCCTTCGTTTTGCGAGTGCGGATCCAGCGTCAGCGCGTCACCAGCACGCGCCCATCGCAGCGTTTCCGCCGATGCGGCACCCGCCATCAATGCGGTCGCACTGGCAGCGATCATCAGGTTCTTCAGGATCATTATAATCTCCCCGTTTTTTCGTTAGTACCGTTCCATGAAACGGCAGACCGGTTTTGCCGGTCTTGGTAGTGCTGATCATCCAGATCATTCTGAAGGTTGCAACACCAGATTGTGAACTATTTGGATTTCTGATCAAATTTGAAAAGCCGACATATCGCGAACGCCTGATTCAGCGCAAAATGACCGAGCGCTGATGCGGATCATCCGGGAAAACGCGCCCGGATTGGACGCATTGAAAAATATGCCGGAACACAAGGCCCGCCTCGCCACCCGGCGAAACCGGACCAAAATATTTGTGGCCGGTAGGCGTGTCATAGGCCGTATTGATATCGTCGCAATCAACCTGAAATATGTTGTGCGGGGTTCGGTCGATGTTCTCTGGCCCGGTATGACCCAACCGGCGAGACGCAACTTTGTTCTTGAGGTTCGCAGCCTTACTGGCCCGCAACGCCAGATCGTCAGAGGCGAAATAGACAACCACATTCCGCGAAGCATGGCTGACCAGCACACCGGGCTCATTTTCATGCACGGATTCATTAACGACATCTGCAGCGACCATGAAGGTATTGCGAAACAACAGGGGCACGCCCGACGCCAGATCGTACCGATCCCATTCTATCAGCGTTTGGCGCAAAACCCGATTGCCCATCGAATGCGCCAGAAGGTTGATCCGTTTCAGACAGGGGGCGATTTCGGGCTCGTTATCCTCACTGTTGCGCCATTCCAGAAATCGCTCCAGCACCCGCGCAAAGGAAAACCCGCTTTGGTCCGCGGATTTCTGGTCATCCCAGTATTTCTGAACGATCCCTTGCTTGGCGTCGCTGGGCCAGATCAGGGGTAACACCATCACTTCACTGGGTTTGGCCTGATCGCACAGACGCTGAAGCTCAGCCGTGGTTTCGAACACATCCTCCGGCAGGTTGTTGAACCCGTGAAGATACAGCAGGATCTGGCGGCAATTGTTGTCACGCACACGCCGCAGCAGCTCTTTACTGGTGATTTCGGTGTGATGCTCATCTTCGCCCTTTTCACAGTAAAACACCGAGTTTGAAGGCGCGTTATTGTCCAGATCAAAGGTAAAACGGCGTCCTTTACGGGTGCGAATACTCTGGGTCGGAAATCTGTTCGTGATAAAAAGCATGAAACCCCCTCTTTTTCAGGATGGAATCAGCCTAACAAGAGAAGAGACGCTTTGATCATCCTGAATCTCCTAAATCAAGTGTTGGCTGACCGTTATCATACCAGCTTCAACCTGAGAATGCCGAATTCCAGAAAATCATCCATATTATTATCATTACCACTAAATTGTTTTTTTTCAGTATCTTGATTGATTTCATCTCATTTGGAGTCATGGAACTGACTTGGCTTGAAGCGCCTCAGATCAGAACGAACGCCTTAGATGGCCAGCATTTGGTTCGGACCTGCATCCAACGGATCGGAACCTCGAATAATTTCGTAACGATGGGGTTTTCGGCACACACACCCGCATTTACAATCGGCAAGCAATAAAGCAGGTGAAGTACACACCGGTTTGCGAGTATGAGGGCAAAGGAATGAAGATTGCAGTTGTAGGTCTCGGATATGTGGGATTGTCCAATGCGGTGCTATTGGCTCAAAACCACGATGTCACTGCAATCGACATTTCAAAAGAGCGGGTTGAAATGGTCAATTCCGGCCAGTGCCCCATCGTTGATGCCGAACTGGAAGACTTTCTTGCAAACCGAGCCCTTTCGATCAGGGCAACCACAGAACCGGCCTTCGAAGACGCCGAGTTTGTGATCGTGGCGACCCCGACGAATTATGATGCCAAATCCAACTACTTCGACACCTCAAGCGTCGAAGCCGTTGCCCGGCAAGTGAACGCGATCAACCCCAAGGCCACGATCATCATCAAATCGACGATCCCAGTGGGGTATATTCAGGCGCTGCGCGCCGATCTGGACAGCGACAATTTCATTTTCTCACCGGAGTTCCTGCGTGAAGGGCGAGCGCTTTATGACAACCTCCACCCGTCCCGCGTGATCGTCGGCGAACGTTCGGACCGGGCGCGGGTGTTTGCCGAGCTTTTGCTGGAAGGTGCCGTGACCAAAGATGTGGACGTCCTGTTCACCGACCCGGATGAGGCCGAGGCGATCAAGCTGTTTTCCAACACCTACCTCGCCATGCGAGTGGCCTTTTTCAACGAGCTCGACAGTTACGCAATGGCTGGTGGCATGAACACCCGCCAGATCATCGAAGGCGTTTCACTGGATCCGCGCATTGGTGGCCATTACAACAATCCTTCCTTCGGGTATGGAGGCTATTGCCTGCCAAAAGACACCAAACAGCTTTTGGCCAATTACAACCATGTTCCGCAAAACCTCATTCGCGCCATCGTGGACGCAAATCGGACGCGAAAGGATTTTTTGGCCGATCAGATTCTGATGCGGGGCCCGCGCGTCGTTGGTATTCACCGGCTGGTCATGAAAGTGGGCAGCGACAATTTCCGTCAGTCCTCGATCCAAGGGATCATGAAGCGACTGAAAGCCAAGGGAGTCGAGGTCATTGTTTATGAACCGGCGCTGGAGGGGGAGGAGTTTTTCCGGTCTCGTGTCGTGCAGGATCTCGAAGCCTTTAAGTCCGAAGCCGATTTGATCGTTGCCAACCGGCACAGCCCCGAACTTGAGGATGTCGCGGGCAAGGTGTTTACCCGGGATTTGTTTGGCGCAGACTAAACGGTTGTCACTGGCTGCGCGCCTTCGAACCTTGACTTGATTGACCTGCGTTTAGGCCAATACCATCGCATGGATACCGGGCGCTGTAGTTCCGGTTGCATGTACACGCGTTGTCCCCACCGGCAGGATCGAAAAGTCCGACACCTGAACTGTACGGGTTTCGCCCCGAACGGTGGTCAGAACAATCGCTCCGCCGGATTCGACGTAGAGACCGATTGCTACATCGGCCAGATCCGAATTGTCCGAAGCGACAACGGGAACAATGTCACGCGCAGGGCCGGACAGGCTGGAGGCTCGGTTGCTGAATGGGTTGGTCATCTTGATTCATGTCTCGCTGTCTGTGTCAGTCAGCGGCACGTTAGGATTATCCATTTAACGATCCGCCAGCGCACCGCGCGTTGCGCCGTCAGCCCCCCCCACACAAAGAAAAATTGCGCGGCGGCATACTTGATCCCTGCCGCGCATTTTTGAATCAACGTCACACTGAAACTTCAGGCGCGGTTCAGCCTTTGGCCCCCTGCCCCCGCGCGTATTTGTCTTCGTAGCGCACGATATCATCCTCACCCAGATATGTGCCGGTCTGCACTTCAATCAGGACCATCGGAACCTTTCCCGGATTCTCCATCCGGTGCGTGGCCCCGAGAGGGATATAGACAGACTGGTTTTCGGTCACCAATTGCTCACGATCATCGATTGTCACACGGGCGGTACCCTCGACAACAATCCAGTGTTCGGAACGGTGGAAATGGCTTTGCAGGCTCAGCGATGCACCAGGGTGCACATGGATACGCTTCACCTGAAACCGCTCGCCAACCACCAGGCTTTCGAACCACCCCCACGGGCGGTGGTCCTTTGGGAATTCCGTCGCCTGGGGCGCGTTTTTTTCCTTAAGCGCGCTCACCGCCTTTTTGACGTCTTGCGCCCGCGATGCATCGGCAACCAAAACCGCATCATTCATCGCGACAGCGATGATATTGTCCAGTCCGATACCCACGATTTCCAGCTGCTCGCTATCCGACCGCAAAAGGGTGTTGTGGCAATCAATCGCTGTTGCGCCCCCGCTGGTCACCACGCCTTGTGCGTCAGGGCCGCTTTCACGCCATACGGCGTCCCAGCCGCCCAGGTCCGACCATGCAGCGCCGAAAGGCACGACCGACAAGTTTGTTGCTTTTTCCATTACGGCATAGTCGATCGAAATGTCTTCGGCCTGCGCCCAGCTTTCAGGGTTGAGGCGCAGGAACCCCAAGTCCGGCGTTGCTGTTTCAACCGCTTCCTTCACCGGTTTTATCAGATCGGGCGCGTGGGCCTGGAAGGCTGCGATGATATCTGCCGCACGAAACAGGAAAATGCCCGCGTTCCATTTGTAATTCCCGGCCTCCAGCATTTCGGTCGCACGGGCCAAGTCCGGCTTTTCGACGAATTTCTTCAACGGAACAGGCGCTCCGTCACCGCCCGAACCCGCGGCCAGCTCAAGATATCCATACGCCGTTTCCGCATGTGTAGGAGTAATGCCAAACGTCACCAGTTTGCCTTGTGCAACCGCCTCCAGACCACGGGCAACAGCAGCCTGAAATTCAGCAGCATCCGGTACGACGTGATCGGAAGGGGCAACCAGCAATACAGCGGCCTCATCCTTGGCATAAGCATACAGTGCCGCCGCAAGAACCGCTGGCGCTGTGTTGCGACCCTCAGGTTCGATCATGATTGTTCCAGGATCAATTCCGATTGCCTGTAGCTGTTCCGCAACAATGAACCGAAAGTCCGAGTTGGTCAGAACCACCGGCGATTCAAATTCCAATTCCGCGTTTGTTCCGGACAACCGGCGGGCAGCCGCCTGAAACAGAGTCTCTTCGCCGACCAATGGAACGAATTGCTTCGGGTAGCTCTTTCGGGACAAAGGCCAGAGGCGTGTACCGGAGCCTCCACAAAGAAGGACAGGACAGATCAACATAAAAAGCTCTATAATTTAACGCGGTTCCTAATTTTCCTATTGAAACCGTCATGACCTGACAAGGCCCGGCTTGGTTTGGTCGGAAAAAAGGATGCCCGGCGCCACGAACGCCGGTGAGGGTCCGAAACTGCGCACCTTCGAAATTTTCGAGTTTTTTCAACTTTGTATTTGCGTCAAACCCGCTAAGCGCCGGCACTGATGAATGTAGGCTCACCACCGTCCAGGCAGACCGCGCTCAATACGCCAGTGGCAAAGGCGCCGGTATCCACGGCAATCCGTCCGCGCCGGGCTGTGGGTTGATCGACAATTGTGTGTCCGTAAACAACCCAAACGCCGTCCCGTCTGTCGGTTGTCCGAAATTCTGGGTCGCCCCATATCAGGGTTTTTTCAGTTTGCTGATCGGCGGGCGTATTCGGATTTGCACCAGCATGTGTCACAAGAACGTTTCCGGAATAGTCAAAGGCCCTTAGTTCCGTGATCCATTGGACCAGTTCAGGTCCCATTTCCGCCAACAGATTGTCACGGCAGGCGACGAGCTCGGCAGCGGCCATTTCGGCGCGCACGTTCCGCACATCAAATGAAGCCAGCGTCTGCAGACCGCCATAACGCAGCCAGCGCGGGCCATGTTGTTCAGGGTCACGCAGGAAATTCAACATCATGTCTTCGTGGTTTCCCTTCAGACAGATGAAGTCCGGGCGGTTTTGGATCAGACGCAGAACGTCAGCGCTGTTTTCGCCGCGATCGACATAATCTCCGACAAGGATGACCCGATGATCCCTTGGAATCTGAGGTAACAGATTCTGCAACTGCCTTATGCAACCATGCACGTCACCAATGACACAGGTCGGCTTGTCCGGCATCGCGGCGGGAAAGACCGCGCGTCGCCCGAAACGTTGAATCAGCGATGACAGCACGTTAAGGGGGCCTCCTGAGTGGCTACTGCGACCGGCTAGCACTGAATTCAAGGGCCGGTGGTCAAGACCCAAGGCGTCTAACATTTGCGCGCTGGTCTAAGCAAGCTTCATTCAGGCGGTCCGGCAGGCAGGAATTCCCATTCTGATGATCTCGGCGCCTTTTATCCTGAAAACGCCGTTGATGCGGTTACGCCCTTTTTCCAAGAACCACGTCCTCAGTGGTTCTGGATAGTACGCGGCCATGACCTGACTGAAATAGTCAAAGTCTTCTGGAGCAAGCCGCCGACCACTTCGCGAAGGTCCATGGAATCCAAATGTCGTGTCAGGATCCACACAGGTTCCAGGAAGGCCCAGAAACATCGTGCAGGTCGAAAAGCAGACACGTCCCCGAATTTCGACCTGAATGCCGTTTTTTTGCAGGTTTTCGATCTCGATCAAACGGTCATGCAGATATCCGCCTCGGTCGCTGCCAACAACCATCAGCCCGTCAGCTACCGTGGGCGAAGGGACAGAAGTCACCGAGGTCAGTACTCCTGCAAACAGCACCGCCACCATAGCTTTGATTCCGCGGCGCGTAGGTTTGCAATTCGCTCTGGCTGGCGCTCGCTGAGGGCGAAAGAGATTCCTTTTATCCAGCATTTCGAAGCCTCCGATTCCATTTGCGGACCGGATCAGAGGTAAAACTGCGTGGTGCGTTCCCTGTGAGCGGGAAAAGTCAAAATTATGTTTTAAATCTAAAGTTTAGTTATAGTTCTATTAAACTTGTTTGATTGCCGGCTGCTCTATCACCAGAGTTGGTTCAGCTGAAAAGCGGTTCTCACCGCAAGCCAATCCAAATGACATACGACGGTGGTTCAGCTCTGATTCACAAATGCAGTGGGGACTTCGTTCGTATCGGCAAAAGCGGCGCGGCAACTCAAACCCACATTGCACTTGAAGGACATATTAGCAGAAATTTTCAATCGCGTCTAAAAGCCGGACGAGATGAAATGGGTTTTACCGCCCAAGCGGTGATCAAACGATCCTTCGTCAGCGTTCTCAAATCTCAAAAGCGACGTAAACGGGTCTGAGAAAGATGATCAGCTAAAAAGTGGCTTGTTGTTCACCTGGTGGCGTTCCACCAACTTGCGCATATGCTTGCGCTATTTGGGAATGTAGCGTGCAGAAATCGCCTCAAACTGTGGATCGCAACATTCGGGAAACAAGTCTTTAATTCCTTTCCGGGCTTCTGGAGATACAGTCCTGAGTGCCTCTAGGCCGGTAAACGAGCTTTCCGTCAGCGCCAAGTTGGACCAGATGGGCTCATGCCGATCGAAAAGTATGTGGAAATATTCGACGCTACCCGCGGTGTTGGGCAGAAAGTCGATGCCATCCAAAGGCGGCAGCTTTTTTGCCGGGATCAAAACATCCTGACACTCAAACATGCGCATAACGACAGCTGATGACACCAATATGCCGTGCTGCTGCGACACAGTTAGATCCTGGTTTGGATACCCATCACCCAAAACTCTTGTTCGGATCGGGATAGGCCGAAGAGGTGGCTGAACGTCACCATTGTTGCTGCTTCGATACGAAAGCGGGATGATTGTTTGTCCATCCTCCACAGACACGTCGCAGATTCTAAGCTTCAAATTGACCGTATCGAAAGATCCTTAAGTCAGATTCACCGCGTGCTCGACAACGCTGGCCAGGGTTTTCCAAGCCTTGAAAGCGTTGATGCATCCTTGAGTTCGTCTGGTACGGAAGAACCCACTTAAGCAAGCCCGTATGTAGCGGAATATGCGAACGTCTGTTTTGACTGATGCCGCGCAGCGGCAAAGAGAACTTGTCCAAGGTTTTGTTTGGGCCGACTGCGGAATTTTTTCCATATTGGCGCTACGCGGCAATATGGACCGCCCCCAATGTATAAGGGAGACCATTTCTTAGGAGTTAGATGCAACACTTACGCATTGGCGCTCTCCACCCCGAGATGCGCCTATTCCGTAGCCGCAGCTGGTGCAGCTTCATCACCCTCTGCATCCTCGCCACCTGACCTCATCATGAAGATAGCTAAGACAAAGACAATCACTGCAGCGATTATTAGGTAGTTCCTGTTCATCTCTATTCTCCTAGAACTGTGAGCAGCACTCACGGCGATGTGATGCCACAGGTTTAGGCAATGGCGTGCTTGTCGGGTGCCGTGTTGGAAAGCTGTTCGTAGTGTTCGACCGCGGACAAGTACTCTTCCAGCCGCTTACCCTCGTCAGTATCAGGCTCAGAATCCCACAGGTATTCAATCTCCCGGAGCGCAGCACGGTACTCAGTTAGGGTGCGAACAATGGTCATGGCATTACCTCAAAGAATAAATCAATGCTTGGACTCATACCTGAAAACGCGCGATTCTGGTAGGTGCTCAGCCAAGGGGTATGTAAAATACAGGTAATTCTCTAGCACGGAGCTCGATATTCGTAGTTCTCCGATTTCTGTCCAGACTGTGTGCCGGGACCTAAAAGAGGCACATGGAGACGTGCCGAACCAACCGGCCTGTTTCCAGATGACTTTGCCATCAATGTTGTCGGTCCAGCAAATGATACAATAGACGGACGCAATCAACTTGCCCCAATCGCTTGTTCGATAGTCTTAAGCTGGTTGGAAAAGAATGAAAGTGGAGCTTCTGGGCCCCGATAGGACGCTTACGCATAGGTGACGACGGAACACGGGAAACTGAAACCCATGAGGCGGGACAGATCAGGCAGACTCAACACAGCATCATGCTACAACGGAAAACCCGTTTCGACGCCCTGACGATGCCCTACGACGTTGCAGGCTATTCGGCTGGCGAGTTTGAGACGTTAAGCGATTGATCTGGGCGATCAATTGTAGTCTGCCCGGGCTGCGTTGAGATTATCCGACCTTAAAGTTTGGTTGCGGGAGTAGGATTTGAACCTACGACCTTCAGGTTATGAGCCTGACGAGCTACCGGGCTGCTCCATCCCGCG
>NZ_JBXWOA010000012.1:0-147657 GCF_059610645.1 Ruegeria sp. CDSC054 | reverse complement strand
GACGCGTCGAACACTGCTAAGATCCAATGAACACATTACAACCTGATGAGACACTCGTTGGGTTCAAATGCACAACCCAGAATTTGAAGAATATGCGTAGAGACTTTCTCAGAAAACGCTGCGACTAGATCGTTAGATTTCCAATTGTAATGAACAATCAACGGCAGCTTTGTCTGCATAGCTGCTGTCCAAGGCTCCAAAGCACTGCATCTTTGATTTAACGTCCGCTTCCAGTGCATTGCCGCCGTCACTAAGGCCTAGTGCTGCACTAGCAGCGAAGGTCTGCTTGGTGGCCACAATTACTTTTTGAAGTTTGACAGAAGGGTTCGATCGCAAATAGCGGTAAGCCCTCTTTCCCATCACCTTCCTTTCGTGGGCCAGCGGGATTTGGACAAGCCAAACGCCCTTGGCCGTCAGGGTGAGGGCGCGGCTCTCCCCCTCGGGCAACGCTATTAGACAGGAACGTGTCCTCGGCTATGCCTGCGGGCCGCACCACCGCTATCGAATAGCATTGCCTCGCCCCCTCCCGCGTCCGCCACGTGGCAGGTCGGCAGAAACAGGCAGCTTCGCTGTCTGATCTGCAAATCAGCCCAGATTTTCCAAAAGGGGAGCCAGATCAAACGAAACCCTCTGCGGGAGAATTAAAATGGGAATTTTGGGTCAGTTTAAGACGCAGAGGCCAAAATTAATTGATGTCCAACATCGGGGGTGCCTTCCGATGTCGAACGTTCACCCCGTTTCTGGTCCAACTGTGACGGTTGGGTCAGGTTCGTGTGACGTTCAACAGTAAATGTGGAACGTCACTGATATTTGACTCAATCGACGGCCAAAACCTCATTAAATCGGTCAATCACGTCATTCATTTCTGACCCAAACGTCAAGCATTTGTGACCCAAAAAGAATTGCGGCCGTTTGACCAGATCAAGGAAAGGATTTGTCTTTATGGACGGGCTATGAACAAAACCTCCCCTCGCGTCCTCAGAACCGAGGGCGGCTCGGCGTGACTTTTGACAACAGCGGAAAATACCTAAGTTTGGCAGTTAAACAAATCTGTTCAAATAATTCTCTAGTATTTCCTGGCGTCCAGATTGCGGCTCTGGGTCTATTCCGTCACTTAAAACGCGAGCGAAAATTTCATCCAGGCTGCCGCTTAACATGGACTCCGCTTTTGGAGATTTCCAACCGGAATACCGTTGCGAAAGCGCGTTTTCCAAACCTCCATCTTCAATCATTGCAGCCGCTGCTTTTAAACCGCGTGCGCATATGTCCATTCCACCGATATGAGCCGCCACCAGATCGACGGCGTCAATCGATTGTCGGCGAATTTTGGCGTCGAAATTAGTGCCACCGGTGGTAAAACCACCGGCCTTCAAGATGTAATAGTAAGCTAGGGCAACTTCCGGTGTATTGTTCGGGAATTGGTCTGTATCCCATCCAGACTGATAGTCGTTGCGGTTCATATCAATCGAACCCAGCATCCCTTCTGCGGCCGCGACCGCAATTTCATGCTCAAAGCTATGCCCAGCAAGAATCGCATGGCCCTGCTCGAGATTCAGTTTCACTTCGTTCTCCAACCCGTACTTCCTGAGAAATCCGATGCAAGTAGCTGCGTCATAGTCGTATTGGTGCTTGGAAGGCTCCTGAGGTTTCGGTTCTACAAGAATTGTACCTTTGAACCCGATCTTGTGCTTGTACTCTACGACCATGTTTAAAAATCGGCCCATGTGGTCCAGTTCGGTTTTCAGATCCGTGTTCAGCAGGGTCTCATAGCCTTCACGTCCGCCCCAAAGAACATAGTTTTCGCCGCCAAGCTTGTGGGTCGCGTCGATACAGGATTTTACTGTCGCTGCGGCGTATGCAAAAACGTCAGGGTCTGGATTAGTACTGGCGCCGGACATCCAGCGACGATGGCTAAACATATTGGCCGTACCCCAAAGAAGCTTGGTGCCTGAAACCTGCATCTTTTCACCGATGTAATTGGTGATCTCTTCCAAGGCATTGAGGTTTTCAGCAAAGTTGCCTTGCTCGGGACGGATGTCAGCGTCGTGCCAGCAAAAATAGGGTTGACCCAAAAGTTCAAACATCTCGAAAGCGATGTCGGCCTTCATGCGGGCCCGTCCCATGTCGTCCTGCGGATGCCATGGGCGCTCCAGGGTGGGTCCTCCAAAGGGATCCCCCCCTTCCCATGCAAAGGAATGCCACCAGGCCACTGCAAACCTCAGATGGTCTTCCATGCGTTTACCCAAAATCACTTCATCGGGGTTGTAATGCCGGAAGGCCATTGGGTTTTGACTATCCACGCCCTCATATTGGATCCGTTCGATCCCATTGAAAAATCCGCTTGTCATACCTGACCCTATTCTGCTTTTTGCGTTGGCTGTTTGCCGAGAATGATCATCGACAAAAGGTCGTCATCAGTGACGTCTGCGATATCGACCGTGCCAACCAGTTTTCCGTTCTTCATGACCGATGCGCGGTCGCACAGTTCCATGACGGCATGCACGTCATGATCGATCAGGAATATCCCAATGCCTTGCGCCTTTAGCTGGTGGATCAAATCCGCCACCATCTGAGTTTCATGCGGCCCAAGCGCTGCTGTCGGCTCATCCATGATCAAAATACGTGCGTCGAAGTAGACAGCCCGAGCGATCGCCACTGATTGTCTTTGCCCCCCTGACAAGGCGGAAACCGGATCATTGAACTTCTGAAAGTTCGGGTTGAGCTGCGCCATGATTTTTCGGCACTCGGCCTCCATGGCTGCGTCGTTGACCAAACCAAAAGGCGTCGTCATCTCGCGCCCCAGGAACAGGTTTGATGTCGCGTCCAGATTGTCGGCCAACGCGAGCGTCTGATATATCGTTTCGATATTGTTTGCCCGGGCGTCACGGGGATTGCCAATCTCGACCGGCTTGCCATCGATCAGGATCTCGCCGTGGTCCATCTGATAGGCACCGGACAATACCTTGATCAACGTGGACTTTCCGGCCCCGTTATGGCCAAGTAGACCAACGACTTCACCCGGATAGAGATCGACCGACACATGGTCGACGGCCTTGACCCCACCAAAGGAAATCGAGATGTCGCGCATCTCGACCAACGGCGGCGCGCCTGAACCGCGCCCGGTGCCGGAAGGTTTTTTCTGCATATCCTGTGCTTGCATCATTTTGCCCCCAGTCGTTTGCGATAAACGATGTCGATATAGACAGCCAACACGAGGACGCTGCCGACCACGATGTTCTGAAACGGCGCGTCAACGCCAACCATTGCCATGCCCGATTGCAGCGCCTGCATGATCAATGCGCCAAGGATCGCGCCATAGATAGTGCCGATGCCGCCGGACAATGCGGTTCCTCCTATCACTGCAGCGGCGATGACGCGCAGTTCGTCCAGCGTGCCAATGTCGTTTGAGTGGTTTGCCAGACGCGCCGAGGCGACCACAGCAGAAACGGCGCACAGGAAGCCCATAAGCGCAAAAATCTTCACGGTCAGCAGCCGAGTATTGATGCCAGAAAGCTCTGCCGCATCCGGGTTTCCGCCGGTGGCAAAGATGTAGCGTCCAAACCGGGTTTTTCGCGCCACAATTGTCAGCGTGACGGCCACGATAATCAGAATGAGGACAGAAATCGGTATGCCGTATCCTACAACCAGCCCCTCTGGCATTGTCTCGCCGCGCGCTTCGAACATACGTTGCAGCCGGCGCGTCGGAATGGCGTAGCTGTTTACGATGTAAACGTACCCAAGGATAGCAATTGCGATTATCCCGGCCAGAGTGGCCTCGGCCCAAACAGGTTTTACCGGGAAACCATGTGACGCTTTTGCGCGGCGACCACTCCACAACGCCCAGATCGCGATCGCGGTGGCGAACAACCCAAACAGCCAGCTTGTCGACGTGCCCAGTGTTCCGTTGGTCCCGCCAAACATCAGGAATGTACTATCCAGAGGACCAATCGTCTGGCCGCTGGTCAGATACCACGCCACGTTTCTCCACACCAGAAATCCACCAAGCGTGACGATGAAGGCTGGTATCGTCAGATAGCCGACCATCCAGCCATGAAACGCACCAATCAGTGTGCCGACAAACAGGCCAACAACAATTGTGATCGCCCAGGTTGCCGGATTGTTCAAACCCATCCCAAGTATTTGCGGCAAAAGCTCGGTTTGCGTCATAGCCATCACGGCCGAGGTTGTTGCCAGCAGCGCTCCTACCGACAAGTCGATGTGGCGAGTGACGATAATGAACACCATTCCGCACGCCATAATGGCCACTGAAACCGTCTGGATGGAGAGGTTGAACAGGTTCCGAGGCGTCAAGAACCGTCCGTCCGTGAAGATGTTGAACCCGATACACAGGATGACAAATGCGCCGATCATTCCTAAAAGCCGCATATCCAGTTCCAGTTGCTGGAACAGGCTGGGTTTCGCTTTTTCAGGTATCGGCTGAGACGAAGTTTCGGTCATTTCCGATCTTTCATATTCAGCATTTGCCCCAGGCCCAGACTAAGAGGCCTAGGGCTGAGTGATTTAGTTACAAGGGGCAGGTCCGTTTTCAACGCCTTGGCAAAGATCTTCCAGCGGGATCCATCCGGCATCAACAACCACGGACAAGTTGCCCTTAGTGATTGGAACAGGCGCTAGGAAAACCGAGTTCATCTCGGTGCCACCTGGTGATGTCCAGCTAACTGCGCCTTCGACATCAGCAGGACTTGTGCCGCCGCTCAGCGCAACCGCGATTTCGCCCGCCGCCTTGCCAAGCTCACGCGCGTCTTTCCAAACAGATACGGTCTGAGTCCCCAGCGCAACGCGGTTCAACGCTGCGTGGTCGCCGTCCTGACCGGACACTGGAATGCCTTCCATGCCCTGAGCAGTTAGGGCCGCGACTACCCCGCCTGCAGTACCGTCATTTGATGCAACAACCGCATCCACGTTGTTCTCATTCGCGGTCAGGATCTGTTCCATGTTTCGCTGCGCGTTTGCCGGCAACCAGCCATCGGTATAGGCTTCACCAACGATTACGATGTCACCGCTGTCCACTGCTGCTCCGATAATTTCCTGCTGTCCACCCCGCAAGAAATCTGCGTTCGGATCAGTAGGAGAGCCCTTGATCATCACGTAGTTGCCTTTGGGCATGGCCTCAAAGACAGCCCGAGCCTGCATTCTGCCGACTTCCACATTGTCGAAAGTCAGATAGAATGCACGGTCATCCTCAATCAGGCGATCATAAGCAATGACCGGAATACCTTCGTCAGCCGCAGCCTGAACAGCCGGTCCGATTGCTTGCGCGTCTTGGGCCAAAATAATAAGCGCGTCTACACCTTGGGCGATCAGGCTTTCGATGTCCGATAGCTGCTTTGCGGAAGACGATTGCGCGTCCGCCGAGATGTACTCGGCACCCCCTGCTTCAAGCGCCGATTTAATAGCCGCCTCATCCGTTTTCCAACGCTCTTCCTGAAAGTTCGACCAGCTTACGCCAATTACTGGCTCTGCGAATGCGGTCGAAGCCAACAAAGTGGCCACAGCCGAAAAGCTGAGAATTCTCTTCATGATTTCCTCCCATTTGCCGAGCCATCGCATTTCGATTCGCGGCTCTCACAAATTTGAATACCATATTTATTTCAGCCAGTAAAATATTTACTCTACAAGAGGCAGGCAAATTCAAATAGATTGGACCAACAGCAAGATTCGCGAGGACAAGATGCTGAAAAGCAAAGCCTCTCCGGTTTCTTTGGAACAAAGAAATACGACCCGCCTGCGGGTATTGGAGCACATCAGAGCCAAAGGGTCCGTCTCGCGGATCGATATTGCATCCGCCTTGCAAACCAGCCCTGCGACCGTCACCGCTGCCACGGCTGATCTCATCTCGGCCGGGCTAGTCAAAGAGACTGAAAGCCAGGCACAGTCCAAGTCGGGGAAGAGAGGCAGACCCAGAGTATTGCTGCAATTGGACGGCCAGATGTATCTTGTGGCCGGTCTCAAGGTGGCTCGGCAAGTGATCTCGGTTATCTTGGTCGACTTTGAAGGAAACGAAGTCGCATCCCATAAATATGCTTTGGATCACGCCAGGATGTCGCCGCAAGAATTTGTATCGGCGATCCGCGAAGCTCTTGAAGAAACCTGCAATCAGATCGATCGTTCTGTCGCTCATTTGGCAGGTGTTTCTATCGGGGTGGCTGGACTGGTCGATGCAAACAAGAATTTTGTGCACTGGTCTTCTTCGATTACTGAGAGAAACATTGATTTTAGCCACTTGCTTTCAAATGCGCTGCCCTGCCCCGCATTCGTCGACAACGACGCCAATCTTGTCGCCAAGGCCGAACAGCTTTTTGGCTTGGGCAAGGGTTTAAAGAACTTCCTCGTTGTTACGATCGAACACGGTGTTGGCCTTGGCATCGTATTGGACGGCAATCTATACCGTGGAGAACGAGGTTGCGGCGCTGAGTTTGGGCACACCAAAGTTCAACTTGACGGGGCCCTATGCCAATGCGGGCAACGCGGGTGTCTAGAAGCCTATGTGGGCGACTATGCTTTGATCCGCGAGATGACGGTAACTGGTCATACCAACGACATGGACTCCATTTCCGACATTCATGACCGCGCCAACTCGGGTGACGCCAGAGCTTCGTCGGTGCTTGCCCGCGCAGGTCAGATGTTTGGCCTCGGGATTTCCAACCTGATCAATTTGTATGACCCAGAGTGCATTATCGTCTCGGGGGCACAAATGAGCTTTGAGCATTTGTGTTCCAACGAAGTTATGACCCGCATTCAAAGCGGCGTTGTGAATGTCGATGCACCTTTACCCCAGATCAAAGTTCATCACTGGGGTGACATGATGTGGGCCAAGGGGGCGGCAGCCTATGGAATTGAACAAATCTCAATTCTCAAGGTCAAGGAGCTGACGGCGAATGCGTCTTGAGTTTGCGATATTTGCGACTTTGGCCACAGTTGCGAATGCGGACACTGTTATTCCCCAGTTTACAAATGTGGATGTACCAAAACATGTCTATGATGGCGAGTGGGAGCATTTTGTCGGTGGTGGTGTGGCCGTTTTCGATTGCAATGGGGACTCGCTGCCAGAACTCTTTTTGGCTGGCGGTTCAAACCGGTCTCAACTGTTCATCAATACCTCGAACGAACAGATAGCATTTCAGGCAAAGACGCCTGAAGATCTTTCGCTGACTGGTGTGATCGGCGCCTACCCTCTCAACGTTGATAGCGACGGCGTTATGGATCTGGCGATTTTGCGTGTTGGCCCAGACCTGCTTCTTCGGGGCCATTCCGACTGCCAATTCAGCCCTTTCACTGAACTCGGGTTTCAGTCGGAGGATCACTGGACCACAGGGTTCTCGGCAACATGGGAAAGCGGGCAAGCTTTACCGACCTTGGCGTTTGGCACTTATGTTGATCGGTTTGATCCCGAAGGTCCCTTTGAATCCTGCGGCCCAACCCTTTTGTACCGTCCAGAAGGCGACTCGTATCGTGAGCCGCTGCATCTTGAGCCCGGCTACTGCTCACTTTCCATTTTGTTTTCGGACTGGGCCCGAACTGGCCGCGCAGATCTTCGCGTCAGCAACGACCGTCACTACTATGTTCGCGGCGGTCACGAGCAATTGTGGGCGATGGAGCCTGAGCCGCGCCAATACTCGGAAGGCGAAGGCTGGCTTCCATTTTCGATCTGGGGAATGGGGATCGCCTCTCGGGACCTTACAGGAGATGGATTTCCCGAAGTTTATCTGACCTCAATGGGTGATCAGAAACTCCAGATTTTTGACCCAGCGACAAACGGCCCGACCTGGCGCGATGCAACTTACGAAAAGGGTACGACCGCTCATATACCGCATATCGGCGGAGACGGAAGGCCATCCACCGGGTGGCACGCACAATTTGGCGACGTCAATAACGACGGCCGGGACGATATATTCGTGGCCAAGGGAAACGTAGAACAGATGCCCGATGCGGCTCTGAACGACCCCAATAACCTACTACTACAGAACTCCGACGGTCAGTTTATTGAAGCTGCAGCAGATGCCGGTGCTGCCTCGATGGCTAAGGCTCGTGGCGCAGCGCTTGCTGACCTGAACAACGATGGGAAGCTGGATCTGGTGGTCGTCAACCGAGGCACTGAGCTTGAAGTCAGCCAGAACTCTTCTCAGGGTGGCAACTGGCTATTGATTGATGTCACTCAGGATCAATCCAATCAATCAGCAATTGGTGGATTTATTGAAGTCAAAACCTCGCTGGGTGTTCAGACCCGCGAGCTCACAATCGGCGGCGGTCACGCTGGTGGTATCGCTGGGTTTCAGCATTTTGGGCTTGGGAGTGAGGATCAGGTGCAGGTTCGTATGATCTGGCCGGATGGATCGAAAGGCGAGTGGTTGGACTATCAGCCCAACCAAATCATACGTTTTTACCGCTGATTACTTGTCGACCGGTAGCCCGCTTGGAACTTGGTCGGGCACACCTAGCCGCTCTGCCGGGTCTTCAAGGCTTACCAGAAATCTGAGAAGAGCGTCGATTTCCTGATCCGTCAGGCTTACTTTCGGCAAGCCGTTGCTTTGGGCAATCGCACCCAGGTGCTGATTATCCGACATTGCCCTTTCGTCGTCAGAGCCGGGGAAGTCCGGCAAGGTGGCCATCTCGATCAAGTAGTTTCGCAAGGACGCCACCGAGTCCAGATGATGGCGTACTATGTCCTCAAGTTCAGCATAGGCTCCGTTGTGTCCGTATGGCGCAGTCAGGGTCACGTTGCGCAGAGATGGCGTACGAAAATCAAACGCGTGTTCGGAATCGCCGGTTACGCGAAGACGCCCATCGTCCCTGACATGGTTTTCAAATCGCGCCGCCTTTCCCGGACCGATCTGCGGCAGTGCAATCGAATGAAACTTGTGATCGGTCTGAAACCAGCCCGAATGGCAGTTGCTGCACCCAGCTTTTCCGTAGAACAGGCCCATGCCAATTTCGGCCTCTTCTGGCAATTCAGCCTCACCTCGCATCGCGCGATCGAAGAGGCTGTTATCCGCGCGCCACTCGAACGCGATAAAGTCCGCGATTACGTTGGCAATTGCCGTGAACGTAACTCCATCATCCGGCGCTAAGTCCTCAAACCTCTGCTCGTACTCTGGAATGGCCGCAACACGTTCTGCAATCAGATCCCACGCACCACCTTGCTGTGTAAGAAAGCCAAGGCGAACCGACTTGCTCACATCATTCTCAGAATAGTGACCCGCCATTTCGTCTGGCGACAAAACCGGGAACATGGCCTGTGCGGCCAGCGCTGAATTGAAACCAGACCGCATATGAGTACCCAACGGTGTTCTGATACCATCAGGTTGCGTTGGGTCTGCCTCTAGTCGCCCATCATGGAAAAACGTCGTGAACTCAGTAGCTCCGAGGTTCCAAAGCCCTGGTGAGTTTCGAGGAATACGTTGTTCCGGGGTGTTCTCGGGATCCAGCGTTCGCTCTGGACCCAGTCCAATCCCTCCTTCCCCTATTCCAAGGGAAAGACCGTCTGACGTGCCAAGTTTGGGATGATGGCAGGTCGCGCAGCTGATATTCCTGTTGCCGGATAATATTGGGTCATAGAACAGCAACCGCCCCAGCTCGACACTTGCAAAGTCGGGTTCGAGGAACTCCGGCAGAGGACCAAGCGATTGGGCACGCGCACCACCCACCGCTGAGATTGTTGAGCCGATAATCAAGAATAGCGAAACTGCTCTCATGTCATTCCTCAGAAACTTCTAGAATAAGTTCCTGCCGATACGGATACTCCGGAGTATAGATGATTGAAGGAAACGACGAGATATTCGGTGCGTTGGGGTAACCCGATGGCTCGATACACACACCACGCGAAGTGCGCCGCAGTTTTGTCAGCTCATAGCCCGAATACACCTGTGCTCCCGGCTGGTCAGAGTAGACTGTCAACGCAAGGCCAGAAGGTGAAGTGAGTTCCGCCACCGGAGCCTTTGGGCCGCGATCATGATCAAAGCAAAAATAATGATCGATTCCTTCGGGAGCACTGCCAATCGTTTTGGGCGTTGAAAAATCCAACACTTTGTCGGTGGTCGCAAGCACCCTGCCCGACGGGATACCCTGATCGTCGATTTTCAGATACCGATTTGAAGCGAGTCTAAGCTTGTGCCGATCTACGCCTTCCGAGGCGCCCAAAGTGTAGTAGTTATGTTGCGCAATGCTTATCGGCGTCGGCCGGTCAGGTTGTGCAGCTATTGAATATGCCAAGCGTGGACCCAGCAGGCATATCCTGACCTCGAACCTGATCTCACCCGGAAAGCCGCCCTCACCGTCGCGAGAAACATAGCTCAGAAAGACTTCGTTCTGTGCAATCTGTTCGAGTTCCCAAAACTGTTTAGACAGCCCATCGTCCCCGCCATGCAGTGTGTTTTTGCCCTCGTTGGCGTTCAGCTCAAAACTGGCGCCATCCAAGTCAAACGTCGCGCCGCTGATCCGGTTGGCAACACGCCCTACAATTGCGCCCAGGTAACGCGTATCGGTGAGATACTCATTTGGGCCCTCGAACCCAAGGATGAGCGGGACGTCCTTGTACCACCAACCCTGCGTGATTGCCCCATAGTTCAGGACCGAAACACGCATACTTCCATCGGTAAGAATAGCAGTTTCAATCTGATGGGGCTTACCCGTTTCTGGTTTCATCTTACCGCCAGCGGCGCAAGCGCCTCATAGAATTGCTTATATCTCCGGTATTCGTTTTCGTAGGTATCAATTAGATCGCCTCGTGGTTCAATGCGTTCCTGAATTTCCGGCGGTGTCATGACTTGCGCCGGCTCAGCGCCGTTGGCAGCACATATCGCGAGGCGCGCAGCGCCCAAAGCGGCACCGAACTCGCTGCCTTTTGGCAAATCCAGTGGAACTTGCAAAATAGTAGCCAAGGTTTCCAGCCAGAACCGAGATCGTGCTCCTCCCCCTACTGCCATAAGGCTATTTGGCTGGGTTCCGGTGCTCTTCAGTGCTTCTAGGCAATCTCTCATTCCAAAAGAAACACCCTCCATTACAGACTGGGTCAACTCAGTGGGCTCTGACGAGATGTCCACGCCCAAAAACGCGCCTCGAATATGGCTATTGTTATGCGGCGTCCGTTCTCCTGACAGATATGGCAGGAAGGTGATCGCTGCAGGTCCGTTCAGTTTTTCAGGCATAGCTGAAGCGAGTCTTTCCACGGGTTCGCCCAGATTGCGAGCAAGCCAGTTCATGCTGTTCGTTGCTGAAAGCATAACACCCATTTGTATCCATCGATCAGGAACCGCATGACAAAAACAGTGCACTGCTGTTTCCGGATCAGGAGCATAGGCTTCCCGCGCAACAAGCAATACGCCAGACGTTCCGAGTGAGACAAAACCGGTGCCGTCGTTGATGCTCCCGATCCCGCAGGCAGCGGCAGCATTGTCGCCAGCACCTCCAGCCACGACAACCGGATTCGAAAGCCCCCACTCCTGCCTCAATCGGGTCTTCAACTCTCCACCCGGATCACTGCCTTCGACCAAGCGCGGCATCTGCTCGACACGCATGTGACCTATGGCTAGCGCCTTTTCTGACCACTGCCGATTGTCAACGTCCAGCCAGGATGTTCCTGCGCTGTCAGACATGTCTGAAACATATTCGCCAGTCAGCCAAAACCGCAAATAATCTTTCGGCAGCAATACCTTGCCCACCTTTGAGAACACATCCGGCTCATTCGCACGCAACCATTCGAGTTTCGGCGCCGTAAACCCCGGGAATACGATGTTTCCCGATATTGCGCGCATCTCTGGTGTTTGATCTAGTGTCCCCGCTTCGTCGGCTGACCGAGTATCGTTCCAAAGAATACAGGGCCTCAATACTTCGCCATCATGATCCAGTAGTGTAGCGCCGTGCATGTGTCCGCTTAGGCCAACACCTCGCAGTTTTGAGAATGCTTGCTGGTTGCCAATGCGAAGCTTCCCAACAACCTCTTCGCAAGCGTTGGTCCAATCCAAAGGATCCTGCTCAGACCAGCCAGGCTTAGGCGTCGAAGTGGAAATGCTGACTTCGGCATCACCGACAACGTGTCCTGTGTCATCTACCAGAATCCCGCGGAGACCTGACGTTCCCAAATCTAAGCCCAGATACATTGAGCACCACCCGCCTATATATTTTAATGATTAAAATTATTTGAAACAGGGATCTTGTCAAGGCTCCGTCAAAGGAGTGCCCTCCAATCGTATCTGGATCAGAAAGCACGAACGCGACAACCTTCGATACCCAGGATAGCCAAAAGAAAGACAGAGCAAGAGTTGAGTTTAATCGTTTGACCGAATATGGCTCAAACCTCTTAGAAAAACCACTTTGGCAGGAGGCAAGGTTTAAGCGAGTATTTCCCCAGTTTGACCGACCGTTAGCGTTCCACCATTAACCACTTCGACATAAACGCCCATATCCATATGGCCCATCAGTTTCCGAATAAGGTAGGGTATATTCAAGTCGCGCTCGGCCGTTTTCGGGTTCACTTCAGTTGCTGCACACCTTTTCGTACGTGAGAGTATCTTCAACTCGACATAGCCAAATCTTAAAACTGATCCAACTGCATCCAGCTCAGCAAACGAAGGTAAACCGTCTATCTCAATATTCGCTCGGAAGCGCGCCGGGTGGATTTCTGCGTTCAGTTGTTCGCCCAACTTTTTCACGGAGGACAGATTCAAAACAGATATCGCGTTCATCATTTGCGGTGATACGACAGATACATCTGTAAACCTATGAGGAGCAGCGGAGACAAACTTTGGCAGCTCTGGATCTTTTAAATCGATCTCTGAGGAAAGGTACTCTGCCGCATTCTTCCTATCTTCAGACTCTCGCATGTCAAAGCGTCGTTTCTTTCCATTCGCATTGATCTCAAGTGCCTGGGACTCAATTTCAAAACCGGTCTGAATGCCTGCCAGTGCAGCCTCGTTCAACAAAACGACAAAACGATCTTTCGGCAGTGGCATTGGGTTCTGCATGTCGAAACCGGAGTTGTAGCGAGCAAATCCGAACAGGCGATCGCCCGGAATGCCCCCTCCTGCTCGCAGCGCCACAGTTCGCATAGGCTCGGAACTCAAGCCTTTTATTGGGTAGCGGTTCAATCGGACGATGGAGAGATTGTTCATACGTCTGCACCTGACCACAAAGAGTTATGCACGGTCCCGAGTTGTCCACGCTATTTGACGCTATCTCGAGTGCTCAAAGGTATCGACCAAATTATCTTTGAGCGCTTCAGAAGCGGGTTCGCTGAACCTGTTGGCCGCATGACGGCTGCGCCCATTTAAGTCGAATTTAAGTCGATATGACCATACAATACCTCGCTGCCGAAAATGCATGCGCATCAAGTCCAAAGAATAATTTCTTTAGGAATCAATGACTAGGAGACAAAGTTGGCGATCTCTTTCGGGTTTATGAGGTACGAACCTCAAAAATATCTAGACTTGAGGTGCGTACCTCAAATAGCCTTGGAGGTATGCCGCGATTCGCACATCCTCGATTGACGGCGAAAAAAGGGAGGAATGGATGACTTACACAAAACTGGCTTCGGTCAGCGCAATAGTCCTTGCCGCTACTACTCTTTCTACCAAGGCAAATGCTGAAGATCTGACACTATGTTGGGCGGCATGGGACCCGGCCAACGCGCTTGTCGAACTATCAAAGGAATTCGAAGCAGAATCCGGCCACACAATGAATTTCGAATTTGTTCCTTGGCCAAATTTTGCGGACAGGATGCTGAACGAACTGAACTCCGGCGGTAAGCTATGCGACCTGCTGATTGGTGATAGCCAATGGATCGGCGGTGGCGCTGAGAATGGCCACTATGTCCAGCTGAACGACTTCTTCGATGCTGAAAGCATCAGCATGGACGATTTCGCACCTGCAACAGTTTACGCTTATTCGACCTGGCCCAAGGGTACACCAAATTACTACGCGCTTCCTGCGATGGGCGATGCGAATGGTTGGTTCTATCGCAAGGATTGGTTCGAAAACCCTGAAATCCAAGCCGCGTACAAAGAAGCGACTGGTCAGGACCTACGCGAGCCTCAGTCTCAGAAAGAGTTGTTGCAGATCGCACAGTTCTTCCAAGGTCGTGAAATCGACGGCAAGACTGTGTATGGGGCTGCAATCTTTACCGAGCGCGGCTCGGAAGGGATCACCATGGGTGTCACCGGGGCCCTGTATCCGTGGGGTTTCAAATACGAAAACACTCCTGGCTCATATGATATGGAAGGTGCCGTAAACTCACCGGAAGCGGTTGAGGCTCTGGAATTCTACAAAGAGTTCTACAAAACGGCGACGCCTCCGGGATACACGAACTCTTACATGGGTGAGAGCTTGGATGCATTTAAATCCGGTCAGGTCGCCATGGCTATGAACTGGTTCGCGTTCTTCCCGGGTCTCTATGCCGATCCCAATACCGGTGGTGACAAGATCGACTTCTTCGTGAACCCACCACAAAATCAGGCAGGCTCGACACTGGGCGGACAAGGTATTTCTGTTGTCAGCTACTCTGATAAACAGGACGCCGCGCTTGAGTACATAAAGTGGTTCGCGCAGCCGGAAGTTCAGGCCAAATGGTGGGAACTTGGCGGTTACTCGGCACATAACTCGGTGCTTGAAGATCCTGGTTTCGTGGACAGCCAACCGTTTGCCGGTGATTTCCTAGAAGCAATGGGTGGAGTTCAGGATTTCTGGCAGGAGCCTGCCTATGCGGAACTCCTGCTGGCAATGCAGAAACGCATCCACGACTACGTGGTTGCCGACCAAGGCACAGCTCAAGAAGCGCTTGATCTTTTGATCGAAGATTGGACGGAAGTCTTCGAAGACGAAGGCAAGCTGTAACCCGGACGCAGGCAGGAGCGGGCGCGAACCCGCTCCACCTTCTCCCGTGAGTCGTAAACCAACAAGAACTGGCAAAGAGATGTCTGACAGGACCGTAGATCGCGTTGCGCAGGCAACGCCCAAGCGAGTTGCGCGAAAAATCAGGGGCTTATCCGACCGCGCGATCGCCTGGATATTCATCTCCCCAACGATATTTCTACTGCTGGCGATCAATATCTTCCCGTTGATCTGGACCATTCAGCTGAGCTTTACCAACTACAAGGCCAACCGGATTGGGCGTGAAGTCAAAGATGTTGGGCTCAGGAATTACGAGCGTATCCTGACCGACTCAGACACCTGGCTGAACATGCAAGCGACGGCGCATTTCCTGTTTTGGACAATCTTTTTTCAGGTGTTAATCGGGTTCACGCTAGCTTGGTTGATCAACAAGAAATTCAAGGGCAACGATCTTTGGACTACGATTATCGTATTGCCGATGATGTTGTCACCTGCAGTCGTCGGAAACTTCTGGAAGTTCCTGTATCAGCCTCAAATCGGCCTGTTCAACTACATCGTGTCGTGGTTCACCGGCAAAGAACCCTCGAGCTTTGAGATGCTTGGCTCAGTGACCCTAGCCCCGTGGGCGATCGTTATCGTTGACACCTGGATGTGGACGCCCTTCGTGATGCTGATCTGTCTGGCCGGGCTGCGCAGCATTCCCGACTATATTTACGAAGCTGCCGAGATCGACCGGGCCAGCAAGCTGCGGCAGTTCTTCACGATTACTATCCCGATGGTGCTGCCATTTCTGATGCTCGCGGTGCTGTTTCGTGGGATCGAAAACTTTAAGATGTTCGACTTAGTGGTTCAGCTCACTGGTGGAGGACCGGGTTCTGTAACGGAACTCACCTCAATCAATCTCAAGCGGGAGGCGTTTGAGAAGTGGCGTACGGGCTATGCCTCGGCCTATGCGATCATCCTTTTCGTCACCGTGTTCGGCCTTGCGTCGATCTACGTAAAAGCCCTGAACAAGGTGAAACAGAGATGAGCAGCTTTTCCGTCACCGAACCCTCGAACCGGTCCAAGTGGATCGCGGGCTTCTTGGTCATCACTTATGCGCTGATCACGATGATCCCACTTGTTTGGATTTTGCTGACTGGCTTCAAGTCCCCGGCCGATGCGATCAGCTACCCGCCCAAAGTGGTCTTTGACCCAACGCTTGAAGGCTATGTCAACCTTTTCACCACACGCACGCGACAAACGCAGGAGTTTCTGGAAGCCAACCCACCGCAGAATTGGGCCGATGAGATCGTACGCCAATACGACATGGTGATCGTTGGACCATCCAAGTTCGGTGAGCGCTTTATGAACTCAGTCATCATCGGGTTTGGATCAACGTTCCTGAGTATTTTTCTTGGCACTTTGGCGGCCTATGCCTTCAGTAGGTTCAAGGTCCCGCTTAAAGACGACCTTCTGTTCTTCATCCTCAGTACAAGAATGATGCCCCCGGTTGCTGTCGCCATCCCAATCTTCCTGATGTTCAGAAATCTTGGGCTCAGCGATACGCACTTGGGAATGATCCTGCTGTACACGGGCGTGAACATCTCTCTGGCAGTGTGGTTGCTGAAAGGATTCATAGATGAAATCCCCAGAGAGTACGAAGAAGCTGCTCTGATCGACGGCTACACACGGTTTCAGGCTTTCTACAAAGTGGTGCTGCCGCAAGCCGCCACCGGGATTGCCTCAACGGCGATTTTCTGCCTCATCTTTGCATGGAATGAATATGCATTTGCCGTACTGCTTACCTCAGCAAATGCGCAGACCGCGCCGCCCTTCATCCCAACCATTATCGGTATCGGCGGTCTGGACTGGCCTGCTGTGGCGGCTGGAGCAACGATCTTCCTGATCCCGGTTATGATTTTCACCATCCTGATGCGCAAACACCTGCTGCGTGGGATCACATTCGGAGCCGTACGCAAATGAGCGAGTTTCTTACCGGATTGATGCGGCTTCGCCGCGGCCCATGGGAAATGGTCGCAACCATCCTTATCGCACTGGGTGTCTTCATGCTGATGCAGCCCTTTGTCCTTTGGGCTTTCACCTACTCTTTCATCGTAACGCTGATCGGAACCGTTATGTTCATCATCGTCAGCCACTTCCCGGAGTAGAAATGGCCCAGATCATAGTCAAAAACGTAAAAAAGATGTTCGGCGATTTCACGGCTGTACGCGAAAGCTCGTTCACGATTGAGGATGGTGAGTTCTTCATGCTGCTGGGGCCATCCGGTTGCGGAAAGACGACGACTCTGCGGATGATCGCAGGTTTGGAACTTCCAACGTCGGGTGAAATCTACCTTGACGGTGAAGAAATCAGCCAGCGGCCACCCTCAGAGCGAGACATTGCCTTCGTGTTCCAGATGTTCGCGCTGTACCCGCATATGAACGTGCGTAAGAATATCAGCTATCCGTTGATTTCGCAGGGGATGCCACGTGCCGCGGTCAAAGCCAAGATAAAAGAAGTCGCCGGAATTCTGGGGATAACAGACATTCTTGACAACCCCGTCGGAGGGCTTTCGGGAGGAGATAGACAACGGGTTGCGCTCGGGCGCGCGATTGTTCGTGACCCCAAGGCATTCATGATGGACGAACCTCTTGGTGCACTTGATGCAGAGTTTCGTGAACACATGGCCGAAGAACTGCGCGCGCTTCATGACCGTATGGGTGCGACCACTGTTTACGTTACACATGACCAGTTGGAAGCCATGCAAATGGGCGACAAAATCGTAGTGATGAACAATGCTGTGATCGAGCAATTCGGCACGCCTCAGGAGATTTACGACAAACCCGCTACGATGTTTGTAGCTAACTTTATCGGGTCTCCTTCGATGAACTTCTTGCCATTTCAGGGAAAGGTCGAACCTGGCACTGAAATGGTTGGCCTGAACGGGCATGACGAACCTGTTCCCAAACTGATGGAAGGGGCTGAAGGTGACTTGGTTTTTGGTGTCCGCCCCGAGCATGTTTTTCTATCGGATGCAAGCGCCTACCGGGCCAAGGTCCTGGCCGCAGAATATTTGGGAACCACCCAGATAGTGACATTGCAAAGCCCGAACGGTGAGCTGAAAGCCCGAATTGATGCACGCGAAGTCGTTAGCCCTGGCGAGACCGTGGGATTGGAGTTCCGCTCACCCGCAGTAACCCTTTTTGAAAAATCTACCGGACGCGCGTTGAGGTCCGCTCTGAACGACGAGGTGCTGAGCAATGGCTGAAATCGTTTTGGAGAGTATCTCAAAATCATTCGGCAATCTTAAAGCGGTGGATGATATCTCAATGACGATCCCCAACGGTGCCTTTGTGGTGCTGTTGGGCCCGACCGGCGCGGGAAAAACAACAACACTGAGATTGATATCCGGACTTGAGAAACTGGATTCAGGAACAGTGCGCATTGGCGGGCGTGACGTTGGAATAGATACACCCGCCCAGCGCGATGTGGCGATGGTCTTCCAGCAATACTCGCTGTACCCGCATATGACAGTGCGTGAAAACCTGTCTTTCCCTTTGCGTTCTCCGATCCTGAAGACGCCAGAGGATGAGATCGCGAGGAAGGTCAACGAAGTCGCCGAAATCCTCCAGATCCCACACAAGCTGGACAACAAAGCCACCGAACTGTCCGGCGGCGAAATGCAGCGGGTGTCAATCGGGCGGGCGCTAGTGCGTGACCCCCAGATATTTCTGATGGATGAACCCCTCAGTTCTTTGGACGCCAAGCTGCGGGCGGATTTGCGGGTCGAATTGAAAAGAATTCAGGCAGATCTGGGATCGACCTTGCTCTACGTGACCCATGATCAGGTCGAAGCGATGACAATGGCGACCCATATCGGCGTTTTGGAAAACGGCAAGTTGGTTCAATACGGGACACCCCGGGACATTTATGAAGACCCCGGCAGTGTATATGTCGCCAGCCGGTTGGGTCTGCCACGGATCAACATCCTGCCGTCCGAGTTGTTCAGAGGCGACCACAAAGGCCCGCAGATTGGTCTTCGCCCAGAAAACATCATCGAAGGCGAAGGCAGCGAAGCGCGTGTGATACGTGCCGAACACCTGGGGGATCAAACACGACTGCACCTGGACTTAAACGGTCACACGGTTGTGACCTTGATTGATGTCCATCAGGACTATCCATCTGGAAAACTTATAAAAATCCGCCCACACAACCCATTGTATTTTGACGCGTCCGGCGCGCGAGTGAATTAAGGAGCAAAAGCATGGCCAAGTTCCTCAACACAAAAGAAACACTGGTGACAGAGGCCATAGACGGTCTTCTCGCGTCATCAGGAGGACGGCTTACCCGATTGGATGGATACCCGCACATCAAGGTTGTCTACAGGTCGGATTGGGAAAAGTCGAAAGTCGCCTTGGTTTCCGGCGGCGGGTCTGGTCACGAACCTGCCCACGCAGGGTTTGTCGGCGCCGGTATGCTCACGGCAGCAATCTGCGGAGAAGTGTTCGCCTCGCCATCGGTCGAGGCGGTTTTGGCTGGCATTCTTGCGGTTACGGGCGAGGCTGGGTGCCTGCTTATTGTCAAAAATTACACCGGTGATCGATTGAACTTTGGACTGGCGGCCGAACGCGCCCGTGCGTTGGGCCGCAAAGTAGAGATGGTCGTAGTTGATGATGACATCGCCCTGCCCGACCTTCCGCAACCACGTGGCGTGGCAGGTACATTGTTCGTGCACAAAATAGCCGGAGCGCTTGCCGAAAGTGGTGCTGATCTCGACACCGTCACCGCCGCAGCAAGACGCATCATAGCCAAGGTCGTGAGCATCGGTATGAGCCTGGACACCTGTACCGTTCCTGGGTCTCCGAAAGAGGACAGGATTGCGCCCGGCAAAGCAGAGCTTGGCTTGGGCATCCACGGTGAACCCGGTGTACAGCAAGTCGAATTCTCGAATGCCGTATCGGCCATGTCCACAGTGGTGGAGAAGCTAAAGCAAAGGATGGGATCCGGGGATCGTGTGGCGCTGGTCAACAACCTTGGGTCCACAACACCGCTAGAAATGGCTGTCCTCACGCATGCCCTGTCTGAAACAGGTATCGCCCACCATATCATCGGCCCGGCACCAATGATGACATCGCTGGATATGCACGGGTTTTCTGTTTCCATTCTGCCTGTAGATCAGGACGATTTATCGGCACTCGAGGCTCCTGTTGATCTGGCGGCTTGGCCCGGCGTCAATTCCATCGACCCGATAAAAGTAGCGCCCTTGCCTGATGGCCTGACCCCGATCGATCCAATTCCTTCGAACAACCCTGCCACAAGGGAAACGATCGCTCGTTTGTCTGAACTTCTCATCAACGCAGAGAAGAACCTGAACGAGTTGGACGCGAAATCCGGAGATGGCGATACGGGAAGCACACTCGCCACTGCCGCAAGAGCATTGCAAGGTAGCCTTGACCGCATGCCGCTTGCTGATCTGACGCAACTGTTTCCGGCACTAGGCAATGAGTTGAGCCAGACAATGGGTGGTTCTTCCGGCGTTATACTCGCAATTTTCTTCAACGCAGCTGGCGATGCCTGTGCGAGCGGGGCTTCGATACCGAAGTCTTTGGTCGTAGGCCTGAATCGCGTCAGCCAGGTTGGGGGTGCCAAGGTCGGTGACAGGACAATGATTGACGCACTGGCACCAGCACTTGCCGCACTACCATCTAGTCTGACGCATGCAGCCGAGGCTGCCCGCGAAGGCGCGAACAACACCGCAAATATTCGCCGTGCGAAGGCGGGCCGCGCGGCCTATGTTCCCGAAGAAAACCTAGTTGGACATAACGATCCCGGCGCTGAAGCTGTTGCATTGTTGTTTGAAGGCTTAGCACGGGAGATTGAGGGCTGAGGAACACGTGGAAGATCAAAAACAAAAACTAAAATTGGTGAAAAAGCCAACCGTCAATGACATCGCTCGCGTGGCGGGTGTCAGCCTGGCGACCGTTGATCGGGTCTTGAACAGGCGCCCCGGCGTGCGAGCAGTGACTGTACAGAAAGTACAGAAGGCGATTGATGAGCTGGGGTATGTGCGCGACACCGCCGCAGCCAACCTGGCGCGAAACCGCGTCTATAATTTCCTCTTTGTTTTACCAGACACGGACAACGAGTTTGTGGAGGCAATAAGCAGTCAGATCGCTGAACAAACACGTGACCAATTTATCCAACGGACGCGCATTGCAGTAAAGAACGTCGCTCCGTTCGAGCCGCAAGATATCGTCAATATTTTGGATGCTGTCGACAGTTTGGACGTTGACGGAGTCGCCGTTTTCGGGCCCGAGACCCCTTCTGTCCGCGACGCTGTAAAAAGGCTCAGGGAAAAAGGCGTTCCGGTTGTTGCCTTGGTGTCTGACTTGCCAAGTTCTGAGCGAGACCACTTTGTCGGAATTGATAACGTTTCGGCAGGACGAACCGCAGCTCAGCTGATGGGAAGATTTGTCCATCGCGAAGGCAAGGTCTTGGTTCTTACAGGATCCCGTTTGGCGCGTGACCACCTGGAGCGTCGTCAAGGCTTTGACCTTGTTGTGGCTGAGGAATTTCCGCACCTCAAAGTCGTAGCGTCTGTCGAGGGCCGGGATGACCCGGATCTGATTTACAGGATGATGCCCGAAATCTTTGAAACCTATCCGGATCTGGTCGGAATATACTCGTCAGCAGCGGGCAATGCGGGCCTCATTCAATTTCTTTCAGAGAACAAACTCAGCAAAGATCTGGTGATCATAGCTCATGAGCTTACTCCGCTCAGTCGTGAGGCGCTTAGGCTTGGCACATTTGACGCCTTAATCTCGCAAGACACCGGGCACATTGTTCGCTCTGCCGTCCGTCTATTGCGCGCAACTTCGGACAAAGTTCCGTTCAACAAAGCACAGGAACGTATCCGTATCGACATCTATCTGAAGGAAAATTTACCGCCATAGAGGCTTAGGTTTTGGGGAGGAAATTTTATGAAGAAAATCAAAGGTCCAGCTTTGTTTCTTGCGCAATTCGCGGGGGACGAAGCGCCGTTCAATTCGTGGGACGCGATCACTAAATGGGCGGCGGACTGTGGATACAAGGGCGTTCAGGTTCCTAGTTGGGACGGCCGGTTGTTCGATCTGGAACAAGCCTCGTCCAGCGCCAGTTATTGCGATGATTTTAAAGGCATAGCCAAGGAAAATGGCATCGAAGTCACTGAACTTTCAACCCACCTTCAGGGCCAACTTGTGGCCGTTCACCCGGCCTATGACAGCGCGTTTGATGGTTTTGCAGCCGAAAGCGTCAGGGGAAACCCGAAAGCCCGGCAAGAATGGGCGGTAGACCAAGTCAAAAAAGCGCTATCTGCTTCGAAAAACTTGGGTATTTCAGCGCATGCGACATTCTCAGGCGCATTGGCATGGCCTTATGTCTATCCTTGGCCGCAGCGCCCTGCAGGCTTGATCGAAACGGCATTTGAGGAGCTTGCTCGTCGTTGGGTGCCAATACTGGATCACGCCGAGGAATGCGGCGTTGACGTCTGTTATGAAATTCACCCAGGTGAGGACCTCCACGACGGCGTGACGTACGAGATGTTTCTCGAACGGACAGGAAATCACCCACGCGCTTGCATGTTGTACGACCCGTCGCACTACGTGCTGCAATGCCTCGACTATCTGGACAATATCGACATCTACAAAGATCGGATCCGGATGTTCCATGTCAAAGATGCCGAGTTTAACCCGACCGGCCGCCAGGGTGTTTATTCCGGGTATCAAAGCTGGGTCGATCGTGCCGGGCGCTTCCGGTCGCTTGGTGATGGCCAGGTAGATTTCGGGGCGGTCTTCTCAAAAATGGCCGCGAATGACTTTGATGGCTGGGCTGTGGTCGAATGGGAATGCTGTCTCAAACACCCCGACGATGGAGCGCGTGAAGGCGCTCAGTTTGTGTCAGATCACATTATCCGTGTGACCGAGAAAGCCTTTGATGATTTCGCTGATGGTGGCGCAGACGAAGCAGCCAATCGTAAAATGCTGGGGATTGAGTGATGGTCACAGGACGCAATGAAGAAACTTCGGGCCGCATTCGACTTGGCATGGTTGGCGGCGGGAACGACGCCTTCATAGGCGGCGTTCATCGAATAGCGGCGCGATTGGACGACAAGTTTGATTTGGTTGCCGGTGCTTTGTCTTCGACGCCAGAGAAATCTCTTGAAAGTGGTCATGCATTAGGGCTCGAACGGGTCTATGAAGACTTCAAACAAATGGCGATCAGGGAAGCCCGGTTGAAATCTGGGATCGAGGCGGTCTCAATCGTCACGCCAAATCACGTTCACTATGCAGCCGCACGTGAGTTCCTGAAACGCGGTATTCATGTAATTTGTGACAAGCCACTCACCTCGACCCTTGCCGACGCAAAGAAACTGGTCAAAGCAGCAGAAAGCGCGAATGCTTTATTCATTTTGACCCACAATTACACGGGCTATCCGCTGGTTCGGCAGGCACGTGAAATGGTCGCTAACGGAGATATTGGCAAGATCCGCGTTGTTCAGGTTGAGTACCCGCAGGACTGGCTGACCGAGCAGCAGGATTTCAAACAGGCTGAGTGGCGAACCGATCCAGAACGCTCGGGCGCGGGTGGTTCAACCGGTGACATCGGAACCCATGCTTACAACCTCGCTTGCTTTGTAACCGGGCTGAAAGCGGAAAGCCTCGCGGCGGACTTGCAGGCCTTTGTGCCGGGGCGCAAAGTCGATGATAACGCGCACGTCTTGCTTCGCTTTGAAGGCGGAGCGCGTGGTATGCTGTGGTCTTCTCAGGTGGCTCCCGGCAATGAAAACGCACTTCGTTTGCGCGTCTACGGCGAAAAAGGTGGGTTTGAGTGGTCTCAGGAAGATCCCAATTATCTTTGGTTCACGCCATACAACGAACCCAAGCGTTTGATCACCCGAAATGGAGCTGGAGCTGGTGACGCAGCCAATCGGTTGAGTAGAGTTCCTCCGGGACATCCCGAGGGATACCTTGAGGGGTTCGCGAATATCTATGGAGAGGCAGCAGAGGCGATCCAAGCCTTCCGAAATGGGATTTCACCTGACGTGTCGGTTGTTTATCCAACAGTTCATGACGGACTCAATGGTGTTAAATTTGTGGCTGCATGCGTGCAAAGTTCTTCAAGGAATGCGGCTTGGGTCAATTTAACTTAAAATCTGGTTGTGGGCATAAGGCAGAAATCTTGGAAGGCAGCGCGGGTATCTGCCAATAATCGAAGCGCACGCAACCTATAGATGAACACTCCTGAGCAACAAACCGCGAACGTCCCTGAATAGGCGATATGTGAAGCGACCTATAGTTGAGTGGGCCCCGCATCTGCGGACCAACGAACCATCACTTCACCGCGCCAGATATGTTGCCGCGCGAGAAGTGTTGCCCATGTTGGTCAAAGGCGGCTCCATCACGTTCTTTTCGGGCGTGCTCAGCCGCCGCCCATCCGCCGGGGCCACGGGCTTGGGCGCAGTTAACGCGGCGGTCGAAGCCCTGGCGAAAGGGCTGGCGCTGGAGTTGGCTGGTCGGGCGCGGGTCAATTGCATCAGCCCCGGCATGGTCGCAACCGAAGCCTACGCCGCAATGGCGGAAGATGCACGTGAAGTCATGTATGCACAGACAGGTGACCGCCTGCCCGTAGGACGGGTCGGCCAGGCAGAGAGTATTGCACAAGCCGTGGTCATGGCTATGAAAAACGGGTTTTTAAGTGGCTCAATTCTGGATGTCGATGGCGGCCACCTTGTGCGTGATTGAGAATTGACCCATCTCCAACGTTAAGAACAGGGCTTGCCAATAATATTGTGACAGGACCAATCAGGGTCTTGGCTCAGCTTTTCGGCCTCTTCTTCTGACGCGGCCTCGCTCGGATCTTCGAAGAACCCGCAACACCGACATCCGAGTAGGTCCCTCGATTTGGGCTGACAACAGCAACCCGCTTTGAAAGGGGTGGCTTCGGCTTCAGTTCTTCAGGTTCGGCTGTGCACTCCCTGTGTTCTCGAGCGTCAAAGGCCAAGAATGTGTAATAGGTACCGGTGCGTTCAGCTATCCAAGCCCCAGAGCCTGCCCGTCTTTATCAAAAAAATGCAGATTGTCGGTTGGGAAGTGCAGACCAATCTGGGTGCCCGGTGTAAGGTCCGTATCGCCGTTCAGACGGACTGTGGCCTTGTCTTCGCCTCCACAATCCACAATCAGGAAAGTATCTGCACCCAGGTATTCGATCACCTCGATGACGCCGTCAGTTTGACCTTCGCCCGCAGCAGCCACCTGAATGTGTTCGGGGCGGATGCCAAGCTTTGTGGCGGCTGCAGATCGTGAAAACGGGCCGCTGCGGCCGTGCTCAAGTTGGAAACTATCACCGTCGGTCGTGCAGGGCAGGATATTCATCTTTGGACTTCCGATAAACTGGGCCACGAACAGGTTCGCAGGGCGTTCATAGAGTTCGCGCGGCGTACCGACCTGAGCGATCTTGCCGTATTCTAAAACCACGATGCGGTCGGCCAATGTCATCGCTTCGACCTGGTCGTGCGTCACGTAGATCATCGTGCGCTTGAGGCTTTGGTGCAGCTTGGCGATCTCATACCTCATCTCGACTCGCAGGGCGGCGTCAAGGTTGGAAAGCGGCTCGTCAAACAGGAAAGCGGTGGGATCGCGGACGATGGATCGGCCGATAGCCACCCGTTGCCGCTGACCACCAGAAAGGTCTTTTGGTCTGCGTTCCAGGAACGGTCCAAGCTTGAGAACCTCTGCTGCGCGGTTGACCTGTTCGGTGATTTCCGCCTTGGGAACACCGGCAACCTTCAAAGAGAACCCCATGTTCTCGGCGACTGTCAGATGTGGATACAGCGCGTAGGATTGGAACACCATCGTCAGGCCGCGCTTTGAGGGCGGGTGATCCGTGACATCGCTGTCATTGATCTGCAGCGACCCGCGCGAGATATCCTCGAGCCCGCCGATCATGCGCAACAAAGTGGATTTACCGCAGCCCGATGGGCCGACGAAGACGATGAACTCGCCCTCCTCGATCTTGAGGTCCACGCCTTTGATGACCTGGGCCGAGCCGAACCATTTTTCGACTGATTTTAGTTCGATGCTACCCATCAGGCCCTCCCTGCCCAGTGAAGCCAAACCGCTGCCGTCCAAGAGAACGCCTTACCGCCAGCCGGGCTCCCGGTTATTGGATCGAAGTATTCTGCGAAACCGAAGCCCGAGATCAGATCTCCGGTTTTTTTGCGCAACTGATCTGCTTGCTCGGTGTGACCCAGATCCTGCAACCCGAAGCCAATCATCATGTTCATGAAGGCCCAAGTGGGCCCGCGCCAATAGCGGCGCGAGTCGAATTTCGGCATTTCTGGATCATAGCTTGGAACCGGATAGGGCACGGTTTCCAGCGTGGTTTTCAAACGTTTCAGCATCTTGCCTGATTCAATACCGGCATACCAGCACAGGTAAGACGCATTCGATACGCTGCCTGCCATCTCGCCGGTATGTGCGTCGCGCGCGTCAAAGCTGCCCACCTCTTCGTTCCAAAGTGAGCGAGCACCAACTTCCAGCATTTCGATATCCGCGCTTAAGCCTTCAGCTGCCAGGTCAAGCTGCTCACTGATCACCAACAAGTCCCGCGCGGCCCGTAATGTGGTGAAGGTCATCGTCGGATCGGCGACACGGAACGGGTTCAGCGACAGCAGTTCCTGCTGATCCCACCCAGCATTTCGACCGATCTGTACCAGCTTGATGTATCGGTCATAGTCGAACTTTGTCGGGCGGTCCTCGCTGTTTACATGGCTGGTATCGCGGCGTTGATATTCTCCCACATCTGACGCATCCATGCGCACCATAGAGTTGTCCCAGTCAGGCGCGTTGTCGCGACCCGCTTCCCAAGGGTGTGTTGTGCAAACAGCCCCGAATTCATCCAATCGCCATTTCATGATCCAGTGGTGCCAAGCCAGCAGCTTGGGGAATAGCGCCTTCATCCGCGCGTCTCCAAACGAAGTATCCTGTTCCCAGATTTTGCGCGCCATCGTGGCCGCAATGGGTGGTTGGATAATGCCCGAGGAGGGGATTGGACCGTTGCAGCCCCAGACATCAGGACCGGGAAAATACCCCTCGTCTTGCTGGTGGAACAGGATGTGCGGCACCATGCCGTTGTCCCATTGTCCGGTAAACAGCGTCTCGATCTCGGCCCAGGCGCGGTCAAGGTCGAACTGGGCAAATCCAAGCGCAGTAATCGCGCTGTCCCAGTTCCATTGGTATGGGTACAGCCCTTCTGTTGGGATCGTGTAACCGCCGCGATCATTGGCGATCAGGATATTGCGCGCCTCGCGGTCTGGGTTTGTGTGTTGGTTCATCTCGGTCATCCTTTGACGGACCCCGCTGTGAGGCCTTTGGTCATGAAACGTTCAAGCCCCAGGAACAGCGCCATGATCGGAACGGTGGCGATCACCGCACCGGCCATCAGGTGCTGACGGGGAATTTCTGAGGAGTTCAGCATCGTGACCCCTCGGGTCAGGGTGAATTTCGACGGGTCGTCCAGAAGCATGAAGGCCAGCAGGAACTCGTTCCAGGCAATCATGAAGACATAGAGCGAGACCGACGCCAGCGCTGGCAAGCTCAGCGGCAGGGTGATCTTCCAGATCACTGCCAGACGGGACAGGCCGTCCATCAGGCCTGCCTCTTCCACCTCGATCGGCAGGCCACGGAAGTAACCTTGCAGCATGTAAAGCGCGACGGGGATTGTCGTGACCGGGTAGATCATAACGATGCCTAGGATCGAATTGCGCAGACCAGTCAGCGAGAATGCAATATAGATCGGCAGCGCCAGAACGATCATCGGCACCATGTAAATAAGCAGGATCGAGCGAGAGAACGCCTTTTGCCCCTGAAACCGGAAACGAGCCACGGCGTAGGCACCGGGTACGCTGAACAGTAGCGTGATGAACACGGTCAGCACCGAAACATAGAAAGACGTCCAAAGATAGGTGCCGAAATTGAAGTCGCGGAACAATTCAGTGTAGCTGCGGAACAGGGCGGTTCCCTGGGTTAGGTCCACCGAGAAATCCAGCGGGTTCTGCAACAATGCTTGCTGGGATTTCAGGCTGGTCATCACCATCACGTAGAAGGGGATGATCACGATCGCCGTGAAAAAGATATAGCCGAAACCGGTGCAGAACCGGATCACCGCGTCCTCGTATTCATGGCGGGTGAGCTCACCGATCGGTGTTTCCTTCAGAATCGCCGCCATCGACAGATGCATCACGACGGCAATACCGATCACAGTCACCAGCACGGCCTGCATTGATGTGTCAGAGCCGATCAGAACCGGGCCAAGTCCGGTGAGGCTGGACAGGCCCAACAGTGCTGAGATGCCCAGACGCGCGGGCGCGCGCTGTAGCGGGAACCGGACATAGACGAGACCCGCCAACGCGCCCCATATCAGGCTCAGCAAGACCTGCGGCCGGAATGCGTCGCCTGTTGAGAACGACATGGTGATGGCGGCGGTGGTTGCGATCACCACCATCCAGAGCGCGCCCAGAACCGGGCCGGTAACATACCCTTTTCGCATCACAGACCCTCCTCTCGGCTGATGAAGCGGAAGAAGACAAAGCTGAAGGCAATCAGGCACATCAGGATCACCACGGCCACCGCCGCCCCTGCACCGATGTTCGAGATCGCAAAGGCTTGTTCATAGACATTCACAGTCAGCGTGCGGGTGCCCGCATTGCCGCCGGTCAGCAAGAAGATGTCGTCGAATTTGTTGAACGTCCAAATGAAGCGCAGAAGGAACAGCACTGACAGAATGCCCAACAGTTGTGGGATGCTCAGCAGCCAGAACTTCTGGAACGGCGAGGCCCCGTCCATATCCGCCGCCTCGTACATGCTGCTGTCGATGGATTGCATTCGCGCCAGAATGAACAGGAAAGACAGCGGGAAGTAGCGCCAGATTTCGAACACTGTCACCATGATCAGCGCCAAGGGGCGTTCGCCGAAAAAGTTGATCGGTTCACTGCTCAGCCCCATTTGAACCAACAGTGCATTGGCTGAGCCTGAGAACGGATCAAACAATGTAACCCAAGTGAACGCCACTGCGATCACCGGAGCGACATACGGGAACAGGTAGAGACCGCGTATGAACCCTTGGCCGCGGAAACTTTTGTTAAGCAGCAGGGCCGCGAACAACCCCATGACCAATGCCCCGATGGTTCCGAAGACGGTGTAGAACAGCGTCACCCAAAGCACGCCCCAGAACTCTGACCCATCGAAGACACGGGCGTAGTTTTCCAGGCTGAATTCGAGGTTTGTCAGCACATTGGGGCCGCTGCCTGTGACACCAGGTTCCGACCCTTCGACCAACTCTTCGAACGCGTCAGGGTCGCCGTCAACGGTTACCGGAATACGAATTCTCTCGCGTTGGCCGCCATCCAAGATACCAAAATCGCAGAACAGGTCTTGCCCGTCCAGCACACACGGTTCCGCGATTTCATCAGTGGGTGTCATGCCCTCAGGCAGCACATCACTCAGAGTGACGCCGCCAATAGCAATCTCCTGACTGGAATTGCGAAGGCGATACTCGATCCGCAGATCATCGCCCGATCCACGCAAGCTTTCTCGGACAACCGGCGCAGGTGGGCGCAGGTCGGACAGGGTAAAAGGCTTGAAGCTGATCCAGATGATCGCCAGCAGCGGCAGGATCACAACAAGAGACACGCTTATCACGGTCGGAGCCAGCAATGCCCAGGCCAGGCGCGCTTCGCGCTTGGCAAGAGCCCCGGTTCCGGTCGGTGGGGTGGCCGAAGACATAAGAGACCTCAGAGGGTTGGGTGCAGCGGCGAAAATGCCGCTGCAGTTGCCGGTTGAGACAGAGTTTTACTGAACCTTGGCAAGCTCTTCGTTCATGGCTGCGACTGCGGCAGCAGCGTCAATCTCATCGTCGATATATTGACGAACGACACGGTTGATGGCCTGAGAGTTGATCATCTTCGACGCCAAAGAGAGCTGCCCGTCGGTTACACCCCAGCGCTGCGCGACATCCAAACCTCCGACGATCTCATCAATCATGGCCTGATCGTACAGTTTACCCAAAGGTGCTTTGCGATCCACACCTACCGGCAGTTCCGCCCAAGCGTCGGCAAAAGCTGTTGGATTGTCAGCATTTCCGCGACGTACCGGAAACTTGCCTTCGGGTGCGATGGCCAGAGTTTGCGTATAACCGTCATCCATCGCGAACTTCACAAAGTCCATCGCAGCGTCGGTATCGGCATCACTGGTGATCCCGAAATACCGCACGTCACCCCAGGCAGCACCGTCTGGGTTGGATGGGCCGGAGAAATTAGTGACGATACCCGTCTTTGTCGCCAGCTCGCTCGACGTCGGGTCGTCGGAAATGGTCGGCGGGGCGCTGTCACGCAGACCGGCCAGCTCGTCCAAAATGAACGGCGACCAGATGATCATTGCGGCCTTGCCATCGAAGTACAGCTCGCGGGACTGCTTCCAATACAGCTCACCGGGGGGCGACGCTTTCGAGATCGCCTTGTAGAAATCCAAAACCTCGGTGGTTTTGACTTCGTCCAGCGGTTGGAAGCCGTCGGGACCCACAGGGCTTACGCCGTTGGCAAGGAACACATGTTCCAGAACCTGGCTCATGAAGTTCTCATCAACTTTGGTCGCGGCAACAAATCCGTACATTTCTGGCGGGTTGTGCAGTTTCTCCAAAGCAGCCAACACGTTGGCAAACGAACTCGGGGCATCCAGTCCGGCTTCGTCGAACAGGTCCTTGCGATAGACGACCATTTGAGTCCAGCCATCGACCGGCACGGATGCGGTTTCATCGTTGAAGGCTGCCATAGTCAGCGCACCGGGCGCGAAGGTATCGGCCCCCAATTCTTCGATCACTTCGGTTGCGGCTTCGGTGTCCAGAATACCCGCTTCTGCCCAAGGCAAGGCGTATTGCAGCGGATGGTAGACCACGTCCGGCAAATCTCCGGCCGCGAAGGCAGCAGTGGCACGAGTGCCCAGGTCTGTTTCGGTTACCGGGATGACCTCAACTGTGGTGCCAGTTTCGGCTTTAAATTGATCCGCCATTTCCTGCTGCTTCGCCAAGCGTTCAGGCTGTTCCTCGGTCGTCCAAAAGCGAATTGTATCTGCTTGCGCAGATACCGCCGTCAAGACAATCGCGAGTGATGTTCCAAGCAGCAATCGAGATGCATTTGGTGAATGTTTCATAGGCGGTCTCCTCCCCGGTTATGATCATTGGAATTTCGTATTTTTTGCGCCAGCTCTTCAGGCGTCAGCCTTGGTGGCCCGTCAGATTTCCGTTCAATAAGAACTGCTTCTCTGATTTCGCGTAGATTTTTTGGTTCTTCACCTCTGGTCTGGCGTATGAGCAACGTAGCAAGACGCTCACCAGCACGCTGCGAGTCCACACTAAAGGTCGTCAGTCCTGGATTGACGTATTGGCATTCGGGAATGCCGTCATATCCAAGGATTGAAACGTCTTTTCCGATTTCAAGACCAAGCTCAGCGCAAACTGGATAACACCCTAAAGCAGCTAAGTCGGTCGCAAACACGATCGCGGTTGGCGGGTGTTCCAAATTTAACAGCGCCCGCGCTTCGATCGCCCCTTCTTCGCGTGTCCGGGCACCTTCTCGGATCAATTCGGGATCATCCCGCAAACCCGCAACTTTTTGACCTTCGAGATACCCGTCGCGGCGCAGGTGGCTGTAGTTGAACTTCGGATCACTGCCGACATAACCGATACGGCTATGGCCAAAGCTGACCAAGCGAACGACCGCATTCCGGATTGCCGTCTCACCGGATATATCAAACCATGACATATCATCCATAGGATCCGATTGGCCGTATTCTGTCCGCCCGTATAGGATAAATGGGACCTGCAATTCTTTGAGGTACTTTACCCGCGCGTCGTCCACTTCGGTCCGGGGCAAAATGAAACCATCTGCCTTGCGTTCTTCGACAAGACGTCCCAACACATTGAGCATATCTTTCCCGGACTTTGCCGTGGAAATTGTCATTGTCCAGTCCGACGCACTGGCTGCTTCGCAAGCGCCTGCCAGAAAATCCTGAAGAAACGGGTTGTGCTGGTCCGGTTCTTCGCTGTTGATGACCATCGCAATAGCGCGAACTTTTCCTGTTCGAATAGCCTGCGCGTGACTGAGCGGGCGATAGCCCATCTTTCTTGCCGTGACCTCAACTCTCTTTCGCGTGACTTCTGAGATGTCTGAATACCCGTTCAATGCGCGCGATACCGTGCTCTTTGAAAGCCCGAGATGATCCGCCAATTCGTCGAGTTTCACCCGCCGTGGCGGTGAGGGGTTCCTAGACTGAGATTGGCGATTTTGCAGATTGGGATTCGTTGTCATCCTACTACTTGTTCGCTCCGAAACCGGTTTCGGCAACAAAAAAGTCGAACGACCTCTCAGGTGACTTGTTTGAAACGTTAAACGTACTGTGTTCCGACGTTCACGCCGCCATCCCGGCGCTTCGGTGAGTTGACAAAATCCAGTCTGCCCCGGCGAGCATTCCAGTGGCACGCTATGGTCGCTTCGACTCGGAAATCTGGACCAGGGTTATTCACCATCCGCATCCGTACACCCGGCTTTAGGCAATCATCCTAGGCGCGTTACTTGCACTCGCACCCTGTTCCCACATGTGTCGCTAAATCCGTAACTGTTTCAGCGCGCTTGTTAGCCTGTTCCTAGAACTCGTACGAATAAACGAATAGATGGTTAAAGGCTCGGGGATTTTTCCTTTATCTCTCGACGTAAGCGCTGAAGGCAAATACCGAAGGTCAGCTATTGGACAGCCTGATCGATCAGATTGCACCCGTAGCGAATGGCCGCTTTCCGCCCATTCTTTAGAAAAGCAACGTGTTCTGGCACAAAAAGTAACGGCGCAGCCAGCTCCGCCGCAGTTGTTTTGGGGCCAGCGGGATTTGGACAAGCCAAACGCCTCTGGCCGTCAGGGGTAAGACGCTGCCTTCCCCCTCGGGCAACCCTATTAGACAACACCGTGTCCTCGGCTGAGCCTGCGGGCCGCACCACTATTGTCGAATAGCATTGCCTTGCCCCCATGCATCTCAGTGGTTGGCAGGCCGTTCGTAAGGCGCATGCGCTCGGCATACAGGTCGATGACGTTGACGGGCAGGTCCCACCCCAATGCCCAGAACGCCTCGATCTCGGCGGCAGCGAAGTAGGCCACCACTAGGCTGTTTGGACCGGTCGGGAACGGGGCCTTTTGGCCCAGTTCGTCTCCGAACCGACTCGTGACTTCCCCGGTCCACAGGTCCTTTGCCACAAGACAGATCACACGCATGGTGCCGTCATCCATCGGGATGAACTCGAAGTCGACCGAGATCGGGCGTAGGGGTAGGTACACCGTCTTCACTTCTCCCAGCGCCAGGCTTTCAGAACCGGGTGGCCAATGTCGACAATCAGGGCCTTTCGGAACGCCAACCGCATGATTGATACTAGTTCCACATCTTCCGGCCAGCGTGGTTTCTTGCGTTGAAACTCTGCAATATGCACGTCGTACTGGCCTGCATCGCGGCCCCAAGTCATGCGGACCCATTGGCCTTGGCCGTCAACACAGGCTTCATGCTTGGCTTCTGTAGCCGAGTGCATGTTTCCGTCGATGTCCGCCTCTTTAACCAGCAGGAGTTGGAGCTTCATGTTAGCGGTACAGATTAGATAGCCAGTCATGAATTGCAGGCCGCCTGAACCTTCCAACTCGTCCGCAATATCGAGTGTCAGGTAGTACGGCATCCGTTCCATATCCTCGCTGGTAGGGTCTATGAAAACCGGGATACCCGGGAAGACGCCGTCATGGTGAACGCGGAACCACACCTTTGTCTTGGTGAGAACCGGTATTGGCGACGGTTGCCGGATGATGGAGGGTCTGTCGCCGGACTTAGCGCGTTCCGCACGAACCTGCTCGGCTTGGGCGAAGACATCCTTGGCGCTTGACTTGCTTTGCATTTTTTAGCGGTTTTGCACGGCTGGAATTTTTTCGAAATTACCTTGGGGTTATTTCGGGCCGTCACAGTTTTCTGAATCGCTCATGATGCACCTACCGCATGAGCGTTTAGCCAGTCGTCAAGATCGGTTGTTTTGTAGACGATACAGCCCGCTATTTTAATGAAACGAGGCCCGTCCGACCGATTGCTTTGCACTCTAAGTTTAGCGAGTTTTGACGTTGATATGCCGCAATAGGCGGCGGCTGCATGGCAGCGGAGGTATGGGGTCGCGATTTTGGGTCAATCCGATCAAGGACGAAATTGCCGTCCTACGACCGTGATACGGCCCAGAGCAACCGTAGCCAGAATGAACGACTGGCGGCTCAATCGCCGCAGCCACCACCGTCGCCCGAAGCACAGTCACCTGCATCTTTGTCGGCAAAAGGGTCATCACTTTCAAAAATCAGCGTCAGCTCACTTCTGGAGGTCAGGCAATTGAGGGTGATCGCAAAACAGACAAGCGGTACGCTTAGCCAAAGCACTCCAAACAAAAGATCGCCACTTTGAACAATGGAACTAGCACCGATGCAAATGAACACCAGCAAGAAGATCAGCATTGTGAAAGTACCAACTCTGTCTTTCCGCTTCCAAATCCCTTTTGGGGGTGTTCCAAACAGGTTCGAATAGGCTTTGACTGTGGCTTTATAGTCATCCAGATGTTGGGGCCCTTGACTGCCGGGGTTGTGGTGTACTGTTTTGCCCAGCTTCTTGCAAAAGACATCCCAATAGTCGCGGCTGTGTTGCATGTGCAAATGCCAAACAAAATCGACCGCGCTTGAGGGGACGTTACGCTCTGGTCGCATGGCACAAAGATACATGAACTTTTGATATTCGGCGATAGCCACATTGGCGGTATCGCGAGAGATGCGGTTTTCGGCCATAAGTTGTTCAATGAATGGCTTGCCCGCAGCATCATCAGGCATTTTATGCGTCTTAATCAGCTCCCATAGCTGAGTATTGAGAGAGGTCATCGGAGCCTCCTATGTTTTCTCTTTTTCAATTTTTGACTAGCGCACAAATATGACAAGCATGTGACACCTTGCCGATCTTCTCGGCATGTCGAAGCACTCACAGATTACGTTTGATGTCCCGTTCTACGTTCGTCATCAAAACTTCCTCCACCCCCAATCAGGGAATTTGCAGGAAGCGTCCAGAGAGCCCGTGAATACCCGCACACTTGTAAAAAGTGCCGCTTGGGACACCACTCGCTGTTACACAGTACCCCCGCAATCAAGCGCCAGATTTGAACCCTCGGAAATGCGGCAGTGATTAGCAACAAAATGAGGGCGCGGATTTGGTATTCATTCTTTCATTGCCAAGCGATTATGTTCAAAAACTAGGGTAGCAACACACTGAGATTGGGTGGTTCAGAATTCAATAGACTTTCATTTTGTGTTGGCTAGAAGACGCACTGCGAGTGCTGGGCAACCTCCTGGTGATACAAGTGTAGGGGATTTTCTCGAGATCGCAGAGAAAGGCACCTGGCGAAGAGATCGAAAAAACATCGCTTGCAGTAGATTCGAAGTCTGCTCGGAAATGCGTCGTGCTTTTTACGCAAATCACTGAATAGTTTGTGGGATTCAGCCCTATATGGGTAAAATGCGCACGATCAAGGCATTGGTTGCGAATACTCGTCACAACGAGGTCAATCTCGGCCTCATACCCAACCAATCTTAGTGCTGCCGTCTTGCCGAGCGTCGCAACGCCGCCGCCATACATTTCTCCGGTATAGCGGCACGTGCCATCACCCACAGCAAGGACTTCAAACTCTGCCATGACCGGAACGTTGCCAGCCAGGTCAGACTTTGCGCCGATAGCCAAATTGACCAGCGCGCCTTCACCTGCCACATGGGCCTGATTTGCACTTTCCGGATCATGGAACAGACCCATCAGTACGCCTTTTACCCCGCCTTCAATCAGTGCCGCCAACAGTCCAGTGGTGTCGGACGTCCCGCCTGCCCCAGCATTATCTTGAACATCTGCCAGAACGACTGGCCCTACCCGACTTTGACCGCATGTCGAAACTGCCTCCTCCAAAGACAACATCGTGCAATCAAGATCTGCTTCCCGGGCCGCAAACAAGTTGACGATTTCTTCAGCGGCGGCGGCGGCGCTATCGGCAGTGGCTGCATAAGCAATGCACGATGGGCCGGTGTCGGGGAAATCCGCCGCCGTGAATCCAAGAGCGATCTCCGCCAGAATTCCCTGCTGCTCCAACCTTGTCGGCGTTAGATAAATTTCATCGAAAGGAGGAGAACCAGTGTATTGCGCATGCAGGGGGATGAGGTAAGGCACGGTCCGGAACGCCTTGTATAGGGCTCCGCCAGTTAGCAATCTTTGCAATACCGGAACGCACCTGGCACCTGTCTCTGCCATATCCAAATGAGGGTAAGTGCGAAAAACTGACAGGTAGTCCGCATGCGCCACCATCCGAGCCGAGACGTTGGCGTGTAGATCCAAACTTGCGACTACAGGAACAATGGAACCGACAACCTCTCGGATGCGGCGCAGAATCTCTCCTTCACCGTCAGCATGGCTTTCGGTGACCATTGCCCCATGGAGATCAAGATAGACGCCGTCGATCGGGCCTGCATCGCGAATACCGTCCAAAAGCATCCCGCAAATCGTCTCAAAGGCGTGATCGGTGACATGCGCGGACGGCTCGGCTGAGCACCACAGAATTGGCACAACCTCAAACCCAGCCGCTTTAGCGGTCGCAGCAAATCCTGCGATCGGTAAGTTCATGCCATCGGTTTCCAACAAGACCTTTTCGCCGCGCAACATTCCGGGCCAGGAATCCGCCATCTCAAACTCGTGCAGACCGGCCTTTGTCACACCAAAGCAGTTCGTTTCATGCTGGAACCCTGCGATCACAATACGCCCGGTCGTCATTTCGTACGCTCGATTACTTGTTCAGCATGCGGCACACCAAAGACAATTTGACCATTGCGGATCGTTTCAAGCACCTGTGTATCGGTCAGGTGCTCAGGAGCGATTAGTGGGTTACGCGAAAGGATAACGAAGTCAGCTACTTTACCCGGTTCGATAGACCCACGCTGATCTTCTTTGAAGACCTGCCAAGCGGCATCGATGGTCTGAGAACGCAAAGCTGACAGAACGCTGATCTTCTGATCCTCGCCCAGTACACGGCCTGAAGAGGTTTTCCGATTTACCGCGCAATGGGCCAGGTGGATCGGACGTGTTGGCGTGACCGATGCATCATTGTGGATCGTGTATCGCACGCCAAACCGTTCTGCTGATGCGGCCGGGGATATCCGCTCGGACCGCTCAGGCCCAAGGAAGGAGTCGTAATGGCGATCCCCCCAGAAATACACATGAGCGGGGAAGAAACTAACAGTAAGACCAAGCTGGGCCATGCGCTTAAGCTGATCATCCCGCAGGGCCTGACCGTGGATGATAGTATGACGGTGATCTTGGCGTGGGTGCGCCTGAAGCGCTTTTTCCACCGCATTAATGAACATCTCGGCACCGGCATCACCATTGCAGTGGCAATGAATCTGCAAGCCCGAACAATGGAGTTTGCTGACATCAGCATCCAGCTGCTCTTGCGAGGTGTAAACCATTCCGCAAGGATGATCTGGGTCCGTCGGCCTGAAATAAGGGGTCGACAGAAAGGCGGTCTGCAGTTGAAAGGCTCCATCCGTGAACAGTTTGCGCGGACCCAGTGTGAAATGCGGGTTGCCGGGCCAGTTCGCGCCGATCCATTGGGTACTTAGCTCTGGCTCCAGACTTCCGACGGGTAGCAGCTCGATATCAATTCCCGGATCCTGATCTGCGGGCAGGCTAGCGAAGTGATCCAGCATAGTTTGCGACGTCCAGGCATTTTGGGCATAGGTCACCCCATGGGTCAGATATTCGTCACGGCAGGCGTCAAAGCCCTGCCAGAACCTTTCGCGGTCGATCAGGAAATCGGTATCGCCCATCTCGCCCATGGCCGATAACCCTTCGATCAATCCCGTTAGGGCTCCGGTTTCGGGATCACGGCCAAAGCGGCCGCCCTCTGGGTCAGGTGTGTGACGGGTTACACCGCGCCTTTCCAGCGCAAGAGAATTGGCCACACCATTGTGGCCCGAGGCATGGATTACCCAGATTGGATGACGTTGCGATACGTCGTCCAACTCGGCCCGCGTCGGCATGCGACCTTCGAAAATAGAGGTATTGTCAATCGACACCCCCATGATCCATTCACCCTCGGGCGTTGCGTTGGCCTTTTCCCGAAGCCTGTCCAACGCCTGCGCCATGGTCCGGCAATCCCCTAAAGGAGGCGACGACAAGTCAACTCGGAACAGCCGAATGAACCCCGGATCCGGGAAATGCCCGTGCGGGTCAATAAACGCGGGCATCAGGGTGCGCCCCTGCAGGTTGCGTTCCTGAGTATCTGCAGGCATGCAAGCGCGCAGATCGGCCTCGGTTCCAACGTTCTTGATCTTGTCTCCTTCGGTCAGAACGGCCTCCGGCGAAGAATTCTGCGCATCCATAGTCAGGATTGTGCCGTTGAAAAAAAGTGTACTTGGCATTGGATTTCCTACTACGACAACGGCGCCAGACAACGCAGCCCGTGGCCGCCGTCCACTTCCCATTGTGGGGTCTGAGTGCAAATGTCCTTTGCAAAAGGACAGCGTTCACGGAATTCACATCCAGAGGGGCGTTTGAGCAGGCTGGGAGGCTCACCTTTTAGGGCGATCCGTTCCAACCGCGCATCCGGATCGGGTTCAGGGTTGGCGCTTAACAGGCAGCGGGTGTATGGGTGGCGCGGATCGCTGAAAATCGTCTCGGTTGTGCCTTCTTCTACCAACCGACCCAGATACATGATGCCCATTCTGTCGGCCACGTGGCGTACGACGCTGAGGTTATGGGTGATGATTACCATCGCCAGACCCAGCCGTTCGCGCAGATCGTTGAGTAGATTCAAAAGTTCACCCTGTACCGACACGTCGAGGCCTGCGGTCGGTTCATCCGCGAGGATCAATTTCGGCTCCAGCGCCAGCGCTCGGGCCACGCCTACTCGCCGCGCTTGCCCACCCGACAACTGGTAGGGATAGCGATCTGCAAAATGCGTGGGCAGATTGACCATTTCCAGCAGTCGCTTGGCTTCTGCATCCAGATCTTTGTCTTTCATACCCTGAATACGGTAAGGCTCAGTGATCAGGCTGCGGATTGTCAGACGCGGCGACAGGCTTCCCACCGGATCCTGAAACATCATTGCCATGTCTTTACGCAGCGGACGCATGACACGTTCCGGCGCGCCGCGAATTTCCTGGCCCTCAAAAGTGACTGAGCCGTCTTGCGCAGGCGCAAGACCCGCAATGGCGCGAATAACAGTCGTTTTGCCAGAACCGCTTTCGCCAACCAGCGCGTAAGTCTCGCCGGGTTGCACGGTAAAGCTGACACCAGCCAAAACATTGACTGGGCCATAGCTAGTTTTAAGGTCCACGACGTTCAGCAAGCTCATGTTGTGACCTCCTCGTGGTTTAGCCAGCATGCGGCGTGATGGCCTTCTTTCAATTGATCCAACGGCGGAACTTCGGTGGCGCACCGTGCCATCGCTTGATCACAACGATCGCGGAAGATGCAGCCACCCGGTAGGTTGGCCAGATCAGGCACTTCACCGGGAATGGTCGGCAAAACACGCGCTCGTTCTTTGATATGACCGGGGTCACATTCGATCAGGCGGCGTGTGTAGGGGTGTTTTGGGTTGTGAAAAATCTCACGTACGTCCCCGCTTTCGACAACCGCACCAGCATACATCACCACCACCCGGTCACAGAGTTCCGCGATCACGCCCAAATGGTGCGAAATAAACAGGATGGCACAGTGAAACTCGCGCTGCAGCTCTTGCAGGCGTTCGATGATCTGCACCTCTAACGTTGCGTCCAGCGCTGTCGTCGGCTCATCCGCGATCAAAAGGTCAGGTTCGGACATCAATGCCATTGCAATGGCGATCCGTTGGCGCATCCCGCCCGAGAATTCATGCGGATACTGCTTTAGGCGCGCCTCGGGATCAGGAATGCCAACAGCGCCCAGCATCTTGGCCGCGTGGGCCAGCTTGTCCGCCTTTGACTGTTTGGAGCGGTGCTGAATGTCCAGCATCTGCTGCCCAATGGTCAAAACCGGATTGTGCGTTTGCATCGGGTCCTGAAAAACGATGGAAATGTCCGCCCCGCGCAGATCGCGCATATGTCGTTCGGAGGCCTGCAGCAAATCTTGCCCCTTGAACCTGATCTCTCCTTCGCGGAACCGCGTATTAGGCGCTGTCAAACGCAGGATAGACGAGATCAGAGTGGACTTACCGCAGCCGGATTCCCCGACGATGCCAACGATTTCGCCCTTGTTGACGTCGAATGTAATGTCCCTCAGAGCTTTGAGGTCACCACGGCCTGTTTCGTAATCGACGCTGAGGTGGTCGATTTCCAGAAGTGTCTCGGTCATCGCTGCTTCCTCAGTTTCGGGTCAACCACGTCGCGCAGGCTTTCGCCCAGAAATGTGAAACCAAGCGTTGCCAAGATGATCGGCAGACCCCCGCCCACCACCAGCCACGGCGTTTGACGGATCAGAGAATAGCCATCCTTAAGCAAAGCACCCCAGCTGGGCGTCGGGGGTTTCACACCCAGCCCCAAAAAGGACAGGCCCGCCTCCAGCGCGATGACTGTCGGGATATCCATCGCCGCCAGCACAGCTAGAACGCCGATGATATTGGGCAGCATATGCACGCCTAGAATGCGCGCCATGCTGGCTCCCATCGACCGCTCGGCCAGAATGAATTCAGAATTGCGCAGGGTCAGCGTCTGGGTCCGGGCCACGCGCCCATAGGTCGGGATTGAGGTTGCCATGACCACGAACACCACAGTTTGCAGACTGGGTCCGACAAGAGCCACAACGGCCAAGGCGAACATCACCGTCGGAAAGGACCGGATGGTATCGAAGAACAACATCAGAAGGTTATCCAGCCATTTCGGCCCATACCCGGCAATCATGCCCAATGTCAGGCCAATCGCCATTGCACCGAACACGGCCGGCAATGCAACCTTGAGCGCAACCTGCCCCCCCGCGATGACCCGCGAAAACGTATCGCGCCCCAATTGGTCTGTACCCAGCAGATGTGCGGCGGACGGTCCTTGCAAGCGGGATTTGATATCCATCGCAATCGGATCATATGGAACGATCCAATAGGCGAAGATTGCGCAGAACACGATTACGCCGACGATGATCAGGCCCATAAGTCCAAGCGGGTCACGGGCGACGCCGATGATGATCTGCCCAAGTTCGGAACGAGATTTTTCCATAACGCTCCCTCCTCAATGAGCCGTGCGTGCGCGTGGGTCGAGCAACGCATTGATCAGGTCTGCCAACGCGGTCGACACCACGAACAACGCCGTTGATATGAGGACCGAACCCATAACAATCGGGTAGTTTCGGGTGGTGATGCTATCGATCACCAGTTTGCCCAGACCCGGTCGGGCAAAGACAATTTCTGCAAAAACGGCGGAGCTGAGAAGAAAGCCCATCCCTACCCCGATCACGGTAACGACCGGCAAAATGGCGATCCGCAGTGCATAAACCATGACCACGCGACGCTCGGCGATCCCAAAGGCGCGCGCGGTGCGCACATGGCTTTCGCCCATAACCTCGAGCATCGAAGCGCGTACAAGTCGAGCAATATAGCCGACCCAGCTGAGGCCGATGGCAAAGGCTGGCAGAACCAGATGGTCGAGGCGGTCCCAGAACCCCTCTCCGGCACCGATGGCGGGAAACCATTGCAAATGCACGGCGAATACCAGCAGCGCTAAAAGCGCGACAACAAAGGCCGGGGCAGCCACGAAGCTGACGGATATTGCGGCGGCGATCCGGTCGATCAGCGTGTTGGGATGCGCCGCCGCATAAGCACCAAGTGCAATACCTAGGCTTGCAGACCACAGGATTGATGCAAAAATCAGTTCCAGCGTGAACGGCAATTGCTGGAACACGATATCGGTCACGGAACGGCCCGAGAAAACATCGGTTCCAAGGTCACCCTGCAAAAGGTTTCCGTAAAAGATCAAAAGCTGTTTCCAGATCGGTTGATCAAGCCCCAGCGCCGCTGTGAGTTGGGCCTGAAGTTCGGGCGTGGCACGCGGGCCCAGCATGATCTGGACCGGATCGCCAGGCACGGCGCGGATCATCAGGAACATGACGGTGACCGCCACGAACAGGATAAGCAGCGACAGCCCGAAGCGACGGGTTGCAAAACTTAGCATGGCCAACTGGCTCCTTGTGGCTTGATGGCGTTCAATTTGGCACGGCGAGCGTTATGCGCCCGCCGTACCCGGTCGACCTGGGGAGGTCAGGTCGCCTTGCCGAAATAGCGAAGCAACGACAGGCCATCTGGCCGCAATGCGGGAATGACGCGAGCGCTGTGAATAACCGGCGTTGCCTCATGGGTGATGAAGCGATAGGCGCCGCTTTCTTCCATTAGATCCTGCGCGCGCTGATACATTTCCGCCCGCTTTGCGATATCCGTTTCCGCAGCCGCAGTTTCGTGAATTTCGTTGAATTCCGGGCTGTTAAAGCGTTCCCAGTTCCATTTTCCGATCTGTTCAGGCGTGAACCACGACGTCGCATAATACGGATCTGGGGTCATCGAAAAACGGTTCAAAACGAGCTGCAGGTTTTCATTGTCGCCGGACGCCCAGAATGCACCGGATTCCAAAACGTTCACCTCAACCGTGATCCCGATCTGCGCCAATGTCGCCTGAATGATCTGAGCGGTTGTTGTGAAGGTCGTCTTGTTCAACGTGTCTAGGGTCAGCGTGACGTTGGTTTCACCGGACTCCGCTAGCAACTGCGCCGCTTTTTCAAAGTCTGCCGCGGGTGGCACAAGCGAAGAGGACCGATGCCCAGCAAGACCCGGTGCGATGATGCCGGTTGATGGCTCAGCAGCACCAAAATACGCCGCCTCCAGAATGCTGGGGACATCCACCGCGTGCTGAATCGCCTGCCGCAGTTTTTGATTTTGCAGCTTTGGATGCTCAACGTTCATGCCCATCCAGACATAATAAAGCGACGGTTTCTCGACCAGCGATCCACCATTGGGAACCCCGGCACGATACCGTTCGACCGAACCCAGCGACACGCGGGTGACGTCCAGTTCACCGGCCTCAAAAGCGATCTCGGCGGTGTTTTCATCATCGATCGGATAGATCTCGACGGTGTCCCAAGTGGGCGCGTCCCCTTTCCAGTCGGGGTTGCGCTTAAGAACAGTCTTTTCCTTGGGCGACCAGCTGTCGCGCAGGTAAGGACCGGATTCCGCAACCGGATCAGCGCCGATCCGGCCACCGGCGGCTTCGACCGCGGATTTCGACACGATGTTGCCGGTAATGTACGGAAGGGCGATCGACCAGATCGGTGCGAACGGTTTGTTCAGTACAATCGTGCCTTCACGCTCACCGGTCACATCCACATGGCTGAATGGCCCCAGATCGGGCTTGTTCGGACTGTCGGTCGCGTCGTCCACGATCCGTTCCATGCTGAACTTGACGTCCTCGGCTGTCATGGCGCCAAATCCATTGGTGAACCCGATATCGTCACGCAACGCGAATTTGATATGCGTCGGATCGACCTGCTCGATCATCGTGGCGGCATCCATCTGCCAGCCCCATTCCTCGCCTGGTTTGTACTGGATCAGCTTGTTGTAGATCGAGGCATGAACCTCTTCTTCAACGACACCAACAGAATGGGCTGGGTCCATGTTCTGCGCATCGCCATAGGCTCGCACCCGCAGCACGCCGTCATCTGCAGCAAGCGCACGGTTCGCCCATCCCATCGGAAGCGCCGTAGCGGCCCCAAGCGCCGTTGCACCTTTCAGGAACCTCCGCCGACCTACATTGGCCTTTGTCCATTCGATCTTCATAGTATCCTCCCTTGGATTAAGTCACAGAAGCCCGCGCGGAATGGTTTCGGACCATTCCTTCGTCAAAACTTCGATTTCATCTGCACCTTCAGTGGCGCTTAGTTTGCGGTAGAGATAGAAATTTTGCGTGTCGCAGGTCATCCGGCATTCGGTTGAGATGGCGACCTGCCAATCCGCTCGTTCGAAGGTGAAATTCCAGGCGGTCTCGAAACATGCGGATGCCGGATCATCGGGGTGAATGCCGTAGTGCATGCGCACGTCGCTACCGACAGTCAGATCATGGTAGGGATCGCGCGCTTTGCCATAGTCATCATATGTCTCCAGAACGATCCGACCATTGTCAGTCATGATGCGTTCGGATTGCGCGGATGGCAGACGCAATTGTTCAGCAGCAAGAACCGGATAATCCTGCGCCGGGCCAGGTTCCGAGGCTTGAACCTCGTGCGTGACGCCGCGCACCGGCAGATGCAGGGCGCATTCCTGTAAGTGCAAAGTCACCTCGGCCGAACGGGGCGATGGCCAAACGATCGGCCAGTACGACGTCGTCAGCGCGAGTCGCAACACGTGACCCTCGCGCAGATGATGCGCGCACTCATTTAGGGCAATCTCGGCCTCATAGATTTCACCCGGTTGCAGGGTTTCGGGCGCTTCGTGGCTGCGGTAGTGGCACAGGTTCAACGGACGATAGCTGATGCGCTGCGATACTCCTTCGGGCGAGACATCGCACAGCCTTGCGACAAGCTGGGCAACGGGTTGATCCACCGAGAACCGGAATTTTAGCTTTGCGCGGCCCAGCAGTTCCAGCGGGGCTTGCAGCGGTGCGCTGTCAAAACACACCGACAGGGCATCATCCCTTGCCTGGTCGCCTGCAAGTTCATTGTCGATCCGCATGCCAGCGCAGAAATACCCGCCTTCCCCGCCGACATGACTGGGCGAGGCTATTGAAACCGTATTTGCCGCCGGTTCCTGCGAAAACCCGCCGGGTGTCAAATGCCAGACCTGTTCGGACACGTACGGCGACGGCCAGGTGGTTTCGGCAATCCAACGACCTTGCCGGGCAGAGTTGTGCGCCGTCGGATTAAAATGCTCCTGCATGTACGTTCGGTACGCGGGCAGGTCCTCGGCCCCATTTTCCTGCCCCTTCAGCCAGCGGTCAAACCAGCCGATCACTTCGGAATGAAAGTCTGCAGGATCAAGTTTAGAGATGTGAGGATAACGGTGTTCCCACGGCCCGATGATGGCTTTGGTTGGCACCGTCAGACTTGCCGCCAAAGCCGGGGGCGCATTGACATAAGCATCTGCCCAGCCGGTGATTGCCAAAACGGGGGTTTGGATCGCAGACCAATCCTCGCAAACCGATCCATGTTTCCAAAACGCGTCACGCGTTTGATGGTGCAGCCAATCTGCGGCAGAGAATGGAACGGTTTTTAGCCGAGCCAGCCAGTCCTCTCGCCAGTCTGCACGAAGGTCCGGATCAGCGGGGCGGGTCAAATAGGCAAACATCTGGCTGCCCCAGTTCATGTTGTCACTCAGCAGGCACCCGCCGATAAAATGGATGTCATCCGCATAGCGATCCACGGTCGAGGCGACGCTGACAACGGCCTTCAAAGCAGGTGGTTGCCGAAAGGCCAGTTGCAGGCCGTTGAATCCGCCCCACGATATTCCGATCATCCCGATATGACCGTCGCACCAATCCTGCGCGGCGATCCAGGCCAAGACCTCTTCACCATCGCGCAGTTCCTGCTCGGAGTATTCGTCGTCGAACTGCCCTTCGCTGTCCCCGGTGCCCGCGATGTCGACCCGGACGCAGGCATAACCTGCGTCGGCAAATACGGTGTGTGTCGTTTCATCTCTTGGCGCGGTGCCGTCGCGTTTGCGGTAAGGCAGGTATTCCAGAATTGCAGGGGCGGGACTGGATTCGGGCAACCAGATGCGCGCAGCCAACCGTCGCCCGTCGGCGAGCGTGATCCATGTGTTTTCGATAGGTTCAATTGGCATCTGGTCGCTTGTCTGTTGCAAAGTGATGCCGAAGAAGAAACCGATTTGCAGATAAAACAAATTGTGCGATCTTGCGCGAACTGACGCGAATTGTCGTGATATAGCGTCAGAACGCGAAAGGTTTTGCCTATGTCAGAGAATTTTTCTGCCAACCTGCGATCATTATGCGCAGAGCATGGGAACATTTCGCAGATTTGCCGAGATATCGGCGTCAACAGACAGCAGTTCAATCGCTACCTGAACGGCGCCAGCCTGCCGTCTGCTCACAACATGCGCCGTATTGCGCGTCATTTCGACCTGACAGAAGCCGACCTATTCGCGGAAACAGCAAGTTTCGAACGAATGCTCAAGCGTGCTCTGCCACAAGCCGGGAATACACCTACGGACGCGTTTCTGGGCCCTTTTCGGGGCCAGCAAAAAAACCTGCGACGTTACGTAGGCTTCTATCATTCCTATTTCTGCACGCCGTCCTGGGAAGGTAAGATTTTTTGTTCCCTGATCCGAATTCAGGAAAGTGACGGACTGTTCACTATTCGATCCCGGGAAATTGCCACCTCGCCAGACAAGAGCACACACCAGATTTCGCGTTACTCTGGTCTAGTGACGATGCGGGGTAACAGGATATTCGTGACCGAACATGAGCTGGCGCGCGAAGGCAGCGTCGCCAATACGATTTTGTATTCCGCACACCGCCAGCAACTAAAATATCTGCGCGGCATGACCATGGGCGTCGCCTGGCGCCCATACCCGCACCCCTACGCAGCCAAAACAATCTGGAAGCGCTTGCACGAGCGCGTATCAGCACGCGAGGCCATTGCCTCCTGCGGTATCTACCCTGCCCAAAGCAATAGGATCGATCCAACTGTCCGGAAGCACCTTTACGAGATTTGAAGCGCCGAAGCGACACAAGCGGCGGCACATTTTCTTTGGTGCGGCATCCAATTCCGGTGGCAATTTTTGATCCAAGGTTCGCGAAATCTGATGTGTCGATCAGCCTGATAACGCGACTTCATTTCCTACCGCTCTGATTCCAGGATTTGAAGCCTGAGATAATTTAGCGCCAGCTTTGCAAGAAGGCCCTGTTGACGCCATGGCATGAACCTTCTCCACTGCTTTAGCCAACACTAACCTAGGATCAGGACTCGTTGTTGCTTCATAGCTATCAACCTTGAAAAGTTCTCACCAAAGGCAGAAACCGCTACGATGTTCGGAGGTCTTCACGCTTTTTGCCTTTGATGGTTCCATGCCCCATCGCTAATTCTCTACAAGATTGGGCGGCAGCACTATTGGGATCCAAGCGGCAATCGACTGGGAATACGCAATTGAAAGGCTTTGGCTACGAGAGGGGCTGAAAGTGCCCCTAAAACAACCGATGAAAGGACGGCTCTGGCTGAATCCCTCTCGGGACATTGCGTTGCAATGCCCTGCTGGGCAATGGATAGGTCGCGTGTTCGGCTGGATGGCGCTTAGTAGCTGGGGGTATCACCAGTACCGGTTGTCGGCTTTCCAAGAAGGGGTTTTGTCTCTACGTCCAATCTGAGCGTCGCCAAGGCTCATAACATGAATTTGCCTGGGAAAAGCCCGCCTAAAAACCTTCGAATAAGTTCCGCAGAGCGTCGTCGCGAAAACATCTGCATATCGGTCAGGTAATTTACCCACATACCTTCCAGCAAGGCCAGAGTTCCGCTGGTGGCATCATCCACCAAGTTCGGATCTTGCTCGTTTTGTTGGGCTATCTCCAAGAACGCACGCCGCAAAGTCTCGACAAGTTTGGGGTCCTGAGTGCTGCTGTATCGGGCAATACCTGGGTGTGAACTTGCGATGCCTCGGAATGCATGCCAGATTTTCGTACTTCGTGGATTGAGCAAAGCTTCGGACAGATCCGCCTCGATCACAGCCATCACTCGGTCTTCGGGCGATGCATCCGAGCCCAGATCGGTCATTTTGTCCATCTCGGCATAATACTCAGTACTGAAATGCTGGGCCGCAGCGGTCAGCAAATTGTCCTTCCCCCCGAAATGCAAATGGATCATTCCGCGCGACAGACCTGAGCGCTCGCAGATGCGACTGACCGAGGTATCGGTGACTCCAATATCAGCAATAGTATCCAGTGTCGCCTTGATCAGAAGCTGCCTGTTGGCTTCTGGATCGCGCTTCGAACTACGCTTTCTTCCTTTAGGATCTGTCACTCTATTCAATGATTCCATTATCTTAGGGTCTTCTCATATGGGCCGCTCACAGGGAGATTGACACGAAAGGCCTTTCTGGCGCAACATTAAATGGACGATCGTCCATTAGCGACTCGTAAGTACCGAGATGGGAGATAGGGTGATTTTTCGTAGCGAAGCGTCCCGGGGTTATACCCTCAGCGCACCAGCCACGGCATACGTGGGATTTCTGGTGGCGGCGCCTTTGGTGATCCTGATTGCCTATTCGTTCTGGACCCAAACCTACGTAACGCTCGACAAGACACCGACGTTGAAAAACTATAGCGACGCGTTTGCTGATCCGCTGGTTCGACACTTAATGCTAAGGTCGATCTGGATTGCCGGAGCAGTTACGGTAGTCACTGTCGCATTGGCCTATCCCATTGCGTACTTCATCGCGATGAAGGCCCGGAAAAAGACCATCTGGCTTCTGCTCATCACCATTCCGTTCTGGTCCAGCTATCTGCTGCGCGTATTTGCCTGGAAACTCATCCTTGGGTTCAACGGGGTGATGAATTCTGCACTGCTGATGCTTGGTCTGATTGACGAACCGCTCGACTTCTTGCTTTATAATGAATTCGCAGTCGTGCTGACGCTTGCTCATGCGTGGGCCCCTTTTGCGATCCTGCCGATCTATGTCTCGTTGCAGAAGATCGATCCAAGTCTGTTGGAGGCCGCCACAGACCTCGGCAACAGCCCTTTGCAACGCTTCATGCGGGTGACGCTGCCGCTGACGATCCCGGGGATCATTGCTGCTTGCCTGATCATCTTCATTCCGACTGTCGGCGACTACGTAACGCCCGCACTGGTCGGCGGATCGGACGGGAAGATGATTGCCAATCTTATTCAGGTCCAGTTTGGTGCCGCAAACAATTGGCCGCTCGGAGCTACGCTGTCACTGATCGCAATGCTGTCGGTTGGCTTCGTCGCCATTGTCTTTGTCATTACCGCCACCCGGCTTGGGAGGCGGATCAGATGAAACGTCCTTCGACCCTGACAGCTTACGCTTTCCTGTATTTGGTTTTTCTGTACCTGCCGGTCCTTTTCCTGCCCTTGTTCTCGTTCAACAGCGGTACAATCGTTGCCTTTCCGATCAAGGGCTGGACGCTGGACTGGTATCGGAAGCTGGGCGAGCAGGATACGTTGATCCAGGCCCTTTGGAATTCGCTGGGTGTCGGCACGGTCGTCGCACTTCTATCCACCGCTATGGGGCTTTTTGCTGCTCGTGCCTTTGTTCGCTATCGTTTTCGGGGTCAGCGTGCAGCTGAAGGACTGGTGATGCTGCCTTTGGTTATTCCGGGCATTATCGTGGCTTCGTCAATGCTGGTTCTGTTTCTGTTTCTCGGTCTCAAACCATCTCTGCTCACCGTTGTTCTGGGCCATACGTTCCTCGCCTTGCCATTTTCCGTTTCGATCTTGAAGTCCGCGTTCGATGACTTCGACGCGTCGCTGGAAGAGGCATCTTACGATCTGGGCGTCGGCGTGTTCGAAACCTTCCGCCGCGTGACACTGCCGGTCGTTTCCCCCGGTATCATAGCCAGTATGCTGGTCACTTTTACGGTTAGCTTCGATGAGTTCGTCCTGGCCTTTTTCCTGTCCGGCAACCAGCCAACCCTGCCGGTCTATATCTGGAGCCAGATCCGTTTCCCCGCCAAGCTTCCAAACGTTTTGGCCTTGGGCTCTATCCTGCTGCTCACCTCGGTTCTGCTTTTGGTACTGGCCGAGTACTTCCGCCGCCGCTCATCCGCATCAGAGGTCCGATGACAGACAGAAACATCATAGAACTCAGGGGCGTCGAGAAACGCTATGGCACATTCCTGGCGGCCAGCGGGATCGATCTCGATCTCAAAGAGGGCGAGTTTTTCTCACTCCTCGGCCCCTCGGGATGCGGCAAGACTACGGTATTGCGGATGATCGCGGGTTTCCAGGAACCGACCGAGGGCACTGTGCTGATCGACGGTCAGGATATGGAAGGTGTGCCTGCCAACAACCGCCCAACAAACATGGTCTTTCAAAGCTACGCCATCTTCCCGCACCTGAACGTCGGGAACAACGTGGCCTATGGATTACGGGGCAAGGCCCCCAAGGCAGAGATCGACCAGCGCGTAGCCGAAGCCCTGGAAATGGTCGAGCTAGGAGGTCTTCAGGATCGCGGCGCTAGTGAATTGTCGGGTGGGCAGCGGCAAAGGGTGGCGCTTGCCCGCGCGCTGATCATGCGACCCAAAGTATTGTTGCTGGACGAGCCCTTGTCAGCACTCGACAAGAAGCTGCGCGAACAGATGCAGTTTGAAATGCGCAACCTGCAGCAATCGCTTGGCATCACCTTTGTGATGGTCACCCATGACCAATATGAGGCGATGACCATGTCCGATCGTATTGGCGTGATGTTCAATGGACGGCTCAAGCAGGTGGACACACCAACCACGCTTTATGCCCGGCCTTGTGATCAGCAAGTGGCCAGTTTCATCGGTGAGATGAACATTCTACCTGCCCAGTTATTGGGCGAATCCGGCAATATGTTGTCGATCGATGCAGCCGCCTTCGGGCGGATTGAGATTGAGAGAAATCCCAACGTTGCGACCAGCTCTAAAGACATGAACATCGGTATTCGCCCGGAACAATTGGAAATCGCTGCTGAAAAGCCCGAAGACTATCCATCAACGGTTCAGGGCACTGTCAGCAACGTCGCTTTTTATGGCGAGAACATTCACTACCACATTCGGGTGGCGGGAGCTGAGAAACCAATCTCGGTCTCAGTTCCAAACTATTTCCACACGGTCGATTTCAAACGCGGCGACGCAGTTTGGCTGGGGCTTCAGGGGGCAAGCGTGATCGATCTAGGTACAGACACAAAGTAAAATAGTGGGAGGATAAAATGAGACTTCAGGGAATTGCGGCCTTCGCATGTGCGACGGCGATAAGTACGGGAAGTGCCATAGCAGGTGGCGCCGATCTGACGGTTTTTGACTGGTCGGGATATGAAGATCCCGGGTTCTTTGCCAGCTACATGGAAAAATACGGGAATGAGGCACCAAGCTATTCCTATTTCGGAAGTCAGGAAGAAGCCTTTACGAAACTAAGTTCGGGTTTCACGGCTGATCTGGCGCATCCTTGTTCTGACGCGGTCCGGAAATGGGTCGCAGCCGACCTGATCCAGCCGCTGGATGAAAGCAAACTGACCAACTGGGCCGATGTTCTGCCCGAGATCAAGGAAGTCGACGCCATCGTCCTAGACGGCAAGCTTTACATGTTGCCGTTCGAGTGGGGGAACACGGGCCTTATCTACCGCACCGACAAAATCTCAGGCGATGATATTTCGCTACAAATGCTGGCGGACCCGGCCTATGCAGGCAAGATCGCCGTCCCGGATGCCGCGTCATCTGCGTACGCCCTGGCTGCGCTGGCCACTGGAAACGCCGACGATTATACCAATCTGAGCGACGAGCAGTTCAAGGAAGCATCTGATTTCCTGCGCTCGATCCACCCGAACATGCGCTTTTACTGGTCCGATGCGGGTCAATTTGATCAGGCCATGACCAGCGGTGAGATCGAATTGGGTTGGGCCTGGAACCAGTCAGAACTGAACCTGATCTGGAACGAAGTGCCTGCCGCGATGATGCGTGATGTCGATAAGGGCATCGCGACTTGGGCGTGCGGTTACGTGCATCTGAAGTCTTCCACGACTCCGGTCGATCAGGTCTACGATCTGTTGAACGCGCTCACTGACCCTGCCAGCGGTCAGTACATCATCGACAACTGGGGCTACCCACATTCCAACGCAAAAGCGTTCGAAGTTGCCGATCAGGCCAACATCGAAGCCTATGGTTTTGCTGACCCTAAAAGCTTCTTCGAAGGCAGTTTGTTCTTTGATGCGGTGAATCCCGAGCTTGAGGCGAAAATGCTGGCAGAATTTGAACGGATCAAAGCCGGCTTCTAACACAACCACTTTTCCGGGGCCTTACGGCTCCGGATCCCAGATACAGGAAAACGCGTGAACATGTCGAACGCGAACCCATATGCTCTGCTTTTTGAACCGGTTCAGATTGGACCAGTCACAGCCAGAAATCGCTTTTATCAGGTGCCACATTGCACCGGGCTGGGGCATGTCCGACCGCGGGCGGATGCCGCCGTTCGTGGGATGAAAGCCGAAGGTGGGTGGGCGGTGGTTTCCAATCAGGAGACCGAGATTCACCCAACCTCAGACCTGTCTCCTTACGCCGAGGGGCGGCTATGGGACGGGCGCGATGTTCCCGCATTGCGGCTGATGACGGATGCGGTACATGCGCATGGTGCGCTGGCAGCTATCCAGCTGGTGCACAATGGCAACCATGCGCAGAACCTGCTGACCCGGGCTCCGGTTCTTGCACCTTCCGAGATGTCTGTCGATACGACGCATCCCAAGCAGGCGCAGGCCATGGACAAAGCTGATATTCGCGAGTTCCGCCGCTGGCACCGCGAGGCCGCCCTGCGCGCGAAAGATGCCGGATTTGACATCATTTACGTCTATGCCGGACACAACATGACTTTGGCGCAACATTTCATGCTGCCGCATATGAACCAGCGTAGTGATGAATATGGCGGGTCGCTTGAAAATCGCGTGCGCCTGACACGCGAACTGCTGGAAGATACCCACGAAGCTGTAGGTGACAGCTGCGCTGTGGCGCTCCGTTTTGCCATTGATGAGATGGTGGGCGCTGACGGCATGCAGGCTTCAGAAGAAGGCCGTGCCGTGGTCGAGCTTTTGGCCGATCTTCCTGACCTATGGGATGTGAATGTAGCCGACTGGTCCAATGACAGTGCGACAACCCGTTTTCAGCCAGAAGACGGATATCAGAACGCGTTTCTGTCGCACGTCAAACAGATCACACGGAAACCTGTGGTTGGTGTCGGTCGCCTGACGTCCCCCGACATGATGCTGTCGATGGTCAAAAAGGGAATTGTCGACCTCATCGGAGCGGCGCGACCTTCCATCGCGGACCCATTCATTCCCAAAAAGATTGAAGAGGGTCGCATTGACGAAATCCGCGAATGCATCGGCTGTAATATCTGCGTCTCATCTGACAATCTGGGCATCCCGATCCGTTGCACCCAAAACCCGACCATGGGCGAGGAATGGCGGCGTGGTTGGCACCCCGAGATCATCGCGCCGAAAAAGAGCAACGCGGATACTTTGGTTATTGGCGGTGGCCCTGCTGGTCTTGAATGCGCTACGCAGTTGGCAAGGCGAGGATATCAGGTGACCTTGGCCGAAGCCTCAGCTGAATTTGGTGGACGTGTTGCAATGGAAAGCAAACTTCCCGGCCTCGCGGCTTGGTCCCGCGTCGTCGATTATCGCCTGAATGATCTGAAGCAGCGCGGTAATGTCCAATTGTTCACCAACAGCAGGCTTGATGGCGATCAGGTGGCAGAGCTTGGCGTCGAACATGTCTTTGTGGCCACCGGCAGCCACTGGCGTACCGACGGCATGGGCCGTAGCACGCAGCGCCATATGCCTCAGATCGAGCAAACCGCCAAAGTGTTGACGCCTGATGATATTATGAACGGCCTTTTGCCCCCGGATGGCCCGGTGATGATCTATGATGATGACCACATTTATCTGGCAGGGGTAATCGCCGAAAAGCTGGCGACTGCAGGATACCAGGTGGTCTTTGTCACGCCGGAGAGTTTGGTCTCTGCTTACGCCGTAAATACTTTGGAGCAGCCTCGCATTCAGGCCCGCCTGATCGAACTTGGCGTCGACATTCGCTGCAATCAGGTGCTGACGACGATAGAAGGTGATGTGGCGCGCATCGGGTGCGCCTTTACCGGACGCGAAACGGATATTCCGTGTGCCTCGACAATTCTGGTTACCGAGCGCCACCGAGAGACAGCGCTTTATGACAGCTTGCACGGGATCGGTTTGAAAACCCTCGAACTTATTGGCGATGCCGCGTCTCCGGGGTTGATCGTGGACGCAGTCTTCGCAGGCCACCGCGCGGCACGCGATTTTGAACGCCCAAAGGCAGAAGCAGACAAGGATTGGTTTCGCCGCGAGATAATCGATTTGGAGGATACGTGATGAACAGCCGACCGTTTGAGTTAGATGCTTTGATGGCCTCGCACCAGTACGGCCACGCGCTGCCGCGTGAATTCTATACCTCGCAAGACATCTATAACTATGACATTGCCCAGGTCTGGAACCGTAACTGGCTTTGGGCCGGGCATGTCAGCCAAATCCCAAACCCCGGAGACTATTTTCTGTTCGACTATGGCCCGGAGAGCATCATTATTGTTCGCGACCGCGAAGGAGAAGTTCGCGCTCATTTGAACGTCTGTCGGCATCGGGGATCTCGCGTCTGCACTGAACAATCCGGCAACTCCCGTGTTCTTGTTTGCCCGTATCACGCTTGGACATATGAGCTATCGGGGAAACTTCGTGCGGGCCACAACATGGGAGAACACTTTGACCCATCCAAATTCGGGCTATTTCCCGTTCAGGTGAGTGTCTTCAAAGGCCTGATTTTTGTCTGTGCCGATGCAAACACGCCATCGCTTGATCCTGTCCTCAGCCAACTTGCGCCTTTGGTCGAACCCTATGGTTTAGACGACTTGAAAATTGCGCATACGGCGTCATTTCCGGTTCCAGCGAATTGGAAACTGGCGGTTGAGAACTATCTTGAATGCTACCACTGCGGACCAGCACACAAAGAATACTCTCGCTCTCATAGCCTGAAATCGCCACAAGACATGGCTGGCTTGGTCGAGCCGCTGAATGCAAGGGCTGTAGAAGTCGGGCTGACGCCCGATGAATTGGCGCTTGTTGGCGAGGCTGCGCCCACCCCATTCACCAGCGGGTACTATCGGCGCTACCCGCTTTACCAAGGTTACAAAACCGGCAGCAAATCGGGCGAGGCGCTTGCGCCATTGCTTGGAGCGCTGAAAGGCTTCGACGGTGGCGCAACTGACTTTGATATTGGTCCATTGAATTGGTTCCTGATCTATTCGGATCACATGGTGGGTTACCGCTTTGTTCCACGTGGCCTACAGGAAACCGACATTCAGGTGGTCTGGCTGGTTCGCGCTGACGCCGAAGAAGGCCAGGATTACGACAAGGAAGACCTGACCTGGCTTTGGCATGTCACCTCTTTGGATGACGAGCGCATCATTCGCCACAACCAGTCCGGCGTGAATTCTCAATACTTCCAACCGGGCCCCTTGGGCGAAATGGAAACCTCGATCCAGGATTTTTACGATTTCTATTTCACCATGATCAGCCCGGAACCAGAACAAAGGATGGCCGGTAATGGCTGAGGCAAAATCACGCCGTCGCGGTGGTGGTGGGCGCGCCGCGCGCATAAAGGTGCAACAGGCGACCACGGGCAACGAGGCCGTGCGTGGAGGCTTAAGCGGCGGGCGCTATAAGCCGTTGACCCAATCAGATATGGAGAACATCCACCAAGCGGCCCTGACCGTTCTGGAAAACACCGGCGTCACCGACCATTTCCCGGAACTGCTTGATCTGGTGCTGCCCAAGGGCGCGGTGATGAATGACCTCAATCGACTGTGCTTCCCCCGTGCCCTGATGGAAGACATTCTGGCTGGTGCTGCCAGGGAATTTTACGTCCATGCCCGCGGAGAGCGTGAAGGCAAAGACGACATGCATTGCAAGGCAGAGAGTGTCTATTTCGCCAACTCTGGCACCGCCGTCACCACCTTCGATTCCGAGACCAAAACTTATCGCCCTTCGGTCCTGCGCGATGTTTATGATTTCACTCGCCTGGTTGACCGTTTGGACAATATTCATATGCTGGGCGACACGGTGTTGGCCACCGACGTGACAGATGATTTCGCTCACGACATGAACACCATATATGCGATGCTCGCAGGTAGCCAAAAGCCTGCCTGTCTGACCTTTCGCGACCGCAGCCATATCCCGCACGCCATCCGCATGTTTGATTTGGCTCAGGGTGGTGAAGGCGCTTTCATGAAAAAGCCAAGCGTCATTTTTGGTGGCTGCCCCATGGTTTCGCCCCTGCGGATCGGTAAGGAAAACATGGAAATCCTGATTGATACCGCCAAGCTTGGTCTGACTGTCGATCTGGCCGTGCCTCCTCAGGCCGGGGCCACAGCCCCCGCGACGCTTGCGGGAACACTGGTTCAAACCGTGGCCGAAACACTGGCCTGCGTTGCCATTGTAAACCTCATTACGCCGGGCTGCCCGGTCTGTTTTGCCGCCTGGCCCTTCATCACGGACTTGCGCAGCGGGTCGTTTACCGGCGGCAGCGGTGAACAGGCTCTCATCGGGGCAGCGGCCATTCAGATGGGCAATTTCTATGGCCTGCCCACATCCGTTGGCGCAGGCATGACCGATGCCAAAATACCCGACGCGCAATACGGGTTGGAAAAGGCGCTGACCTTCACACTTGCCGCACATGCCGGTGCCAATCGCCTTTGCGAGTTTGGCGGTATGATCGGCAGCCTGATGGGATGCAGTTTTGAAAGCATGGTTATCGATGACGAAGCGGGTGGTATGATCCTGCGATCATTACGCGGGATAGAAGTCACAGATGAAACCATGGCGGTGGATGTGATCCACCAATGCGCCATCGACCCAGGTCATTTCCTCGGCAACCCACACACGCTGAACTATATGAACACCGAATTTGTCTACCCGCGGCTCATGGATCGTGAGCGTACAGATACATGGGAAAACGAAGGCAAAACTGATCTATTGGACCGCGCCCGTGACAAGGCCAATTCCATTCTCGATAGCCATTTCCCCAACTACTTCGGCGCTTCAGACGCTCAGGTGCGCGAAGAGTTCCCAATTGTGATGAGCGCAGAAAGTATGGCCCGCCGTGGATAATTCTATCGCCAAGCACTGGGACAACGACCATTTCCTGCACCCGTGGGAAGGGATGGCAACTTTGGGCGAAAACGACCGCACTTTTATCGAAGGTGCCAGCGGCATCCATGTGGTGAACGAAAAAGGCGAACGCTTGATCGATGGACCGGGCGGCATGTGGTGCACCCAGATCGGTTATGGGCGCGAGGAGATGGCCGAGGCCATGGCTGAGCAGGCTCGGAACCTTGCCTATTTCTCGCCCTTTAACAACTCCAACTCGACTGCCGCGCGGTTCGCACGCGAAATCGCCAAACGGGCGCCGGGCGACTTGAACAATGTCTTTTTTACCACTGGCGGTTCCACTGCGGTGGATACGGCCATCCGCTTTGTCCACTTTCGAAACAACCTTTTGGGTCTGCCCGAGAAAAAGAAGATCATTTCAAGGCAAAAAGCCTATCACGGAAGCACTTATCTGGCGGCCAGCGTCAGTGGAAAAGAGCGTGACAGGCTTTGGCTAGACAAGGCGGATGACCTCGCACATTTCCTGCCTGACGTGAATCCGCTCTACCGTGCAACTAGTCAAAGCGAAGAGAGCTTTCTGAAAGAGAAGGTTTCCGATCTTGAAAACGCCATTGTGGCACTTGGTCCAGAAAATGTTGCCGCTTTTATCGCCGAACCTGTTCTGGCATCTGGCGGCGTGATCGTACCGCCAAAAGGATATCACGAAGGCTGCCTAAACATCTGCAGGAAGTATGATGTTCTATATATCTCGGACGAAGTGGTGACAGCTTTTGGGCGATTGGGTCATTGGTTTTCGTCTGATGCAGTTTTTGGCATTCAGCCAGACATAATCACCTGTGCCAAAGGAATGACATCCGGGTATGCACCTATGGGCGCCGCGGTTATCTCGGATAGATTGATCGCCGACGTTGCGGGAAAAGATGCTACCTTTTCTAATGGTTACACCTATTCTGGCCACCCGGTCAGCGCGGCCGCTGGTCTAAAAAGTATGGAAATTATTGAACGGGAACAGCTTCTCGAACACGTTCGGAACGTCGCTCCGGTATTTCAGGATCAACTACAGCAGCTGCGTCAGATTGACATCGTTGCCGATGTGCGCGGGATGGGGTTGATGGGATGCGTTCAATGCTCAGTTGATGGTGATCCCCGGAGCGACCTGGGATGCGACTACGAGATTGGCGGCCAAATCGATATTGAATGCCAGAAACGTGGGCTACTTGTTCGACCTGTGATCAACATGTGTGTTCTTTCACCGCCCCTAATGATTAGCGAAAGTGAAATTGAGCAGATGTTTTCTGTCTTGCGCAAAGGGCTTGAAGCGACAAGTGCCTGGCTCGGCGGGATCAGGGACTAATGAAATGCGTGCGCCTTTGTTGTGAATGTCCAGAGATCGGGATGCCATTGAAGCATTTGAGCTTAGAGCTCAAGGTCCGTTTCTCCAATTGAGCGTTTGGGTCAAGCTCGATTTCCTTGATTGTAAGGGGCCATATTCACTCTTCCGGGTCACACTTCTCTTCGCAGTCTGGGTGATGCCGGACGACTCACTTCGTTTTTTACAATTGCCTGGGCCACAGTCGACGGCCGTCCTTCCCAACGGGAATTGAGTAGCCGAACGCATGGAGTTGTTTTGTATTTTCTAATCACTTGTGAACTCACCTAAAGCTTGAGAGTTCATGATGTCTGTTTCCTTTTGAAGGCATCATAAGCTTCTAGGTGCTAGTTCTCACGAACTCTCTCGTCGCGCTCGTTTTCAGCGCCTGTGCGAATGGTCTCTCAGAAGCGCGAGAGAATGCACATAAAAGGAGTTTTCGGCATGTTTCGCCGACCGGTCAGAGTTTTCACACAGCCTCCGGACAAAGCTGCCGTCGGTTAAATGGTTGCTTGTGACGGGTCTATGGCTCAAACCGGACGTTCCCAGCTGAGCTTTGCAAATCCCGAGTTGCTTAAGAAAGCAAAAAAGTCCGTGGCGAAGGCTTTGCCAAAGCCCCGTTCGGGCCAACCATAGACGCAGTTTAGATGAATTCTTCGCCACAACTGAGGTCTTGCGCAGGTCCATCCCTTCGAATCTGGCAATTCGACCGAATGACTGCAAACTGAATTTAGTGCGAGAAACCACCAATGCACTCAATTCAGGACATCAGCGATTGCCCTTATCAGGTTCAACACTTCATAAGTTTCACGGTTTATTTCGTAAACGTAGTTTCCGGCTCGCACGTAATATCCATTGCGCCGTAATCCCCACCGGCTAGGATTATCGACTCGGGCATACCCATCATAAATGTAGTCCCGACGACGGTATTTTTTGGCCTGTCCTGGCGGTACGAACGGGACCGCTTTTTTCGCCAAGCCTGGTGGACAAAGTCCGGATTTGGATTTCACTTGGATTGGCGGGTAGCGCCAACTCCACTAGCTTGCCCTGTGTTATGGCTCCACAAACTGGGATTTGCGTTGGCTGGTGACGCACCTTGTGCGGTCAGTGCCAGCGCCAAAACTCCAATAATTTTTTTCCTAACGAGCACCTTCTCTATCTTAACAGCCTAGATATGAGTTTGAATGGGTAATGGCGAGTTCATCAGCGAAGAGTCGCTTTCCTGTACGATAAATTGCTTACGACCTGAGACCATGTGCTGAGATTGTGATCGCATGATCCAACCAAAGTGCCAGGTTAGGGTGCTCTTCGTCCACCTCGTCGCCCGCTTAATCCTTTGTCTTTATTTCGCGAACAACATTAACCGAACGTGAACAATGTGTTCTCAAAGTGTTCAATCAAACTGAGGCATAGTGCTCATGTTGGATCGAACGAGTTGTAAACCGTTTGATCGCTGACAAGGGGAAACGCATGATTAAGTCTGCCTTTGTGACTGAAGAGTCCAGCCCAACAACTGTGATGCAAACCTCCGGCAAAGTTGCCGTGGAACGTTTGTCAACCACAACAAGGTCGAGCAGTGGTCGCTTCCCTCCTATAGAAAATGCACTGACAGAAATCGTTAAAAACAAGCGGCTTTTTGAGGCACATAACAACGTCTGAAGACAGTTCAGCAGACTCTCAAACAATTCCCGATATTCGTCCTAAATATTGGAATTGATAACTAAATCCTGCTCCGGTTTGGGGCGGGGTTTCTTTTTGTGCGCCCTAGGGAAATTGACGCAACCTTTGGCGAACTCAATGAACTTCGGGCCAGCCGCTTCTCACTCTTGGGAAACATTTGGCTGGCCCGGCGCTGAGTGCTTCCGTGAGTGGTCAGCACTTCGAATTGATTGACGGGAAGAGGCTGGGATCTTTCGTTACAGACCCAACAACGCTTTCACCTCTTCTTCAACTGCGTCGGTGACGGGTTTGTTGGCTGCGGCTTCCAGCGCTTCTCGCTCAGCCAATTCTTGTTCATCAACCAGATCAACGAGTTCTTGCACTTCTTCGGTTGCTTCTTCGTATTCAACAGCAGCTTGTCGTTCGTCGTTCAGGTCCTGTGCTTCTTCGACCGAACTGTCTAAATCCGCACGTGCTTCTTCGAGCTGTTCTTCGATTTCAGGATCCGTTCCACCGGCGTCTTCGAGCGCCTGTTCAAGGTCTTCGACCCTCTCTTGATTCTCTTGAACGTCGACCAGAGCTGTGCGCAAGTCTTCTTCTATCTCCGGAATAGTCCGCTCTGGAGGTTCCAATCCGGCGAGTTCTTCCAATTGTTCCGCAAGCTCCTCGCGCAGCGGCTCTCCGGCTAGAACGGTGTCTCGGTAATTGGCAATTCGACCGACACGGGAATTGGGTGCAGCGTTTTCTAATGCAGTTGCGTTGGCATTGGCTGCGTTAAGCGCTCCTAATTCGGACGGGTGAGCGCCGAGAAGCGCCGCCATACTGTTCCCTTTGGTTCGCACGGCCGGGCGGATGGACTCTTCGACAACCACGGTTGTTGATGATTTCGAATATGTCCTTGGCTTTTGCTTACCGCTATGAGCGGTCGTGTTTTTCTTTGAAGTGTTAAACGTTCTAGTCTTACCTTTTCCGCTCAAGATATCCTTCAATGTAAAACGACCGCTATTCCCAGAAGCAGAGCGCGAGGATTTTGACTTCGAGTTTCCAAAAATGGACTTCCCAGCACTTCGCCCACTCCGGCCTTTGTCGGCATCTTTCTTTCCGCCTTTGTTACCGGCAGAACTGTGGTCGCTACGGTCTCCTTTATCTGAGTTCCCTTTGCCGCTGCTATTACCTTTTCCGCCGCCGTTTCCTCCAGCGTTTCCATTATCGGCGCCCTTGCCGTTTCCGCCAGCGTCACCTTTTCCGCCGCCGTTTCCTCCACCTTTACCGTTTCCTCCGCCATTGCCTTTACCTTCCTTAGCAAAGGCTACATCCGGCGCGGCGATGGTGGCCACGATGGCAGTTGATCCCAGCAACGCGATTGCCAAGGTTGATGCTTTTAACAGTCCAAAATTGGTGGTTTTCATAACAGCCTCCTCAGTGGAAATCAGCGGACGTTAATTCTTTAAATCGGCTCTCTGTGTTCCAAAGTCTCGATTCACGTACGAATCTTCAAAGTTCGTTTCCATTTAACTTGAGGGTGCTTGAACGCAGGGCTAACTGCTTGTTCATCATCGGTTCATGTCGAAAGACGTAGCCTCTAGCCGCGAAATACGAGGACGTTCATGCGTGCGAAGGTGATCTTGATTGTTGCAAGTTTGCTGGTTGCTTTGCCCATTGGGGAAGCGGCTGCCCAGACGCGCGAGCTCATGCAAGGTGAACTGCGCAAGGCGACCTTGACCGGCGGCACCATCCGTTTGAAACGGGTTATCAAAGGCGTCGAGAAAGCCTTTGGTGGCACCCCCGTTGATGCGCGCGCGTTTCAGGCTGATCAAATTTACTATCGCATTCTTGTCAAAAAGCCCGATGGAAAAATTGTCAGTGTAATTGTGAATGCCCAGACCGGAACGGTCGTTTCCAATCGATCCAGTGTTGGTCGACAAATATCGAAAGCAGCGCGTTCGACACCTGCTGACGTCAGCAACAGTCGCAATACTTCTACGAGCCGTGGAAACAATGGCAACGGAGGTGGCAACGCTGGTGGCAACGGGAATGCTGGAGGCAATGGTAACGGCGGCGGCAATGGCAATGCTGGAGGCAACGGCGGCGGCAATGGCAACGCCGGTGGCAATGGCAACGGTGGCGGCAACGGTAACGGCGGCGGCAATGGCAACGGTGGCGGCAACGGTAACGGCGGCGGCAATGGGAACGGCGGTGGTAACGCAGGTGGCAATGGCAACGGCGGTGGGAATTCTGGCGGGAACGGCAAAGGCGATCGTTAAAAATAGTGCTTAAACTAATGCCGTTGCGACTGTAGCTTTTGAATATGAGAGTACTTCTGGCTGAAGATGAACCGCAACTATGCGAGCAGGTTAAAAAACTTCTAATTGCGGAAGGCCGTGTTGTAGATGTGGCCAACAATGGTACAGACGCCCTGCACCTGGGTGCGACAGAACCTTACGACATAATCATCCTCGACATCGGGTTGCCAGAACGCGACGGTATTTCTGTCTTGCGTGAATGGCGTAGTGCAGGCGTTAAGACGCCTGTTTTGATCCTGACGGCTCGCGACGGGTGGAGCGAGCGCGTGGATGGCCTGGATGCCGGCGCTGATGACTACATGACCAAGCCGTTCCACATGCCCGAGTTGGCAGCACGTGTGCGTGCAATCCTGCGCAGACAAAGCGGTCAGTTGAACCCTGTGATCGAAATGGGGGATGTCTCGCTCGACACACGAAACGGGCGCGTCAGTGTTGGTGGAATTCCTGTGGTTCTGACCGCGCAAGAGATCGCCGTTCTTACCTACCTTGCTCACAACATGGGACGCATGGTTTCGCGCACCGAGTTGTCAGAACACATTTACGAATACGACGGCGATCGGGATTCCAACACCATTGCTGTTTTCATAACCCGGCTGCGTAAAAAACTAGGCTCTGAACTTATTACGACTGTCAGAGGGCGCGGCTATATGATCGATACCGCCTGATGTTGTCGCTTCGCCAACGCGCGTTGCTTGGCGGCCTCGCGACTGGCGCCCTTTCTGTGGGTGTCGGAACACTCGTTGTGTTTTCCTACATCAATACCCGCGTCCTGGAACAGTTTGATGAGACGCTGCGCGACAGGCACACGCAACTTATTGTCGGCCTGAGCGCAACCACAGACGACCCTGAGGCTCTGCGTGATCTCATGTTCGACCCGGCCTACGGAACGCCGTACTCCGGCAGGTATTGGCAAGTGACGGATGGCAGCGGCGCCATATTTACGTCCGCATCGCTCTTTGACGAAACAATTTCCGAACCTGCTGGCTTGAGGGAAGAGGCAGTCGTCTGGAACACCGCTGGCCCGGATAATGAGGCCGTGCGAAGTGTGTTTCAGAAGATCACGTTCGAAGACGGAACCGAATGGGGCGTGACTGTCGCTGAAAGCAGAGGAGAGCTGATCAGCGAACGCCGGGCCGCGCAGGACAACTTGCTGCCGGTTTTTGGATTGGTTGGCTTGATCGGAGTTGCTGGTTCATTGATGTTGATGTCTGCAATTGTCGGTCCTCTCAGGAAGCTGCGCGCAGATGTGGCGCATCGCTGGGACAAGGGAGACGATCTTAAGCCGGAGGGCTATCCGGAAGAAGTTTCGCCACTTGTCGAGGACCTCAATCAATTGCTGCACAGAAACCGCGAGATTGTATCTGGTTCTCGACGGCAAGCGGCTGATTTGGCGCATGCGCTAAAAACCCCGACTGCGATCCTCCGAAACGAACTGGCAGCTTTGTCGGACAACGGAGCAGATACCGAACCTGCCGACGACGCGTTGAACAGGATCGATGCTCAGCTCAAGCGCTCCCTTGCACGCATGCGTGCGTCAAACACCGCTGAACTTACATACTCTCGAACTGATCTTACTCATTCGGTTAATAGGCTATCCAGATTGTTCTCGGTCACGGCAGAGCGTGAAGGAAAATCTTTAACGACAGAATGCGAGAGCGGACTTCAGGTCCGAATGGACGCTCAAGACATCGAAGAAGTGATTGGAAACCTCCTCGACAACGCTCTGAAATGGTGTCGGACAAGAATTCACATAGCTGCCAAACGTGTTGCGGGCGGTATTGAGATTTGCATTGAGGATGACGGACCTGGAATTCCAGAAGATGCACGTGAAGGGGTACTGCATTCCGGAGGGCGGCTGGACACTTCTGTTCGAGGAACCGGTTTAGGTTTGGCCATAACAGTTGACTTGTTGAACGCTTACGGCTGCAAGCTAACACTGGATACATCCTCTAGCCTCGGCGGCTTGGCTTGCCGGATTCTAATTTCAGGAAAGACACAAACATAAATAGCCGAGACCAGTCCCTAGCTTCGGGCAATCGAAGTACAACTCATTTGAGAAGAATGGGAATTCGAACGACTTCGACACTTCTCGTACGGGGAACAGTGTGCGTGTTGGCCGCGACTGCGGAATCGTAGCAAGATATAGAATAACGGGCGCATGTCACAGGGCGAACTTTGCAAAGCCCGGTTACTGCGCTTCACTGTTATTCGAACAGCATGCACCATCTTGTCGGTTTTTGACTCATTGCGGCCTTGCGCCAACGCAGCAATGCCGTTGCGCCAGGCAGGTTCACGCTGCACGTCTTGATCCTTAGCGCGGAGTAGATCGGGCCAACGCCAACTAGACCTGTGATGAGCGGGATGATGCCAATAAGCCCCACATCGTCTGAGAGCCGACAAAGGTCAAAGACAGCAACACAAGGTCAAGAATGATACGCGTGCGCGACCAAGTGTTCCTTCATTTCTGGACATCATTAAATCCTCCTTGGTTGATTGATGCCCAATTCTAACCTTTTACGTCGCCGACAGACGGTGACAGAGTCACCGCTAACCTGCGGCAACATGTTCCAGTTCCTTGCGATCAAGTATGGCGATGCCGTCCTCATGCTGCTTTACCCAGCCTTTCTTCGCGAACTCCGCCAATCTGCGGGACACGTAGGCGCGGCCTGAGGCTGTTTCGCTTGTGAGTACGGAGTGGGTTGCCTTCACCCTGCTGCCTGAAGACGCAAGCCTTATCAAGGCCTTGGCGAGTCACGCATCGAAGTTCGTAAGCGCCACATCTTCAATCAACTGCTGTTGTTCCGAAAACCGCGAGGAAACGGACAACATAATCATAACTCGGAACTCAGCGTCCTCGGCGAGCTTCTTTCGAAACTCGTGAGCTAGCACGATTTGCCCGGTCAAGTCGGTCTCTGCAACACCTTCGGCACCGTAGGCCTCGTCCCTTATCAGGCATGACAAAATCTGGAGGCATACGTCGGCCGACGTGACACGATATAGGACCACTTCGCGTCCGCTCGGGCCTGTAAGCGTTACACGACTTGATCCCTCTGACAGAATGATGAAGCTTGGACATGCTTGACCTGGTTGAAAGACTGTTGCGCCACATGGCGCGGCAAAACTGCGGAGGACACTCGTTCTCGCAAATATCCCAAATTCCCGAAGATTAGAAACTCGTGAATTGATCAATTCAAGCCGGATCGCCTTAGATTCTTCTCGTGTGCAGTCTGGGCTCAGTTTTGCCGTTCTCCGCAGCAATCATAATTGATTGGAGGAGCCCAATGCGAACGTTTCCGACTGGACATTGCAAATTTGGAAAGTCAAAAATGTAAGAACTCGAAAGTCTCAGTTGCATAAAATCACTTAGCTAGCGCTTCCGATATACGTTCGACTAGTGCCTTCTGAACTACAGCAAACCTTGGAGTTTGCGAGATTTCTTCTAACGTTGCGACCCACAGCGGAACCTCGAACTTAGGATTCACGTCCTTCGACCGCTTAAGGCGGGTATCCACGTCGCCAAAAAATGACGGCAAAAAGGTTTTACCAGCTCCCGAGGCCGCCATCTGCTGTAGCACCAGAAAACTGTCTGCTCCATTGGTCATTTCGTCGGCGCTTACATTCTGCGCCAGCCATTTGGCAGGAAGTGAACGACTCAACGCTCCGTCTAGCCTCATCCACTTGCGATTGGGGCTACCATCGTCATAGACACCGAAGGACAGCGTTCCTGCACGCTCTCCGATTAACCCTTCCCCGAGCTTTATCGAAGGGCGCACAGCAATGTCTGCTGTCAGTCGGGAAAGATCATGGTGGCTGTTCTGGCTTAGCAGAGTCAGGTTCAAACCTGGGTAAAGGAGTGAGATTTTGTTGAGTATTCTTGGGAGAACAATCTGACAAAGACTATCAGTCGATGTAATGCGCACGTGACCCATTGGCGAGCGATTTGCTCCGACAACCGCCCGCTCCACCGAAAGCACCGCTTCTTCAACGCTTTCCATGGCTGAAAAGATCGCACTGGCTTCGGGGAGAACGGAATATCCTGACGAACTTTTCTGAAAAACCACGCAACTATTGCGTTCTTCGAATGCGGCCACCCTGCGCAAGACTGTGGCGTGCGTGACGCCCATCGCCGCCGCCGCCGCGTTCAACGAACCGTATTTGCTTACGGCTAGTGCGTACCGAATGTCATCCCAGTTTTCATTGTTCATAAATTAACAAGTGACGACCAATAACAAACAATTACAAGAAAATTCGTTCAAGCTAACATTCGGAGCATTGAACAGGGAGACACATCATGATGAAGAAGTTCTCAATCTTCGCGGCAGGTCTTTTGTCATTGGTCGCCATTGGCACAGCCATCGCCCACGAAAGTGAAAACCCGGCTGTGAAAGCTCGAACCTCAATCATGCAACTCTATGCCTTCAATCTTGGTACACTTGGCGGCATGGCCAAAGGCGAAGTGGACTATGATGCCGAAGCCGCAACACGGGCTGCAAACAACCTTGTTGTGCTAACGCAGATCGACCAATCCGCGATGTGGCCCCAGGGATCTGACAATGTGTCCGATCCGTCCACCCGAGCGCTGTCGGCAATCTGGGAAAACTTCCCTGACGTTGGTGCGAAAGGGCAGGCCATGGCAGATGCCGCTATTGCGATGCAGGCTGCGGCTGGCCAAGATGTTGATGCCCTGAAAGCGGCCATGGGCGATCTGGGTGGAAGCTGTTCGGCGTGTCACAAAGCTTACAGAGCACCGAAAGACTAATCGGCAGATAGCTGTGAAGCGGATTTTCCTTTTTACCGCTTTCGTTGCACTTTTGGTTGGGTTGGCCGGTTTGGTTCTGACCCGACCACAAAGAGTGGAGCCGTCTCAACTCGACGGTTTGAACCCAGATCACGCCAGAGGTGAAATCGTGTTCTACGCGGCAGGATGCGCATCCTGTCATGCAGCGCCTGATGCAGTTGGCGAGGACAAGCTCATGCTCTCCGGTGGTCGCCGGTTTGAGACGGATTTCGGCACGTTCACTGCCCCCAACATTTCCAGTGACCCAGAAGTCGGTATTGGGTCCTGGTCTGCCCTGGATCTGGCCAACGCCTTGATCCAGGGGACCGGACCCGAAGGGCAGCACTATTTTCCAGCGTTTCCCTATACATCTTACGCCAACATGTCAGCACACGACGTCGTTTCGCTTCACGCATTCCTCGGCACTCTGCCAGCAGCCACAACTGCAAGCGTTCCGCATGAGGTAGGTTTTCCTTTCAATGTTCGTCGTGGATTGGGGGGATGGAAACTGTTGTTCATGACACCAGGCTGGGTAGTCGAAAGTGATTTGACCGACCAACAAAGACATGGCAGGTATTTAGTCGAGGCGCTGGGTCATTGCGCTGAATGCCATACCCCGCGAAATGGTCTAGGTGGTTTAAAACGAGACCTTTGGCTAACGGGCGCTCCAAATCCAAACGGGAAAGGTCGTATCCCCGGCCTTACTTCAGACCAGCTTGATTGGTCCGAGGCTGACATTGCCGAGTACCTCAAATCTGGCTTCACGCCGGATTATGACAGTGCTGGTGGTGAAATGGTGGAGGTCATCGAGAACACGTCTCGCCTTACAGATGAGGACCGTTTGGCGATTGCCGCATATCTCAAAGCTGTTCCTGTTTCGTCGACGGGGCTTCCATCAGAGTAACGTCGTTGGCACCATGCAGGGGGACCAGATGCTGTCGTCGGTCGTTGTTAGGAAGCCGCGGGGCATATTCCCTTTTCACCAAACACCTGTTTTTCGTGCTGAACACCGGAGTTCACCAGTCACCCGAGTTTCTGTTCATGATTGACAAAGGCTCGTGGCCAAATGACACAAAAAATCGCTCTTTGGTCCATTCCAATATCCATTGTGGTACTGGCCTTGTAACTGCTGACCCGGTAGCTGACGGGCTCGGTGGCGTTGTTGTCAGACGCAATGGAATCAACTGTAAATGTCGTTGCAGCGCTGCTGGCGTATTTTGCAGTTCGGATTTCCAATATACCCCTGACGAAAAACACCTCTTTGGTCACAAAAAGGCCGAGTATCTTTCCGCCGTCGCCGAGGGCGTACTGATTGTGCTGGCGGCATTCTTAATCATCAGAGAAGCTGTGCTGGCACTCCCAAACCCGCATCTTGAGGATGCGCCACTTCTTGGAATCGTTGTCAATGTCATCGCAACTGGTGTGAATGGCGCATGGGCTTACCCACTGTTCGGAAATTGTGCGTTTCCTTGCAAGCCATGGTGAGAAAATTTTACAATTGAACTTGAGCAACCACGCATGTGTTGATGCCCTTCCGTCCATTGGCGTAAGGAAGTTGATGAGTTCGTGCTCAAGGGAAACTGAACGTTCTGGCGATCCAGCGCCGGGAACCTGAAACTGATACGTACTCTTCGCAAAGAATACCTCCGCTTCCCTCAAACCGACACGTATAAGGAAAGAGCACTAAATGACCCAGACCACTGATACTAATCGCCGGATCGTATTGAATGAGCGTCCCAGTGGCGAGCCCGACGCCAGTACGCTCCGTTTGGAAACCGCAGATATCCCTACGCCGGGCGCAGGTGAAATGCTGGTCCGCTCACATTACCTGTCGCTCGACCCCTACATGCGTGGGCGGATGAACGACGCTAAATCCTATACCGAACCCGTAGCAATAGGAGAAGTGATGACGGGACAGGTTGTAGGGGAAGTCATTGCTGCAAATCTCGATGGTTTCGAAGTTGGCGACTTTGTCCTCTCAAACAGTGGGTGGCAAGATTATGCAATCTCCGATGGTCACGAGGTCATCAACATGGGTAAATCTCCTCAAAACCCGTCTTGGGCTCTTGGGATACTTGGGATGCCTGGCTATACTGCCTATGCAGGGTTATTGCAGATAGGCGAACCAAAACCCGGCGAAACCGTTGTTGTTGCCGCAGCCTCCGGCCCTGTTGGAGCTACCGTGGGTCAGATTGCCAAACTCAAGGGTTGCCGAGTTGTCGGGATTGCTGGTGGGGCCGAAAAGTGTGCCCATGTGGTCGAAAACCTCGGTTTCGACGCCTGTATTGATCATAAGACCACCGATTTTGCCGACCAGCTACGCGCAGCATGCCCCGATGGGATCGATGTCTACTTCGAGAATGTTGGTGGCAAGGTGCTTTATGCTGTTTTACCCTTGCTCAACCCCTTTGCCCGTATGCCAATCTGCGGCGTAGTTTCGTGGTACAATTTGTCGGATCTACCCAAAGGTCCCGACATGGGACCAGCAATAATGGGCACCTTGCTGAGGCAGAAGGTGAAAGCACAGGGTTTCATCATTTTCGACAGCTTTCCAATATCGCTTTACCAAGAGTTCACACGCGATATGACAAGTTGGATTCAGGATGGTGCGGTTAAGTATCGCGAGCACATGGTGGATGGGTTGGAGGCCGCACCAGAAGCCCTGAACCAGCTACTTCGCGGGGAGAATTTTGGCAAAATGGTTGTGAATGTTGGTGCCTGAAGAGGCCAAGGAAAGTTCTAACGAACAAGTGCCAATCGATTTTTTGGTTGGCACTAATAGTACTTAGGGTCAGGACTCATAGCCAATAGAAGACGGTAGCCGCCAGTGCGATGGCTGAGAGGAAGACGTTTGGGCACCTGTCGTATCGGGTTGCCACTCGCCGCCAATCTTTCAGCCTTCCGAACATGATCTCGATCCGATTGCGACGTTTGTAGCGGCGCTTGTCGTACTTCACCGCTTTCTTCCGCTGCTTCCGGCCTGGGATGCACGAGCGTATGAGGATTTTGCCACGCGACCAAACGAGGCTTTGAAACAGAAACGATAAAACCTGTTGTGACGTTTGTTCCGCCGTTTAGAACAACTGCTTCTCTTTCGCCAGCAGCGCGGCTTGCGTTCGATTGGAAACGCCCAGTTTTGCCAGCACGTTTTTTACATGCAGCTTTACCGTAACCTCTTGGATTCCTAGATTTCGGGCAATTTCCTTGTTGGAAAGGCCGATGCAGAGCTGTTCCAGCGCCTGCATCTCCCGGCCGGACAGGGTGGCAAAAACGCCAGATGACTCCACTGGCTCATCTGCCTGTCCGAAATCAAAGGGAAAATACCGTTCGCCTGACAGTACAAACTTGATGGCGTTGACCAGCGACACGGCTTTCAAGGACTTGGGAATAAACCCGTTTGCACCGTTCTCCATTGCCTTGTTGGCAACCTCCCGGTTGGCGACACCTGACATCAGTGCAACCTTAGTAGCAGGAAAGGCCTGACGGGCGCGACTGAGACCATTCAAACCGTCCATTCCCGGCATGTGATAGTCGAGGATAAGCAGATCGATGGAATCCAGACCGCGCATCAATTCCAACGCTTCTTCCAAATTGGCAGCGGTTTGGACTTTGAAGTCGTCTACGGTTTCCAGATAGGCCGCGATTGTGTCGCGGACCAGATCATGGTCGTCAGCTAAGAGGATATTAGGCATGTCCACAGTGTCCTTACGCTGAACGCATTCACAACCAAAAAATCAGGCCAAAACATGACAGAACTATACTTTGGTATAGTTGCCTATGCCAATGCTCTGATGACCGTGGGGGATCAATAGTTATAACCCAGTTGACCTGACCCGGAGTCTATTCAATGGCACAAAAACACTACTCGCGGATTTACGTCGTGCTGTTCATACTATTGCTGAGTTTTATCACTCCGGCTACAGCTCGGGCAGAGATGACGTTGGAAGTAACAACCTCAGGCTCTAACTCCGCAACCGTCGAATTCAGCCTTCAAGATCTTGACGCAATGGACCAGGTGACATTCAGCACCTCAACGATCTGGACAGATGATAAAGTTACGTTCTCGGGGGTGCCGTTAAAAGCCCTGCTTACCGAATTGAACACAGACGGCACCAGTATCGAGATGGTGGCCTTAAACGACTACAAGGTCACGATGCCGCTGGCGGAACTTGAAAACGAAGCTCCGATCATCGCCACTCGCATGGATGGCGAGACGATGTCTGTTAGGGACAAGGGACCTTATTGGGTTGTTTTCCCATACGATCAGGATCCCAAATACCGGGCTGAAACGATCTACACGTTCAGCATATGGCAGCTTAAGCATTTGAAAGTCGTAGATTAACACGCTGAAGGTGCTTACGGTGACCTCAAGCAGGAGGTTGCAATTGAAGCCAGGGTTGAACCGATACCGTCTCTTGGTATTGGCAGGCATCTGCCTGTTGATCATCTTGTTCGCAACAATGGTCTCGAATCTGTTAACACAGGTACGCGACTTGTCGAGCGCTGATGAAGACAACATACAGTGGAGCATTTCGCAGCTTGACATCGAGTTTGCGAACCTCGACGCCGTTCTAACCGAGCAAATTGCTGCACAGACAGGCTTCTCTGACCAATTACAGTTGCGTGCAGATATTGCCTTAAGTCGTTTGAACGTTGTCAATTCTGGGCGGGCTCGCGAAATTTATGGTGACAGTAGCGAAGCGGCTGAATTAATTGAGAAAATCGAGGGCTTTGCGGACGATGCCGTTGCAATTTTGGATTCGTCCGAGCCACTGGACGAAACTGATTTACTTGAGCTGAAACGCTTGGTTCGTGACGTTCGCCCTGTTGTTCGAGAGCTTGCATTGCTGGGCGTCCGGATAGTCGCCGAGCGTTCCGAAGACCGGCGTGCTGAATTGGCCGGCCAGTTGTCTCGAACCGGGGGAATTGCAGTCGGTTTGCTGATCCTTATGGCACTCTTGTTACTCTTCATGGATCGACTTTTGCAGCGCTCCGTTCGCAGGGACGCGGCACTATCTGCATCGTCAAAGCAACTTGCATCGACCGTCGCTGCATCACTAGATGCGATTGTAACTTCAGATAGCTCCGGACGTATTATCGAATTCAACGCTTCGGCCGAGCGCGTTTTTGGTTGGACCCGAGACGAAATTGTTGGGTTGACGATGGAGGACACCTTCATCCCTCAGCGTATGCGCGATGCGCACCACAATGGTATGAAGCGTTACCTAGAAACGGGCGCGCCACGTGTCGTTGATGCCGGCCGTGTCGAGCTTGCCGCTTTGCGCAAAAGTGGCGAAGAGTTCCCAGTCGAACTAAACGTTACAACCACTCATGATGGTGATGACACCAAGTTCATTGCCTACATCCGTGACATCAGCGAGCGTAAGATCAACGAGCAGAAGCTGATTGATGCCCGCGACCGAGCCGAGAGGACGGACAAGGCCAAGTCACAATTCATGACAGTGATGAGCCACGAAATGCGCACCCCCCTGAACGGTATTCTGGGTGTGCTTGATCTGCTTAAGACTACCCCCCTAAACGACCAACAGGCTCGCTATACCCGCATTGCAACATCTTCCAGCGAGGTTTTGCTGGAACATGTGAACGAAGCCCTCGATATCACTCGTATTGAAACGGGCAACCTTCAACTGAACTCCGAAGTCTTTGATCTAACAGACCTAATGCAAGCGTTGGTCGATTTGTTTGAACCGCTCGCCAATGAGAAAAATTTGGCTGTGAAACTCGACATAAACCCTACAATGCAAGGGCCATATCACGGTGATTCCGGGAGAACTCGCCAGGTACTTACCAATCTGATCGGAAACGCAATTAAGTTCACTGAAGATGGCGAAGTCACTTTACGCGTCACCGGCATTCATGGCCCCGAAACCTCTTCACTTCGTATTGAAGTGATCGATACCGGCATCGGAATTCCCGCCGAACAGCACGAACAGGTGTTTGAGGATTTTATTGCCCTCGCGAATAGTGAAGGTCGCCAGGCTCGTGGGGATGGTTTGGGTTTGTCCATCTCTCGTCGCATCGCGCGGGCGATGGGCGGGGATGTGTCCCTAAAAAGTGTCGAAGGTGCGGGATCGGTGTTCATCTTAACTTTGCCTTTAAGACGCACGGAACCTGAGACGCGAGACGACAGTGACAATCTGGCCCAAAACGCCAAGCAAGCGCCCTCATGCAATATCCTTATTGTCGAAGATAACAGCATCAACCGCAGTGTCCTGTGCGACATGCTAACGACCATGGGTCACACTGTACGCGAGGCTGTTAACGGCGAAGGTTGCCTACAAAAAGCCAAGGACGAGGTGTTCGATATCATCTTGATGGACATCAGCATGCCAGTCATGGACGGGATTGAAGCGACCGAACGCTTACGCCGCAGTAACGGGATAAACGCCGGGACACATATTGTCGGATTAACAGCTCATGGGCGCGAAGAATACCGTGAAAGATCTGTAGCTGCGGGTATGGATCGCTTTCATACCAAGCCCATCAGGCTAGAGGCTCTGCAAAATATTGTTGCAGAAGTCAGCTCAAAGCACTTGTCGAAACCGGATACGGCACACTTTCCCGAAGCGCTTTCCGAGATGATCGACTTGTTAGGCAGAGCCAAGGTCGCAAATATCGCGGAGAAATTTCTGTCCGAGATAGCTGCATTTACGGCGGACCTTCGCATAGCGAGCGACCCGCTCGATACGCTGGCTTTTGCAGAAGCAGCCCATAGAGCCAAGGGCGCGGCGTCTCTATTGGGGCAGATTGAACTACACGATGCTTTGGAAAAGCTGGAACTTGACGCGCGCGATGGAAATCTCACGGCAACGCAGATCTGGGCCGAAACACTGGAAGCTGAGGCAGCAAAGTCCAAATCGGTACTTGATGGGGCCATCAACCGCCACGCCAACACCCCATAGGCCTATCCGCCCTACCCGTTGGGATAGCTGCCCCAGCCTTAATCTCCCCAATCTATACTCTCGCACCCCGGCACGTTTCGCTCCGGGCCTCTACAACTGAGTTCATCTTGAACAGGGTCGCCTGGAGGGGCCCGTGCAGAGGAACATCAAAATGAAAGATTCAAAAAAAATCATAGTGGTCGGTGGCGACGGATTCTGTGGCTGGCCAACGGCGCTCCACTTATCAAATCTGGGTCATAACATTACTATCGTCGACAACATGTCGCGCCGTGAAATTGATGCGGCGTTGGGCTCTGACAGCCTGACGCCAATTGCCTCCATGGATGATCGACTTGCCGCATGGAAAGAGCATTCAGGCAATACCATTGCATTTGAAAACATCGACATTGCACAGGATTTTGGCGCCGTCACCACTTTGCTGGACACGATCAAACCAGACACCATTGTGCACTTTGGCGAGCAACGCGCCGCACCATATTCGATGAAGGGTGTCGGTGAGAAACGCTACACAGTCGACAACAACATTTCGGGCACTCACAACTTACTGGCGGCATCGGTCGCTCTGGGTTTAGACCCACACTTCGTCCACCTCGGGACTATGGGCGTCTATGGATACGATGATGACGGGTTGGAAATTCCTGAAGGCTACTTGCCGGTCTATGTCCCCGGTGACGATAAGCAGATCACGAAGCGTGATATCTTGTACCCGACCAACCCCGGCAGCGTGTACCATCTGACCAAATCCATGGATCAACTGCTGTTCCAGTTCTACGCAAAAAACGACCGGTTGCGCATTACTGACCTGCACCAAGGCATCGTTTGGGGAACTCAAACGGACGAGACTAAACTGGACGAGCGCCTGATAAATCGCTTCGACTATGACGGAGATTACGGAACGGTATTGAACCGCTTTTTGATGCAGGCCGTCGTTGGTCACCCGCTGACGGTGCACGGAACAGGTGGCCAGACACGGGCGTTCATCCATATTCAGGACACTGTGAAGTGCCTTGCCCTGGCCGTTGAAAATCCGCCTGAAAAGGACGGCAAAGTTGCAATCCTAAACCAGATGACTGAAACACATACCGTGCGCGAGCTAGCCAAACTGGTTGCAGATATTTCCGACGCGCGGATAGCCAACGTGGACAACCCACGCAACGAAGCCGCTGAAAATGATCTGCGAGTTTCGAACAAAACCTTTCTCTCATTGGGGCTGAAGCCGATCACACTGGCCGAAGGGTTGATCGACGAAACACAAAAGATAGCTGCAAAATACGCCGGCCGGTGCATTCACAAGATGATCCCATGTGTTTCAACCTGGACCCACAAACAACGGCCCGGCGTTGTCTTTCCAAAGGCACACAAAGTGGCCTAACCCTCTGCACCGCCCGTGTTGGTCCCGCTTGGAGGTGGGGTCAGCGCGATCGTTTACTTAAAACCATAAAATTACAGTGAAAAACATGCGCATGATTGGCATTGGGCTCATGGGATTTCTTTTGGCAGGCATAGCCCTCCTGCTATCGACAATGAACATTCTGGAACAAGGAAAACGCTACCTCCATGAAGTAACGTCCGGCCCGCAACTGGTGTTTGAGCACCGCACACCCGCCCAAGCGCAGGATGTGTACGAAGCCGTGGTTATGCGTGCCGATCCGGACCATCCGGTCATTTTATCCGGTTTTCCCGCCTACCAGAGCGTCACATTCATAATGCCAGTGGATGCACGCCCGACGTCTGGATACCTCCAAATCGATGCAACGTCTCAGGTTCTGGATGGGGTTGAAGGGGTGCTGCGCATCTCCATCAACAACACCCGCCGAGGCGAGATGCTGCTGCGTTCAGGCGAGGTGGGACGTTCCCTGCAAATTCCTCTTTCACAGGCGGACTTTGCAGGGAACCAACTGGTCGTTTCTTTCTCGCTGCAGGGCACTGGCCCTCAAATCCAGTGTGGTTCGCAGGACGGTTTCGAAGCCGTTGTTGAGATTGAGACGACCAGCGCCGTTTTTTTGACGCTGGATCGGCCACTGCACAGTGTACGCGATCAGGTGCATGCCTGGGGTCATGTCGTGCGTGTTGCTTGGCCCGACTGGCTGAAAAAGGACGAACAGCTTCGCCGCTTGGTGTTGGCAACCCAGTTCCAGCGAAGGGGCCTTGCAACCGTGTTTGCTCCGTCCCCACAAGAACCAGCCTTAAACACACTCGAGCTACGCACGGTACTTCCAGCCTTTCCTGAAACCGATGTACGTGGGCGAACGATGGGCGCGTTGGCACTAAAAGGAACGAATGGCGGTTTGCGCCGCTTTTACAGACAAGCTGTATGGCGTGAGCGTTTCGATTTGGGAGGGCGCAGCGGACAGTACATACCCAGCCAGTTGGACCTGCGCATGCAGCTTGGGCACCTCATGCATGGTCAGAATTGGTCGCTCACCGTGACGCTGAACAACCGACTTGTTTTTCAAGAACACACCAAAGGGTCTAACGCCGAGTACCAAACGTTAATTGACCTCCCGGTTGATATTCAGGTCGCCACAAATACGCTCGAAGTAGTGGCGACAACGACCGCTCAGAAAGACGGCGTGTGTGATCAGGGCCCTGAACTGGTGGCGGAGTTACTACCACATTCCCGTTTGATCGCTAGTGACATGCCCTTTGCCAACGCAATGTCCGAACTACACACCGCCTTGCATAGTGTTGGGCCGGTCAACATTGCCGTTACTTCAGAACTGACCGCGCCGGACGCTGCCGCGGCAAGCCGCATGTTGGACCTAGTGGTACCGGCTGGCGTTGAACTCAAACCGGCTGGAAGGAAGGTTCACATCAATGTTCTGGGCCCAGGTCACCCTGCCCCGCTTTTACCTCATGCTGGCACCACCTGGTTAGTCACGCTAGTCAGTGCCACCCAAGGCTTGTCCATTAGAAAACTATTGCCGAACGAACCAATGTCGCATGTCGGCCTTGCACTGCTGGTGACGCCCGCCGCCCCGGTACTACCGGAGGCAAAAGGATGAGTGACCTTGATGACAAGCGCGAACAGATCAACTTTGTCTCGGTCGACAGCGCACCCAAACGTTTTGCCGGATCGGTTTCAGAATGGCAGGCACCCAAGATGCTGGCGGTGTTTGCGATGCTTGCCACAACACAACTTTGGATCGTGAACACTGATTTTGTCGCACAGGTGTTTCCAAACCGTGACTATGTGTTTTCGGCCCATTCGGGGCGGCACTCCATTGCGATCCGGATTTTCCTGATCTCGTTCTTTGTTGCTTTTGCTGCATTCAGCTCCGGCGATTTCCGTGGGCGTTCGATGTTTGGCCTGGATCTGGTACTGACCTTCCTGGCAGGCTGCGCGGTATTCGATCTGGCAAATGTCATGGCAGAAGACACCCTCGGATCATCCTTCTCCCTGCATTTCAGTGCCATTGCGTCTGGTTTGTTCGGCTTTGCGGTGTATTCGTTCAAACTGCTGGAGCGTGGTTTCATGCCGGCCCGCATACGTGTCCAACATATTCCAGTTAGTCAGATGCGTGCCTTGTTGCGCCTTGGTGTCACAATTGCCATCGCGGCAGGAGTCGCGATGTGGGTTGGCGGTTTGGATCTGCATGTGGTCGAAGTGATGCGCAGCCTGACGCTGTTGGGTGGCATTGGTCCGGGCGTATTTCTGTTCCTGCCCGTGCTTTTTGGGCAACTTTATGTGCTTGCTATCTACGATGTGGCGACCGCCAAGAAACCCAAGTTTAATCCACCCGTCTCGGTCATCGTGCCCGCGCATAATGAGTCTTACATTATAAAAGACACGATCAACGCGATGGATCGCGCTGCACAACATTATGGTGGCGAAGTTAACGTTCTAATCATGAACAACAATTCGACCGACGACACAGAAGAAATCGCGCGCGAGACACTCTTGTCATGCAAGGCCGCAAAGGGGCGCGTGATCAATGTTCCGAAGCCCGGCAAATCTAACGCTCTCAACGCAGGTCTTGATGCCTGCGAGACCGAGTTTCTTGTGCGTGTCGATGCCGACACTCTTGTGGGCAAAGATAACTTTTCCCGAGCTATGCCATACTTCACAGATCCCTCCGTAGGTGTTGTAGGCGGCGTGCCTGTACCACCAGGTGGAGCCCTTTTTGACCGGGCTCGCCTGTTGGAAGTTCTTGTGAAGCACGGCTTTTACTCAGTTGCCATGGGGGCAGTGAACGGCGTTGTGGGTATCCCCGGCATGTTCGTCGTCTACCGCACGCAACACCCACGCCAACTGGGCGGTTTTGTTGAAGGGATGAATGGTGAAGACACCGACATCTCGCTCCGCATTGGTGAGTTGGGCTTCCACTCGGTTGTTGATCCCAAAATCCGCTACATCTCTGAAGTGCCGTCATCTTACAGCCATATGCGTGAGCAACGCATGCGCTGGTTCCGCTCAATCTATCACATCTCGTCGCGCTGTCGGGACCTGATCTATGGACCAAACGTGACTTTGAGGGGGAAGGTTATCCTACCCTACATGCTGGTAAACTCCGCACGCCGCGCGATGCTTGTCCCCTTGATAATCTTTGGGGTCCTTGAGTGGGGCGTCGCGTTTAACGAAAATACCCCTATCGTATGGCAATCCATCGTGGCCGTGACCACAGGTGCGCCTGCGATCGTGGCAGTGGTTGCTTCGCTGCTAAACGGTGTGCCGCGCGGCGTCCTTGCGCTACCAGAATACCTGATCTTTCGGGTCTTGCGGGCCTATTTCACACTCGAATCCATGCTCAGCATTTTGATCGATATCCGCGCCGAAAACCTTGAGCTCGCGATCCGACGCGACATCGTTCCCGACAAGCCCATACGCGTAGCATGATGACGACATTTCATTCTCTGCCACAGAAGATTGGCCGACACCAACCACGAGACGCAGTAGAGGAGCGTAAAATGAGACAAATAGCTTTGGCCGCTACCTTAGCTTTGATTTTGGCAAGTGTGGGCGCTGCACAGGAACAACGCTTACAATTCAAGGCTCTTATCAAGCAAGAGCAGGCCGATCCAGTTGCGGTGCATGCCGCAATGACGTCATTGGCAGAAAGTGGGTACGCTCCAGCAATAGATCGGGTCGGATACTATTTCCGAAATGGGATCGGCTCGCAAAAAGATCTAAAAGCAGCGCGTCAATGGTATGCGAGCGCCGTCGATGCTGGTCACCCTTGGTCCACTGCATCTCTGGCACGAGTTGAAATGGAGATGGGGCGGGGTGACGTTGCATTGGAGCTCCTCCGGGCTGGCGCTCGCGACAACCAACCCGGCGCAGAACGGCTTTTGGCAACGGCACACATTGATCGAAAGTTAGGCGCTGCTTCAGACGTCAATCAGGGACGAGCGATCTTGGAGCGTATAGCGGAGAGCGGTGATCAAAACGCAGCGCGCGATTTAGTGGTGCGCATAAACTGGAAACGTTTAAGAGGACCGGCGCCTGATACAGCCGTAGAGCAAGTTGTGCGTGCAGGCCTTGGGGGTGACGCGAGATACGCCGCAGTTGCACTGGTCTATCTGTCTTCGCAGCCTGATAGAAGCGAAGAGGCTATTCAAACACGTGCAATGCTCGCCGAAGTTCCAGGCATTTCTGATCGGGTGTTGTCGCCAGAACTGATTAAGCTTGCCGCAGAAATAAACCCCACTCAATTCTGGTTGGAAGTCGAAGATATTCTTGAAGACACTCAACCAGAAAACTACGCCAAGGCAGCAAGCACGGCCTTTTGGATCAACAAGAATGCGTGGGTTCGCGTGTTACAGAAAGAACTTCGCGCTTTCGGGTATTATCAAGGTCGGATCGATGGGATGATGACCACACGTACAATCAAGGCACAGAACCGTTTTTGCAGGGATCGCGATCTTTGGTCAATTTGCGCATCAGGTCCACTGCGCGGAGCAACTGTACGGACCATGGCAGGTGCAATTGCACAGGAAAAACATACCGGCAAAATTGACAATATTGCGCATCCGGGTTCGTGAAATGGGGCGGAGTAAATGGGAGGTTTTAGGCATTCAGGTACGGACTTTTGCGATCCGACCGAAGAGTTCCGAGCGCGCACCTCGTTTTGGCCTCGGAGAAACACAACTACTTGGTGTTTCACTTCGCCGCTACTAGCCATTAACGTCGCTGAAGGGGTGTTATGTGAAGCGATCCCTGCTTGAATGGTCTGCTCCCCTGCGAAGCTAACGCACCATCACTTATATCTTTCTGGCACCAGACATTGATCCCAATTGTAGAGAACGGCCGCCTTGAGCCCAAAGCGGACGACGTGGAGGCAGAAAAATAGTATTAGCTTCAAAACTGTGTATTGAAGCCCGCAAATATCTGCCACTTTGGCTGACCTGTCCCCTTGCTCGCGACGGAGTACTGCGGTTCGACAAAGACGTTGTAGGTGATCTCTTTCTTGCCAAAAACTTGCCCGATACCTAAGCCGATTGGCACATTGTAACTGTCTGTTTCGAAGTCGTAGGTCATGATTGGTGCTGACCTTAAGTAGGTTCCTCCACCGAGTTGATAGAACAGGAAGGGTTGAAAGGCTCCGATGTTTACGTCCTTTGCATCGCTGTCGCCGGCAAAACTTGCTTGCCACGTGAGTAGGTAACCGTATTGGAACTTCGGAGAAGACGCATTGAACAACACATTTGCAATGCCAGCTGACCATTTCTTTGATCCCGACCCGTCTGTCGAGCCAGTCGGAGCTGTTAATTGTGGGCCGACACCAAAGCTTAAGGCCGGATTTCCGGTATCGATCAGGTAAGCAGCAAACACATTTAGGTCACCAACACCTGTCGATTTTCCGTCCGGCCCGGGGAATGAATTGACGGGTAGAGAAGCTCTCAAGATCCAATTGGATTCCCCCAAACTCACCGGTTGCGCATATCTTAGCCAAAACTGATTACCTGTCTGATCCGTTCCTGAAATATCGCCAATGTAGTAGTTTTGCACATTGACGGCCTTGAAGTTTGCCAGGGGATTATTCGCTTGGGCTGCGGCTGATGCCGCGTCGTTCTCTTGTGCTTCCGCGCGGTTAGCTGGTGCTGTCAATACACCCAGAACAACGAAAAGACTTGTGCATATCCTGATAAGGAAATCTCGGGTCGAACCTAAAGTTGTGGATGGTATCTTCGGGGTAGTATCCATTTTGCTTCTCCTTTGCGAAGTCACATCGTCACTATAAACTGCGTAATCGGGCGACTATGCGGGTTGGCAACATACGATTGAGGCGACAAAGAGCGCCTCGCGAGTTTACTTCAGAGCTAGCCAATAGGATCATTCCGACCCGTCTGCCCGGACCTTATTCCAATCCTTTACCATATCCACCACCGCCCAATCTTCCTCGGTTGCAAGCGGCATGACTTTGTCTGTGTGTTTGTCATAGGCATACTCCCGATCTTCGTCGGTGTGATGCACCAGTATGGACATTCCGCCGCCCAATGCTGTGTTTTGCAGCATCTGTTGATCACCGTTAGAGTTTCCCGCTGCAAATATGGGTGTGCGGCCGATAACCTTTTGGATCAGGCGTGGTTTTCCATCCCAGTTGTTCAAGTGATCGGCGCGATAGGTTCGTACAAACTGCGGCTCGCCGTTTTCGATTACGAATTCCTCGCGCACGGAGGTGCCGAACACGCGTTGTGGTGGAATGCCATAAAGGTCGTCAGAGACAACTCTTAAGAAAGCACCTTCATCGGCGGTAATTTTATAAACGGTGAATTGGTTTGCTTCTAGATAGCGTATCAGCTCCAGCATCGGCTGGTAGATCAGCCCTTCAATGCCAACTCCTAGCTCAGGATGTTTGAAATTCGCCGCGAAATCTTGCGCCCAACTTGCGTAGTCTGCCGCAGACAACCCGCCAAATGGCGCAGCAAACAACTGACTGGCGAGGCTTTCATATTCCGAATTGGCATATAGCTGCTTGAAATACGCAACATCTTTTTTGGCTACCGATTTCCAGGGCTCTCGCTTTACGAGTGTTTTATCAGCCTCAATTTGCCGTTTGATCTCCGAAAAAATGCCAAATGCGTGAATGTACATTGGCTTTTCAGTCCACAGCGTTCCGTCATTGTAAAAGACGGCAAAACGCTGCTCCGCGGGGGTGTATTTGTCTGAGTCAGGATCAATTGTCTCTTGGACAAACGCGATAATCGCCTGTTTGGTTACACCGTCGTTCCATGATGCAAGCGGGTCCGCAATCGCTTTCGTAGAAAGTGCAACGGCAATCACTGCTCCAAACAAAAAGGCAGAGACTGGGCTGCAAAATCGCGTCTTCATCCGGACCTCCGAAAAGTGGGTATTCCAATCTTTTCTGAGTACGGGGCGAAGTATGACGCCCCGCACCTAGGCATTTAGTTTCCGGATGGAACTCCGATGCTGAACCCTTGTGCCTTCAACTGGTCGCGAACTTGTTCAAAACGACCATACTGACTCAATGTGAGCGGTCCTGTGTAAGTTTCACTTTGAAGCGGGCGTGGGGGATACTCCACGTAGGACTTGACCGCATCGGCCATCACGACATTGAACGTAGGCATAGTCCAAGTGTTTTCACGACCGCTAGTCATGAAGATGTCATAGCGCTCCATCGGGTCTTCCCACAGGTTAAAGACCTGAGGAACGGTCGCGACGTACTTTTGGGCACCGCGCCAGCCCAGTTCCGCTGCTGGCGCCTCGGAGCCCGCACGAGCACCGTTGTCGCCACGAATATTGAACACGGCCTTCCATGGGCCCACGCGAATTGCGCCCGGCGACAGTTCGTTCTCTGTGAAGTACAACCAAAAATCGCGCTGGGGATCGGCCTCGCCAAACAGCACCGGGGCCATATCGATACTGTCGAAGTTCATCGGCTGGCCATCACGGTCTTCTGTAGGAAGTTCTGTTCCGGCCAGATGGGCAAACGTCGCCATCAGATCAGTTCCGCCAACGATGTCAGATGACTTGGAACCCGCTTCGATCTTGCCTTTCCACTTGAAGAAAGCGGGAACGCGCCAACCGCCTTCGCGGTCCGTCCCCTTGGTTCCACGAAATGGTGTCATCCCACTGTCAGGATGAACATCCTGCCAGGCGCGGTTATCGACGGTATAGATGATCAAGGTGTTGTCTTCGATTCCCAGGTCTTTGACTTTACCCAGAAGCTTTCCTGTGACGCTGTCCAGTTCGACCACTTTATCGCCGAACTTGTTTTTCACATCCGACGCACCTTCGAAGTCAGGAGAAGGAAGGTTCGGCTGGTGGTTCGCTGCAAAGTTAACTGACATGAAGAACGGCGCATCAAGGGCAGCCAACCTTTCCAATTCCGCCACGCCTTTGTCTGCTGTGACTTGATCAAGATTGGCCAGATCTGCTGTGGTCATATCCTTAATCGTAAGGACCTCAACCGCCGCTTCGCCAGCGTCGCCCTCCAAAACACCGATAGTGTTGTCCACAAAGAACTTCTTTTGGTCCGGTGTCATCTGTGGAAACCAGTCGGGCAGCGCGTAGGTGAAGGCATTCAGATGATAGAGGAAAACGTTTTCCATCTTGTCGTAGCCATGCGCGTTGGGTAACGCATAGTCGGATTCACCCAGATGCCATTTGCCAGAGAAATACGTATTGTAACCAGCTTCTTTCAGCACCGAAGCGAGCGTCCATTCGGCTGCTGGCAGACCTCCGCCTTGTCCCTGGAACGCAACCGTCGTCATGCCAGAGCGGTTCGGATAGCGTCCGGTTTGCATCGCGGCGCGACCCGGTGTGCAGGATGCCTGAGCATAGAAATCAGTGAACATCATGCCTTCTTTGGCAAGCTGATCCAGGTTGGGCGTATCCATGCCCCGTGCTTTACCGCCGTTATACGCCCCGAGGTCCCAGTAGCCGGTGTCGTCGGACACGATCATTAGGATGTTGGGTTTCGACCCATATGTAGAAAGGGATGAAGGATCAAAATCGTCCGCTTTGGTAGACGTAGAAATTCCAAAGGAAATTGCGGCAGTAAGTGCTGCTGGTAGCATTAATCTCGGCATCAGTTTCCTCCCTAGGCACCGAATCGTATTTTCAAATTTAGATGTTTAAAAACGAAACATGGAATAACACGCAAATTTGAAATTGTGGCATTAGGTTAGGGTCAGGACTCATAGCCAATAGATGACGGTAGCCGCCAGTGCGATGGCTGAGAGGAAGACGTTTGGGCACCTGTCGTATCGGGTTGCCACTCGCCGCCAATCTTTCAGCCTTCCGAACATGATCTCGATCCGATTGCGACGTTTGTAGCGGCGCTTGTCGTACTTCACCGCTTTCTTCCGCTGCTTCCGGCCTGGGATGCACGAGCGTATACCTTTGTCTTTCAATGCTTCCCGGAACCAATCAGCATCATATCCGCGATCCCCAAGCAGCCATTCGACATCTGGCAGGCTGCTCAACAATGCCCGTGCGTCGATATAATCGCTGACCTGCCCGGCCGTCACAAACAAGTTGAGTGGGCGTCCCTTGCTGTCGCAGATAGCGTGCAGCTTCGTGTTCATGCGACCCTTGGTCCGACCGATCAGGCGTCCACGCCCCCCTTTTTGACGCCCAAACTGGTCGCTGTGCGGTGTGCCTTCAGGTAGGTCGCATCTATCATCACGGTCTTATCTTCGCCGTGCTCAGCGGCCAATCCGGCCATCATCCGGGCGAAGATGCCCTTGCCGCTCCAACGTTTCCAGCGGTTGTAGAGCGTCTTGTGCGGGCCGAATTCCTTCGGCGCATCGCGCCAGCGCAAGCCATTGCGATTAATGAAGACTATCCCGCTCAACACCCCCCGGTCATCGACGCGGGGTTTGCCGTGAGACTTTGGGAAGAAGGGCTCAAGACGCGCCATCTGGGCGTCGGTCAACCAAAATAGATCAGACATGTTCGCCGCTCGTTTTTCGAACCGTGAATCACGCAACCCCGCAGAAATCAATGGGTCCTGACACTAGAAATTCTATCTCTTTCAGAACCATGCCACATCGCAACTAACTTCATTGAGCCGCTTGGCGCTCTTTCTCCGGCCAAAATTCATCCACCACAACATATGCGATGATTACAAAAAAAGCGGCGCTGGCAACTTGCAATACGCGAGTGATGCTCTTGACGTCAGCCTCGTCTGAAAACGGTGCAACCGACCCGCCATATACAATCAGAGCCGTTGTAATAGCGGAACCGGCGGCGGCGGCGAGCGGGACTTTTGACTTTCCAAGTGCTCCGAGTGTTAGGCAAAAGAAAAAACACAGCAAAATGGGGGTGAGAATAACCGGAGCTATTACGTTTATCTCATAACAAATGATGGATACTGCCGCCCCAAGAAGGTTTGCCGTCAGCATAGCCTTTGCAACTGTTTTGCCTGCAGCGGGCATTGCCGCGAGTTGCTGGCTCAGCAGGGCGACAAAAAACAAAACTAGTAATGCAGATGCGCCGGAAACAAAAAACGCCAAGGCAAACGGCACTGTTACAAGCGACATCCTGACTATTCGGCGATGTGGGTCGAAGTTCGACGACGATGCGGCCTTCTTCTGGGCCGCTGATTGAGGTTCGGCGGGGATCAGCACGAACATTAGCGTCGATACGAAGCCCGCAAACAGCAGATTCAAAGGTATCCAGTACACAAGCACCAAGGCCAGATCCTGGGATTGCAGAACCAAATTTGGGATCATCAATGCTCCCATGAGAGCGATGACACCTGGTAAAACTCCGGCGCCAGAAACTGACCACATGAAAGACAGGATTATTCCAATGGCCACCAGAATGAGAAAAACAAGAGGATATGGTGAGAAGATTGACGACACCAGGAACGAAATGAACATCAATCCAATCGAAAAAACAAACAGCTTAGCAAATGCTGCCAGAGGCAATGCGGCGGGCGCCTGCAAAAACAGTGCGGCGAACACCGCCCCAACGACGGCGAGTGGCCAGCCAAGAAACAAGCCCAAGGAAAAGACGCCGGTAACGCCCACCGCAAGCCGGGCGACAGAGCGTTGGTCCTCAATACGCATAGGACAGTATTGAAACCACGCGGATGTAGGTGCGGCCTACCAGGTTCAGCAATGAGTTGTCACTTAGATACATGATCACATCGGCCTGCCCGTTCAACTGAAAGCGAAGATCATCTTCGGCACTTCCAGCTTCATAGCCCGGCAATACGATCCTGACTGGGAACCTTTCCGGCTCCCGCAAGAAACCTTTGGTACTGGGCGGACTCGCCAGTTGCCCGGGCACATCACCGCCACTTAGGGAAACGGCCGCGCTAAAGCTCTCAATGACGCCAGGAACAATCTGACCGGGATGCATATCCAAAACCACATCAACCGGAGACCCTACCGAAGCTCTTCCTAGGTTGTTCTCGGTAAAATACGCCTCGATCCAGACGTCAGTCGCGTCCAGAAATGTCAACAGATCCTGACCGGATCGCGCATACGTTCCAGGGGCTATCAACAGATTAGAGATCACGCCTGTCGCCGGAGCACGCAGTTCAGTCCATTCCAGGTTCAGTTCCGCATCCGCCAAGGCCGCCAACGCGCGCTGGATTTTCGGGTTTTCAATCCCATCGTCACCAAGCCTCTGTTTTGCTTTTTCCAGATCCGCTTTTGCGTTCTCATAGTTTGCCTCGGACTCTGCCAGTTGCCCTCGCGCATCATCGGCCTTAGTGACGGCGATCAACCCTTTCTTTTCGAGCGCAAATACGCGTTCCGTCTGAATGCGCATTGTATCCAGATCGCTTTGCGCCCTTGCGAGTTTGGCCTGTGCCGCTCTTACCTCTGCCGAAGATGCACCCACCTCTTGAGTGGCTGCCTCGAGATCAGCTTCCGCCTTGTCGCGCTGAATCTCGTAGGGTCGCGCGTCGATCCGGACAAGGACATCTCCGGCCGAGACAACCTCACCGTTTTCGACCAAAACTTCAGTCACAGTGCCAGTCACCTGCGGGACGATCTGGGTCGCCACGGCTTTTACTCTGGCGTTCCCGGTAAATGGTGTTTTCCGATCAGCGACCAGGTACCAGACAAGGAAAATCAGAATGACAGCCAGGGTTGTCCATATTGTCTTCCTCATTTCGCCGCACCTTCAGCAGCGCCCTCGGCTTCGGGCGAGGTATCAATCCAAACTTTGAATAGCTCATAGAAAACAGCGAAGAGAACCGGCCCCATAAAGACGCCGATCAAACCGTACGCCATCATACCTCCGAGAACACCGATGAGGATGACCAACATGGGAGTCTCAAGGCCTTTTGAAATGAATACGGGTCTTAGGAAACTGTCCATTATCATGACTGGAACGGCCAAAACGGTGAAGATCAAAGCAGTTCCGCCAGACATGGAACTCCATGCGTAAATAATAACCGGTATAAGAACCAATCCGGGCCCGATTTGGATAATCGAAAGTATCAGGCAGATAAATGCCAGCGTGGCGGCCGAAGAAATCCCAAACAAAGCCAACAGTATCCAAACGCAGACCGCCTGAATGGCTGCTACACCAATCACGCCTTTTGTCACGTTCCTAATAGTTGCGCCTGCCAGTGTTACGAATTCACCGCCGCGCGGTGCGAAGACACGGTTTGCAAAGCGCTGAAGACCCTGGACCAAACTTGGCCCGGGGCTGAACAAAGCCCCCATAATCAGTACGGAAAGAGCTAAACCAAGCAGCCCGATTCCGATGCCCAGCACCTTTCCGAAGAGCGATTTGGTGATCTCAAGGATTTGCGTGCCGTATTTTGCAAGCGCGCCGTCAAGATTGCGCTCAAACATCCCCCAGACATCGGCTATTTTGTCTCCCACCAAGGGCAACTCCTTGAGACCCTCTGGCGCAGGTGGGACTTTCAAGTCACCTTTGTCTGCTTGTTCCGCGAATTCAGACCCAAGTTCTGCGGCACCAGACACCGCGGTAGCGACTGGCCCGAGGGTCAGAACAAGGCCCAGCAAAACCAAGATCGTCGTGGCAAGTTTTTTCCGCCCTCCCAGCTTGGACTGAAGCCAATCAAATGCCGGATATAGCGCCACACAGAGGATCGTTGCCCAGATAACCACGCTCGCAAGCGGGGCCACCATGACCAGGGCGCTGTAGAGGAATAGTCCGAGAAAGAGCAATCGTATTGCCAGATCGACAATCTTTGCGTCCTGTGTCTTTTCCATTCCATCCCTCCATGTGTTTTTCGAATGTTACACTCAAAAAACATAATATGTACATTTTTTTGAATTTTAGTGATCATCTATCAGCTTGAAGACACTAATGAATCCGAGCCACGGCTTGAGGTGCCCAGTCAAACCAATGCCTGGGCATGAACTCGACTTGGCCGAATTGGGATAATCTACTTGTCCGCTTTTTTGTCGTCCTGGGACAAGATTGTATCCGCCACTGTGGTCGCCGCGGTCACGAAGACACCGAGGCCCACGACGATGTAAATCATTGTGAAGATCTTCCCTGCCGCGGTTTCGGGTGAGAAGTCACCAAACCCCACGGTCGAAATGGTCACGACAGAAAAGTAGATTGAGTCGAGCCAACTCCAACCTTCGACAAAGTGGTAAAAGACCGAGGCCCATAAAATCATTCCAACTGTGAAGGCAAGAATGCCTTTCACTCTACCGTCTTTGAGAGCGACGCCTATCCCACGTGTTATTCTGGTTAGTGAATTCATCATGTCCTCATTCTTTGATGAATTCACACATAGCAGTAATTAGATAAATATGGAAAACCGGAGGCACTTGGCTGCCTGCCGCTTGAAGCTTACGTCGTGCCGCCTTGGTCAAAGCTCATGCAGCGCATCCGCTTTAGCTAGGGTCCTGACCCTACACCGCACGACTCATGATCTCCGTGGTGTGCATAGCGTTCATTTCGAAGTGAGATTATTTCATCATGTGCATGCTTATGTTCCTCTGGGACGTTTTTTCTAACGTACTTTGTCACTCCGGTAGTGGATGAAAACAGCCGTCCATACGAAATCACAAAGGCGGCGGTCATTGCCTCAATTTCCATTAACGATGGAAGTGAAACTGTAGTTCTGTCGACTTCCACCTTATTCAGATCAAGCCAGTCGAGATAGAACTTAAGTTGATGCACTGTCATGATATTGGTTGTTGTCATTCTGAGTCGGTTGATGTCCCGTTTATTCTCATTAATGACGTCGGCTGCGTCTTCTTGGGTGAAGCTCCTTGTTACGTCTCCGTTAGTATGGTCAAAATATACCCTACGTTCACACCACTGAAACCAAAGTCTGCATTGGGCTCACTGCCGATGTTCTCTGTGGTGAGCTTGAATATGTCCTTTGAGCCCTTACTTGACCTTGGACAACACCTAAAGTCTCGCTCGTGCAGCAAGTCGCGAACCGCACATTCCAGACGTTCAGAACGAGGTGGCAAATAGCAGGTGAGCAGACAAAGAGGTCCTTCGCTATGGTGGATTAAACGACCGCTATTGATGCGGTCTTACAAAACGGGGAAAATTTTTTTAATTTTCAACGATCAAAGACCGCTTCCCAAACATGTTTGCGGAAATATTTGGTTGCAACTAATCGTTTCACGTCCTCGCCTTTCTTCCATTTTCCAGAGCCAGGGCCGGCGTGCAAACTTTGACTCGATAGTTCCGGATGGTTTGGAGCGCTATAGTTTCGGTCGCACGGCAGTTTCCAAGCGTTAGCCTGTTTTTGTGGAGCGGACCAAAAGAGGAGCGTAGCACAAAACAAACCCACCAAAAGACAGAAGCCAGAAGATGCCCGAAAGATCGGTTAGGCTCGGTACTTTATCAGCGAATAGCCGCGCGGCAACTGCCACCAAAAGCGCAAAATAGATTGTAACCGTCATACGGTCTGCGCGCAGTGGACGGCCGGTGTGGCCCAAAGTGGCTCTGGTCATGACGGCAAGTGTCATCCCGCCGATAGCGCCAACCATCCAAAGATGTTGTGCTGCAGCAAGCCCGGAGCTGCCCGATAATATGGCCGCTCCCAGCGCAAATGCACCCAATGGAATGAAAGCGTAACAGACATGCAGCATCCAAAGCAGCGGTTCTGGTGCGGTCTGATGACCTTGCCAACGCAATAGACGTACCAGATGGAGGACACTCAGCAAAAGAAGCAGCACAGCGGAGACTTTCAGGGCCGGCTGAACCGCCCACAGCATTAGAATTGCCATCGTCGCCACAAGCACGACTTTGTCAAATGACTGCATCGGAGGCGCCGGGAGTTTATTGTGCTGCCGCTGAACCAACCAGTTGCGCGTGAACGAAGGGATGATCCGACCGCCAATTACTGCAACCATCATCAATGCAGTGGCGAGCCCCATACGTAACCCAATGCCTTGGGCTGCAAAGCCGCCACGTGCGTTCTCGATGTGGAACAGCGCGTTTGCAATCGTGAACAGGGCCAGCAACCCCAGAACCAACAGATTGCGCCAGTTCCCGCCTGCCACGATCTCACGCAATATCAGCCCGCCAAGGATTATCGGAAATATCAGATCAATGGCGGCGGCCCATCCAAGCGGAAGGAATGCAGAGGTCAGAACCGCGACGCGTCCTGCACACCAGATCGCAAAAAGCGCGATCAGAGGCCAGCCCACCAGAGGCAATCGACCGGTCCAGTTTGGCACTGCGGTCAGCAGAAATCCTGCGAGCACAGCACCAAGGTAGCCAAACAAAAAAGCGTGGGCGTGCCACGATACCGGATCAAACCGCGTAGGCAATGTCAGCACACCAGACAATATCAGGATCCAAAGCAGCATGGACAGCACAGCCCAGACCGAAGCGAACAGGAAGAACGGGCGAAATCCGTAACTGAACAGCGCCAGTCCACGCCAGGCGCGCATCTGTTGCATTGATGAGTTTGCCACAGCTAATCCCTAGCCCTCTGTTCTGCCATCGGCGATATCCATCAGGTGCCGTATGTGACTGGCAAAATACCATGTCGCAGGTCCACCAATTACACAGCCCAACGCGATGGACCATCCGGTCGACAGAACCGGTCCGCCTATCCAGCTGAATATCAGAGACAAGAAGAAAACGTTAACTGCCATGGCGCCTGCCCCTAACGGGTACAGAACCAGGGTAATACGGGTAACTGTCCAACTCTCCTGGGTCATCGGCGCGACACCAGCCAATGCACAACCCCCAGCGCGGCGATCAACGTGACGCTGCCAACTGCGAACCAGAACTCGGCGGTAGCGGATTGGGCCTGCGGGATCGGGCGGTCAAAACTTTCGGCCCAAACCGGGGATGCGAGAAGGGTCAGGAAAAAGGGAAGGACACGCATGTCAAGTTTCCTTTGTCAGAGTGCGATAAATATCGGGCAATGCCCGGGTTAGCCGTTCGGGGTTGGGCAGCAGGGTGAAACCGCCGCGCCCGAAGATGCGCGCGAACCAGTCCTGCCCGTCTTCGTCGATGACGACGCCATGCAGGCTCTGCCCTGCGCGTCGGGCTTCGCGGACGGCCATGTGACTGTCTTCGATCCCGTGCTGGCCCTCGTAATGATCAAGGTCGTTGGGCTTGCCGTCGGTCAGCACGATGAGCAGCTTGTGGGCCGAGGGTTCCTCGGCCAGTTGCGCGCTGACATGCCGGATGGCGGCGCCCAGCCGTGTGTAGTGGCCCGGCTTCAGCGCGCCAATATTGGCGGTGATGTCGGGGCTCATGGGGGTGTCGAAGGTCTTGCAGCGGGTCAGGAACACCCGGTCGCGGCGCAGTGAGGAAAAGCCCCAGATGCCCAGCCGGTCACCCGCCGCGTCGATGCCTGCGGCCAGCGCGCCGATCGCCTCGCGCGCCACTTCGATAACCGAGGTGTCGCCGATAGCGGCTTCGGTCGAGCGGGAATTGTCGATCAGGAAGGCGACCGACAGATCACGCTCGGTCTGGCGCACGGCCTGCCAGATGCGGTCGGAACCGCGCCCGGTTGCGGCCAGATCCGCCCGTGTGGTCAGCAGGGCATCGAGGTCAAGCTCCGATCCGTCGACCTGCCTCGGCTGTTTGATGCGGCGCGGGCGCAGGGCTTCGAACTGGCGGCGCACTTCGCGGACGCGGCGCTCGTTCGGGTGGAAGGGATGCGCGGCGTCGGGCTGAGCCGGGGCATCCAGCACGCGGCAGTGCCCCTCCATGTAGGAGCGCGCGCGGTGGTTCCATTCGGGATAGGTATGCTCACCGGCCAAGGCTTCGTGATCGGCATCGGCGGGGGAAAGGTCGAGATGCAGGCGCAGGCGCGTTGCCGCCTTGCGATGCTGTTTCGACAGAATGATCTGGTCCTGATCCTCGGCCGCTTTCTGGGCGTTCTCGTCATCGTCGTCATCGACGCTGCGGTTGATATTCATCGACTCGACCCAGGACAGGATCGATTCAAAGCGGTGGATGATGAAGCTGTCTTTTCGGTTCTGCTGATCCTGATCCTTGCGGTGGCCCAGTTTCCGGCTCGTAAGTGCGGCATTGGGCGGAGGGGCCGCAGGGTCGGCCTGTTCTTCGGTTGCCGCCGCACCCGATCCGGGGCGGGAAAAACGCAGCCAGATCGGTACCGGCGCAAAGGGTTCATAGCCGCGCGAAGTGGTTTCGGCGCCGATTGCCGGTGTTGCGCCGCAAAGCTGGTCGCGGATCGCGGTTTCGATCTGTGCCTCAGGCGTGGGGCGCATCACGTCGAGCCGTGTGGCGGCGCAGTGTTCTGCCATCCGGGCGTAGTCACCGCGCAGGCCAGGGCAGCTTGCATAGGCCCGGTCGGCGGCTGCGGCATTGGCGCGAATTTGTGCCCCGTCCAAGACAGCGCCATCCCCTTCAAGATCGAAATCGGTCACTTCGCTGACCGCCGCCAGCGCGGTCAGCCAGAAATAGGCGGCGCGGTTCAGGTGTGGCTCGGGGAAGGCAGCGATGACCGGGGGGAGCGACAGGCGTTCGCCGTCATACCCCGCCACCCATTCCCGGTCCCGCTCAGCCCCCAGATTGCGGCGCACCGGACGGCGGTGGCGCACCAGCGTCGCGGGGGCCTCGGCCAGTTCCACGCCGGGCGCTCCGCCCAGCGCACGGAACAGGACCGCAAGGCTGGGTCGGACCGAGGCAAGGGAAACACCGGCCTCGGGGTAGCTGACATGCGCCGCGATCCCGCTGGCCACCTCGTGCCAGAGATTGCCAACGGTTTCTTCGGGTTCCATGAGATCGAGAAGTCGCATGACGCTTATCCGTAAATGGTGGCAACCAGATCGCGCAGTGCCTGCTGCATGTCGGCCTCATCGGTCAGGGGTTCGACAATGGCGGCCTCGATCGCCTGATTGACCCCCATGCCCCCGGCCATCAGCGTGGCGGCATAGATCAGCAGACGGGTCGAGACACCCTCTTCGAGGTCCATGCCCGACAGCGCCCGGATATGACCGCCCAGACGTACCAGAGGCGCGACGCGTCCGGGTTCAAGGCGGCTTTCGCGGGCCACTACGGCAATCTCGATCTCTTCGTTGGGGAAGTCGAACGAGATGGACAGGAACCGCTGCCGGGTCGAGGGTTTCAGCCGCTTCAGCACGTTCTGGTAACCGGGGTTGTAGGAGGCCACGAGCATGAAGCCCGGTGGTGCCACCAGTTCTTCCCCTGTGCGGTCGATCATCAGTGTCCGGCGCGTATCGGTGAGCGGGTGCAGCACCACGGTCACGTCCTTGCGGGCCTCGACCACCTCATCGAGGTAGCAGATGCCGCCCTCGCGCACCGCACGGGTGAGCGGGCCATCGACCCAGACGGTTTCCCCGCCTTTGAGCAGGTAGCGCCCGATCAGGTCGGCCGCCGACAGGTCGTCATGGCAGGCAACGGTATAAAGCGGTTTGCCCATCTTGGCCGCCATATGTTCGACAAAGCGCGTCTTGCCGCAGCCGGTCGGCCCCTTCAGAAGAAGGGGCAAACCATTGTCATAGGCCGTCTCGAACAGCTCGCATTCACGCGCGACGGGCTGATAGAACGGCAGGGTCGGAGGTGTTTGCATGTTCATGGCTTACTCTCCGGGAACCGAGTCTGCGGCGCCGGGCGTGATGATCTCTTGCTTGCGCACGACCAGCATCGAGTAGATGAACAGCAACGCACCGATCACCACGGCAGCACCGGCGCCGAACCGCATCAGATAGAAGATCGACAGGGCGTCCTGCACGTCCATGTAATAGTCACCGACCACCCGCTGCATATGGGTCTGGATGGTGCCTGCGAAGGTCAGCACGAAGGTCATGAACGCCATGCCGCCGGTCATCAGCCAGAACGAGGCCATGTTCAGCACCTGATTATAGGGCGCCCTGCCCCGCAGCATCGGCATCGCGTAGGTGAAGACCGCCAGGTTCAGCGCCACATAGGCCCCGTAAAAGGCAAGGTGGCCGTGGGCTGCGGTGATCTGCGTGCCGTGGCTGTAGAAGTTTACCCCATGCAGGGTGTGCAGGAAGCCCCAGACACCGGCGCCAAAGAAGGCCACGGTGGACGACCCCAGCGACCACAATAGTGCGGCTTTGTTCGGGTGGTTCTTGCGGCCCTTCCAGACCATGACGAAGGCAAAGCTCATCATCAGGAAGAAGGGGATCACCTCGAAGGTCGAGAAGATCGAACCGATCCACTGCCAGTAGCCCGGCAGACCGATCCAGTAGAAATGGTGTCCGGTGCCGAGGATGCCGGAAAACAGAGCGGTGGCGACGATGACATAGAGCCATTTCTCCACCACTTCACGGTCCACACCTGTCAGCTTGAGCAGCAGGAAGGCGAGGATAGCGGCCATAACCAGTTCCCAGGTCGCTTCGACCCACAGGTGCACGACGAACCACCAGTACATTTTGTCGAGACTCAGGTTGTCCGGGTTGATGAACGCAAACACCCAGAGCAGCGACAGCAGCCACAGGCCCATCAGCAACACATTGGTGATTGCCGTCTTCTTGCCCGCCAGGACGGTCATCGAGACGTTGAACAGAAAGATCAGCGCCGCAACAAGGATGCCGAACTTGACCCACAGGGGCTGTTCAAGAAACTCACGCCCGCCATGGATGCCCACCAGATATGAGCCGACCGCGCCAAGCGTCCCCACCAGCAGGATGATGAGTTGCAGATAGGCCAGTTTGACCGAGTAAATCTCGCGCTCGGATTCCTCGGGGATGAGGAAATACGCCGCCCCGAAGAAGCCCAGCAGCAGCCAGACGATCAGCGCGTTGGTGTGGATCATGCGGATGATGTTGAATGGCAGAAGTTCGGACAGGAAGTTGGGCGAGACATAGATCCAACCCGCCAGAAGCCCGCCCAGCACCTGAATGCCGAACAGGGCTATTGCGGCCAGAAAATAGTAATACGCCACTTTTTGAGATTGGTATTTCATGTGATTTCTCCTTCGTGCCGCTTAGCCAGCGTCATTGGGCGGCCAGCCCTGCGTGTCGGTCTGATCCGCCCAGCGCAGGAACTCGGCGAGGCCGCGCATCTCTTCTTCGGTCAGATCGAAATAGGGCATCTGGCGTCGTCCCTCGACGCCCGAGGGCTGCGCCTTCATCCAGCCATCGAGGATTTCATAGGCGTCCTCGGGCGAGTCCATGACGTCCCAGCGGGTCATCACGTTGCCCAGCTCGGGGGCGAAATATGCACCCTCGCCATGCAGGCTGTGGCAGTTGATGCAAGAATGGCGTTCCCAGACATGTTTGCCCAGAACGACCTCTTCGCTGAGTTCCATGCCTGCGGTTGACGTATTAACCACGTAACGGTGGCTGTGGACGGTCATCGCCACGAAGATCACGACGAAAAAGATCGAGCCCCCGTAGAAGATGTTTCGCGCCCGCGATTTGGTTAAGATTTCAGCCATGCGTCGGCCTCCTTCAGATCGGGATGCCTATTGCTAGCCCGAGCGAAGAAGGCACTGTTTGCGCCAGCGCAACGTTTGGAACGGTTCCAAGCCTAAAGTCGAGGGTGAGAGGAACCCCAATGCCTTGCCCGAACATTGACGATCCAGACCTGACGCTTGCGGATCTTATGGCGCAATGGCCGCAGACAATGCGTGTTTTCCTAAAGCATGGAATGTTATGTGTCGGATGCCTGGTGAACCCGTTTCACACCATCTCAGATGCCTGTCTGGAATACGATCTGGATGAAACGGCCTTTTTGGAAGAGCTGAAGAGCGCAATTTCTAGCTGTGCCTGACCGGACTAACCTTGGCTGAGCTCGACCAGCGCGTGTGGATCACATACTTTGATGCGCTTGCGTTTGCTTTCAACGATACCTTGCTTTTCCCATGCGCTCAGCAATCGGCTGACCGTATGCAGGGTGGTCGCAGTAAGCTCTGAAAGATCCTGTCGGGTGATGGGGAAATCAATCTCAATCCCATCCTCCACCTTGCGACCAGTCTGATTGATCAGACGTAACAGCGCGTTAGCCACGCGCTGTTCCACCTGTTGCGTCGCAAGCTCCACAATACGGGTGTTCATTTCTCCTACACGGTGGCCAACCGTCTTGTAGGTTTCAGTGGCGAAGCCGTCATATTCGGTGACGAAAGTATCCCACAGTCTGGTGGGCCAGCTCAGCGCGATGGACTCCGTCGCCGTGACTGCCGTGGCCGGATAAGTCTCGCGCCCGATCGCCTTTGCAATTCCCAGAAGTTGGCCTGCAGGGATATGCAACGCGGTGACCTGTTCACCGGTCTGCGTAACCCGCACCACTCGGACATAGCCATCCAGCAACATGAAGAAACGATCGGCCGGGTCTTCTTCTTCAAAGATATGCGCGCCCGCTTCATAGCGGCGCGAACTGGCCTGATCCAGAATCGTGCGGATTTGCCGACGATCCAGTTTTGAAAATGGTGGCAAATGCGTCAGCAGGCTTTCATCAAGCCGCGGCAATATTTTCTTGGCTGCTTCCATCATGGCTTACCTGATTTGGCACAATCACAGCCGCAAAACCAGATCGTAACGGTCAGTGTTTCCCGAAAACGCACCAAACCTTGCGCCAGCGCAAATTTCAGATCGCGGAAATCAATAGAGTCAGGCCCAAGAGATCATTCAGGAAAGGACAATTCGATGATCCGCACGCTTACAACCAGCGTTGCACTGGCCACCCTGCTGGCCGGTGCCGCCTTCGCGGAAACCTTCGAGGTGCAAATGCTCAACAAAGGCAGTGATGGTGAACGCATGGTGTTCGAGCCCGCGTTTGTACAGGCTGCCCCGGGTGACACGATCAAGTTCATCGCATCGGACAAGGGCCACAACGCGGAAACAGCCAAAGGCATGCTCCCTGATGGCGCCGAGCCGTTTAAGGGCAAAATCAATGAGGAAATCGAAGTCACGCTGGATACCGAAGGCGTCTATGGCGTGATCTGCAAACCCCACTATGCAATGGGCATGGTGATGACCGTAGCGGTGGGTGACGTCGAAATTCCCGAGGGTTTCCTTGAAGGCCGCGTCCCCAAAAAAGCCAAGGCGCGTTTCACAGCCCAACTTGAAAACTTCTGATCCCCGATACGGCGGCGAAATGCTTACTCGCTGCACTCATCCGACCTCAAGGAGGATACTATGACCAAATTCATCAACCCCGGCCTTATGAAAACCAGCCGCCGCAATGTGTTGCGGGGATCGGTTCTGGCAGGCGCCGCAGCTATGACCGGCGCAGGTGCCATGGCAGCTCGTCGTACACCAATGCCGCTCAAGGCAGATGCAGCCTCGGCTAAACTCTACAAAGTTGCGGGTGAACAAAAGGCTGACAGCACAGCCAAACCGGCGGATTTGTCTGGCTATACCCGTGTTAAACAGGAACTCGTTGCACCACCCTTTGCACCAGAGCACGAGCAGGTGGCCACAGGCGGACCAAAGATCATCGAAATCACCATGGAGACAACTGAGCGTCTTATGGTCGTTGACGAGGATACCGGCGCGTCTGTCTGGGCTCTGACCTACAATGGTTCAGTCCCAGGCCCGCTGATCATCTGCCACGAAGGCGACATGATCGAACTGACCCTGCGCAACCCCGAAGACAGCGTGATGGAGCACAATATCGACTTCCACGCTTCGACCGGTGCGTTGGGTGGCGGTGGCCTGACCCATGTCTATCCTGGCGAGGAAACCGTGCTGCGCTGGAAGGCGACCAAGCCGGGCTGCTTTACCTATCACTGCGCGCCGGGCGGGGCGATGATCCCGTATCACGTCACCCATGGCATGAACGGTGCGGTGATGGTGCTGCCGCGCGATGGCCTGAAGGACGCGGATGGCAATCCGCTGACATATGACAAGATCGCCTATATCGGCGAGCAGGATTACTATCTGCCCCAGGACGAAAACGGCGAGTACAAGACCTATGAGGCCGCCGGTGACGACTATGCCGACAGCCTGGATGCGATGCGCACGCTGACCCCGACACATTCGGTGTTTAACGGCGCGGTGGGTGCCCTGACCGGTGAGAACGCGCTGAAGTTCAACGTCGGCGAGACGGTTCTGATGATTCACAATCAGGCCAACCGCGACACCCGTCCGCACCTGATCGGCGGCCACGGTAACTATGTCTGGGAGACCTCATTTACCGATGCGCCTCAGACCGGTGTCGAAACATGGTTCGTCCGCGGAGGATGTGCAGTTGCCGCAATGTACACGTTCGAACAGCCAGGCGTTTATGCCTATGTGAACCACAACCTGATCGAAGCCGCGCTACTGGGGGCCACCGCGCATTTCATTGTCGAAGGGGACTGGGACAATAACCTGATGGAACAGGTTGTAGCCCCCCGGCCATTTGCAACCTAACGCCGCTGGGCTTCAGATCATGAAAACCACTGCCATGCAAAGGATCACCAATCCAACCAATCTAGGTTGGGCAGGTCTGAGTGTGGCAGTGGTCATCTGTGCAAGTGTGTTGTTTTTGAATGGGCCATTCTTTCAAACACAACTGATGCCCGAAATGGCCGATAATCCGGTCATTTTCCCCGGCGGTGAAACGCTCTACGTTCAACGCCACGAAGTGACGGTCACTGAATGGAATCTGTGCCACGAAAGCGGTGGTTGTACGCTGAAATTACACACCCGGTCGGGTCTCGATCCGGCTACAACGCCCGCTACCGGGCTCAATTATGTAGACGTAAGCGAGTACTTGCGTTGGATCAATGCCGCCACTAGTCACGATTTTCGCCTTCCCACAAGAGCGGAATGGAACCACATGGCATTGTCAGTTCTGCCTGAAGATCCCGACCCGATCTTTACCGACCCATCACTAACATGGGCCTCAAGTTATCTGACCGAAGGGCTCGCTCCACGTGCTCTGAAACCGCAAGGCAGCTTTTCGATATCACTGCACGGGATCGCTGATCTGGACGGCAGCGTCTGGGAATGGACTCAGGACTGTTATGCTGGGGCCAGCGAAGACATCGACCCTGATCGATGCCCCGCCTTTTTTGTCGGTGGTGAGCATGTCGCCGCGGTGCCTTTCCTCGTGCGCGATCCAGCACGAGGCGGTTGCGCCGTCGGCGCACCCCCGGCACACCTCGGCATGCGTCTGGTTTCGGACGTAGATACAGAAAATTAATTCACGGGCATTGTTTGCCAAAGAGCCCCGCGACCGTGTTGCATGGAACAAGATTGAGGCGGATTGACCCCATTGTCCATCACTTCAAAAGACCCGCTCATACGCCGCACGACCGAGAGCTGTCATGCGGTTGAGCGTTGTTGATGCAATTTTCGCTTCAGATCTTTGATTGTCGAAATCGCACGCTTGCAGGCGATTCCTGAGTACTTGTGTCCAACTGCCGATCTGGGCTTCAACCTTTGACCTCTGATTGTATCCTGCCTTGGTTTGCCACTTCATTCTACCATGTTCGGCGATGGCAGTGATGTGTTGATTGCGCTGTGCATTCGCCCCGTGAACCGCGTTCTTCCGCGAAGCAACAGCCCACACCGGTTTCAATTCTGGCGAGCAAATCCGGGACAGCAGTTTCATCGCCTGCATGTTCAGTGGTCAACTCCTCCGCGGCGATATCGCCGGTTTCTGGGTCAAGGGAGATGTGCAGTCTGCGGCATGTTTTGCAGGTGTTCTTAGCACCGTGCTTTTCTTCATGCCGGCTCCGGGCACCATGAATTTTCAGACCGGTACTATCCACACTCAGGGTGATCGGCTTTTCTGAAGCGCGCCGGTTTGGGGCCACTATCAGCCCCTTACCGCGTCGCTATCGCGTCGAGTAATCCGGCGCCACAAGATCCAGCCATCAGCTTGGAAATCGATCGCATAAAGCCCTGTGATTGTCTCAAGGCAAGCCGAAACACGACCCACAAAGTGAGGCAAATCTCGATCGCTATGTCCGAATAAATCGCCTGTCCCCAGCGAGTCCTGCACCGCGGCGGCGACCATATCTTGGCCAGATCACCTGAAACCCAAGTCGTCAATTCACCACGTTGCCGAAGGCTTTCGTTGAACTCTAATGCATTCACCACCCGATACCGTGCTTTTTCAAACTTGTCCCGACAGGTATCATTGATACTTGTGGGGCATCTATCATCGCTCACGTCACAGAAAACACTCTGTGGAGACGCTCCCTGAAACAGGGTCGCAGCGGATCCACTTTCCAAAACTAACCCAGTTATGCTCTGGATTTCCTGATTAGGTCAGCCGCTTTCTCGGCGACCATAATGACCGGAGAGGCGGTATTTCCCGACACGATCTTTGGCATGATCGATGCATCTACGACGCGCAGTCCCGTCAGACCCACGACACGCAATTGCGGATCCACGACCGCTTTGTCGTCCTGTCCCATTCTGCACGTACCAACCGGGTGAAAGATCGTTGTTGCGATATCTCCGACGGCATTCATCAGATCCGGCTCATCCTGAATGGCCGGGCCGGGCAGAATCTCTTGCGGCTGGTAAGGTTCAAGCGCTTTGGCCGTCATAATCCGGCGGGTCTGTTGGACCGACTTGACGGCAACCGATCGATCCCGTGCAGCGGAAAGGTAGTTCAGCCGAATATCGGGCTGCTGATCCAAATCTCGGCTTTGGATATGGCTACTGCCGATACTTTCGGGACGCAGGTTACAGACCGACACGGTGATGGCGGGAAAGGGATGCAGCGGATCGCCTAGCTTGTCGGTTGACAAAGGCTGGACGTGATATTCCAGATCCGGCGTTTCCAGCGCGGGATCGGATTTGGTGAACATCCCGAATTGGCTGGGTGCCATCGACATTGGGCCTGATTGGGTCAGCCCGTATTGCAAAGCAATCCGAGCCTTGCCCAAGATGGAATTCGCCATCGTGTTCAACGTTTTAGCGTTCTTCACTTTGTACACGGTTCGGATCTGCAGATGGTCCTGCAGGTTCTCTCCGACGCCGTTGCTTTCGTGCAGAAGGTCGATGCCCAGCGAACTGAGCACATCGCCGCGACCGATCCCTGAAAGCTCCAATATCTTTGGTGAGTTTATCGCACCCGCAGTCAACAGCACCTCATGCCCCGCAAGTGCCTCCAACACTTGCCCCTTGTGGCGAAACCGGACGCCGCGCACGGATTTACCGTCCAAGATCAGGCGGTCGGTGGTGGCCTGGGTTATCACCCGCAGGTTCGGGCGCTTTGAGGCCGGGCGCAGAAAGGCTTTGGCGGTGTTCCAACGCACGCCGTTCTTCTGATTCACTTCAAAAAAACCCGACCCTTCGTTGTCGCCATCGTTGAAATCGTCGCGCGGCTGAATACCGAATTCTTTTGCTCCGTCCTGAACCGCCTTCAGGATGTCCCAGCTGAGCTTTTGTTTCTGAACCTTCCACTCACCCCCGCTGCGATGCACATCGGTGTCGCCGCCGTGGTGATCCTCGGATTTCAGGAAATAGGGCAGAACGTCATCCCAGCCCCAGCCTGTGTTGCCCATCTGTCGCCAGTGATCGTAATCCGCCGCTTGCCCGCGCATATAGATCATGCCGTTGACCGACGAGCAGCCCCCCAGCACCTTACCACGCGGATAGACTAGAGACCGCCCGTTCAGGCCGGGCTCGGGCGCGGTTTTCATCATCCAGTCGGTGCGGGGATTGCCGATGCAATAGAGGTAACCCACCGGTATATGCACCCAGTGGTAATTGTCGGATTTTCCGGCCTCTAGCAGCAATACACGCGTGTCGGGGTCTTCGGTCAGCCGGTTTGCCAGCACGCATCCCGCGGTTCCGGCCCCGACGATGATATAGTCATAGTCGCCATCAAGGCGTGTTGCCTGTGTCATGGTCAATCTCGATTGCCTGTTATTTGTGTGCCGATCATAGCGTAGTTTCAGGCTCGGTCTTGCCGCATGTGCGCGCGCGACCAGAAGTCCTGCATCGTTTCGATCAGATCCAGATAAGTGTCGTATCGGTCGCCATAGTGGGTGTGCATGCCCGGATCGGGTTCAAAAACCTGTTTAACGCGTGTCATCCGGGCGATCCCTTCCTCATAGGTTCCTACCTCGCCCACTGCACGGGCCGCGCCAATAGCCGCGCCCAGAGCGCCCGTCTCGCGGGCTTCAGCCACGGTGATCGGAAAGCCCAAACAATCTGCAAACATCTGCGGCCAAAGTGGGCTGCGCGAACCACCACCCGAAAGAATGGCCCGATCAAGCGAAGCACCCGCTTGTTCCAGTACCCCGATATGGCGGCGGTGTTCGAACATCACACCTTCGAACAGGGCGCGCAGCATATGACCTTCGCCATGCCAGCCAGCCAGCCCGTAAAACCCGGCACGGAACGATGCGCCCTGACCTGAGCCATAGAGGAAGGGGTGAAAGAACGGATCATCTGCCCGGGGTGTCACCCGCCCGATCTGCACATTGCAATAACCGAACGGGTCATCGTGATGCCCGCCGCGTTCAACCAGCTCGCGCACGTACCATTCCAGATTGGCCGCCGATGTCGCACTGGATTCGATATTGACGAAACGATCCCGGCCAAAGCACGAGGCCATAAAGACGTTCCGGTCGTTGACCGGCGCTGCTGAGAACACCTGATTGATGCTCCAGGTTCCGGCGATGATCGAAGCCTCGCCCGCGGCAACCACACCTGACCCCATGGCGCTTGAGATCACGTCGAAAAACCCGCCGATCACCGGGGTTCCGGGCGCCAGGCCGGTCGCGGCAGCTGCATCAGCGGTCACGACCCCGGCAATATCCCCGGGGTCAATCAGGTGCGGCAAGAAATCCCGCGCATCCGAAAGCCCGTAAAGCGTCAGCAATTCGTCGTCATAGACACAGTCCGGCATTCGGGTCAGTCCGCAGCCGGACATGTCCGACATATCGCTGACTCGCTCACCGGTCAGTTTGAACGTAATGAAGTCCTTGCACAGCATTATGGTCTGTGTGCGGTCGTAAATCTCGGGCCGGTGTCGCTTGATCCAGGCCAGCAAAACCGGAGTTTGCGAGGGCCAGGGGTATTGCAGGCAAATCTCGTGCAATCTATCCCCGTTGGCCGCGGAAAGCTGTGCCGCCAGATCCGCGGCACGGGTGTCCAGCGATTGAATACCGATCAGCGGGCTCCCTGCCCGATCCAGCAGATAGAGCCCGTTGCCATGGCCCGCACATCCAACACCGGCAATCTGATCCGCCTGAATGCCAGCCTTGGCGATACAGCCGCCAATTGCGTCACGCGCGTTGGCCCAAAGCTCATTCAGGTCACGTTCGACAAATCCCGGCTCGGGCGTCGAGGACTGCCCGTCCAGCGCGTGCACCGCAACCTGATGCCCGTCCTGATCAAACAGGACGGCCTTGATTACAGTGTTCCCGGCGTCCAGCCCCAGAAAAAATGTGCTCTTCTCAGCCACGGTTGTAGATATCCCAGGCTTCCTCGCCGTTTGCGCCGTTGTGGATCATTGCCATCAGGGCCGACACAACCGCCTTTGGGTTGTCATGCTGATAAATGTTGCGTCCATAGACCATGCCCTGCGCGCCTTGCGCCATCAAGGCCGCCGATTTTTCAAGAACAGTCTTCAGATCCTCTTTGCCACCGCCGCGAACCAGAACCGGAACCCGGGCCGCCTCGATCACGCGGTGAAAATCCTGCGCGTTCTCGGTTGGATCGGCCTTGATGATATCTGCCCCCATTTCCGAGGCAAGACGCACCAGAGTCACAATCTTTTCCGCGTTTCCGTCTACCTGATAGCCGCCGCGAATGTCATTTGGCAGCATGACCAGAGGTTCGATCATCAGCGGCATCCCGTATTTGTCGCACGCAGCCCGAACGCGTGAAATGTTCTCGACGCATTGACGAAACAGTTCGGGTTCATCCGGCAGCATGAACAAGTTCACCACGACGGCTGCCGCATCCATTTCCAGCGCACCGATGATTGGTTCATCAGCGTTTTGCAGCATAGACCACATCACCCTGTGGCGTTGATCATTGTACGGGTTACCCATGTCGATACGCATGACCAGCGCTGGCTTGTCTTTTTCCGGGCGGTTCTGCAACAGATCTGCTTGCCCATAGGCGCATTGGATCGCATCCGGTTTTGCCTCGATCAATGTGTTCATGACTGCAGGCATGTCTTCCAGACCGACCATAAAGCTGGGCTCGTTACAGACCCCGTGATCAACTGCAACGTCGAGACATCCACCATTGGTGAACATTCGGTTCATGCGGGCTTTGCTGCTAATACGCATTCTTCACTCCGTTTGATATTTCTGGCGGTCAGCGTCTCGGCGGATACGCCGTGAAACTCCGACAATTCATTGATCAGCACATTGCGCTGATGTTTTAGGTCCTGTTTGGACAGGTTTCGCTCCTGCGCCAGCAGATCGGCCAGAGTGTCGATGACCTGCATCGATATCCCGCCGGTAATGGCCAGCGATGTCCGACGCAGCACGATGTCAGAGAGCGTTTGAGTATATTCCTCACGCAGCAGCAGTCGGATTTCTGCGCGCGTGTAAGGGCAACCGGGGGCCAGGGGCGTGTCCGCAATCGCCGGACTGCCTTGGGCCACCTGTCGGGCTTGCGTACCGTAGTGAGTCACCAAATGCGCGGCGCGTTCAGTGCTGAGTTGGTAGTGGCGCACCAATTCCTCTTCCAGAACTGCCGGTTGTGCAGGAAAACTGGCCCCGCCACCTATGGCACTGCCAAGTGTGGACTGGCGTCGGGTTTTGCCCAATTCGGCCAGCACTTCATCGGCTGTTTGTTCAGCAAAGGCGCGGAAGGTGGTCCATTTGCCACCGATCATGCAGAATTGCGGCACCTCTCCATCCAGGCGCCTGGTGTAATGGCCGCGGGAAATCCGCCCGGTGAAATCATGATCGCTGTGAGGCAGGGGGCGGATACCGCTATAGCTGAACACGACGTCGTCGGATGAAAACGTCAGGTCAGGGAACACAAGGCGCAGCGATCCAAGGATGTAGTCCCTTTCCTCATCTTCGCAGCGCACCCGCCGGGCGCGTTCAACCCGGATATCCGTCGACCCGGCCAGAACCTTGCCCAGATAGGGAAACACGATACACACCCGGCCATCGGTATTCTCAAAATATACCATATGTCCGCCAAGTGCCTTCAGCAGGTCAGGGTTGTCGATGATCAGGTGAGAGCCCTTGGTGCCAGACACCATCGGCTTGTCCAGCCCATTGCCCAGCGTGCGGATCGTGTCGTCCAGCCACGCGCCGGTGGCATTGACAATGACCTTTGGCCGAACCGGGAGCGTCGCTCCCGTGCGCACATCCCGCAGGTGATAGGTACCGTCTCGCTGGTCCAGCTCAGCATAATTCAGCACGACTGAGGCGCGATTGGCCCGTGCGGTGTCGCGTAGCATTTCGATGCACAGGCGTTCCGGGTGGCTGATCCATGCGTCGTGATAAACAGCCGACCGTGTGGCCTTGGGCGTCAGATCGGGCCAGGTCTGCCGCGTCTGCGCGGCCGAGTTGAACCCGTGGCGCGGCAAAACCCGGCGGCTATGCGTTACCCAGTCGTATAGCGACAGCCCCAGCTTGATCGGAACCGCGCCCCGGCTGGCAGGTTTTCCCTTCCAGCCCACAAAGCTGGCCGCCGCGTTCAGCATTCCGGAGAACCGAGAGGTGATCGGGATCATTGTGGGCAGCGGGCGCACCAGATGCGGTGCGTTTTCCAGCAGAGCATCGCGTTCGCGTAAGGACTCGCGCACGAGATCGAATTCACCGTTTTCCAGATAGCGCAGCCCGCCATGGATCATCCGGGACGGCGCGGCGCTGCAGCCTGAACAAAAGTCGTTCCGTTCTACCAACAGAACGCGCAAACCCTGCAGGGACAGATCGCGATAGACGCCGATGCCGTTCACGCCGCCGCCGATGACGACCGCGTCAAAGGCCGCATCGCTGCGCAGGCTGGCCAGGTTCTGTTCCCGTTGATCGGACATAACTCTCCTGTTCATTGAAACAGTGTTTCAATGGTCTTTGTGTTTTGGTTTTGATCCGGGATCAGGCGTCCAGATCGCTCAGGTGGTGTTTTGCTTGTTGATCGATTGTCGCAATATCTTCAGCCGACAGGCGCAATTGGCCCGCCCGTGCGTTTTCAGCCGCTTGCACCGCATCCCGCGCCCCACACAGTGAAAAGGTGATGCCCGGCTGCTGAACAGTCCAGGCGATGACCGTCTGCGCTGGCGTCGCGCCGTGCGCCTCGGCAATCGGCGTTATGGTTTTCATCAACTCGGCCACCTTTTCCCGGTTGCTCTGCGAAAAGCGCGGGTTGTCCTTGCGCTGATCATCGCCGGTAAAAACCCGGTCGGGGCCGACCTTGCCCGTCAACAGGCCAAGCGCCAGCGAGGAATAGCTCAGCACCGAAACCCCGTTCTCGCTGCAGACGGGTAGCAGGCTGCTTTCGATGTCACGTTTGACCATAGAATATTCTTCCTGAATGGCGTCCAGCTGACCGGCGGCAACATAGGCCCGAACGTCGTCCGCCGAAGTGTTGCTGGCCCCGATGGAGCGAATTTTGCCCTGCTGCTTGAGCGTCTCCAGCGCTTCCATCGTCTCGGCCACTGGTGTCGTCGTGTCCTGCCAATGGGTGATGTAGTGGTCGATATAGTCGGTCCCCAGACGGGTCAGGCTTTGTTCGACCTCATGAATGATCGCATCCTTGCCCAGATAGCGATGCACCGGTCGGCCGTCATAGTCGAAGAAGTGGTTGCCTTTCTGCGTGTGCCAGACCAGCCCGCATTTGGTGGCCAGCACCACCTGATCACGACGGCCTTTCAGCGCCTTGCCCACGATGCCCTCGGCCACGCCTTGCCCATAGGCCGGGGCGGTATCAATCAGGGTCACGCCAGCATCGACCGAGGCCTGTATTGCGGCGATGGATTTGGCCTCATCTGTGCCACCCCACATCCAGCCGCCTATGGCCCAGGTGCCCAGCCCGATGGCCGAGGCCTCGATCCCGGACGTGCCGATTTCACGTGTCAGCATGTCATGCGACATTCTGCGTTCCTTCCATTTCTTCCAGAACCGCCTTGGCGGTCTCTTCATCGACAATCAGTGAATCCAAAAATTTACCGTTCAGCGCCGCAGTGATCGGCTGCACCTTAAGCGGGCCTGCGGTCACACCGATCACCCTTGTGCATTCGGCCAGATCGCCTGGCGGCAATGCGACCAGACGCGAGTTCAGAGCGTAGTTCGATACAGCGCCGTTGCTGTGGATCAGATGTGCCAGAAACTCGCCCACGACACCCATCCCAATCAGCATCTTGCGATCCGCATCCGGTACGGGATGCAGGTCGTAATAGCTTGAACATTCCGGCTCGATCGAACCGATCCCGACCAGCGCCACATTCGCACGCCGTGCCAGATTCAGTACGTCGCGGATCGAAGCGACGTCCATCAGCATGTCCCGCTGTTGCTGGCTTTCGGCAAACAGCGGCGCATGCATCAGCATCGTCTGACCGCCCAAACGTTCCGCCATCTGCGTCGCCAGATGGTTGACGTCCGTGTAATACTTGCCCTGAACCCCGCCGGTCAGCGGCACAACGGTCACGTCAAAGGATTGTTCGGGGGCCAGGCTTTCCACCACGGCGCTGACGGCCTTGCCGCCGGTAATCGCAATCACGTCACCGTCGCGCAGGGTCTCGACCAGACGACCCGCAGCGGCGCGTCCCACCTGTTGCAGCGTCGTCTCGACACTGCCCGACACCGAGGGCGTCACCACTGCATCGTTCAGACCGGTGGTCTGTGCCAGCTCGCGCTCCAGATCCATCAACGTCTGGAACGGGGTTTCGATGTCGATCTTCACCATACCCATGCGGCGGCCCTGCGTGATCAGCCGGTTCACCTTGGACGTCGACAGGTTCAGCGCCTTGGCGATGTCCGACTGTTTCTGACCTTCGATGAAATGCAGGATCAGCACCGTGTGGATCTGTCGGATCAGTTCAAAGTCCTTTTGTTTATCCGTCATGGTCTACCCCCGCCGTTTGTTGAGGTAATGATCGATGGTCACCGCGCTCAGCAGGATCGAACCGCGGATGATATCCTGCCAGTAGACCGACACATCCAGCAGCGCGAGCGAGCTGGACACCAGCGATAGCAGGATCACCCCCAGAATCGCACCCAGGATCGAGCCCGAGCCGCCATTCAGGCTGGCCCCGCCAATCACGGCGGCGGCGATGATCGTCAGCTCTAGCCCCAGACCAAAGGTGGGCTGGGCCGAGCCGAACCGCGCCATGTAGATGATCCCGGCGATCCCGCACAGGGTCGAACACAGGGTGGTGGTCAGGAAGATGACCTTTTTGGTCCGAATGCCGGAATACGCGGCGGCCTTTTCGTTGCTGCCGGTGTAGAACACCTTGCGGAACATGGTCGTCCGACGCAGCATGAAATCAAAGGCTATCACAAAGACCAGAAAGATGATGATTACAATCGGAACTGGCCCGATGCTGCCTTGCCCGATGAACTTGAACTCCGGCGGTAGGGTATAGAGACCCAGGGGTCGCCCTCCGGTAAACAACAGGCAGGCGCCGCGCGCGATGACCATGATGGCCAGCGACACGATGAAATGATGCAGACCCACGCGGGTCACAAAAAACCCCATGAAAGCTCCGATCCCCGTGCACAGAGCGATGGAAATTGCTGAGGCAACCCAGGGGTCTACTCCGCTGAGAAACAGCCAGCCCGCGATCACCATTGCCAAGGCCGTGACCGAACCGACCGACAGGTCTATCCCGCCCGAAATCAACAGGATCGTCATCCCAATCACCAGAATGCCATCGATCGCAAAGGCCATCGACATGGCCCGCATATTCGCCCAAGTCAGAAAGTAGGGCGAGGCAAAGGACATGATCAGGAACAGCCCCAGAATGATCACGATCAGCCCGGTTTCGCGCATCCGAAACAGCCGTTTCAGCGGCGAGGTGCTGTCGCTCGGGTTTGCCTGGGCCATATTCACTGTGTTGTCCATCTTGTTTTCTCCGCTCATGCAACCGTGGCCTGCGCATCCAGGACCGAGGCCAGACGCATGATGTTTTCTTCTGTCATATCCTCATCCGTTACCTGACCGCTGATATGCCCTTCGCGCACCACCAGCACCCGGTCACACACACCGATCAGTTCCGGCAGCTCCGAGGAGATCACGACGATTCCGACGCCATCCCGCGCCAGATCCCGCAGAATGCGGTGGATTTCAGCTTTTGCGCCCACGTCGACCCCGCGGGTCGGTTCATCCAGAAAGATCAGCCGCGGGTTCACCGACAACATCTTGGCAAGCGCCACCTTCTGCTGATTGCCACCTGAGAGCGACGACACCGGATCGGAGAGGGATCCGTATTTCAAGTTTAGCTTTCGACCCAGCGCTTCGGCCTGCGCCTCCTCCGAGGCCGATTGAATCAACCCCAGCCCATTGGCTACCTGGTCGGGCTTCAGGGCGGAAATATTGGCCGAGATCGGCAGGTCCAGAAACACGCCGTCGCCTTTGCGGTCCTCGGACAGGTAGACCATGCCCTTTGCGATACTGTCCTGATAGGTGCGCAGGTTTAGTTTTTCGCCATTCAGCCAGACCTCTCCCGAGATGTCGCCTTCCAGACGGCAGATACCCTTGGCGATCTCGCTGCGGCCTGCACCGATCAGCCCGGCGATGCCCAGAATCTCACCCTTTTTCAGGCTGAAGGATACATTGCGGAACCGTGTCGCCTCGGTCAGGTTGCGCACATCCAACAGGATATCGTCCGATTTCTCGTCTTTGGTCTGTTTCTCGGGATACAAATTGTCGATCACCCGTCCGACCATGGCATTGACCACGTCCGAGGGCTGAATCTCTGCCACATTCTGCGTCACGATATGTTGGCCATCCCGGAACACGGACACCCGGTCGCAATTGTCGAATATCTCGACCATGCGGTGCGAGATATAGATGATGGAAATACCTCGATCCGCCAAGTCACGCATGATCCCGAACAGGGTCTGTGCCTCGGCCTCGGTCAGTGCGGCGGTGGGTTCGTCGAGGATCAGGATACGGCAATCAAGGGTCAGCGCCTTTGCAATCTCGACCAGTTGCTGGTTCGAGATCGACAGGTTCTTGACCAAAACGGCCGGATCAATATTGCTGAGTTGGCGAAAGACGTCGCGGGCCTCATGCTCCAGCTTTTTGTAATCCATCAGCCAGGACCTGCTGACATTTGTCTTGGCCATAAAGATGTTTTCGGCAACCGACACATCCGGGCACAAGGCGATTTCCTGATGGACAAACCCGATGCCCAGACGCTGTGCCATTGTCGGCGAGGTGATCTTGACCGGCTTGCCATCCAGCATGATCTGCCCGTCATCGGGTTGCAGGATGCCATCGATCACGTTCATCAAAGTCGATTTACCGGCCCCGTTCTCGCCTGCGATGGCGTGTATCTCACCTTTGCGCAGTTCAAAGTCGACGCCGCGCAAGGCTTTGACTGGGCCAAAGGACTTGCTGAGGTTCGAGATTTTCAGGATCACATCGTCTTGCATTACACCATCGCGCCCAGTTTCGTTTGGGGTGGGCGCTGCCTTCGATTGCAAGGCAGCACCCTTTTCGGGGATCAGGCCGGATCGCGGCCTTCCATATAGACGTTCAGGTCAAAGCTGTCGGCATTGTCCCTGGTGATGACGGCAAAGCCGTTGTCCATGAACGGGATCTGAACGGGGTTGAAACCACTGGTTTGCCAGTCGTTGAACGGGTCAAAGACATCCGCCCGATTGGCCAAGTGCACCGCCATGAAGCCCATGAAGCCCTGCACACCCTGGTTGGGGTTCAACGACATGTGAATGTTGCCCGCCTTGATATGTTCCAGCGTTGTAGGCGTCACATCCGCATGCATGATCAGCAGGTCCGAGTTCGCTTCCAGCTTGGCCGCAACCGCGCCTTCGGCTGAACCTGCCTCAGGGATCCAGATCGCGGCCACATTCGGGTTGGCCTGAATGATCGACGCAGTAGCGCGATAGGCGGCGTTGCTGTCCTGATTGGTGGCCTGACGACCGACCAGGTTCATGTTCGGATAATTCTCTTCCATATATGCGACCAGGGCCGTCACGCGTAGGTCGTGGTTCGATTGGCCCGGGTTCTCCAGCACCGCATATTCCGCGCTGTCACCCACTTGCTTGACGATCTCTTCGGCGGCAAATTTCGCCTCGGCCAGGTTGTCCGATGTAATATACGCGGTCCGGTCCGAGTTCGGGCTGTCGGCGGCAAAGGTTACAATCTCGGTGCCGTTGCCGATGGCCCGGTTGATCGGCTCGATGAACGGGTCCGACTGCATGGGGTGCAGCAGGATACCGGCGGGGGTCTTGACCAGATCCTGTTCGAACGATGCGATTTGTTTGGTGATATCGTAATCGGGTGTGCCCGAGAATACCGTTTCGCAGCCGAATGCCTCGGCCGCCTGTTTGAAGCCCTGGTAGACAGGCACCCAGTAGGGGTGGCCCGAGACCATGACGTTCATGATATACGTCTCACCGGGTTCGCACATGATCCCCTCAGCCGCCGCCGGAGCTGCGGCCGAGATGCTGCCGACGAGTGCAGTTGACGCAAGAACTGTCTTGAGTTTCTTATAGTTCATGGAATTCCTCCCTAGGTCGATTGCTCGTCGCTCCTGAAATAGTTTTCCTCCACAGCATCAGGAACGCAAGAAATTTCAGTGCGCGCATTTTGTTGCACAGCTTTATTCATAGGTGGAGCGTGCGCTTGGTCAACGAAGTTTAGGACAATTCCCAAAACTTGAAAAAAATTTCACAAATACTCGCGCTGTGTCGCCGACTATCGGTTGTTTCGCAATCTTTTGTAAAAGCCAATCTAGGCGGTTTACTGGACACATCTATCCTGCGGATAATGCAATTTGTGGACAGCTCCGGTGTTGCAAGGGTTTTCTTTGTGATTTTGATCGTTTTGCGTAGCGGTCATTTGTCCGGCCTATTTGTGCGGCGCGATTGACCGCTGGCCCTGATGAAATCCACATGCTGGATCCCTATCAAGCCCGAAGTGGACATTGGATTTGAAGCACACTTGGCGGGTCAGCGGAAAAAGCTGCCAGCCCGGATGACCGTCTTTTCTCCAGCGTAAATTTGTTGGTTGTCTTCCAATAGACCCACTAAAAGTCGCACGTCCACAAGGCCGCCATACTCTCGGAACTGGAATTGCCTGAGAAAGAGACTGAAGACTTAAGTGCGTTTACGAAGACGCTATCCTGTACACAGTCGCCCGAGATTCAAACTTATGGCTTCATTCCTGCAGAGCAGGTCAGAAAAACAAACGCCGTTCGCTGCAACTTGCGTGAGTAATTGCAGCTTGTCCGAAGGGTACTCAAAAATCCATCGGGATGGCCAAAACTCACTCCCCAAAAACAAAGAGTGAATGGTGTGACTACATTCCAAAAAGTTGCTTTTTAGGTTCCAAATGCACCTGCCCTTGAAAAAGTTTATTCCGAGTACTTTCGAAAAGTCCGCACGACGCCCATCGTCTAAATTTTCTTGTTTTCAATACAGTAAGGCGCTGTATCTTGAACGGAAAGGACCACCGTTGGGACGCGGGAGATTTCACAATGGAATTGATTACAGAACAACTGCGCGCCTTCCCGATCATGGCACTGTTTCTTTGTCTGGGTCTGGGATACGGCGTTGGGAAGTTTCGGGTCGGCAAGTTCGAACTGGGGGGCATCGCCGGTACGTTGTTGGTGGCGGTCTTCATTGGCCAAATCGGCGGTATCAACCTTAGCACCGATGTTCAGAATGTATTCTTTTCCCTCTTCATTTTTATGGTTGGCTATAATGGCGGGCCTCAATTTTTTGCGGCCTTGAACCGAACTGCTCTGACCAAGTTACTTGCCGCGTTTACGATGACCCTCTGGGGGTTGTTTTTTGTTATTGTTGTTGCTCGGTTGGCCGGCTTGGATAAAGGGTTGGCGGCTGGATTAGCCGCTGGTGGCCTGACACAATCTGCAATCATCGGCACCGCTGGAAATGCCATAGATCTGCTTGGGCTGGCCGCAGATGAGGCGGAAAAGTTGAAAACCAACATCGCCGTGGGATACTCGGTCACTTATATCTTCGGCTCGATCGGCCCAATATTGGCAGTTAGTGTCATTCCAATCATCATGCGTGTCGACCTGCGACAAGAAGCGATTAAGCTGGCTCAGAAGCTCAGCGGCGGCGGTCGCAAACTAGAGGAAGGTGAGTTCCTTCCTATGAACCGGTTTGACGCCCGAGCCTATCAGGTAAATGCCGATGCAACCATTGCCGGAAAACCCGTCAAAGACATCGAAAGCGGCTATGATGGCGATCTGATCGTCGAACGGTTACTCCACGATGGCGCTCCTGTGGATCCGAATCCTGAAACAGTGGTCAATGCAGGAGACGTTGTGGTCGTCTCTGGCCTCGTAGCGACTTTGACCCAGTTTGAGGGTAGCGCCAGTGGTGAAATCGGAGAGTATCCTCCTGAACTGACGGTTGTAGAGGAACGTCGAAACGTAGTGGTCACCAACCGCAAACTGACTGGCAAAACGTTGGCAGAATTGAGCGAGGCTCTGACAGCGGATCAAAGGCGCGGTGTTCACATCTCAAAGATCACCCGCATGGGCCATGATGTCCCCGTCTTGCACAACACTGAGATCCACGCAGGGGACGAGGTCAGTATTGTCGGTCACAAGGACGATCTGAACCGAGTTGCGAAAGTTGCGGGCTACGTTCCGCCTTCGGCCTCGGTAACCAATTTCATTGCATTGGGGATCGGCGTGGCCATCGGCTATCTGATAGGAGAGATCAGTTTTGTCATCGCGGGAACGAAGGTGGCTTTGGGGTCCGGCCTCGGATGCCTAGTTACAGGGTTGATCATCGGCTACATGCGCATCCGGCGGCCCAAGATCGGCGGTATTAACCGTGGGGCCGCGAATTTCCTTCAGAGCTTTGGATTAGCTGTGTTTGTTGGTGTCGTTGGCCTCAATGCAGGCAAGCCCGCGCTAGAGGCGATTCAGGAATATGGGATCACGCTGCTGCTGTTGGGTGTAGTGGTTACATTGATGCCCATGATCGTGCAGTTCCCAATCAACTATTTCGCCCTGCGTATAAAAAACCCGATTGAGGCCTGTGCGGTTGTGACCGGATCACGCTCGGGCAATCCCGGTTTTGCGACACTATTGGAAAAGGCTGGAAACTCGACTCCCACACCGGCCTTCACCATGACCTATGCCGTGGCCAACATCTTCCTGACGCTCTGGGGGCCGCTGGTTGTGGCTTTTGTTCCGTGAGTCAAACCGGAAATGGGCGCGACAACCGGGATCCTAACTTGAAAGGGTGCGATCAGCGTGTGTGGCAACCATCACGCTGATCCGTTCCTCATTGCTAGTGCTAGATTTCAACCGTGCAAAGGCAGTCCTTTCGAGGCACGGTAGGCCTGCACGTAACCAGTGGCCACCGCGCGCACCGCCCTTCCGATCTGGCGGTAAGCGCTATCATCCAAATTGGCGAACGATACCCGCGCCGACCAGTTGGGCGCGTCAAAGCCCGACCCATTCAGCAAAACGATCCCGTGATCCTGAGCCAGTTTGAAGGATATATCTAGAGGGTGGACATTCTCCTTAATCCATTCGACCACCTCTTCGCCCACGTATTTACGGAGCCAGAATTCGAAGTCGATGATACCGTAATATTTGTCGAACAGCGGGTTATCTGGAACGTCGATGCCCATCCCTTCGACCAACTCGTCAAAGCGATGCTTCAGAATACCCCAGCAGAATTTCTGATAGGCCTTCTCTTCGTCCATAAGCTCGACCAGTGAAAACAAAGTCATCATCACCTGCTGCGGCAGTGATAGACCTGCGGTGTGGTTCAGCGCAACATCGCGACTGTCGGCAACGATCCGGTCAATGAACTTGAACGAGGATGGATCAGGCGTCAACGTTTCGTACCGTGCGTTGACGACGGCCTTGGTTTCGTCCGGAGCCTCCGCAATCATCTTGTCGAAGATGTTGTTCTCGGCCACCAAAATCGCGCCCAAGCGCCACCCGGTGCAACCGAAATACTTGGAGTAGGAATAGACCCCAATGGTATTCTCAGGCAGGTGCCCCAAGATGGACTGAAAGTTTGGAACGAAGGTCCCGTAAACATCGTCAGTCAAAATGATCAGGTCCGGGCGGCGGTTCTTTACGAACTCGACAAGCCGAGTCGAGACTTCGGGGCTGATAGCGACTGATGACGGGTTGCCCGGGTTGACCAGAAATAGTGCTTTGACTTTCGGGTCGGACAAAATTTCGAAATCATCGTCGTTCAGTTGAAAATGGTCCTCTTCTGTCGAAGATACATCCACTGTGTTCAGCCCGTAGTCCTCAAGTACCGGCATTTCCAGATAGGGCGTGAAAATCGGTGTGCCCAACGCAATGGTGTCGCCGGCATTCAGCAACCGCTGGTTCTTGAGTGCCTTGAAAATGTAACACATCGCAGCGGTTCCACCCTCAACTGCGTAGATATCGAACTTCGCATCCGGTCGGTTCCCCGCGCACATCGCCCACATGACGTATTCGTGGACAATCGCCTCGTTGTGCTCCATGCACCGGTCGGGCATCGGGTAATGGTCGCCAACAATACCGTCGGTCAGCTCAAGCACGAAATCGTCTGGCGTAAAACCAAATCTCTCAATCGCAAAATCCACTACGGCCACCAAAGCTTCCGCCCCTGGAGGGCCGTTTTCTTCAACCGATTTGGCGCAATATGCTTTTAGCCGGTCATAACAGCCTGGCCCTTGCGGCATCCCGGCCAGACCGACCTGCGGCTCATTACGATGGCGCTGTGCTTCTGTCATAGCGAACTGCCCTAAAAGGAAAAATGCCTCCCGCGCTTTAGTGGCGATCCAGTTAGGGTTCCCTCGACCAGCATTAAGATATGGCAGAGCCATCTGCCGCGCCTCTTTTTGCGCCAACTTGATAAGTTCGTCTTTGATTTGGAAAGGACTTAGGTTTTCAAATTTATGCAGGTTGAGCGATTCTGGCATGACATCAAATCCTTGCGCTAAAACAGATGACGTAGTTTAGCGGATCGCATGCAAGGCATTGTGTCAATTAAAACAACGCTAATTGAAGGGAACGGTGTAAAACCGAAGACTACTAGTCTTCGTAACAAGCCTTGGGCGTAACCATTTTGCAAGGCAGACAGAGTGATGGAATTTACGCCGAGGCTTTGGGCTCGGTAGTGACATCCCACGAACATTTGCAAAGTTCTCTATCTGCGCATAGCTGCCATTTTTGAGGATCCATGCCGCAACTGCAGCGAACGGCAGCTTGGTGGCCAGACTGTTACTTTTTCAGTTCGACAGAATGATACAATCGCAACTTGCGGTGGGGTTTTCTTCCCCACCATTTTCCTTTCGTGGGCCAGCGGGATTTGGACAGGTCAAACGCTCTGGCCGTCAGTGTGAGGGCGCGGCCCTCCCCCTCGGGCAACCCTATTAGACCGGCCGTGTCCTCGGCCGTGCCTGCGGGCCGCACCACCCCTGCCGATTAGCATTGCCTCGCCCCCTCCCGCGTTCGCCACGTGGCAGATCAGCAGGAACAGGCGGCTTCGCCGTCTGATCTGCAAATCAGCCCTGATTTCCGGAAGGGAAGTCAGATCAAACGAAACAGTCTACGGGAGAACGAAAAAGGGGGTGTTGGGTCAGTTTATGACGCAAAGGTCAATTTCGTCTGACGTCCAACTGTCGGGCGACACATAGTTTTGCCACTCAATGACAGCTAAGCTATTGATTTTGAATCATGCGGAAATTCTTCTGCGCACAGGTTTTGCCATTTGCGACTCAAAAGCCTTCCACAACATGGGTACTTCTAGTTAGCCGTCATTACTCGAAATACGGTGAAAGCTGGGAAAGCGTCTACGTCGAACTTCAGCACGAAATGAAGTCCGTCATGTGATCAAATATACTTGCCCTTCAAGGAAGGAGACACCGAACGACGGGATTTCAGAAGAGAATACAGTTTCAATTGAACGTGTTCAGAGGATCAAACCAAATCCCGAGCCTAAATTTAACCAAGTTTTGCGTTTCATTCTTCAATCCTGAAACCCATTTCAAGCATCTGCTTTAGACAGTTACGGCCTGCAACAACTTATCGCGTGTCACGTCTTCCCTAGTGCCGTTGATCAAGACTTCTCCGCGTCGCAACACGATAAATCTGTCGGCAAGGTCATAGGCAAAGTCAAAGTATTGCTCCACCAGGATGATTGCCATTCCGCTCGTGGTTCTGAGGTGCCGGATGACTTCGCCTATCTGTTGGATGATGTTGGGCTGAATTCCTTCGGTCGGCTCGTCCAACAGCAGCAGGCGTGGCCGCGTGATCAGTGCCCGCGCGATCGCCAGCTGTTGCTGCTGACCGCCAGAAAGGTCACCTCCACGACGGTTTTGCATCTGCTTGAGAACCGGGAACATGTCAAAAATTTCATTTGGAATAAAATGCTCGCTGGCTGCCAGACAGGCGTACCCCGTTTCAAGGTTTTCGCGAACTGTGAGCAAAGGAAATATTTCACGACCTTGTGGAACATAAGCCACGCCTTTCCACGCCATTTGATGAGCAGGCAGGACACCCAAAGGTTTCCCGTCCAGTTCCAGATTGCCACCCGAGCGCAGATGCGTACCTGATATTGCTTTCATCAGGCTGGTTTTCCCGACACCATTGGTCCCCATGACACAAGTCACTTCACCTTGTCTGGCTTCCATGTAAATCCCGTTGAGGATTTGCGAATGCCCATAATGTAAAGTCAGATCAGTCAGCTTCAGCATTGTTTAGCGCCCTAGATAAACGTCGATGACGTCCTGGTTAGATGTCACGTGATCAAGACTGCCTTCAGCCAAGGCGGACCCTTCGTGTAAAACCGTGACTTTGCAATTCAGGCGTCGGACAAATTCCATATCGTGTTCCACCACGACAACGGCACGGGTTTTGGCGGCTTGTACCAGTAAGTCGGTGGTGTGTTCGCGCTCCTGCGGTGTCATGCCGGCGGCAGGTTCGTCCACCAGCAAGAGTAGTGGCTCCTGGGCCAGCAGCATGCCAATTTCCAGCCATTGTTTTTGACCGTGGCTCAGTTCACCAGCTTTGCGGCTTAGGTCTTGATGCAGACCGATTTCGACAGCCAGATCTTCAACTTTCTGCAAATCCTCAGTGGTGGTTCGATAGAAAAGCACGTGAAGCCAGCCACGTTTGTTCTGAAGCGCCATCAGCAGATTTTCGTGCACGGTCTGGTCTTCGAAAACCGTTGGTTTCTGAAACTTCCGCCCGATCCCAGCCTGCGCAATTTTTGCTTCGGAAAGTCCCAACAAAGATAGGGATTTCTCTCCCCAGATGACACGCCCTTCATTGGGCCGGGTTTTACCTGTGATGATGTCCATGAACGTAGTCTTACCGGCCCCGTTCGGGCCGATCACTGCGCGAAGCTCAACGTCGCCGATCTGGAACGACAAGTTGTTGATAGCTCGGAAACCGTCGAAAGTGACCGAAACACCGCTAACCTCAAGCAAAGTGTTCATTCCATGGCCTCCTTCTCTCGCAGAGCGCCGTCACCCGGTCCCAAATTTGCCCCATGCCTGTCCGGGTGGCGGCGATCGGTCCACAAGTCGAACAATCCTCCGATGCCCTGAGGGGCAAACAACGTAACCAACACGAAAGTTACGCCCAGTAGCACCTGCCACCAATCAACCCATTTGATCGTATAAAACCCAAGCGGAATATCCGGGGCCTGCCCGCCCGTGAACCACGTGCTCAGAAGGCTGACAAAGGCTGCGCCAACTACCGCGCCGTACAAGCGGCCTCGTCCACCGATGGCGACCCAGACGGCCAAATAGATCGAGGCGATGGGGGCCATCTCCTCGGGATTAATGATGCCAGCTTGCGGATAGTAAAGCGCGCCGGCAATGGCTGCGATGCAAGCAGTCAGGGTGAAGACGGCCAGCTTGTAGACCTCGACCGAGTAGCCAAGGAAGCGCACTCGTGCCTCGTTATCGCGAATGCCGCGGATGACCGAGCCGAACTTGCCTGACACGATCCATGCGGCCAGCATATAGCCCAGACCCAGCGCCAGTGCTGAAGCCCAGAGGAACCAGATCGACACCACGTCCTGCGAGGCGGTGACACCTGGCAGGTTCTGCAAGCCGGACAGCCCGTTATTGCCGCGCAAGCCGCTGTCGTTCTGGAACAGGTACAGGGCCAGCGCCAGAGTCATAGCCTGGGTCAGGATCGACAGATACACACCGGTGACACGGCTCCGGAAAGCCAACCATCCAAAGATCAGCGCCAGTAGACCGGGGACCAGCACGATCAGGATCAGTTGCAGTGTCAGGCTGTGGGAAAACACCCAGATCAACGGAAATTCCGACGATCCGACAACGCCAAAGACTTGTGTAGCGATGGCGTCCACCACCTCGGCCGAAGTCGGTGGAATTTCGGCCTGTGCCAGCGAGTCTACCACGATCAGGCGTGTACGCTCGTACATCAGCCACATACCGATCATGTAGCCGCCCAGCCCGAAAAAGGCGAAGTGGCCCAACGACAGGATGCCAGTGAAGCCCCAGACCAGATCCATCGCCACTGCGATCAGGCACAGGCACAGGGTCTTGCCCAGTGTTTTAACGAAACTGGTCGAGATTACGCCGATCCCGAAACCCTCGGACAGGATGGTCACGCTCAGGGTGAACAGGGACAGGATGGCAAGAAAGACCAGCACGGATGGGTTCTTGGAGATAAAGCTGCGTTCCATGGCTCAATCCCCCGCCGCGCGGCCCTTGAGGGCGATGATGCCCCTTGGCCGGAACTGGATGAAAATGATGATGAAGATGATCATGTAGGTTTGCGCCGCGAGGGTGTTCGATGGGTTCATCCACTCGATCCCTTTCTGCAGGAAGCCGATCATTCCGGCACCCGCCAGCGCGCCCCAGATGTTGCCGACACCGCCGACAACAACGGTCATGAAGCTTTGTACGATATAATCGCTGCCCAAATCTGATGTGACCTTGGCAAAGAGGCCGATGGCGACACCCGCAATCCCGGCGATGCCCGAGCCCAGCCCGAAGGTCAGCATGTTCACCCGCCCCGGATTGATCCCCATCGACCCCGCCATGCGCGGGTTCTGCGTCACCGCGCGCATCTCAAGCCCCAGCCGGGTCCGTTTCATGATGTAGAGGAACAGCCCCAGAAAGATCATAGCCAGCACGAAGATCGCGATGCGGATATAGCTGATCGCGACCACGTCGTTCAGCACCCACGCCCCGTTGAGCCAGCCTGGAGCGGTCAGCGGACGAGCCTGTGTACCAAAGATGTTCTTGGCCAGTTGCTGCAGGGCAATTGAGATACCGAACGTCGCCAGAAGTGTCTCCAGCGGCCGGGCGTATAGCCAGCGGATCACCAACCTCTCCATTGCGACACCCATGGCAAATGTCACGGCAAAGGCCATGGGGATTGCCACGACGATCGAAAGCGTGTGGTCAGGGATAAACTGTTGCACCACGTAGCCGGTATAGGCGCCCATCATAATAAACTCACCATGGGCCATGTTGATCACGCCCATCACGCCGAAGGTGATGGCCAGACCAATGGCGGCGAGGAAATAGATCGACGCCAGTGAGATCGCGTCCAGCGTCAGGTCGAGTGTTTGGTTCAGGCCGACCTTCAGTTCGATCTGTTCCAGAGTTTTCTCGGCTGCTTCGGTGACCTCAGCAGACGACTCGCTGTAGGTCTCGAAGAATACATGCGCGTTTACTGCAGCGTCGATGTCTGCGTCCGTGAATAAGGCTGGCACAAGCCCGGCCTCTGCCAGAGAGGCATACGCACGCTCGCGCATTGCATCTGAACTCAGTTGCGCGACGGGAATGTCACCTACACGACCACCGACAATGTTAGTCGATAGTGCCGCTCTGATATCATCCGCTGAAACACGCGGTGGGGCGAGGTTTCCCGCAACGAGCAAGTCATATGCTTCGTCGGACGTTAAGACTTCTGAGCCCGCTTCAAGAATAACTGCGACGTTCAGGTCAGTGGGCAATTCGAGAGCGGCGTGCCGGGAGGTGACGACCAAAGGGTTCAAAGCGGCACGAACATCTACGCCCAGATCGCCGGACATTTCTTCGATTGCGGCCACGCGGGCTGCGGTATCTTCGTCAAATCCAATCGTCAGCAATCGTTCAAGCCGCTGTTTTTGCGCTTTCAATTCCGTGTCCGGTTCATCGTCTATCGAAGCCCGCAGCGGCTCTAATAGTGCGCTTTCGGGATCACGCTGAATGGATTGCAGGGCCGCCAGCCGCTTCGCGCGGTTGGGATCGGTCAGTTGGAACTGCACCAACGCTGTCCCAATCATCGCGCGGATACCGCTGTTGGGCTTCAACTGCTTAAGCTCGGACTTCTCGAAGGTGCCGACGATCGCACCTGTATCGAAATCGGTCAGTTCATACGACCGCCCCTCACCTTTCTGGCCAGCGAAGAACAGACCGTCAGACTTGCGCATCCACATGTTTTTGGCGGCCCATGTCTCAAGCATTACTTGCGCCTGAGGCAAACCGCTGGACGCAATAGCATCAATCGCCGGTTTGATCGTCTTACGCGAACTTTTGGCGATGATCTCCTGATGTTCTTGCAGGATCGGTTGCAGACCGACCTCTTGAGCGTTTGCAGTCAGGCCGGCGCACAGGATTGCGAGGCCCGCAAGGAAAAGTCGTACCATGTGGTGAAACCCGAATGTCTTTTGTGGCAAGGCGGGCAAACAAACCCGCCTTGCGTGGTCTGTTAGTAGTTCGACAGGGTCTGAACGCAGGTCTTGGTCTCGGTGTTGTACATACCGCAACCCAGCTCTTTCCAATCAGAGACCAGCACAGCCGACTCCGGAAGGAAATCAGTCCACGCGTCACCCGGCACGACTTCGGTTTCGCTGATGATATCGAACTGGCCGTCTTCCTGAATCTCACCGATCAGAACCGGTTTCGCCAGGTGGTGGTTTGGCAGCATGACGGCGGTGCCACCGGTCAGGTTCGGGAACTCCTGCCCGTACATCGCAGCGCGCACGGAATCGACTTCGGTCGAACCGGCCTCGGTCGCGGCGTTCACCCACATGTTGAAGCCGATGTAGTGCGCCTCCATCGGGTCGTTGGTCACGCGTTCATCGCCCATGGTGGCTTTCCAGGTGTCCACGAATTCTGCGTTGACCTCGGTATCCGCCGACTGGAAGTAGTTCCAAGCGGCGAGGTGACCGACGAGGTTGGTGGTATCCAGACCGGACAGTTCTTCCTCACCGACCGAGAAGGCCACGACCGGAATGTCATCTGCCGAAACACCAGCCGCTGCCAGTTCCTTGTAAAATCCGATATTGGCGTCACCATTGATGGTCGAAATCACGCCGACTTTCTTGCCATCCGCGCCTAACGCGACCACATCAGCCACAATCTTGGACCAGTCGGAATGGCCGAAAGGGGTGTAATTGACGAAGATATCGTCATCAGCAATACCCTTTTGTTTCAGATAGCTTTCAAGAATATTGTTGGTGGTTCTGGGGTAGACATAGTCCGTGCCGAGCAAAGCAAATTTCTCGACCCCCAGTTCCTCCAGAAAATAGTCTGTCGCAGGGATTGCCTGTTGGTTCGGCGCGGCGCCGGTGTAAAATACGTTTTTCGAGGACTCCTCGCCCTCATACTGAACCGGGTAGAACAGCAGGCCGTTCAGCTCTTCGATGACCGGCAGCACCGATTTCCGGCTAACCGAGGTCCAGTTGCCAAAGATCACGTCCACCTCATGCACGGTCAGCAGCTCGCGCGCTTTTTCAGCAAATAGCGGCCAGTCGGATGCGGGGTCGACCACAACCGCCTCAAGCTGCTTGCCCAGCAGGCCGCCCTTCGCGTTTTGCTGATCGATCAGCATCAGCATTGTGTCTTTCAGCGTGGTTTCCGAGATCGCCATCGTGCCGGACAGCGAATGCAGCACGCCAACCTTGATCGTGTCCTCAGCCGACAGTGCGGCGGTGGCCATGGCAGCAAATACAAGTGATCCGGCGAGCGTGGATTTGAGCGATTTCATATAATCCTCCTGGCGGGGCCGGGAGAGAGGGCTTGCGCAAAGGCACACTCTTCTTCTACCTGATCCCCGCAACTGTTGTTGCGTTCCGTGTGGCGGTTGTGTTCGAGGTCCAATTCGCGCAGCCGTCACACACCCCCGGGTCGTTTCCGCGGTGGCACCCATACGGTTTCTGCATCGCAGCAAGCTTGGCAACTTACCATTTACCCAATTTGGGAAATCGGCGAGATGCGCCTATTTTTTCATCCAAGACCGGGGTCGCTGTCTAAAATTTAGACGCGCGATGTCGAAATAAGCAGATTTCGACACTGTAGATTAGTGTTCCGCCCCTTCAACAGAGAAACAGGTGCCACCAAACCAAGCTCTATAGGTGCCTTATTACCCAAGTTACAGCCATATTGCCCACGCACAGTGCTGTTCCACCGCGTGCTGCAGGTGCCGTCAGCCTGAGCACTAAGAAACTGGGCAAAAAGACGGTGCTGGACACGCTTCGCCAGTCCGGGTCATTTAAATGCCTGTTTCCCAGAACCACGACGTCTGATCTTGATACGGTTCTTCTGAACACGGCAGGTGGAGTGACCGGAGGGGATACATTCCGGTTTTCCGGCAAGGCCGCAGAAGGCACCGCGCTGACTTTGACAACGCAAGCCTGCGAGAGGGCCTACAAGGCTCAACCCGAAGAATGTGGCCAGATTACCAATCATCTGACAGTTGAGGCCGGAGCCCGGCTGAACTGGTTGCCGCAAGAGACTATTCTGTTCAATGGCAGTGCTTTGGACCGCCGCCTCAGGATCGATATGGCGCCGGATGCCGAGATGCTGATGGTAGAGCCGCTGGTCTTCGGTCGCGCGGCCATGGGCGAGACGCTGACCGACATCCGCTTGCGCGATCAGATAGAGATTCGACACGCAGGGGCGCTGGCGTTTCTGGATACGATACGGTTCTCGGGGAATTGGCACTCTCACCTTTCGAAGCCAAATGTTGCAGATGGCGCGGGTGCGATGGCGCTGATCGTCTTTGCGTCGAAAGCGGCCGGAACTCGACTGGATTCCATTCGCAAAATGCTACCCGATACTGCCGGCGCAACCTTGATCCAACAGGACCTGCTGGTCGCCCGTATTCTGGCCGACAACAGCTTGGCTCTTCGCCGCACATTGATGCCGATTTTGCGCCGGTTGAACAAAGACACATTACCCCGATGCTGGATGCTCTGACATGAACCTGACACCTCGTGAAAAAGACAAACTTCTGGTCGCCATGGCCGCCGAGGTCGCCCGAAAGCGGCTGGACCGCGGCGTCAAACTGAACCACCCCGAGGCTATCGCCCTGATCACCGACGCCGTGGTCGAGGGCGCGCGAGATGGCCATTCGGTTGCCGACATGATGCAGGCCGGGGCTGAAGTGATCACCCGCGGCCAATGTATGGAAGGCGTGCCCGAGATGATCCACGAGGTGCAGATCGAAGCCACCTTCCCGGATGGCACCAAGCTTGTGACTGTCCATAACCCTATTCGCTAAACCTCAGAGGAGTTCCCAATGTATCGCATGCTGTTTCCCGCCCTTATTCTGGCTGGCCCTGCCATGGCCCATTCGGATACCCATGTTCACTCCCATGGCAGTGATTATGCCCTGCTCGCAGCTGGGCTGGCATTGATCGCGGTCATCGCTGTCACAGTGATTATGAAACTGCCAAAATGATCCCCGGTGAGATCATACCCGCCGAGGGTTCACTGACGCTCAATGCCGGACGCAGCAGTCGTCTTGTTGTTGTCGCCAACACCGGTGATCGACCCGTTCAGGTCGGCAGCCATTACCATTTCGCCGAAGCGAACTCCGCCTTGGATTTCGATCGCTATGCAGCTTTAGGGATGCGATTAGACATCCCAGCAGGTACTGCCGTGCGATTTGAGCCGGGTCAGACTCGCGAGGTTATGCTGGTGCCCTACGACGGGCGCCGCCACATCTACGGTTTCAATATGCATATCATGGGGGCTCTGAAAAATGCCGGGCAAAATCAGTCGGAGTGACTACGCCTCTATGTTTGGCCCCACGGTCGGCGACAAAGTACGATTGGCGGATACCGATCTGATTATTGAGGTCGAGAAAGACCTGATCGTTGAGCGTGCAACAGCCGCGCGTTTTAGCGAAACCGGACACCGCGAAGACGTCTATGGCGAGGAGGTCAAGTTCGGTGGCGGCAAAGTCATTCGTGATGGAATGGGGCAATCTCAGTTCACGCGCGCCGAAGGGGCGGTGGATACGGTGATCACCAACGCGCTGATCCTCGATCATTCCTGCATCTACAAAGCGGATGTGGGGTTGAAAGACGGGCGTATCGCCAAGATCGGCAAGGCCGGAAACCCGGATACGCAGCCCGGTGTGGGCATCATTATCGGTCCTGGCACCGAGATCATTGCGGGCGAAGGTCGCATTCTGACCGCAGGCGGGTTCGATAGCCACATCCATTTCATCTGCCCACAACAGATCGAAGACGCGCTGCATTCCGGCCTGACCACTATGCTGGGCGGCGGCACCGGTCCGGCGCATGGGACGCTGGCGACCACCTGCACCCCCGGCCCCTGGCATATCGGACGGATGTTGCAGGCGGCAGATGCCTTTCCCATGAATCTGGCCTTTGCAGGCAAGGGCAACGCCTCATTGCCCGCAGCGCTTGAGGAACAGGTCCGTGCTGGGGCCTGCGCCCTAAAACTGCATGAAGATTGGGGCACGACCCCTGCCGCTATCGACTGCTGCCTATCGGTGGCTGATGCGATGGATGTGCAAGTGATGATCCACACCGACACGCTTAACGAATCTGGATTTGTCGAAAACACCGTGGCCGCCATGAAAGGCCGCACGATCCACGCCTTCCACACCGAAGGCGCTGGCGGAGGCCATGCCCCGGACATCATCAAGATCTGCGGCCAGGACCATGTCCTACCCTCCTCTACCAACCCGACGCGGCCCTTTACGGTAAACACGGTCGAGGAACACCTCGACATGCTGATGGTCTGCCATCACCTCGACAAATCCATCCCCGAGGACGTGGCCTTTGCCGAAAGCCGCATTCGGCGTGAGACCATTGCGGCCGAGGATATCCTGCACGACATGGGTGCTTTCTCGATCATCGCGTCCGACAGTCAGGCCATGGGCCGCGTCGGAGAGGTGCTGATCCGCACGTGGCAAACCGCAGACAAGATGAAGAAACAGCGCGGGCGCCTGCCCGAGGAAACCGGTGAGAACGACAACTTTCGCGTCCGCCGCTATATTGCGAAATACACCATCAACCCGGCCATTGCACATGGCCTGAGCCACGAGATTGGTAGTATCGAGGAAGGCAAACGCGCCGACCTCGTCCTTTGGAACCCGGCCTTTTTCGGCGTTAAGCCCGAGATGGTTCTGCTGGGCGGCACCATAGCCTGCGCGCAGATGGGCGACCCCAACGCGTCGATCCCTACACCGCAGCCGGTTTATAGTCGCCCAATGTTTGGCGCTTACGGACGATCGGTGGAAAACTCGGCGATCACATTTGTCTCGCAGGCGGCCCATGTGGATGGGATCGGTGATACACTGGGATTGGCAAAGCAAACCGTCGCCGTCCAAAACACACGAGAAATTGGCAAGCAGGATCTTCTGCTGAACAACGCGACACCGCATATCGATGTTGACCCGGAAACCTATGAGGTGCGCGCGGATGGCGAATTGCTAACCTGTCAGCCTGCCGAAGTTCTACCGATGGCACAGCGATACTTTATGTTCTGATTAAAATTTACGCTGCATTGCAGCAAACGCATCCCGGGCATGACCAATCGCCTACTACTAAGCGAGTGAAAGATGACAGATATTAGAACGGAAGGGAGGACCAACGTCTCGCAATTTTACGAGGGTCCCAATGGCACACACAGAAAATCAACAGCATTCCGGTTTTTCCGTATTCGGTCTGTTCTCGGCGATTGGTTCGTCGATCTATTCGGCTCTTGCTCGATTGGCAGAAGCACGATCGCGCACCGATCAAATCCAGTTCCTGCAATCGCTGAGCGACGAAGAACTGCGCAAACGCGGCCTGTCACGCGACCGGATCGTACAACACGTTTTCGCGGGTTCTATCTGGTAATAGCTACCCGTTCCACAGAGGGGGCGCTGGCATGACCATCCTCCTTTGTACAGCACGGCGGTATTCTGATCATCTACACGGCGAGCCTGCAGATGCCCTGTCGCTGACCTATGAAGACCGTTTTTTGCGGCGCAAGGTTCTGACCTGCGAAAGTGGCGAACAGATTCTCATCGACCTGGCACAAACGACTTCGTTGAACCACGGCGGCGCGTTGGTTCTGGACGATGGTCGCGAAGTGGAAATACAGGCTGCGCCCGAAGCGTTGCTGGAGGTAAAAGCCCCGGATCTGACGCGCATCGCGTGGCATATCGGCAATCGCCACACGCCTTGCCAGATCGAAAAGGCTCGCCTGTTGATCCAGGTCGATCACGTAATCCGAGACATGCTTCTTAAAATCGGGGCTACCGCGCGAGAAGTGCACGAGCCGTTCACCCCCGAAGGCGGCGCCTATGGCCACGGCAGGACACATGGCCACACCCACTGACGCCGACATCCTGACGCTGACACAATGGTTGTCCCCTGCCTATCCTGTGGGGGGGTTTGCCTACTCTCACGGACTTGAATCCGCGATTGACTGGGGAACCGTCGCGAATTCCCAGGATACCGAAGCCTGGATTTCAGATGTGCTAGAATATGGCTCTGGTTGGAATGATGCTCTGTTCGTTGTGGCGGCCTTCAATGCGCTGGACAAAGATGAACTGATCAACGTCGATGTCACGGCGCGGGCCTTTTGCGCGACATCCGAAAGGCTCATGGAAACCGAGTTGCTGGGACAGGCCTTCGGAAATGTCACCAAAGGTGTCTGGGAATTGGACCTTGGGCACTTCACCTACCCCGTCTCGATTGGACTGGCTGCAAGACTACAAAACCTTCCCTTGCTGCTGACGACCAAGATGTTTCTGCAAGCATTCGCAAGCAACCTTGTCGCCTGTGCCACGCGCCTTGTGCCACTTGGACAGACCGATGCTCAGAGGTTGATCCGCCAACTGACACCGCTGTGTGCCCAGATTGCTGAAAATGCAAAAAAGGCGAGTCTGGACGAGTTAAGCTCTACTGCGTTCTTGGGGGACATTGCGGCCATGAAACACGAAACACAATATTCGAGGATTTTCCGCACATGACCAGTATAAACGGCCCTCTTCGCGTAGGTATTGGAGGCCCGGTAGGAGCCGGAAAAACTACTTTAACCGCCGCCTTATCTGAAGCGCTGCGCGATGTCTGTTCGGTGGGTGTTATTACCAACGACATATATACGCAGGAAGATGCCGAAGCGCTGATGCGCATGCAGGTCCTGCCGCGGGACAGGATCATCGGCGTCGAAACTGGCGGTTGCCCGCATACAGCAATTCGCGAAGACGCCTCGATCAATTTGGCCGCCGTCGCCGAGATGCAGACACGTCATCCGGATCTCGACATTGTTTTGATTGAAAGTGGAGGCGACAATCTATCAGCCACATTCAGCCCGGAACTGGCGGATCTGACCATCTACGTGATCGATGTCGCCGCAGGCGAGGAAATCCCCAGGAAAGGCGGACCGGCGATTACGAAATCGGACATCCTTGTAATCAACAAGACCGACCTTGCGCCGCATGTTGGCGCTTCGCTGGAGGTTATGGAACGTGATGCGCAAAGAATGCGTAAAGGACGGCCCTTCTTGTTCTCGTCACTTCGTCACAGAAGCGGGGTCGACACAATTGTGGATCTGCTTGTGAAAGGGGGAGGTTTAGAGGTTTCGAAAGCGAGTTAGCCCCCGAGACGAAGAGGCCAAGTTATCGATGCTCAAAGCTGATTGGACAAACCGAAAGCACGATCATCATGTTGGCATTTGTCTGGATGTAATATTTTGTTTTTGTCTGCAGGCTAACTGCAAACGAAATTCACCACGGCATTTTGACAAAATTTGTTAAGAAAAACCTTTTCCTTGACCCGCTTGTTGCGTATCCCAGCTATCAGTAACCAGCGCATCGAATGGCAAGTTTTCGCAACCATCGGGTGACTTGCCGCGCTGTAACAAACCGCGAACGTCGTTGAAGCGGTGTTATGTGAAGCAATCTCTGGTTGAGTGATGGCCGTTCAGTGGAACAAGTTCTAAAGACTGCCTCGCGGGACAAAGCACCAATTCGCTGCGCTAGCGCCAAGGTCGGCAATCAAGGGCGCGCCTAGTGTTTTGGGCGCGCTCAGTTCTTCGACCTAATCCTGCCGGACTATGGCTCTGTAGTCGCCGCGCAATTGAAGTGTCACCGCACCGACCATGTGGCGAAGGTTGTCATCCTTAGTCATGCGGTGGGTTGCGGCTCGCTTGAATTTCCTGAACGCGCTCGGGCCAAGTGGACCTTATGTAGGCGAGAATGTCCCAAATATCGTTATTGGTGAGGGTATCACCAAATCCAGGCATGCCACTTGCAAAGCCGTCGACGCCACGCGCGGCTAACGCCTCCTCGCCACCCAACAGTGTGTATTCGAATAGAAGCTGGTTGTCGTGGTGCCAGGTATGCCCGGTCTCGTCATGAGGCGGCGCAGGCAGAATGCCGTTGTCGTCAGGCGTCCGCCAATCCGGCTGTCCTTCGAGATTGACGCCATGACATGACGCGCATTGTTCAGCGTATAGTGCCTGCCCACTGGTCAAATCCCGGTCTTCCATTTCGTGACCAGCACTTACACTCGTTGCGCAGCTGAAAATTGTGACGATCAAAAAGTCTCGCCTGCTCATGGGATACCTCAATTCGGTAGAGTCAAAACGCTGGTGAGCGTCGCGGTTGCTGCAAGGACCACCAGAATGATTGCGGCTTCGATTTCAATGGAGCGTACCAAGTGGCGGGCGGCATTATCATCCCCGGACTGCATGGCCGGAACGAAGCGGAGCTTGTTTGCGGCTGCCAACGTCAGGACCACGCCCACAAGTGCAAGTTTGATCAGCAGGGTTTGCCCGTAACCTGTTGTCGTTATCGCCCACATATCGCCAAGCAACATCCAAGCCATCAGCAGTCCCGCCAAAATCAATACAGGAACAATAATCGAAGCCGCCTGCCCAAACCGATGCCCCAACATGGCCGCGTTGTTCAGATATTCTGGCCGTTGGGACAGGGCGCGCAACGGCCCAAGGATACCGATCCAAAACGCAACTCCCAGAAGGTGCAGGAGCAATAGCAATCGGAAGCCAGTTTTCTCCAACGCGGGGACATGCCCGACCTGAGCAAATGACCAAAGCGCGAACAATCCGCCTGCAAGTGCGACCCATTGGCCGACTAGGGGTATAAATATCCCGAAGATTATCAGAACCGCCCCGACAACCCGATAGATCAGAACGTCTCCAACCGGGGTTTGCCACAACAGACCGAGCATTTCTGGATCGGTCATACCATCAGCTCCGCCCGTAAGAGCTGCACCGCGCAGCATGAACCCAAGGACAGAGCCCGCAAGCGCAAGCCCCGCCAGCAGCGCAACCTGCACACGCGTCTTATCGCTCAGAGGTGACACCAAGTCGGCAAAAACGGCCCGAATGATCAACAGACCAGTCGCACCACCAATACCGACATAGAGCATCAGCTTGGACAGTATAGCGCCTATTCCCCATACATCGAGCATGGTCAGTCCACTGTGAATGTGAACTCGCCCTGCATGGCGTGCCCGTCTGCACCCAAGCCCCGCCATTCAATGCGATAGGTGCCTTCACCCATGCTTTGAAGCGGGAGCGCGAACGCGCGTCCAAAACTTGTCTGGTCTCCCAGGTCGAGCGTAACGGTGTGAGCTTCCTGATGGATCATGTTGACCTTTGTCAGGCGAATATCATCCGCGAATTTGAAACTGATCTCAGAGGGCACTACGGCAACTGTCGCGCCGTTTTCGGGTGTGGTGGTGTCCACGCTCGAATGGGCAAAAGCGTTTGTGGCAAGCATGGAAATCAATGCAAATGTGGTGAGCTTCTTCATTAAGAGGTTCCTCAATTTATTCCATTAGCGCGCTGGATTTCGCGGATGTAGTCGATGACCATAGCCACATCGCCACGAGTCAAGCCTTCAACCGGAGGCATGTCGCCAAACTGCCAGTGGTGGCTTCTAACGCCCATTGCCACCGCGCGTTGGAAGGACTCGTCCGCATGATGGCTGGGTTCGTAAATAACATGGATCAGCGGCGGACCAGCGCTGTCAACGCCGACCGCGTTGCTGCCGTGGCATGCGGCGCAGGCGTTGTCGAATATTCGCTTTCCGATGGCGGCATTTCCTTCGATAAGCGGCATCTGAATTGCTACCATTGCATCGCCTTCGGTAGCTGCCGACTGCGCGGCTTCCTCAACTGGCGCGGGGCGTAGAGTGATATAGATAGCGACGGCTACTAAGGCGCATGCGCCGATCAGGAGATATTTTTGGTTCATGTACTGGTCCTAACCTTGTGTAACAAAGTGGTGCCGCAAACAATTCGCAGCACACCGGAACGTGTTCAGTGCCGTGAACAGCGTCGGGAGTCTGTTTTAAGTGTTAGGTGGCCTGTCCGGGTTGTCCGGTTCATTGAGCGTCGAGAAGTTTGTTGCCTGTAGTGCCAACACGACCGCTGCTTGGTTAGGTTTGGTTTCGAATGCCTGCGTCGTGAGCGCGAGAACGTTACACAGGAATGGGTTGCATCCTTCATGCGCCGAGCTGCCCGGTTCATGCTGTCTGTCTTCGCTAGGAGCGACCAGCCCGTGGTTAGCGTGTTGCACCTCAACACTTGTCGCCATATGATCAATACAATGCCCGCCAACGCACTCATTGGCTAGCACATGCGCGACGTTCCCAAGCCCCATTACAAGGATCAGAAAAACCGTAAGAAGTGTCGTGGTTATTGGCCGAAGGTACTTCACGTGGCGAAGCTACCCCGGATTCTGACCGAACACAACGCGCGGGCCAAAGGGGCGCAATACCCAACGTCCGGCTACAGTGTACGCAATTGAGAAAGCATAGGGCATGAAACATTCCCGCTGTCGCAATTGGCTGTGAGTTCAGTCAACGCCGCTTCCAAACGCTCAAGTTCCTTTATCTTTTCGCGCACATTGAAAACGTGGTGCTCAGCCAATTCCTTAACGGATTGGCAGTCTTCGCTATCGCCTTCGGATAATTCCAGGAGTGTCCTCGCATCGGCAAGCGGAAAGCCCAAGTCACGGCATTTCTTTAGAAACCGAAGCCGTCCAATGTCGTGCGTAGAGTACATCCGCCGGTTATTTGAAGCGCGTTCCGGTTTAGGCACGATCCCTTCGCGTTCGTAGTAGCGGATCGTTTCAATGCCGACACCGCTTTGACGGGATGCTTCCCCAATCGCAAACATGTGAGATGTTCCGTCTTGATCCTGTAGTCACTACAGAGGTTATACCAGTAATCGCCGCTTAGACAATTCCGCACAAAAAGGCGTCAGGAACAAAAATGCAGAAATACCTTAGCCTCAGTTACATAGGATCTCTGTCCGCGCTTGGCGTCGCGACCTGCTGCGTAATGCCCATGACAATGATGCTTCTAGGACTGGGCGGCAGCTGGTTAGCGATCTTTGGGAAGATAGCAGCAGCAAGCTTTTATGTTCTGGCGATTTCGACCACTCTTGTCGCGGTGTCTTGGCTGGTTTGTTATCAGCGCGGGTCATTGCCAAAGTTGAAATGGTGGCTTTGGGGAACGACCGCGATGACCGGATTGGCTTGGGTTGTCGTGTTCTATGAGGCTCGAATCAACGATTTCCTGATTACGCAGATGTGAGACAATGATGGAACAAACTGTTGTGCTTGAAAGCACACTGACTTGCCCAAACTGTGGGCACAGTGAAACCGAAAAAATGCCTACGGATGCCTGTCAGTGGTTCTATGAATGCAAGTCATGCAAAACAGTCTTGAAGCCGTTGGAAGGCGACTGTTGCGTCTACTGTTCCTATGCCAACGTGCCCTGTCCACCAATTCAGTCGGGTAATGGCTGCTGCGAATAGTGTGAAGGATTCCGGTGTTGCTCACTTGGTGAACTTGCCACCGGAGGATTTCGACAATTTGCCCAACCGTTGCTCCGGTCTGTGATCTTGGGAAACGGCCCTCTGACTTCGTTTGGCGTGCTTCTCGCGACACTACGTCACGCGGCTTCGGCGGGTCCCACGGACACAACAGTGGTCATCGTTTCGGGCGCAGAAATTCAGCACCTCCCCGAATTATTAGAATTGGCCGAAAGTTGAACTTTGCAAGGTCAGCTTACTGCGCATTGTCGCCATTCAAGCCCGGCGTACCACTGGTCACTTTGGGCTCTGAATAGTCGTTCTCTGTAGCAGGTTTAAGTGGGTGGCTTGGAACCCATTACCGCCTTTGGTCACCTTTTGATGTCTCGCCGGTGCAGCAAGTTACAAACCACACATAGCCCACACCTAAATGATTGCCTGCTTCGCCGGTGTAGTTATTGGAAAAAGTACATAGCCATAAGCATTGGCTCGCAAGTCCATCCTAAAGTAGTCAATGCCTTCGCCAAGCGCGTTCATAACTCTTGAATATGTTGGTGCCTCTACCCGTGGCCCGAAAATAACGCCTGTCAGCTTCATACCTGGCACTTGGTAATATCCCGGCACCCCCAAAAATGATGCCATTCGGAATTCTTCCTCATAGACCCAGTCATAGCTTTTTGATGTGGCTGCAATTTTTATTTTTTCGTAGGCAAGGTTTTCTATCTTGGAGCGTTGTTCACTTTCTGTAAGTCCGCTCTAGCTCATCGCCACACGCGTTTGGACGAAAAAGTCAATTGACGAAAACTCAGGGGGCTCTTCTTTCCAGTACTGCAAAGGAAAGAAGGGCGGCCCTTCAACACCAGCCGTTGGATTTGCAGTGAACTGCAAGCAAATTCCTTTGAAGGCGTCTGCATAGTGCCCCCACATCAGTGTATTCTGCCACCCTTTACTAAAGGATGCGACTACAGCTTGCTGTCTAACTGTCTCGTGAAACAGGGGGCTTTGGATATTACAGATATTGAAGTCCTGCTCTGAAATAGTCTCCGGCAAAAGCTCAAAATCCGGAAACTGTTTTGCCAGCAGATCGCGCTATTCACGGTGCCTAGACGTGAACTCATCGTAAGTACCTACCCGGTGACTAACGCATCCCTCAAATGGATCATTTTGAGTATCCAGGAAATTCAACCAAACCCTGTTATCCCGAAGTTGCTCAAGCTCTTCATCAAAGTGCTTGGAAGTTGTTCCGCGATACCTAAACAACTTTTCTGGAAACCAACCGTTCATCATTCTGTCCGATCTATACACGCTAGCGGCGATCCTTAACGATGCCTTGCCACAAAATTGATAAAAAATACTTGCGCTCGTACACAGGGCTGACAGTGGTGTCACAAAACGAGAAAAGCAACTTAGGAAACTCAATAAGCATCCAACTTTGCAACGACCGACATGTGCGCGTAGCTGCCATTTGAAGCGAACCATGCCGCAAAGGCAGCGAACGGCAGCTTTGTGGCCATTACTTATTGCAGTTCGATAGAATGGCACAACTGCAAATGGCCGCAGGCTTTCTTCCTCACCGATTTCCATTTTTGAGCCGGCGGGATTTGGACAAGCCAAACGCCTTTCACCGACAGGGTGAGGGCGCGGCCGTCTTCCTCCCGCGTTCGCCCCGTTGCAGATTCCTAGTAACAGGCGGCTTCGCCGTCTGGTCTGCAAATCAACCCTAATTTCCGAAAGGGAAGTCGGATCAAACCAAACTGTCTGCGAGAGTATGAAATGCGGGCGGCGTGTTGGTTGATGACGCAAAGGTCAAACTCTACTGATGTCCAACGTTGGGGGTGCCTTCCGATGTCGAACATTCATCCCGACTCTGATCCAACTGTGACGGTTGGGTCAGGTTCGTGTGACGTTCAACAGATGTGGAACGTCACTGATACTTGACTCAATCGAAATCCAAAACCTCAACAAATCGGCCGATCACGTCATCCATTTCTGACCCAGAGCGAGCAGAACCCCCTCATCGGCACTGCTAACGATAGTCTCCGAACCAGCTTGCCAAATAGCCCATTCACGAGCGTTAAACACAAACGCTTTAGTAAGGCGCCTTGGACAGCGTCATCAAAAACGCAACTAAGTCTGCAATCTCTTGCTCAGACAAATTCAATTGCGAGAGAATGGCTTCACCGTCGGCGTGCAGCCTTTCCGTATTGATTTTGCTGTAATGCCGGATCACTGCGTTCAGATCACTTAGGCTGCCGTCATGCATGTACGGTGCGGTTTCGGCCGCTCCGCGCAGGCTGGGCGTGCGGAAGGTTCCAAAATCAGCGTGGCTTCGACGTACATTTCGAACCGCCCAAGCACCTTGCTTATCCGGATCGTCATTCCAGTCGCCGTCCAGAGTATAGGGGCTTGAGAGTAAAAAGTTCAGTCCACCGAACCGCCCTTCGTCGACCTCGGTTTCATTCAGAAAATATGGTACGCCAGCGTCATGGAACTCGTTATTGGAAAATCTCGGACCATTGTGGCACAACACACAGTTTCCACGCCCTATGAACAACTGAAGACCTCGCTGTGCAGCTTCGGGGTAGCTCGCAGCCGCTGCTGAATCTTGGTTCTCCAATGCATCACGGAATTCATCAAACTGTGTCCAGTCCGTAGCCAAAGTTTCCAAGTAGGCGGATAGAGTTTTGGCAATGTTCACCAGCACAAGCTCTGAATCTTGAACCTGTATGTCGCCAAATATGGCTTCAAATTCATCAATGTAGGTACTTTCTGAGATAGCGGTTTTTAGGCTATCGGCACTGTGGGCCATCTCTTGTTCTTCGATGATCGGATGCAGGCTGGCTGTCCAAAGGTTATCGCTTTTGCCACCCCACCCATACCAGCGGAGTCCGGCCAGGTTCCGCAGCGATGGAGTGTTTCGATCTAACAGTACACGGCCGAGCGCCCGGGCCTCTGGCGTTGTAAATGCCTGTTCAGGATCATGACAACTTGCGCAAGAAATTGCATCGTCGACGGACAACACCGGATCGTTGAACAAGGCCTCTCCAAGCGCGATCGCTCCGGCATTGTTCGAAACCCTATTGCTTGGGTCCGACTGGAAGGATGGTGGCCAAGGCCCAAAGGAAAGCGTTTGTTCAATTTCGTCTGCAGACAACAAGACCTCTGCACGCACTGCACCTGTCAGGGCTATTAGCGCAGCTGTAAACCACAGCTTCATTTCAGCGTAATTTCTGACGAGTAGAAAATTGATTGGCCATTGATGTCGACATCGACCTGCAGCTCCCACAAACCCGGCATGTGAAACAGCATATCATCAACACGGAACGCTCCGCCGCCCAATGCGGTAACTTTGGGGGTATAGTTCATACCGTGTCGATGAGCGGGCATGATTGCATCAACACGCATTTGACCCACGGCAGTTTCACTACAAATAGAAACCAGTACTGAAAACGGTTGAGCCAACGGAATTTCATCGACGAACAGATAAACCTCGGGTGCGTTTTGAACTTCCGAATTCATACGGTGCCCAGTTACATCACAAGCAAAAGCCGTGCTGGACCAAATCAGAAACCAGACAGCGCAGCGGATCATTCTGATGCCAACAAACGTTCTGCGTTGGCATAGGCGATGTTGTCCGCAATCTGGTCCGGCAGCAAATCCAACCATTCACGCGAAAAATCTGCGTGGGGGCCGACATAGTACCAACGTTCCGGCGCAAATGTATCCGTACCGACCATAAACCGATCGGGATGGGCTTCGAACGCAGCCTTCCAATTCGGGTCGACACTGCCTCGTGAGACCATGTCCGAACGAAATGCCAAATCGGCCCAAAGCCTGGGATAGGTGTCCAGCGCGTCAACAACACTCGCCGGATCATCAAAGCCAGAATGGGCCCACAGTACCCGAGCTTCAGGCCAGGTTTCGAAGATCAAGTCAACTGCCTCTCGATCGCCGTGGTGGTGTAGAATGAGGTTCCGCTCTTTCGCCAGTGCAATCATGCGCTGGATGACCGGCGTATTAATGTCATCTCCGTACGCGTGAAATTCGCCGATGGCTTCGTAGTCGTTCTTGGCCAGATTTGCTTCTAAATAGTCGATTACAGTTTCATCGTGCATCCAGGTGTTGATTTCACCGCGGCGACGGTAAGGGCGCAGTGCAGGAACAACGATATCTGGTGCTGCGGCCAACAATAGTTGAGTGCCATTGTCATCCGAGCTGGAGACCAGGGCTTTACGGACGCCCGCGTCCCGAAGGATTTTGGCCACCTGTTCGGGAGGAACCAGTTTGACGGCATCGTGGCTGTAATGAATATGCGCGTCAAAGATCGGGCGCTCTTCTGCGATGGCGGTACTGCAAAACAGCGCGGCACCTAAAATGAAGATATGTTTCAGCACCTCAAGCCTCCTCAATATCGTTCAGGATCTGGCAAGCTTCACATCGAATTTCACGTGCAAGAAAGGTTCAGTGATCTTACCAGAAAGCTCCATGCCATCCGGAAATTCCGAAACTGGCCTTTCGGCATAGGTCATCACCAGATCATCCCGAACACCAAAGACCGTATCTTGATCCAAATAAGGATCGTCGTCGGGGAAAATCTCAGTCACCAAAGATCGATAACCAGGAGCTTTGACGATATAGTGCAGGTGCGAAGGTCGCCAGGGATGGCGGCCGCAGGCGCGCAGGATGTCTCCGACAGGCCCGTCTGACGGTACCGTGTATTCAACTGGCTTGACGGTCGTGAATGCATACTTACCGTCGTCACCCGTGGTCATCAGGCCGTGAAAAGAAAAGGTGTCCTGTTCTTCGTCCTGACTTGCATACATTCCATTCGGTGCGGTTTGCCAGATATCCAGTTCTGCACCGGAAATCGGATTGCCATCGGTATCCCGGATCACGCCTTCAGAAAGCAGCACAGGTCCACCGTAGTGGCGCTTCATATCCCCGCCGAATGGCAGAGGCGGCGCGCCAGAGACATGAAAAGGGCCAAGCACTGATGAACTTGTTGCATCAGAACTAGAATGCAACATGTCCACCAATGACGAAAGGCCCAGCACATCCGAGGCGAGCACGAATTCATGCCTGTCCTCGGTTTCCACCGCAGCGCAGCCCTCCAGAAATGCAATCCCGGCGCGCCATTCGTCATGTGTCAGGTTGGTTTCCCGCGCGAAATCGTGGAGGTGTTTGACCAGAGACCCGATGATTTCTCGCATCCGCGGATCGGTGTCCTTGGACAGGTATCCCATGAACACGTCGGTGATATTGTCTTTGGTGACAGAGCGCATCTGGGCCTCCTTAAATCAGGGCAAGGCTGAGGATCGGGAACTCGATCAGAATAAACAGAACGATCAGCATCACGAACGCAAAGGGAAGCGCGCCCATGAACACGTCTTTGAGTGATATCCGGTCATCATTGATCGTCGATTTGATGACGAAGCAAGATATGCCCAAAGGCGGGGTCAATAGTCCGATTTCGGCTCCGACTACGGTGACGATCCCGAACCAGATCAACGACATGTCCAGCGCTTCGGCCATGGGCAGGAACAGCGGGACGACGATCAGAATGATGGACGCCGTATCGAGCAAAGTTCCCAGAAAAAGCATCAAGAGGACGTAGAGCAGCATGATCGACCAAAAGGACGCTGAATTCCCCGCAAGTAAGTCCTGCAACTGATTGGGCAACCCGGCCAGTCCCAGCATGCGGCTGTAAATCGAAGCTGCAGTAATCAAGAACAAGATCGCCGCTGTAATGTGACCGGTTTCCAGCAACGCGTCCCAGAACGCTCGTGGTGTCATGGACTTGCGCACGACTGCGATCACGAGCGCAACCAGTGCCCCGGCGGCACCCGCCTCGACAGCGGTTAGCCATCCTGTGTAAATGCCACCAAGCACTACCGTGATAATGAACAATGTGGGCAGGGTCTTGGATGCGATCTCGCGTCCGGACATCCATTCGGTGTCTTCGACGACCCGACCGCCCACAAATGCAGGTGTGAAGCGGCCCATCAACCAGATCGCGCCCACATAAGCTATCGCCAGCATGATACCGGGTATTACTCCCGCCAGAAACATGTCCCCTACGGACTGTTCGGCGACAAAGGAATAGATGATCAGCATCGCGGAGGGTGGAATAATCATCCCCAAAACCGACGACCCGGCCACAACCCCAACTGCAAAACGTGGATTATATGCCTGCGCCATCATCTGCGGGACCGAGACCTTGGTGAACACGGATGCGGACGCAATGGACGACCCGGTAACGGCCGCAAACACGGCATTTGCTCCGACGGTCGCCATTCCGATACCGCCTTTGACCTTGCGAAATCGCATGGTCATGACCTCGTAAATATCCCTGCCTAGTCCCGCTTTTGAAACGATGAGCCCCATAAAGGTAAACAGCGGGATCGTCGCGAAACTGTATTCCATCGCGCTGTCGCCCACCGCAACCTTCAGCAGGTTGAGCGCAAGTGTGAAGTTGTCCCGCATCAGCCAGATCGACACGAAGGAGACTACGCCCAAAGCAATCGGAATGTAGACGCCCGCGTAAATCAAAAAGACGATGGCAACGACCGAAATCAGGCCAATCTCAATCGGCGTCATTTTGCAGCCTCGTCATGTTCAGGGGTTCGGACAAGCTGCGGGCGGTCCTGCGCCGTGACGACCTTAAGCAGGAAGATCACGCAGGCAAGCGCAGTCCCGCACGCGATGACCAGTTTGACCGGCCACCATGGTAATGTGAAAAGACCGGGTACTCCGAAGTAGTCCTGTGTCTCCCACATATGAAGAAATTCTGGGAAGGTCACATACGCAATCAAAGCCATAAAGATTGCCGATATGGCGTTGATGATGCGCCTCAGGCTGGCTGTCAGACCCGGGCGACGATGGTGCAGCAGATTCAGGAACCCGTCTGAGCGCGTCAGCCGATCCACTCTGACGACGTCGGCCAACTGTAGAAAGACGATCATCACGACCGAAAACTGCACCACCTCATAAGTGCCACGCAAAGGGGCTGAAAACAGGCCACGTGCAATAACGTCGACATTCAGAACAACCACCAACGCAAGGACGACAAGCGTACCCAAGGCGTTGGCGGCAATTGCGAGCGAATTGGCGACCCGCGACAGGCCAGCAACTGCGGTCTTCAGCATGAAAGGCCCCTTTCGTGGATCGCCAGACAGTTATTCAGCCGTCCAATCACGTACACCGATGAATCCGGCGTCCTGAAGCTTGCCAAGGTAGGCGGCCAGCATCTCTGTGCCCTGCTCGCCATTGTCGTTCAGCGTCGCAGCCCATTCCTGCGCGACATTCGGCATGGCGTTTGCCCAAGCGGCACGGTCTTCGTCCGAAACCTCAACAATTGTTCCACCCGCTTCAACATACGCATCCCGCGAAGCAGCGGCGCGGTCCATCGCGATGCCGGCGACATGGTCACGGTAGTCGATGGCGACGGCCTTCAACACGTCTTTGACTTCGTCCGGGAGGCTAGCCCAGTAGTCGGCATTGACGGTGATGGTCTTGGAATTCACTGCTCCCAGATCAGCCTTGAGCATGTAAGGTGCCACTTCCGCGATCTTAAACGTCTTTGCGGCTTCGGGCCAAAGCATGCCGCAATCGACGAGGCCGGTTTGAAGCATGTTGTAGAAATCGGTTAGCCCCCCGCGTACACCGGCGGCATCCTTGATCCCTTCAAGATAACGCAGGTTCAGGCCTGCTCCCGCGATTTTGCGGCCCTCAAGATCGGCAACCGAAGAAACAGGTTCCGTGCAGAAAATTTGATAGGTGTCGAGCACAACGCCTGTGGCAAGGTAAACTTGGTTCTGTGCAGCAAACTCGTTCTGCATCGCAGGATATTCGCGCGCGATTTCATCCACTGCCTTGGCCACGGCACGGGAGTCCGATGCCACGAAGGGTGTCGATCCGGATATGCCCTGGCTGGGCAGCTTAGAAGAATGAAAAATGGTTGTGACGATACCTATGTCGCCAAGGCCAAGCTGAATCCCTTCCAAAACGCCTTTCGGCTTAACGATTGAACCGCCGTAGTTCTCTTGCCAGTTCATTTTATAGTTGCCGGACTCGCCCAGCCGTTTGTCCACTTCTGGAATGAAGTAGTTGGTGAATTCTTTCACCCACAACGCGCGGTCGGGATAGCCGTCAATTACGACGGCAGAGATGGTCTCCTCTGCCGCGAGAGGCATCGCCATGACGCTTGCCAGAGCAGCGCCCACTAGGCTGCGTTTGGTCCAGTTTTTCATTTCTCTCCTCCCAGAAAGTTGGGTCTTTTTTATTTTTTTGCTTTGACCCAGTTGACGGTCAGGTCCGTGCCTGCCGCTTCAAACAGTTTTGCGATGGCGCAATACTTGGCTGTCTCCTCGCCCACGCGTGTCAGCTCCTCCTGACTGGCGGGCGTCTCACAATTCACGGTGAGTTCGATTTCCGGAAACGGAACATCGATCTCCTCCTCCATCAGCACACCACGCCGGTCCAACCTGCATTTCGCGTCGATTGTCACCGTGCCGAGTTCAACTCCCAACCGATGTGCGTTCTTGTGCCCGATGACATTTGTACAGGCGATCAGGGCTGCCATTGCGGTTTCGGTCGGAGACGGACCAAGATTTGTCCCGCCGCGTTCGACGGGTTCATCGACAACAACATCAAGATCGCGAATTGGTATTTCAGTCCGCGCATGAGTCGGGCACTGAGCTGTCGTGCGGTAAGTCACGACGGGTTTCACTTTCATAGCCACAGCGTCACTTCCTCAGGCATAAGAGCAAACCTTTTCGAATGGAAAACGTGGAAGCTTCTGGAACAATCCGGTCTCGTCCGCGTAGCCCAGATTGCAAAGAAAATTGGACTTGAGCGTCGTGCCCGCGAAGAACTCCTCATCGACGATCTTGTTCGAAAAACCTGACATGGCGCCGACGTCCAACCCGACCGCCCGGGCCGCAATCATGAAGTAAGCGCCCTGAAGCGTGCCATTTCGAAAGGCCGTGTCTGCCACGTAGTCGGGCTTGCTTTTGAACAATGACCGACGATCTTCGTGCGGGAAAAGAAAGGGCAGTTCCTTCCAGAAGTCCATGTCATAGGCAATGATCGCCGTGACCGGAGCATCCATCATTTTTGGCACATTCTTCGGCTTTAAAGACTTTGCAAGCCGCTCTTTCCCTTCGGGACTTTTCACGAAAACGAAGCGCGCGGGCAACGTATTCATGCTGGTCGCGCCGTTGATCGTAATGTCGTAGATCTCTTCAAGTATGTCGTCAGAAACAGGCTTGTTGGTCCACGCGTAGTGCGATCTGGATTCGCGCAGGATCAAGGCAATCGCGTCATCCGACAAACGTGGAATGCGATCGCGCAGATCGCGATGATCCTGCTGCGCCTTGGCGCGAAGTGCCTCCAGCTCTGCCCCGGTTGGTGCGCTCATTCTGCGGCCACCTTTGACTTGGAGTCCTTTTCGTCGATAACCGGGCTGGCGCAGATTCCAATGCCTTCAATTTCAACCTCGACGGTTTCACCCGGCTTCAACCAACGGGGATTGGGCTTTTTGGCGTGACCGACACCCGGTGGTGTGCCCAACGCAATCAGGTCTCCGGGTTCCAGAGTGGTGTATTCCGAAATCGTCGCAATGACCTGACGAACGCCCCAGATCATGTTGGCCGTGTTCGAGCTTTGTAGGATTTCATCGCCCACGCGGCTTTCGATCTTCAGACCGGAAGCCCCTTCGGGCAGTTCGTCCGGCGTTACGGTGAAAGGACCGATCGCTCCCGTATCATCGAAGTTCTTGCCCGGCGTCCATTGAACGGTTTTGCGCTGATAATCCCGCAGCGACCCGTCGTTGAACACGGTGTAGCCAAAGACATAATCCAGTGCGTCCTCTTCCGAGATATGCCGACCTCTTTTTCCAACGATCAGCATAAGCTCGGCTTCGTAGTCTAGCTTCTCAGAACAGGTAGGCCGCACCATGGGCTGCCCCGCCGCCATGATCGAGTTTTTCCCACGCATGAAAAGCGTCGGATACTCCGGAATATCATATCCGCCTTCCTTGATGTGGTCCGTGTAGTTCAAACCCATGCAAATGATCGTGCCGGGCGCGACCACCGGCAATGCTGGCTTGATAGACGACACAGGCACACTGTCTGCAGCGGCGATTTGGTCAGACAGTGAGTCGGCCAGCTCAGGCTTGGCTATCAAACCCATCAAATCCGAACCGACAGCAGGGTCCAAAGCCGTTAGATTCACTGCGTTTTCGCCGTTTACAGCAAAAACCGCTGTGCCTTCCGAAGTCTCTCCCACCAGGTATTTCATTTTCACCATCCATGTCAGTTCGCTTGATTTTTGCCGACTATTTTGCCATATGTCAAATAATATCGATATTTTTGGAGACGGCAAATGGTTGCTTGGCCAGACTACAAATCAGAAGCAAAAAGCCGCGGTGCGCTTGCTTTGGAGCTTTACGTCGCGCTGAGCACGCCAGCCAAAGCGCCCGAAAATGTAAAGGCGTCACTGCCAGATCACTTGGCGTATCAGGCGCAGTTGGAACGTTCGGGGCAACTAGCTTTTGCAGGCCCCATGTCGGATGAAACCGGCGAGCATATGCAAGGAATGGGCCTGATCATCTATCGCGCTGACAGTCTTGAAGCCGCGCGGAAGCTGGCGGAAGACGATCCTATGCACAAAAGCGGGGCGCGTAGCTTTGTACTTCGGCGCTGGTTGATCAACGAAGGCTCGCTGAACCTTTCAGTTGGTCTATCGACTGGAACGAGTGCCTTCAGTTAAGTGCACTCACGAGTATTTGCCGAGAAATAGGAACAGTCGGATATGGACGCCATGCTTGATACTGAGGGCAAAGAGACATCAGCCACTCATGGAGCGTATCGAAGGCTGCGCGAAATGATCCTGACCGGAGAATTACCTCCGGGTCAAAAACTCAAGATCGAACAGCTTCGCGGGCTTTTGGATACTGGCGCTAGTCCGGTTCGTGAAGCGCTTAGCCTTTTGACTTCAGACATGTTGGTCGAGCGGATTGATCAGCGCGGATTTCGGGCAGCGCCAGTTAGCAAGTGTAACTTTGAGGAAATCCTTCTGCTTCGATGCAACCTTGAAGAAACCGCGTTGCGCGCGTCCATCACCAATGCGGATGCGGCCTGGGAAGATCGGCTTGTCTTGCGTCACCACCATATGAAAAAGGCCGGCCAAAAAGGGGCGCGAGACTTTGAGGACGCTCACAAGGCGTTTCATATGGCCTTGTTGGACAATTCGAAACTGCCGTTGCTGCTGCGGTATTGCTCGCAGCTTTATGACCTGAACATTCGCTACCGATATCTGGCGGCCGGCGGGTCGAGCTACAAAAAGCGGGACATCGCCGCCGAACATCAGCAAATCCTGGACGCCGCATTAAATCACGACGCAGACAGCGCAACTCGGCACTTGATCGATCACTACCGCCGAACAGGTGAGTACCTTAGCAGCCAGATGGAGCCCTGAAATGCAGCGGAATTGGTTTCTGGGTGATCTACTAAACCAATTGCTGGACCGTCCCGACAAAAGGCGTGGCAAGGACGACAAACGGTCCATTGCCGAACTATGTGAGGCGCTTTTATCTGCCGAAGGTGAAGTTTCAGGTTTCACGCTAGCGTCTACTATCCTTGAGCGCTACCACACCCTGAATGACGCGGAGAAACTAAACTTTTTTGTCTATTTAAATGACCAACTTGAGTTGGACGCAAATCAGCTTTCGGAAGCAGCCCGCCTCTACGCCAGTGACCGCAGTGTCAACCTTTATCAAAGACTTAGTGAAGTATCAGAACCAAGGCGACAAGAGTTGTTGCGACGGCTGAACCAGCCGTCTGGTGCGACGCAGGAACTTGTGGCCATGCGCGTTGATCTGCTGCGCTTTCTCAAATCCAAACCGGAACTCAAGCGAACGGATATCGATTTCGTCCATTTATTGCGCAGCTGGTTCAACCGGGGCTTTCTGGTTCTCAAACAAATCAGCTGGGACACCCCTGCCCGCGTTCTGGATAAGATCGTCGCCTATGAAGCGGTGCACCAGATCAACGATCTGGACGATTTGCGGCGAAGACTCTACCCGCCAGACCGTCGTTGTTTTGCGTTCTTCCATCCTTCGATGCCAGATGAGCCACTGATATTTGTCGAGGTCGCTCTGACCGTTGAAATCCCGGATGCAATAGATACGCTTCTATCCGAAGCACGAGAACCGATCGAAGCCGAGCAGGCAAAGGTCGCGGCGTTCTATTCCATTTCAAACTGCCAAAAGGGTTTGGCGGGCATCAGCTTTGGGAATCTATTGATAAAGCAGGTTGTGACCGAGCTTTCGCGAGAGCTTCGCGGGCTTGATACCTTTGTGACATTGTCGCCGATACCGGGGCTAAACCGGTGGCTGGCTGGTGAAACAGACCACCCAGAACACGGGCATGCCGCCGAGGCCGTGCTTGCGGAAACAGCAGCACCGCAGGACACGCGCGCGATGGCTGCCCGATACTTGATGTTCGCCAAGCGCGAAGATGGGATGCCACTGGACCCTGTGGCCCGCTTTCATCTGGGCAATGGCGCCGAGCTTCATGAAGTGCATGCCGAAGCCGATCCCTCGCCGAACGGACGCGCCCAGTCCGGAGGTGCGATGGTCAACTACCTTTACGATTTAAACAAAACAGAACGTTATCACGAAGAATTCGCGACACGTTCCACGATCCAAGCCTCGCGTTCAATTCGCGCGGTTTCAACTGCGACGCTTGCGGTAAAGCCTAGGGAAAATACAGCGTGACTAATACACTTTACGACAGTTTGTTTGCCCGCCACGAGGGCAACATGGCTCCATTCCTGCAACTCGATAATGGCCAGGTAGTCTCTTATGACGCGTTTCTGCAGCGCACCGCCCAGATCGCGCATGTCTTGCAGAACAGCGGAGTTTCCCCCGGCGATCGCATCGTTGTGCAAGCGCCCAAGCTAGCCGACACGATTGCGCTCTATGCCGCTTCGGTTCAGGCAGGTGCTGTCTACCTGCCCCTTAACACTGCCTATACCATGGCAGAGTTGGACTATTTCATCTCTGACGCACAACCTGCGTTAATCGTTTGCGACAGCAACGACAAAGTTGAATTCGAACAATTGGCGACCCGGTCTGGTGCAAAACTGCTGACCTTGGGTGGCGAAAATCCAAGCCTGAGCCGCGAAGCGGACGCACAGCCTTGTGTATTCGAAACCGTGGATCGCGCGCCGGACGACCTCGCGGCGCTTCTTTACACATCAGGTACCACGGGCCGGTCCAAGGGCGCGATGCTCAGCCACCGAAACCTGCTTTCCAATGCCCAAGCCCTTGTGGATTTGTGGGGTATCACCGGCTCTGATCGCTTGATTCACGCGTTGCCCATCTTTCACACGCACGGGCTTTTCGTGGCGATGAACACATCACTACTCGCCGGTTCCAAAGTGCGGCTGATGGAAAAATTCGACACTGGTATGATCTTGGAGGAATTGCCCCACTCGACCCTTCTAATGGGAGTCCCCACTTTCTACACCAAATTGCTTGCGGATGACGGTTTCACCAAAGAAGTCACAGAGAGCATGCGTTTATTCATTTCTGGTTCGGCCCCATTGCTAGCCGAGACCCACCTAGCGTTCGAAACGCGCACCGGCCACCGCATCCTTGAGCGCTATGGAATGACCGAGACGAACATGAACACCTCGAACCCCTATGACGGTGAGCGTCGCGCAGGAACTGTCGGCTTGGCGCTTCCCGGCACCGAGGTGATCGTTACCAATCCTGAAACTGGAGAACCGCTGCCCCGGGGCGAGGTTGGAATGATCGAAGTACGAGGGCCCAATGTGTTCCAAGGCTATTGGCAAATGCCCGAGAAAACCGCCGAAGAGCTACGGGAAAACGGGTTCTTCATCACCGGTGATCTGGGTCAATGCAGCGAGGATGGTTATCTGTCGATTGTTGGTCGGTCAAAAGACCTGATCATAACTGGTGGTTACAACGTCTACCCCAAAGAAATTGAAGACGTCTTGAACGACATCGACGGCATCCTGGAATCGGCAGTTTTTGGCATTCCCGACAACGAATTTGGAGAAGCAATTATTGCTGCTTTGGTTGCAGAGCCCGGTGCACAGCTTCAGGTGGAACAGATCGAGTCGATCATCAGAAACAAGCTTTCGCGATTCAAACATCCTCGCCGCTACGAACTCGTCCAAGAGTTGCCACGAAACACAATGGGAAAGGTTCAAAAGAACGTACTGCGCGATCAGCGCACAGAAAAGGAAACCGCGTCGGCAGGGTCCTAGCAGACCTGCCTTAAGCCTCAAACAAACCATGACCTTTTGATCTGAAAATACCCTACGGCTTGAACCGCCACCTCATCAGGAGATTGACCATGACTCGCATGACGGCAAAAGACTTCGACCAGGAACTTCTGGACCTGT
>NZ_JBXWOA010000011.1:0-152430 GCF_059610645.1 Ruegeria sp. CDSC054 | reverse complement strand
CGCAAGCTGATGGCTGCCGTGGACGAGTACATCCCGACACCTGAGCGCGCTGTTGACCAGCCGTTCCTGATGCCGGTCGAAGACGTGTTCTCGATCTCGGGTCGTGGTACCGTTGTGACCGGCCGTGTTGAGCGTGGCGTGATCAATGTTGGCGACGAGATCGAAATCGTCGGCATCCGTGACACTCAGAAAACCACCTGTACTGGTGTTGAAATGTTCCGCAAGCTGCTGGATCGCGGTGAAGCGGGCGACAACATCGGCGCCCTGCTGCGCGGCATCGACCGTGAAGGCGTTGAGCGTGGTCAGGTTCTGTGTAAGCCAGGTTCGGTTACACCGCACACCAAGTTCGAAGCCGAAGCCTATATCCTGACCAAGGAAGAAGGCGGTCGTCACACTCCGTTCTTCGCGAACTACCGTCCTCAGTTCTACTTCCGTACAACTGACGTGACCGGCACCGTGACCCTGGCAGCTGGCACCGAGATGGTTATGCCCGGCGACAACGTGTCGTTCGAGGTTGAGCTGATCGCACCGATCGCGATGGAAAACGGCCTGCGTTTCGCCATCCGCGAAGGCGGCCGCACCGTCGGCGCCGGCGTCGTGTCGAAAATCGTCGAGTAATCGCTCTCGAGATATCAAACGAAAAGGGCGTCCCTCGGGACGCCCTTTTTTGTTTGCATTCCTGCTATGGTCAGCACGCGTTGCGCGGACAGCAATTAATCGTAGGCCGCGTCGACGATGAATTCCACCTTCAGCTCGGCACGCGCCAATTTGGCTTCGCCGCAAGCCCGCGCTGGGGCATGGCCCTTTGGAACCCAGGCATTCCAGACCTCGTTCAATCCGGCAAAATCTTTCATGTCCGCCAGCCAGATCGTCACGCGCAGCATCTTTTCGCGCGATGAGCCAGCCTGTTCGAGAAGGGCGTCAATCTTCTCGAGGCAAATCCGGACTTGTTCCTGAATAGTCTCGCCCTCGGCGACTTGCCCGGTCAGGTAGGCCACGCCGTTGTGTTTCACAATTTTTGAGGACCGTTCGCCGGTGTCGATGCGTTCAATCATGGGGGTATTCTCGTTTTTTGGTGTCGGATACGGTCGTTCATGGTCACAAACCACCCAGTATGGCAAACGGAAACCGTTTGAGTGCGTTTCAGAGAAGTTTAATACGCAGAAAAAACGTGATCAGAAAGCGCGTGGGTCTATCTCGCATTCGTGCCGCCTCGAGTGCTTGTTTTTGCCTCCTTCCGTTCAAACGCGAACGGGCTTTTCCATCCCGGCGCTGAGTGGCCTCGGCGTGGATTGTAGAAGCCGTTGATACCGAAAACAAAATTGCCAGCGCCAACCCCGCAGCCCTTCCGCATGTTCTCTGAAAATCTGCAGGTGATTACTTTCGGCACACAGGCGAAGTATTTGGCCGCGTCAACCGGGGCGGCCTTTTTCTTTTCACAATTGTCAGTATTCTGGCGGTAGACATTCAGATTTTCGATAACATGATAAAATCGTTAACTAAATTCACCGGGTTTTCCCTAGCAGCAATGATCGCAGTCGCTGGCGTAGGGCAGGCCAAGCCTTTGCTTACGAATTCACAGGAAACCTATGTTTCCGCCTGCCTGGATCAGAGTGACACGCCAGAGCGTATCATCGAAATCTGCCAACACGGGCTGGGTGGTGTCGGTGCGTCTGATCGGCAGCGTATTGAGATGTTGGATAAGCTGGCATGGGCCTATTATGATCTCGATGATATGGATCAGGCCGATGACGCGTTTGCCGAAATTCTGGCCTTGAATCCCGATGCCGAGCTTGGGCTGCAGGGGCGAGCGTGGGTGCATTACAATCGCGATGATTACGCGGCTGCGAGTGCGTTGTTTAGGCAAGCCGTATCGCGCAAGCCTAATGCAAGCAACATGGCTGGTCTGGCCGCCAGCGCGCGCCGGGCCGGAGAGATGGATTTTGCCGAATTCGAAGAGATGATGCAAACCGCTCTGGCCCTGAACCCCGAATACACTTGGGCGATGCGGGAGCTGGCCTGGAAATTGGTGGACCATCACCGGCAGGACGAAGCGCTGAGCTTGTTCAGAACCGCCAGCGAACTGGATCCATATGACCCGTATGCGGAATACGGCGTCGCCTTTCTGTTGTCCGAGCAGAACGATTGGGAAGCCGCGTTTGACCATGTAAGCCGGGCGTTGGAACTGAAACCGGATTTTGTGACCGCACTATCGCGCCGGTCCCTTATCCTGCTGATGCTGGATCGGCCCAAGCAGGCATTGAAAGATGCCGAAGCGGTGATTGAGGCCAATCCTGATGACACGGACGGCTATGTGCGAAAGGCGCGGGCGCTGTCAGACTTAGGCCAAAGATCACAGGCGCATGAGGTGTTAGAGCTGGCGGAAAGTCGGGTGGGGCCGGGCAGCTATCTACTTTATTGGCGGGCCAGCCTGTTGGCGGACGACTTCGAGTATGAAGCCGCTCTTTTTCACATTCGACGCAGTGTTGCGCTTGAGGGCGCCGACCGTTTTGACCACCGCCTGCATGCGGATATTGCGTTAGGTCTGGGTTATACGGATGAAGCCCGAGATGCCATTGATCAGGCGCTTGGACTCTTTCCCGATGGAGAGTTTGAGCAGTATACGAATGCGCTGGTGATGCTGGGCGAAGACAGGTTCGATGCAGCAGAAAGCATGTTCGATTCTGCCACTGCCGCCGGTCTGCATCAGGACTTTTTGGGCGATTTTCTGGCCGCTTTGGTGGCCGAGGGACGGTTCATGCAAGCGATCAAGATGCGTGCTCGGTACAAAAACCGCCAACCGGATGCGACAAGTGACGCGCAACGTTCGAACTAGCGCGTCACTTCGAATGCAGTGATATTTACGACGTCGCCGATTCCGCCGCGCTACGCACCGCTTTGATGTTTGCGCCGTAGACGTCCGGGTTATCGACCGAACCGCCCTTGAATACGGCGGAACCTGCGACCAGCACATCCGCACCAGCTGCGGCCACCAACGGGGCGGTCTTGGGGTCGACGCCACCGTCAATCTCGATATGGATCGGGCGGTCTCCGATCATCGACCGCAGCCTGCGAATCTTGCTGGTCATGTCGATGAATTTCTGGCCACCAAAGCCGGGGTTCACTGTCATGACGCAAACCAGATCGGTCAGGTCCAGCAGATGTCCAACCGCGTCGGCCGGAGTGCCGGGGTTCAACGCAACGCCCGCCTTCATGCCAGCGGCGCGAATCGCCTGCAACGTACGGTGGGTATGGGCCCCGGCCTCGACATGTGCAGTCAGGATATCGGCGCCTGCATCCGCGTAGGCCTGAATGTAGGGATCAACCGGCGTGATCATCAGATGCACGTCCATGACCGTTTTGACATGGGGGCGGAACGCTTTGACGGCGGGCGGGCCAAAGGTCAGGTTGGGCACAAAATGGCCGTCCATTACGTCGATATGGACCCAATCCGCCCCCTGGGCTTCGATTGCCTGAATCTCGGCACCGAAATTGGCGAAATCTGCGGACAGGATCGACGGGGCGATCTTGATGCTGCGGTCAAAGCTCATGAATGGCCTCATATGGATAGCGTGTTGGCACAGCGTATAGCGGCGATGCGTGCCAATGGGTAGGCCCTCGGTGCGCAGGGGTGTTTACAAAACTTTCACTGTGCCGACACAAAGCCGTTGAATCCCGCCTGTAGCTGGTCGCCAACACGAATTGGGGGTGGCACGTGCTGCGGATAGAAAAACTGACCAAGCGCTTTGGCGACAACGTGGCCGTTGATGCAGCGACGCTGGATGTAGACAAGCCATGCATGATTGGCATCATCGGGCGGTCCGGCGCGGGCAAGTCGACGTTGTTGCGGATGATCAATCGTCTGACGGATGCAAGCGGCGGCGAGATCCTGTTTCAAGGTCGTGATATCACCAAGCTGAAAGGCCGTGATAAACGCGCATGGCAGGCTGATTGCGCGATGATCTTTCAGCAGTTCAATCTGGTGCCGCGCATGGATGTGGTGTCGAACGTGCTGCATGGCACGTTGAACCGCCACTCGACACTGGCGACCATGTTTAACCTGTTCCCGATGGAAGATATCCACCGTGCGATTGATATTCTGGATCGCCTCGGCATCGCCGCGCACGCGCCCAAACGCGCCGAAGCGCTGTCGGGTGGTCAGCAACAGCGCGTCGCCATCGCGCGCGCCCTGATGCAGGACCCTAAGATCATTCTGGCGGACGAACCCATCGCCTCGCTGGACCCGATGAACGCGCAGGTGGTGATGCAGGCGCTGCGCCGCATCCATGAAGAAGACGGCCGCACCGTCATCGCCAACCTGCATACGCTGGATACCGCCCGCCGCTATTGTGACCGGGTCGTCGGTATGCGCGACGGACGTATCGTTTTCGACGGGTTGCCCGAGCAACTGACAACTGGCGTGGCCCGCGAAATTTACGGCGCCGACGCCAGCTTCTCGGAAGAGGCAACTTCGACCCAGATTGAAACACTCGACGCGACCTCAAAAGCGTTGATGGAAGCCGAGGCGACCATCTAGGCCCAATTCACCCCTTTCATCGACCGGCCGATGAAAGGCCGGCATATCAAACCGGAGAGAGACAGATGAAAAAACTGATTGCCGCCCTGGTGGCCACAACTGCGATAGCCGCGCCAGCCATGGCGCAAGATATTTCCGAATTCCGCATTGGTATTCTGGGCGGAGAAAACGCACAGGACCGTCTGAGCAAGCAGGAATGCCTGCGCGAGCAGACCCAGGAATTGCTGGGTGTTGAAACCAAACTGTTTGCACCGGCGGACTATAACGGCGTCATTCAAGGGCTGCTTGGCGGCACTATCGACATGGCTTGGCTGGGTGCATCAGGGTACGCCAAAACCTACCTGAGCGATCCTGAGGCGGTCGAGCCTGTTCTGGTCAAAGTCAACACGGATGGTAGCTATGGCTACTATTCGATCGGATTTGCCCGCAAGGATAGTGGCATTGCCTCGTTGGAAGACATGAAGGATAAGACCTTTGGCTTCGGCGACCCCAATTCGACCTCGGGCTTCCTTATCCCGTCGATCGAAATTCCGCAGGCAACCGGTGCAACCATGACCTCGGGTGATTATTTTGGTGAAGTCAAATTCACCGGTGGTCATGAGCAGACCATTGTGGCCGTAAACAACGGTGATGTCGACGGTGGCGTGACATGGGCCGACGGCCTTGGGGACTGGGAAGACGGTTATCAGTCCGGCGCGCTGCGCCGTGCCGTGGATGCCGGTCTGGTCGACATGAACGATCTGGTCGAGATTTGGAAATCCGCTCCGATCCCTGAAGGCCCGTTTGTTCTGCGCACCGAACTGCCTGAGGATGTCAAAATCAAGATGACAGGTATGCTGGCCTCGATGAACTCGATTGATCCGGACTGCATGTACAACGTTCTGGGCGGTGAATCCAAAGGCCTTATGCCGATCACCCACGACGCCTACGAAATCATCATCGAAGCGCGCAAGCTGAAGTCCAACTAATCTTGCACCTCCAATGATCGGGGTCCGGTGGCAAACCGGACCTCTTTTTTGCCACTCAGGAGCATTCCATGACAGACCTGACTGTAGGGTCCCCCAGTGTCGACCAGATCCGGGCCGACTATTCCGAGATGACACGACGCAAGCGGGTCTATGGTGGTATCCTTCTGATCGTATTCGTGGCGATGATGGCCGCGGGTTTCCGCACTGCCGACGACCGTAATGCCGGTAGCTTTGTCGACGGCTGGCACCGTATCCTCGACTACCCGACCGAGGTTATGTCGGAAGCATGGGAAAAGATCGGTGCGATGCCGGAGAACCTTGTGAAGTTTTTCCCGGCTCTGGTCGAGACACTCAATATCGCTGCGGCCTCGACGCTGATAGGGGCCATCGCCGGGACGTTTCTGGCGCTGATGTCCACGCGTGGTATGGCATTGTGGCCCGCGCTTATCCCGCTGTTTCGTCGCATTGCTGATATCTTTCGCGCGGTGCCTGAAATCGTTATCGCTTTGGTTTTGATCTTTGTGCTGGGCGGTGGTCCGGTGCCCGCAATGATAGCCATTGCCATTCATACGGCGGGTGCGCTTGGCAAGCTTTTCTCGGAAGTGAACGAAAATGCCTCGCTGAAACCGGTCGAAGGGCTGCATTCCGTCGGCGCGAACTGGTCTCAGCGGATGTATCTTGGCGTGATCCCACAGGTTGGACCGAACTATGTCAGCTATGCGCTGCTTCGGTTCGAGATCAACATTCGCGCCTCGGCCATTCTGGGTTTTGTTGGCGCCGGCGGGCTGGGATATGAGCTGCGCAACGCGATGTCCTGGGGGCAGGGGCGATATGACGAAGCTGCCGCCATCTTCCTTCTGCTGTTCGCCACGATTGTTGTTGTCGATCAGATATCGGGTCTGCTGCGTGAGCGCCTGACCCACGGTTCCGAGAAAGGAGCACGGGCATGAGCACTTTTGCCACCGACCTGACCGCCGATGAGTTGAAGGCTGAGGCTGCCCGTTTGTTCAACCGCAAACGGCTGACCAACTTTGGATTGCCCGCGCTTGTTTTTGTCTATCTGATTTACGTGTTCTTTGCTTTCGACGTGTCTGGAATGGCCGAGCGTGCGAACTGGGAGAACGGCAAAACGCTGATTGCAGACAGCTACAGCTACAAAACGCATGTTTCGCGTGACAATCGCACCGGTGAGGTTTCCACCGCCATCGAAGGTGAACGCAAGGGTCGCTACCCCGACGGTGAGGCTCCGGGCTGGGTGAGTTTAGGCGAGACTACGGTCATTGATCTGGAAGACGGCCACATCGTCCGCTTTGGCCCCGAGACAGTGGAATACGATATCCCCGGCTATGGCACCGTCCGCGCGACACCGACCCGTTCTGCAGGTGTTCAGGCTGAACTGCCCGCGGGCGAGGTGCCGGATTGGATCAACGTCTCAAAAAACCGCATGGCGATTACAACGGATGCGGGGCGCCTGACCGTGACCCGCAACCGGTCCGAGGTCTTCCGCTATTTCAATGGGTGGGAGCTGTTCTGGTTCACGCTTGATAGCCCTTACTATGGTAAGTCGTTCCCTGAATTGGCCGGTCTGGCTGCGCAAGGCGAGGCCAGAGCGATCTTGAATGACTTCTGGACCAACAAGATGTGGCGGCATCAGGATGTTGTCTGGGCCATTTTTGAAACCATCCTGATGGCATTTCTCGGCACGTTAGGCGCAGGTATGATCGCATTGCCTTTGGCGTTTCTCGCCACGCGAAATTTCAACCCGCTCAAATCCGTCCGGTTTCTAACACGGCGTGTGTTCGACTTTGTGCGCGGTGTGGACGCGCTGATCTGGACGGTTGTGTTGGCGCGTGCCTTTGGACCTGGTCCACTCACCGGCGCGCTGGCCATTCTGGTGACCGATACCGGCACCTTTGGCAAGATCTTCTCGGAAGCGCTGGAAAATGTGGACCAGAAACAGATCGAGGGCGTGCAGTCCACAGGGGCCAATGCACCGCAACGCTATCGTTATGGTGTGATCCCACAGGTGACGCCGGTGCTGCTAAGTCAGTTGCTCTACTTCCTTGAATCAAACACCCGCAGCGCCACGGTGATCGGTGCGATCACCGGCGGTGGCATCGGTCTGTTGCTGACGCAAGCGATCATCACCCAGAAGGATTGGGAAGAGGTCGCCTATTACATCGTTCTGATCATCCTGATGGTGATGCTGATGGACTGGTTCTCGGGCTGGCTGCGCCGACGGCTTATCCAGGGAGAGACAAGCAAGATACGCAAAGCACGGGACACAAAGGCAAAGTCATTCTTTTTGCCGTGACTCATGACCAAGAACCACAAAACCATGGCACGACTGCGTTCTGACCAACCGTTTATCCATCCTGATTGCCAAATCTCGGGTAGTTCCTTCGGTGAATTTGTCGAAATTGGTGCGGCAAGCCGCGTTGTGAATTCAGTCTTCGGTGACTATTCGTATTGCGACCGGACCTGTGACGTTGCCAATGCCGAGATCGGGAAGTTCGCCAATATCGCCAGTTTCACTCGGATCGGCGCAACGGATCATCCGATGGAAAAGGCATCATTGCATCACTTCCTGTATCGCTCGGCAGATTACTGGGATGATGCCGAGGATGATGCGGATTGGTTCAATCATCGCGCCAGTCGCGTCGCCCGGATCGGCCATGATACCTGGATTGGGCATGCGGCAATTATCAAACCTGAAGTGACCATCGGGCACGGTGCGGTGGTTGCCTCGGGGTCTGTCGTCACCAAGGATGTCGCGCCTTACACAATTGTAGGCGGTGTGACGGCCAAACCGATCCGCAACCGTTATCCGGTTGGCGTGGCCGAGCGGATGATGGATTTGGCGTGGTGGGATTGGGACAATGACCGTCTGCGCGCGGCCCTGCCGGATTTCCGAACATTGAGCGCCGAGGCTTTCCTGGAAAAATACGAACCGATTTGAATAGGCAAGAGCTGAAATCTCCCGCGCCTGCACTTGCATCGGCTTTGCAGATATAGGCTGGCGGCCTTGGGCATAGCGCCGCGTTTTACGCGGCGCTATGCCCAACGGGATATGACCACCGTCAGGAGGTCGAAGACGGGCGGGAGGGCGCTGCGGCCTAGTCCTCGTTCAGGGTCAGGGTGACCCGATCTCCGGCAAATACGGTTCGCCCGAATTCAACCGGCAGACCATTGGGATCTGCGTTTATGCCGACGGAATACAGAACAGGCGCACCTTCGGTCAGTCGCAGGTGCAGGGCCTGTGTTGCCGTCGCCGCGCGCGCAGTCAGGCGCGTCGAGACGCGGGTATAGTCCTTAACACCGCAGTGCTGCAAAGCTTTCGTTACTGATTGTGTTTCGGACAGCGCCTCAAGAATGCCGGGCAAGCGGTCCGCGGGAAAGACACTTTGGAATAGCCCGATCGGCTGCCCATCCGCCAGAGACAGCCCATCATAAACGTGCACCTGATCGCCTGAAGCGATCTCCAGGGCCTCTGCTTCTGTTTCATCTGCGGCGCGCGTTGTGAGTGTCAGGATCTTTTTGCCGGGGATTTTACCGCTGGCCGAGATGCTCTTGTGGTATCGGACGCGCTTGCCGATGGCATAATCGGTCGGACGTGCCGCCACAAAGACACCGGCGCCGCGACGGGCATGCACCAGACCTTGGTCTGCCAGATCCGACAGTGCACGCCGTACCGTGTGGCGGTTGACCCCGTGTTTTGCTGCCAGTTGTGCCTCGGTCGGCAGGCGGTCGCCGGTGTCGTACCGACCCTCTGCAATGTCCGATGTCAGATTCAGCGCGATGCCTTTCCAGACGGGTGTTTTTCTCATGTCACCAAAACTTCACAAGGTTGCGGATTGCCAGATGTGGTGGCGGGATGTAATATTTGTCTAGTTGTATAGTTCAGATAGACAACCCGGCCAAGAGGCTTTGATGGCAGATCAAACAAATATTTCGAATGCGGCGCGGCAGGATTGGATGAGCCTGTTGGCGCGGGCACCTGAAGGCGCATTGATGAAGCTTTGGGGTGGCTACGAAGACCGCCCGGACTTTGAATGGCTGCGCAGCCCCGAAGTAGGCGGTGTCATGATGCGCGGGCGCACGGGTGGCACGGGTGCCCGGTTCAATCTTGGCGAAATGACCGTCACGCGGTGTTCGCTGGTGTTGCAGGACGGAACGATTGGGCATGGATACGTGCAGGGCCGGTCCAAGCCCAAGGCCGAAACGGCCGCCTTGATTGATGCGCTGATGCAGACCCCTGCTGCGGATGCGATCCAGGATCAGGTGATTGCGCCGCTCAAAAAGCAGATGCAAGCCGCCAGAACAGACCGCGCTGCCAAAGCCGCCGCGACAAAGGTCGAGTTCTTCACATTGGTAAGGGGAGAAGATTGATGACGGCACAGCTTCAGTATTCCGGTGGATTTCAGAACGCACCAGTGCAGGCTGCACATGCGTTCCGTGCCGCGATGACCGTGATGGCCCGGCCCGGCGAAATCCGTGAATTGAAAGGCGTGCAGCCGCCGAAACCCTTGTCGATCGCAGCAGGAACGCTTTTGCTGACGTTGTGTGACCCCGAGACAAAGGTCCATCTGGCTGGCACTTTCAACACCGATGCGGTGCGCGCATGGCTAACCTTTCACACTGGAGCGCCCCTGTCACAGGCAGCTGACGCGGATTTTGCTGTTGGGACATGGACCCAGCTTGGGCCGTTGGGCACATACCGCATCGGAACAGCAGAGTACCCGGATCGCTCGACCACCTTGATTGTTGAATGTGACGCGCTGCAACAGGCGGGTGTCACACTGAGCGGCCCGGGAATCAAAGACACCGCGTGCCTGTCCTTGCCGGATGATTCGGCGTTGCAGGCCAACGCAGCTCTGTACCCGCTTGGATGTGATTTCTTTTTCACGTGCGGTGACCGGGTTGCGGCCCTGCCTCGCAGTACTCAGATCAGCACGGAGACCTAAGCTATGTATGTTGCAGTCAAGGGTGGCGAAAAAGCCATCGAAAACGCGCATTCTTGGTTGGCAGAAGAGCGGCGCGGCGCATCCGACATTGCCGAACTGAGTATCGCCCAAATCCGCGAACAGCTGAGCCTTGCGGTCAACCGGGTGATGGCCGAGGGGTCCCTTTACGACCCCGATCTGGCAGCCTTGGCAATCAAACAGTCGCGCGGCGATCTGATCGAGGCGATCTTTCTTATCCGAGCCTACCGGACGACATTGCCGCGATTTGGCTATTCGAACCCGGTTAAGACTGATGAGATGGCGTGTGATCGCCGGATTTCGGCCACGTTCAAGGATGCGCCGGGCGGGCAGGTGCTGGGGCCAACCTTTGATTACACGCACCGCTTGTTGGACTTCAAATTGGCCGCCGAAGGCGAGGTTCCGGCTGCGCCTACGGCGCAACCCCGCACCGAGGCGACGCCCCATATCACTGAATTCCTTAAGGGTGAGGACATCATTCAGGATGAACCCGTGAGTGACACCAACCCGGGTGATCTGACCCGCGAACCGATGGAATTTCCGTCGAACCGCCCCCTGCGTCTGCAATCCCTGACCCGCGGGGATGAGGGGTTTGTGCTGGGCATGGCCTATTCAACCCAACGTGGCTACGCCCGTAACCATGCATTCGTCGGTGAGTTGCGGATCGGCAAGGTCTCGGTCGAAATGGAGATCCCGGAACTGGGTTTCGCCATCGACATCGGCGATATCGAGCTGACCGAATGCGAGACGGTGAACCAGTTCAAAGGGTCCAAGACTGAACCGCCGCAATTCACCCGTGGCTATGGTTTGGTTTTTGGTCAGTCTGAACGGAAGTCCATTGCGATGGCCTTGGTGGACCGCGCATTGCGTTGGGAAGAGTTGGGCGAAGATAATCTGGGTGCCCCCGCGCAAGATGAGGAATTCGTCTTAAGCCACGCGGACAACATTCAGGCGACCGGGTTCCTCGAACATATCAAGCTGCCGCATTACGTAGACTTCCAGTCCGAGTTGGAACTGGTCCGCAAACTGCGCCGTGAAGCCGAAGAGCGGATCACGCCAAAAGAGGCTGCAGAATGATGGCCGCCGTGTTCGATATCGGTGATCTGTCGCTCGACTGGCCGCCCCACGCACGGGTCAAGGCGTTGGCGGTCGAGCATTGTGTAAGGGGTCGCTAATGAGCTGGACTGCGTTTGCATCCCCACTGGGGCACACCAGGATGACGAACTGCCAAACCCGCCTTACGGGCGTCGCAGGTTTCTATGGGGCGGCGAGTCCGTGCGCGCGCCAACCGAACTCCATTCTCCAATTGAATCCCGCTTTTGCGCACGACGTCGTCGCTTCGCATGACGAGAGTGAAAGAAAAGATACACCAATAGCGCCAATAACAGTGCGCCCAACAGAAATACGTCCACAAAAACACCAAAAACAAAGTGATACATCAAAATGAATGAGTATAACTTCGCATATTTGGACGAACAAACCAAGCGAATGATCCGACGCGCCATTCTGAAAGGTCTGGCTGTGCCCGGTTATCAGGTGCCATTTGCCAGCCGCGAGATGCCGATGCCATATGGCTGGGGCACCGGTGGGGTGCAGGTTTCAGCCGCTACATTGACACCCGAGGACACGTTTAAAGTGATCGATCAGGGTGCCGATGACACCACCAATGCTGTGTCGATCCGAAAGTTCTTTGAGAACACGGCAGGTGTGGAAACGACCGAGGAAACCGAAAAGGCCACAGTCATCCAGACCCGCCACCGCATCCCCGAGGCGAAGCTGCGCGAGGATCAGATTATCGTCTATCAGGTGCCGATCCCCGAACCTCTGCGCTTTCTGGAGCCGCGTGAGACCGAGACACGCAAGATGCACAGCCTTGAAGAATATGGGCTGATGCATGTGAAGCTGTACGAGGACATCAGCCAGCACGGGGCGATTTCGACCGCGTATGCCTATCCGGTGAAAGTGTCGGACCGCTATGTGATGGATCCGTCGCCGATCCCGAAATTCGACAACCCAAAACTTGAGATGGACGCGATCCAGCTGTTTGGTGCGGGACGTGAACAGCGGATTTACGCGGTTCCGCCGCATACCAAGGTCGTCAGTCTGGATTTCGAGGATTACCCGTTTGAGGCCACCAAAGCCGATCACCCATGCGATCTTTGTGGGGCAGAGGATAGCTATCTCGACGAAGTGATCATGGATGATGCAGGCAACCGGATGTTCGTCTGTTCCGACACCGATTATTGCCGGTCACGCCGCGAAGCGGGCCACAAGGGCCGACTGGCCGAGGAGAATGCGGCATGACCCCCTTATTGCAGGTCAAAAGCATCGAAAAGCGCTATGGCGCGCGGATCGGGTGCTCGGATGTGAGTTTTGATCTCTTCCCCGGAGAAGTAATGGGGATCGTGGGTGAAAGCGGATCGGGCAAGTCGACGCTGTTGAATTGCATGGCCGGTCACCTTGAGCCCGACGCCGGACAGGTGATCTTTAACACTCGTACCGATGGTCCGGTGGATACAGTCACCATGTCCGAACCGGAACGTCGGATGCTGAGCCGTACGGACTGGGCCTTTGTGCATCAGCATGCGCGCGACGGCTTGCGGATGTCGGTCAGTGCTGGCGGCAATATCGGTGAGCGTCTGATGGCGGTGGGGGATCGTCACTATGGCGACATCCGGGACCGTGCGATCGACTGGCTGGGCCGGGTTGAGATTGAGGAATCTCGTGTGGATGACCGTCCGTCGGCCTTTTCTGGCGGGATGCAGCAGAGGTTGCAGATCGCCCGCAATCTGGTCACAGGGCCGCGCCTGGTGTTCATGGATGAACCGACCGGCGGACTGGATGTTTCCGTTCAGGCGCGTCTGCTGGATCTGCTGCGCGGGTTGGTGCGTGAGATGGGGTTGAGCGCGATCATCGTCACCCATGACCTCGCCGTCGTACGCCTGCTGGCGGATCGACTGATGGTGATGAAAAGCGGTCAAGTGGTTGAGGCCGGGTTGACCGATCAGGTTCTGGACGATCCGCAACATGCCTACACGCAGTTGCTCGTGTCCAGCGTTCTGCAGGTTTGAGTATTTGGAAAAAGATGAAGTGCTATGATTGAGCTTATCAATGTCAGCAAAAGCTTTACTCTGCACAATCAGGGTAGTGCCGTAATTCCGGTGATGCAGGGTGCATCTCTGAATGTCGCCGCAGGTGAATGCGTCGCCCTGACCGGGGCTTCAGGCGCAGGGAAATCAACACTGATGCGGGTGGTCTATGGAAATTATCTGGCCGCATCAGGCCGGGTCCTTGTCGGTGGTCTGGACGTCGCCAAGGCCGAACCGCGCGAAATTCTGACTTTGCGGCGCGAGACGCTCGGCTATGTCAGTCAGTTCTTGCGTGTGGTCCCCAGAGTGCCGACGCTTGAGGTGGTGGCCGAGCCGCTGTTGGCCGTTGGCTGCGACAAGCAAGCGGCGCTGGACAAGGCGGCGGGTTTGTTGCGGCGGTTGAACATTCCCGAAAGGCTATGGAGCCTGAGCCCGACCACTTTTTCGGGTGGTGAGCAGCAGCGGGTGAACATCGCACGTGGATTTGCGCATGATTACCCTGCAATGCTGTTGGATGAACCGACGGCCTCACTGGATGCGCAAAATCGCGAAACGGTGCTGTCTTTGATCGAAGAGGCCAAAGAACGCGGCGCGGCGATTGTTGGCATTTTCCACGATATCGAAGCGCGCAACCGGGTCTGTGATCGCGAGATCAACGTGTCTGAATTCACCCCGGGGATGGTCGCGTGAGCCTTGCGCCGGTCATAGCCGTTGTTGGTCCGTCAGGTGTCGGCAAAGACAGCGTCATGGAGGCGTTGGTCGCGGCGTCGTCAGGTATCCTGCGGGTTCGCCGGGTGATAACCCGCCCCGAAGGCGAAGAAGGCGAAGATTTTGATCGCGTGTCGATTGAAATCTTCGAGCAGATGGTGCTGGACGGAGCCTTTGCGTTGCACTGGAGCGCGCATGGGCTGCACTACGGCATCCCGATTGAAATCGAAGACCAACGGCAAACGGCGAATGCGCTGTTGGTCAATCTGTCCCGTTCGGTTTTGTTGAACGCGCAGGTGGTTTTTGGCGACCTGATCGTGATTTCGCTGACAGCGGACCCTGAGGTGTTGGCGCAGCGCCTCTTTGCGCGCGGGCGGGAAAGCGCCTCTGATCAGGCGCGTCGTCTGGGACGGGCTGGCACGCCCCTGCCGGACGGGCTGAACCGCGTGATCGAAGTTGATAATTCCGGGCCGCTGGAAGTCACGATTGATGCGATCCTTGCCGGGCTTCAACCGGAAAGGGCGTAGCGATGGATCAGATGAAACCTCCCATCTTCGGCTTCGCCCATAAGCGCCAAATCCTTAATCTGAAACGGCGCGGGAAGCAGGGGGACCAGATGGCCCTCCAATGCGACCTGCACGGTTTTCAGCGTGGGTTTGTCCAGTTTTCCGCTGAGGGTGATGTGAAAGCGGAACGTGTCCATCACGTAAGGGTAACCCCAACGCAGCAGGTTGGCGTCCTGTTCCGGCGTCAGTCCCGAGGCACGTCGGCGGTCCAGTTCCGCGGCGGACGCGGGGGCGCGAAAGCTGTCAAGTTCGCGGACGCAAGCCGTTGCCAGCGCGTTCAGAGCGTCGGTATCGCCCAAGGGCCGCAGGGCCAGAAAACGACCCAGCCGGGCGATCTCGAACCCGTCCAGCGTGACGGGCGGTTGCGTTCCGGCCAACCGTTTGCAGGCATCTTGCAAGTCGGTCAGAGATTGCCCCTTGTTCAGGCGAAACGGCGGCTTCAACGTCGCGTGAAGACCGTATTTTCGCGGGACATCGGTCGCGGCTCCGACGTCCACGCCGTTAATGACAGGATGCGCAACTTCAGTTCCAGTATCCATGTCCCAGCCCAACCATTGGGTCGCAAAGATTGTCCATTCGGCCTGAGCCGGTGGCGCAAAATAGATCGCGTATCGCGTGAATGTCACATTGGCCTCCTATGCGTGGCCTTTCCAATTGCTCCAACCTTGTGAAGTTCAGATGACAGAAGAAATGATACTTGCCAATGCCACGCTTGTTCTTCCCGATGAGACGGTCGTGGGCAACCTTCGGTTTGTGGGGGATACGATTGCTGAGGTCGCGACCGGCGCAACTGTTCCCGCTGGTGCAATTGACTGTGAAGGCGATTATGTTTGCCCCGGTCTGGTGGAACTTCACACCGATAATCTTGAGCGTCACATCCAGCCGCGGCCCAAGGTCGACTGGCCACATGCCGCCGCAATTCTGGCCCATGATGCCGAATTGGCCAGTACCGGGATCACGACCGTTTTCGACGCGATGCGGATAGGCTCGATCCCGTCCGGGCAGCGCTATGTCAAATACGCGCGCGGTCTGTCGCGTGAGCTGTGGCAGTTGCGGGAACAGGATGCGCTGAAGATCAGCCATTTTCTGCATTTGCGGGCCGAGGTCTGCTCGGAAACCCTGGCCGAAGAATTAAACGAATTTGGGCCCGAAGACCGTGTTGGCCTGGTCTCCCTCATGGATCACACCCCCGGACAAAGGCAGTTCCGCGATATGTCGAAACTGGAAGCGTATCTGAAAGGCAAACTGGGGCTGGAGGGCGATGGATTTCTGCAACACGTGGCCGACCTTAAGGCTATGCGCGACCGCTATGGTGATCTGCACGAGGTTGAGACGGTAAAAGCGGCCAAACGGTTTGGTGCTATGCTGGCCAGCCATGACGACACGACGGACGAACAGGTGCGCGTATCGGCCGGTCACGGGATCACCCTTGCCGAATTCCCGACCACGGTCGAGGCTGCGCGATCCTGTCATGATCATGGTATCAGGGTGATGATGGGCGCACCCAATGTGATCCGGGGCGGGTCGCATTCCGGCAATGTCGCTGCGCATGAATTGGCGCAGCTGGGCCATCTCGACATACTGTCCTCGGACTATGTGCCATCCGCATTGTTGCTGTCTGCTGTGAAACTGGGCGAGATGTGGGGTGATTTCGCCCGCGGTCTGAAAACCGTGACAAAGACACCGGCAGAGGTCGTTGGGCTGGATGATCGTGGTGAGCTACGGGCGGGTGCACGTGCAGACGTCATCCGGTTCCGGATGCGCGAAGGCACCCCTGCGTTGAATGGCGTTTGGTCGCGTGGACGGCGCGTGGCCTGATCAGGCCCTGTAGAACAAGTAACGGTCCGGCGCGATTGTGTCCGGGCCGCTTATCTGTTCAAAGCCAACCAAAGGTTGGCCCGAGATTAGCAGACCACCGGGCACCATCACCTGCGCAATCAGTGGGCTGAGACGCGAGGCTTCGGCGACGTCCTCTTCCTTGACACCTCGCCCGAAATCGTAGTGACCGAAAGCGATCCTGGGTCCACCTTCTGCCAGCTTCTGCAGCATCGGCTCGGCCTCACCCTGCAAAAAATCCTCTGCTGGCGGTGTGCTGGACGGATGGCACTGCAGCACCCGGTCCATGACCCAGATCCTCCGATCCGGCAGAATTTCCCGCAGGTGATCATAAGTGCGCCCGTTTCCAAGGCCCATATCCAGCACGTCGCCCGCAGTGTCTGAGATCTGATCGACAGCCCAATTCAAACCGTCACGTTGTGCGGTCAGTCGGCGCAGCATGGAATCCAGTCGGCTCATTCAGATCTCCGTTTTCAATCGGCTTGGGGGCAGACCAGACAAAGCCCGGCCCGTTCAGCAGCCGGTGCAGCAGGTCGTGGGTAAAGGCCCAGATGTCCTCATCATGAACCAGATGGTGGGTCAAGATGCCAAAGGGTTCGGCGTTGTCTGCGCGACCCTCGCGGCGATCTTGCAGCAGTTGAGTGGTTTTGACGATCAACATGTCGGGGTCGGCCAGTCCGCGTGATCCGCGCCAGTCGATTGGATCAAGATGCGTGTTGATCTGGGCCAATCCGGGTGCCGCCTGCGGGCTGTATCGTGGCGTGGCGGTCGATAAGATGCGATACCCTGCCGCGGGCAATTCCTGCACCACCTCTGGCGCTATGCGGTTCCATGGCGGCACGAACATCGGGCACAATCGATCTGCAAACAGGGTGCGCAGCCGCGATATCCCCGAGCCGATATCCCCAGTGATATCGTCCATGGGCCGGTGCAGGCGGAATTCGGATTTCTTTTCATCTGGTGGTGCGTGGTTCTGATGGGCCCATCCGTGCACGACTGGGATCAGGTTTGGCCGGGCGGCAACATATTCGATCAGCATTTCTTGGGCATTACGGGGGATGATAGCCAAATGGACGGGCACCCCAAGGAGGTCTGACATCGTGGACAACCGGTCGAGTTGCGGCGTTGTGGAAACCGCGTCATCGTCACGCCACCACAAAGGCAGCGCCAGTTCTTGTTGACGCCAGAGTTCTAGCTCATCTGTCAAAACGCTCCAGTCAACACTCATCCGCGGCGCTCCAAAAGTTCTTTGGCGATGCGTACGGATTGTGCTGCGCCATCGAACCCCTGATCTGAGACTGGACGGGGTTCCGATGAAATCACACGGCCCACAGCCTCGGCCAACAGATCTCCGTTCAAATCTTTGCTTGGGATGACATCTATGGCGGGCATTTCCGCAAGGGTGCGGGCGCGCAGGCTCTGCTCGACCTCATTGCCTTCATCAAATGGGATAAACACGGCAGCGGTTCCTGCCTGCAGAATGTCCAATGCTGTATTGTAGCCACACATGCTGACCGAAGCCGCCGCGTGGGGCAGCATCTGGCGAAAATCGGGCCGCACCGGTTCCAAAGTGACAGGGGCACTCTCCACATGCTTCTGCAGCTCTGTAATGCGCGTCTTTGCGTCTTGCCCGCCGACCAACAGGCGCCAGCGCCTGTTGGACATCTTTTGGGCGGCCTCGATGGCCGCGTGAAAGATCGGTTGCCCAACCGAACCGCCGCCTGCGCTGACAAGCACCTCGCCTTTGCCGGTTGCATCCTTGTGCGGTGCTGGGGCCAGTGGAGCCACGAAACCCGTGTAAAACAGGCGGCCCTCCAGTTGCTCAGACACAGGCCAACTGACGTTCAACGGGACAACGCTCTGGTCCGAATGGACAAGGATGCCGTCGTAATGCTCTGCGATAATCTGCTCCGCCCGCTCTGCCTTTGAGGGTTTTGACGGCGGTGCCAGAATGTCACGGATCGATCCCAGAATTATCGGGCGCGGGCGTATTTCACGAGCGGTCTCCAACGCGGCTGAAAATTCACCTGCCAGAGACCTGCGGCCAAACGGATAAAGCTCGGTGATCAGAACATCCGGTGCAAAGCTGCGAATTGCTTCAACCAGAGCAGTCTTGCGCGCCGCGAAATACCCCTCATCCGCCACCGTTCCGGCTTGTGTCAAAAGACGGGTGAAATCAGTGCCATCCGAGCGCAAAGGGGGCAGTCCCAACAACGTCATTCCGGACGTGTCCAATTGAGGAGCAGGCATCCCGCCAGAGACCACGAAGGTATCATGCCCATCCGCGACAAAGGCCCGGCCCAGCGTCAACGCTCGGCTCAGGTGCCCGGTGCCCAACAGGTGGGTGACAACAATCATGACCTTCATAAGCGGGGGCCTTGTCGCAACAGGCGAACCGGTTCGGGTTGCGGCTGAAAATTATCCAGATCAATGACGTAAAGGCGGTTTCGCTTGATCTTGAATGGGGCGGTGCCGTCAAAGTCCCATCCCCAGGCCGAGGCCAGAATGACGCGCATGATCCCAATGTGACACACGGCGACGGTGTCGCCCTGCAAACTGCCCAGCCAGGGTTGCAATCGCGCCCGCACGTCCGCCGGGCTTTCGCCGTTTGGTGGGCAATAGTCCCAGCCCCAATCCTCGATATGGCGATATCCGCTGTCTGCGTCTGCAATCAGGTCAACGCCGCGCTTGCCTTCCCAATCGCCCCAGTTCATCTCGGTCAGGGCTTCGGACACCATAGGCTCTCGCCCCGCGACCAATGCGGCGGTTTCGCTGGCGCGCTGCAGGGGGCTGGACCAGAGCGCTGCCTTTTTCCACGACTCGGGCAATTCATATCCGGCCAGTTCGGTGCGCGCGTCATCGTCCAGCGGGATGTCACTGCGGCCCTGAATACGGCCAGCGCGGTTCCAATGGGTGTGGCCGTGGCGCAAAAGAGCAAGTTGGCTCATGCGGTGCCTCCGATCAAAGGCCGCGCAGCCTGCCAGAACCGTTCGGTTGCTGCGGGCATCAGGTGGCGGTTGGACATGTATTCCCGGGCTGTCGTACCAAGCGAACGACGCAGGGCAGGGTCGCCAATCAGCGTCTGTAGCCTGACGGCAAGCGCTTCGGGTCCTGCTTCGACCTCGGGGTAGTCGGCCGGCGCCAGAACATCGCGGACACCGGGCCTGTTCTGCGCAACAACCGGAACTCCGCTGGCCTGCGCTTCAAGGTAAATCATGCCATATGCCTCATTCACGCCGGGCCACACTAAGATGGACGCATTTGCGTATAAGTTTTGCAAGGCGTCGCGATCCAGTTGCCCCAGAATCCGCACCTTCGAGCCAAACGGCACCATTAGGTCTTTGATCTCAGCCCGCGCAGGTCCATCCCCTGCAATATCCAAAGCCCAATCCCCGTTTAAATGCGACAGGGCCTGCGCCAGCAGTTGGTACGACGCCAGTTTGTCGCCATGCCGCATCATTCCCACCGCCAGCATTGGCCCGTCACATGAGGAAGCGGGCGGCAGGCTCGAGATTGGCAAAAAGGGCGGCAATTCGACCAGACGCTGATCCTCGAATTTTTCACGTTCCAGCGTGATTAGATCGTTGGCCGTGTGGTAAAAAATGACGTTCGCCGCGTCGCAGGCTTCATGTGCGGCTTGTGCAAAGCCGGACCATGGGCCGCGTAACCTGCTGGTTGCACGGGTACTTTCCAATTGCACATAAGGGATGCCTCGAGCGGCGCACACTTTAGGGCCCAGCAGATCGGGGGCCTTGTAGTAGTTGTGATAGGTCACCCACAAATCCGTGTCGTGGATCATGTCCGCGATCAGTCGCCGGGATTCGGCATCGGCGTCAGAGCAGAGACGTTGTTGAACCGCCGGATCGCCCGTTTTGTCATAAATGCGCAATTCCGAGACGAGATTGACCTCATCGCCCTGTGCCCCGATCGCCCTGATCAGATTGCGCGCCATTTCCCTGTCTCCCGACGGCACCGGGCTGTCCGGTGATTTCATCGGTGAGAAAAAGGCGACGCGGGCCATCAGTCTTTGCCCGCGCCCAACGCGCTGAGCCTTTTGGACAACAGGGCTATGCCGGGGTTCATACGGAACTCGGCGATCAAGCGGGAATAGGCAGCGTTGGCCATAGATGCAGTACGCTCAGGAGCGGCGGCCAATTCGGTGATCGCGCTGGCAAGTGCGGCCGGGTTGTCATCGGACAAAACGCCATGCGTCCCGGTTTCTATGAATTCCGGAATGGCGGAAACCGGTGTCGACAGGATCGGCAACAGCTGCGACGCAGCCTCCATCAGAACATTTGGCAACCCGTCGCGATCTCCGTCAGCCGCGATCCGGCTGGGCAGCACGAACAGATCAGAGCCGCGCATCGCCTCGATCACTTCGGGCTGGTCACAGGCCCCCTTCCAGGTGATCCGGTCTGCGATACCTTGGGCCTCAGCCCGTTCGCGCAGCGCATCACCAAGCGCACCGCCACCAATATGCGTCCAGTGCCAATCCAGCGAATTGCGTAGCATGGCGAACGCATCGATCAGGCGATCAAAGCCCTTTTTCTCGACCAGACGGCCGACTGAGAGCATGTGAAACGGCCCGTCCGGTGCCCGAGCTGCGCGGATCGGCGGGTCAGGAAAACGGTTCAGGTCCAAGCCATGATAGATCAGATCGACCCGAGCCGGATCATCGGCCAAACTGCGCAAGTGTTCGGCCCCGATTGCAGTACAGGTTGCGCCAAAAGCGGCCCCATGTGTGCTGGCCTGCAATTTTTCGGCTTTCTCCCAGTCGGGTGACGTCCAGATGTCTTTGGCGTGTGCCGAAAAGCTCCAGGGCAGGCCTCGCATGATGGCGGCATAGCGTGCGACCGACGACGGCGTGTGCATGAAATGCGCATACATCACCTGCGTTTCCTCGGGCAACTCGGCGGCCAGAACACAGGCCTGCCCGAAACGCCGGATGCGGTTATGTGTCGGGTCGCGCCGCAGATCAGAGCGCCAGACCTTATAAGCCTCGGTATAGCCGGGTAGGGTCTGCGCGAGGTGGCGCGCGGCCCAGACGCGATCAGGTTCTTCGTACAGGTACTCGGGCAGGTAGTGGACCTGCCCCTTAAACCGATCATGCAGCGGGTGGCGTTTGATGTCGGTCGGGTGGCGCAGGGACCAGATGTCAAAGCTGTGGCCCGCGTCCTGCAAGGCGACCAGTTCCTGTGCAATAAACGTCTCTGAAAGGCGCGGCCATCCTTTGACCAGCACCGCGAGCTTGGGTTTTCCTGACGTCATCCGGTGGCTCGTTCCCGTTCCCCACCAAGCAGCGCGTCCACGCGGCTTGTGACATAGTCCAGACCATCAAGCAGGCCGTCGCGGATTGCCTGAGAAGGCAAGGGCTGATCGGGCAGATTGCGAATAGCCTCAATCATCGCGTCCGCCGTCAACCCGTCACGGTTTTCGTCCAGCATTCTGACAAGACCCAGACCTTCGGCGCGTGAGGCGCGGATCCACTGCTCCAGCCGCGGAGTCGTGCGCGGAACGATGACGGCGCGTTTGTCGAACGAGAGCACCTCGCAGAACGTGTTGTAGCCGCCCATGCAGACCACACCTGCAGCGCCGGCAAACAGCGTTTCGATCTGCGATTCAAAGCCAACGGCCGTGACCCGACCATTCAGCGCAGCAACGCGGGTTTCGAAATCGTCGCGCAGCTCGCCCGACAGGAAGGGGCCGTAGACAAGGACAGCGCGCGGTGACAGGTTGGGGTCTTTTTCATAGGCGCACAAAACCTGGTTCACCATGGCTTTGCCGTCTCCGCCGCCACCCGGGGTAATCAGGATGTAGGGTTGTTCAGGCGGATCGCCTATCGGCCCAAGATCGCGGCGCAAATAACCAGTCCAATGGATACGCGACTGCGCGGCAGGGCTGAGCGGCAGGCCCTCGGTCGGATCATAGATCGAGCGTAGCCCGTAAACCCAGATTTCGTCGTAGAACCTTTCGGTCGCTGCAATTGCTTCTTTCCGCTCCCACTCTGCGGCCAGCACTTCGGGTTCATCCAGAACATCCCGCAGGCCCAGGACCATTTTGGTGCGGCGGGACCGCAGCAAATTTTCCAGGGTGGGCAACAGCTCGCTGCGGAAACCGGTTGGTTCCTTGTCGACGATAAGGACGTCAGGATCGAATTGCTGAACCGCCGTCTGGATCAGACCCGCCCGCAACTCCGTCACTTCCTCGATGCCCATGCCAATTGTCTGGGATGCATAAGATCCATCGGCGCGTTTGGTCACACCTGGCAAACGCACGTGGTCGACGCGACGCGGAAAGGTGAACCGCCCGGCCACGGGTGACCCGGTCAGGATCAGCGCCGATGCCGATGGGTCAGCCTGCGTCATCGCACCAGCCAGTGCACGGGATCGGCGCAAGTGACCCAACCCGAACGTATCGTGGCTGTAGAACAAGATGCGCGGCGCACGGCCGGTTGTATCGTTTTGTCTTCCTAGGCTCATGCCTTTGCCCAATTCAGTGTTCCGGTGCAACTCCGCGCGCTTGCACCCGTATCGTATATATTTTTTTTGGCCGCGTGCAAAATCACTGATCCCACCAGTCGTTACCGGCTTGTTTCGGTTTTAGCCGTGGGTTTCGCATCTGCGCCCTGTTCTATATCAAATTTCCTGCCCATCCGTCATGATGACAGCGTCAGGTTGGTCATATTCAGTTTTTTCCGGGTTGCAAACACTTCTGTTCATAGCATGGTGCGGGGAACACGGCTTGATAAGATGTTGAGGCTGCGGGGGTTGAATATTTGAACCCGCCACCGGGCTTCGATAACCTGTGTTACGAATGGCGAACTGGAAAAATATCCGATGACACGAACATTGCTGGCTGGATTAACGTTTGTAATCTGGTCCCTTACTTTGGCGCTGGTCACTGGTGCAGTTGCGCAGACCTCTCTGATACCGGGGTATCCCTCAGCCGGGGGCAGCAGTTCGGACACAGCCAGCGACAGCGATCTGGCTACGGCGATCCGTTCCGCGACCGAAGCCGGGGCCAGTGTGATCGTCATCGACAGCGCCGGGCAAATCGTGTCTTCCGGCCAGCAAAACAGCGCCACCCCCGAGGCTGCACCCGGGGATCCGATGGGCGACGGTTCGCAGCTCATGAAAGCGCAGGAGCGGTTTTCGAGATTTCGCGACTCGATGAATTCACGGCTTCAGGCGCTGCCTTATTCGATCTTCGAGGTGCAATACATCCTGCGTCAGACCAGCCCGGATGGTCGAATACAGACCTATGTCGAGGTCCTGTTCTGGAACGTTCTCTTCCTTTTGATCGGACGATGGTTGTCGATTGAAATCTACGGCAAGCGTATCGCAAAGCGAATCGTCGTCGCGCGATCCAAGGAAGATCCGCAAGGCTATCGCGAGAAGATGCCGTTTTTGGTGTTCCGATTCCTGATGGGGATAGGCGCCACGATTTTCGCCATGGTGATGGCGCTTATCGTCGGTTTCGTGTTTTTCGGTGAGGCTGAGGACATCTCGATCCAGTTCACGGTCACAGCAATTTTTACCGCCTTCTTCCTGTCGCGTACCGTGTCTGATCTGTGGCGCATGGTTCTATCCCCGTATCTAAGCCAATATCGCTTGCCGCCTTTCTCAGATCGTGACGCCAAACGCCTGTATATCTGGGCTTCGGCGCTGGCGACCTACGACATTACCGTGGTGCTTTTTGCCACTTGGGTCGCTGATTTTGGGCTGAACTATAACGTCTACGCCTTGGTCTATGGCGGCCTGACCATGTTTGGTGCGATCGGCAATGTCCTGATGATCCTGTTCAATGCCCGCGCCATTTCGAACGCTATTCGCGGCGGGCGAACTCCGGATCAGGTGTCGTGGATTCTGCGCCTGATCTCGTTCGCATGGGCGCCGGTGCTGATCCTGTACATGGTGTTCAGCTGGTTCAAACTGGCCGTCGACCTGGTGCTGGAAAATCAAAACTCAATCCCGATCGTGGCCAGCAGCTATGCCATCTTCATGTCGGTCGTGGTTGCCTATGGGGCCATGAATTATCTTCTGGAACGGTATTTCAATCGCAACAACCAGCTGGACGCGATGAATGCCGATGGTGATGAGGCGGATGCCGAGGTTGAAGCGATCGAAACGCCGCAGGCCGAGATGCGTAAGCACTCGATCCTGACCTACGAAGATCTGGCGCGGCGGGTTGCCGGTATTCTGGCTTTTGTCGTCGGTCTATATGCGCTGGTGGTCATCTGGAATCCGGATGCCAGCTGGAGCGAGGACCTGCCGATCGAGCGGGCGCTGGACGTGATGGTGATCCTCTTCATGGGTTATATCCTGTTCCATTTCTTCCGCATCGGGATCGACTCGAAGATCGCGCAGGAGATTGACGACGGCGGTGGTGAGGCTGAGCTTGGCGATGAAGGCGGAGAAGGTGGGCAGAGCCGGCTAGCGACACTGTTGCCCTTGTTCCGCGGGGCCATTCTAGCTGTAGTTGTTGTGACCATAGCGCTGATTGCCCTGATGGAATTGGGTATCAATGTCAGTCCGCTATTCGCGGGTGCTGGTGTCGTGGGTCTGGCCGTGGGCTTTGGATCGCAGACATTGGTCCGCGATATCTTTTCGGGGGCGTTCTTCCTGATGGATGACGCGTTCCGCAAGGGTGAATACATCGACATCGGCGACGTGAAGGGAACGGTCGAAAAGATCTCGGTCCGGTCGTTCCAATTGCGTCACCATCTGGGCGCGCTGAACACCATCCCCTTTGGTGAGATCAAGGTTCTGACCAACTATTCCCGCGACTGGGTGATCATGAAACTGCCGTTACGGGTGACGTATGACACCGATGTCGAGAAGGTGCGCAAGCTGATCAAGAAGTTGGGTCAAGAGTTGTTGAGCGACCCGGTGATTGGCGACAACTTTATCCAACCGCTGAAGTCGCAGGGCGTGATCGAAATGCAGGACTCTGCAATGATCATTCGGGTCAAGTTCATGACCAAGCCGGGGGATCAATGGCTGGTGCGCAAGAAAGTCTATCAGGATATCCGCGAATTGTTCGCCCGCGAAGGCATCAAGTTCGCACACCGTGAGGTCACCGTGCGCCTGGCCGAAGGCAAGGACCCCGAGGATCTGACACCCAAGCAGCGCGAAGCTGTTACGGGTGCGGTCCAGGCGGCGATTGACGAGGATTATCTGGACGATATCGGTCCGGGTGGGGACGATCGCTGACGGGGTCTCCCGCCCCTTTGGGTGACGTCTTTGGCGAGACGTGACCCAAAGCGTTGGGCCGGGCCGCGCGTACCGCGCGGCGGTTGGCTCAGGTGATGGCCGTGGCCCAGACCGGAGCCGACGTGCCTAGTCTAGGTGCAGGCTTGTCCCAGAACATCTTGGCCTCGCCAACGGTCAGAGCAGGTTTCAGGCGGTGACCAGAGCCCCAGCCAGAGTCTTCGAGAGCTTGGCTGTAGTCTGACGGGCTGGCACCGGTGATGACTTCTTTCGTGTCGGACTTGCCGAGAATGGCCAACAACTCGGCCGTGCGTGCGAGCGAGAGCTGGCCCAGCATGATCGCGTTGCCCGAGGCGGCCTCAGCCAAGGCGGATAGCACGGCGGCGGCCATCAGATAGCCGGTTGCATGATCCAGCGCCTGAACCGGCAATGGTGTTGGTTTATCCGCATTTGCCCAGTCACGGCCCGCATCCGCTATACCCGCGCTCATCTGAACGAGGCTGTCGAACCCGCGCCGCGCGGCCCATGGGCCCTGCCAGCCATAAGCGTCCAATGTGACTTCGACCCGGTTTGGGGCCAATTCATCGCGCTTGGCCCTGGTCAGGCCGAGCGCATCCAAAGCACCGGGGCGATACCCGTGGACGAACACATCGGCCTGAGACAACAACTCTTGCAGCTTTTCCAAACCTGAGGGCGATTTCAGATCGAGGTAAGTGCAGGATTTACCCAATGAGATGTCGGGTATGACACCGGGTTCGTCCCAACCGGGCGGGTCGACACGCAGAACGTCAGCGCCAAAACCGGCGAGGGTTCGCGTTGAAACCGGCCCAGCCAGCACGCGCGTCAGGTCGAGGACGCGCAGCCCTGCCAAAGGGCGCTCAACCGTGGCCTCGGATCGATCTCGCAGTTTGATCTGTCGCGGGCTGTGCCAACCGATCAGTGGATCGCGGGACACGGCCCGACCTTGCGGATGCTCTAACCACACTGCCCGGCTGCGCATGGCCGCGGAAACGCCACCCTGGGCCACGATTGCCGATTCCAGCTCGCTGGCGGACCATCGCCGCACCGCCTGAGAGACCGCGTCCCGATCTGCTTTGACCTCAAGGACCTTAAGTGCCGCCGCCCGGTGGCGGGGCAGGTTAGTGTGCAGCCTGATCCAACCATCCGCAGTCTGGTAATCCCCCGCGACCGCATCCCAGAGACTAGGCATCTCCCAACCATTGGGCTTGAAGGAGTATTGATACCAAAGCGAGGCCAGCCGGTGATCCACAGACACATCCGGGGCACTGGGCGACAGGTTCAGCGCCGTCATCAGACGAGCCAGTTCCTGACCCACCGCGCCAAAGGTTGCCGTCGCCAGTTCAGACACCGCGTAGACGCTGGACCAAGCCCCGGCGCCCGTTTTGCGGTATCCGTCGGTTGCAGGAAGGGCTGAAATCAAGCTCATTGCTGGTATGGATCCAGACTGTCACGCAGCCCGTCACCCAGAAAATTGAATGCCAGCACGATCACGATAATCGGTAGCATCGGGATTGCCGTCCAGGGGTATATCTCGATCGAGGCCAGGTTCTGCGCATCGTTCAACATCACACCCCAACTGACGGCCGGGGCCCGCAGGCCAAGACCCAGGAAGCTGAGCGCGGTTTCCCCGAGGATCATGGCCGGTATTGACAATGTGGCCGAGGCAATCAGGTGAGACATAAAGTTCGGCAGCAAGTGCTTACGGATGACACGGCCCGAACTTGCACCCATCATCTCGGCGGCGCGGACGTATTCCTCTTCCCTGAGGGACAGGAATTTTGCGCGTACCGAACGGGCGAGGCCGGGCCAATCGAGAATCCCGAGGATGATCGAGATGATGAAGAAAACAGCAACCGGGCTCCAGTTTGAGGGCACCGCCGCCGATAGAGCAAGCCACAGCGGCAGTTCAGGTAGCGAGCGCAATACCTCGATCACGCGGTTGATGACCCAATCGATCTTGCCGCCGAAATACCCCGCGATTGATCCAAAAAAGATGCCAAGGGTGAACGATACCGAAATGCCGATCAGGCCGACAGTCAGCGACAGCTGCGCACCGTACAGAATGCGGCTGAACACATCGCGGCCCAGACGATCGGATCCCCAAAGGAACAGTGTCGCGCCCTCTGGCGCGCAGAACAGGTGGGTGTCCGATTTTACAAGCCCAGCAAGCCTGTACTCGGCTCCCTCGCAGAAAAAGCGGATCGGGCGAGGGTCTTCTGTGTCGGGCACGAATTTCCACTGAAAGGTCTCAAGATCAGCTTCGGCCACGATCGGATAGACATGCGGGCCGATGAAGGAGCCATCGTGGAACCAATTGATGCTTTGTGGTGGGGCGTAAAGGTGTTCACCGTTTCGTTCATTCGGACCGTAGGGGGCGATGAATCCAGCAAAGGGCAGCATCAGGTAGCAGAACAGCAGGAAAACGCCTGAAATCAAACCCAGCTTATGGGTTTTGAACTTCCGCCAGACCAGAACCCAGTTGGGTGCGTCCAGATCGGCGCGCTCTAACTGCTGTAAGGCGGCATCCGCGTCGAAAGGTGCATCGTCGACAAAGCGACCGTCGGTGTGTTTGGTCACGCTTCACGCCCCTCGTACCGAATGCGCGGGTCCAACATGACCAGCAAGATATCAGAGATCATGGTGCCGATCAGGGTCAGCAAGGCCACGAACATCAAAATGAAGGCAGACAGAAATTGGTCCTGGGTTTTGAGTGCCGTCAGCAAGGTCGGGCCGATGGTTTGCAGGCCAAGCACGACCGAAACCAGAACCGATCCGGATACCATCGACGGCAGCAGGTTCCCGATATCCGCAACAAAGGGGTTGAACGCCACGCGCAGCGGGTACTTTGTCAACATCCGCGACGGGGCCATGCCCTTGGCGATGGCCGTCTCAACATAAGGCTTGCCGAGCTCATCCAGCATGTTCGCGCGCAGGCGTTGCATCATGGCTGATGCGCCAGATGTGCCAATGACGAAAGTCGGCACGATCAGGTGGACAAGAATGGACTTCAGCTTTTCCCAGCTCATGGGCTGGCCTTCGAACGATGGGTCCATCAGGCCGCCGATGGGCAGGTTGAAGTAACGGTGGCCGTAGTAGAACAGGATTAACGCCAGCAGGAAATTGGGCGTCGCCAGACCAAGATAGCCAACAAAGGCCGACGTATAGTCGATCCAGGTCCGCGATTTTGCTGCAGCGAGGACACCCAGCGGCAGGGCAACGGCGTAAACAAACAGGATAGCGGCCAGATTGACCACAACCGTCAGCCACAAAGTATCACCAACGATTTCGGCCACGGGGCGGTCGAATTCAAAGGACCAGCCGTAGTTGCCTTGCAGCAGGCCTTCGAACCCGTGCGGACCGGGCCAGAACCCCATCCAGATCAGGTATTGCTCCCATACGGGGCGATCCAGAGCGTACTCCGCGCGCAGGAACTCGGCCTTGGCCACCCCGGCGGACTGGCCGGATGCCTGCAATTCCGCGATCTGATTGCTCAGATAATCGCCGGGTGGAAGGTTGATGATCACGAAGATCAGAACCGACACCACCAGCAAAGTCAGCAGCATCGTGAAAAAGCGATACACCGCATAGCGCAGCATTACCATTTAGCTGCTCCTGATTAGTCGGCGAAAAAGAATTCGTCGGGGCGGTGAATGCCAAAATGTGCGCCGGGCTCCCATGCCCACATGCCTTGCTCGGGCACGTTGCGCAGACGGTTGGACACTACGATAGGCTGCGGTGCGCCGTTCAGAATTCCGATGGCGAAAAGCTGGTCAGCGTGGATTTTCAACATCTCGGTCCAGACTGCCTTGCGCTCTTCGTCGGTGGTGGCAACCTCCCAATCATGTGCCAGTTGCATCAAACGCTCGGCCTCGGGCATGTCAGGCGCTTCACCAACGTCGCCGCCGGTCTGGTAAAATTGTCCCCATTTGGGCCAGGCCAGAAACACCTGATCCGTGGGGGCCAAATAAGCAGGGGATGTGTGCGCCTGCGGTATACCGTCATCCCAGCCGAACCAAACTGAGGCCATGGTGTTGCCTGAAAATACGCGGTTGCGCAGAATGTCCCGGTCCAGTGGGCGCATGATCAGGTCCACACCGATTTCACGCCATGTATCGGTGACGATCTGAAGCGCGTTCTCAACTTCTTGCCTTTCACCGGCGGTTTCGATGATCAGTTCCATCGGGCGGCCATCCGGCAGCAGGCGAATGCCGTTTTTATTGCGCTCGGCCAGGCCAGCCTCGTCCAGAAGGGCATTGGCCATCTCAACGTCGTACTGCGCCCAGGCCTTTGCGTTTTCCTCGTCATAGAACGGAGACGCGGGTAAAACGGACATCGCACCGGGATGGGCCAGCTTGAAATACAGCGCTTGATTGATGGTTTTGCGGTCGATAGCCAGGGACAGCGCCCGCCGAACACGAACATCGCGCAGAACGTCGCGCCAGATCTCATCCGAGTAGTTCAGGTTCGGGTAGATCGCGATTTGCGATGCGACACCGGTTTTCCACAACAAGGTTTTGTAGTCTCCGCCGGCTTCGCCCTTTTTCAGGATAGATGCATCGCGAAACGCCAGACCGCGCCCCTGCAGATCAGTCTCGCCAGCGTTGGTCTTGGCCGCGACCAAGCCAGCCGCGACGATTTCCATTTCGACGACGTCGATATAGGGCAACTGAATGCCGTTGGAATCGATGCGGTGATAATATGGGTTGCGAACGAAATTGTGGCGGATCTTCTTGCCCGAACTTGCATTCAGCCAAGGCTGCAGCGTCGGGAGTTCGTGGTTGTCGAACTTGTAGAGGTTGTCCAGCTTGTTGTGCAGCGCCGCCCAGCTTTTGACCCGTGCGTCTTCGACCTGAAAGGCGAGGTCTTCAGCATCTGCAAACTTCTCGTGATACTGTTTGAGGAATTCAGACGGTCGGTAAATGAATGGCGGGCGCGCTTGGGCCAGCGATTGCAGGAAATCAGGATTTGGGTCTTCCCACGCAAAGACAATAGTCGTCTCGTCCGGGAAGGTCACGGTTGGCGTTTTGCCTTCAACAATAAGGAAATCCGGTGGGCCAGACGGGCTGAGCATTTCATTGTTGGCAACGTCTTCCCACCAATAACGAAAGTCTTCGGATGTGAACGGCGATCCATCGGACCACTTGTGCCCGTCACGCAGATGCAGTGTGAACTTTCGATTGCCTTCGTTTTCATAGGACTCCAGCAGATCAGGGACGATTTCGTAGTTTTCGTCAAACCCAACCAATCGCGCATACCCGTAAACGACCATCTGGCGGATGTCTTTTGACCGGGTCACCATTGTGCGAAGCGTGCCGCCAGGGGCACCAAACTCGCGGCCTTTGGCTGCCAGATCCACGATCAGAGGTTCGGCTGGCAGGCGCTCTGCGACCGGTGGCAGGTTCCCGGCGTTTACTTCGGCTTTCCAGAATTCGCTTTCTTGAGGGGTCGGTGTTCCTGCCGTGGCGGGCAGGACCAAAGTGGCAGCCAACGTGGCAGCCAGAATAAGCGGGCGAGTGGTTTTAAACATGGCATCGTACCTTATGGCCGGGCTCCATCTCTACCAGTGAGGGTATCACGGAGTCCGTAAATCGGAAGGTGTCATCCCAACTGTCTGGTGAACCAGCGCCCAACGCAACCAGTTTAAGGTCGATGGGCCGGTTGATGTCGGGTTCTGGTTGGGCGGCAATCAGCGCCTTGGTGTAAGGGTGTCGGGGGTTATAAAACAGTGTCTCGGGCGGGGCCTGTTCGACGACAAGACCCCGGCGCATCACGGCCACTTCGTCGGCAATGCGCGCCACAACCGCAAGGTCGTGCGAGATGAACAGGTAGGACAGGTTCAACCGGTCCTGCAGGTTTTCCAGCAAGGTCAGGATCTGTTCCTGAACCGATACATCCAGTGCCGATGTCGGTTCGTCACAGACAATCAGCTGCGGGTCCAGCATCATCGCCCGCGCAATCGACAGGCGTTGCCGTTGTCCGCCGGAAAAGGCGTGTGGGTAGCGTTTGAGCATATCACCATTCAGTCCCACACGCTGCAGCATCTCGACCGCTTTGTCCCGCTGTTCGGCGGTCGAACCAATGGAGTGGATTTCCAAAGGCTCGGTCAGCGCGTCTTGAATGCGCATCCGCGGACTGAGCGAGCTGTACGGGTCCTGAAACACCATCTGCGCCTTGCGTTGAAAGGCCGTGCGCTGAGAGCGGTTCATGTGGTGCACGGTGATCGGGTCTTCGCCTGGCGAGGTGCGAAACAGAACCTCGCCACCCGGATCGGGCAGTTCCGCGCCAAGGGCGATCCGCGCCGCCGTTGTTTTGCCCGAGCCACTTTCGCCGACGATTGCCAGTGTTTTGCCGCGGGCCAGATTCAGGTCCACACCTCGGCAGGCATAGATCAGCTTGTCCCCCTGCCAGCCCCTGCTGGACCGCATAGTGTAGGTCTTGGACACCCCCTTCATCTGTAGAATGAGGTCCACATCCGGCATCGGCAGCCCGACCGAATCTTCGTCTGGAATCGCAGGGGCCGCGTTGAACAATTGTTGTGTGTAGGGGTGCGCTGGGGCGCTGAGGATTGGCGCGGCGGCACCAGCTTCCATCACCCGGCCTTTGTGCATGACGACAACCTGTTCCGCCATATTGGCAACAACCCCAAGGTCGTGTGTCACAAGGATCAGGGCCATGCCCGTCTCGCGCTGCAACTCCTTAATCAGCCCCAGGACCTGCGCTTGTGTCGTTACGTCCAGCGCGGTCGTCGGCTCATCTGCGATCAGCAGTTCCGGCTTGGAAACCATTGCCATCGCAATCATGGCGCGCTGGCGCATGCCGCCCGACAACTCGAACGGGTAAGAATCATACGCACGCTGCGGATCAGGAAAGCCCACGCGTTCGAATTGGGTCAGGACCTCTTTGCGGGCTTGCGCCTCGGACGCGCTCCGATGCAGCCACAAGACCTCGCTGACCTGATTGCCGATCTTGTGCAACGGGGATAGTGATCGCATCGGTTCTTGAAAAATCATCGAAACCCGATTGCCGCGAATGTCGCGCATCTGGCGTTCGCTGATCTTGGTCAGATCCTCGAAGCCTTTTGAATCGTTCAGGGTTATCGTGCCACTGCGGATTTGCGCGGCACGTGGCAGAATACGCAAGGCCGCCCGGCACGAGATGGTTTTTCCCGATCCGGATTCACCGACCAGAGCCAATGTCTGCCCAGCCTCGACATCAAAGTTGACACCTTTGACAACTGAGTCGCCCGCACCAAAACCGATGCTGAGGTCTCTGACGGACAACAACGCAGTCATGCGGGTTTTCCACCCGTTCGTCCGTGGTTCGACATCGGCGTATTCAACTCCCTGTGTTTTTTGACTTAGTCTCGCGCGGTTGTGCCTGTGTAGTCAAACCCGTTCTTGGGCCGAATTGTCGCGAAAATGTGAAACTTAGGCCAATTTACCTACACAAATCCTTGAGGATTTGTCATCACATGCGGTGTCGGCCCCAAATCATGAGCTGACTGATATCAAGGAGAGATTTCCCCGTGCCCGACAACCAAAGCCGCCTGGATCTGTTCATCGACCGTATGGTGTCCCAACGGGCCTGTCTGGATTTCGCCATCTCTGAAACCAAAGGAATGCCTGGGCCAGTGTTCGAACTGGGGTTGGGCAACGGGCGCACCTATCATCACATGGTGCAATATATTTCAGGTCGACCTGTTTATGTGTTCGAGCGCGCCGTGGCGTCGCATCCGGATTCCACGCCGCCCGCAGATCGGGTGATTTTGGGGGATGTGCGAGAAACACTACCGGCCTCGGTGGATCGGTTCGGAGCCACGGCCAGTCTGATCCACGCGGACTTGGGCGGTCACAACCGCAAAAAGAACGACGACTTCGCCAGATTTGTCTCACCATTGATCGAGCCGCTATTAGCCGAGGGTGGTTTGATGGTGTCCAGCGACCGGATGTATTTTGATACCTTGACCGAAGTGTCCCTTCCTGAAGGGGCCGTCGAGGGGCGCTGTTTCATTTATCGCCGCTGACAGGGTGGGAGAACCTGATGCTTTTTTATGATTGTTCCACGGCCCCCAACCCGCGGCGCGCGCGCATGTTCATTGCCGAAAAGGGTTTGGATATCGAAACCCGAGAAATCTCGATCGGCAAAGGCGAGCAACTCAGCGACGAATTTCGCGCGGTGAACCCGAACGCAACTGTCCCCGTGTTGGTGACGGATGAGGGCAGCACGCTAACCGAGAATCTCGGGATCGCCGCTTATCTTGAGGCGCGGTTTCCTGAGCCACCTTTGATGGGCCGCACTCCGGATGAAAAGGGGCAGGTTCTGATGTGGAACAGCATTGTCGAACAACAGGGCGGCATGCCTGTTGCCGAGGCCTTGCGCAACACGCATCCGGCCTTTGCCGACAGGGCGATTCCGGGTCCAGTGAATCACCAGCAAATTCCGGAACTGGCTCAGCGAGGGTCCGCGCGGGTTGATCATTTCTTTTCGCTGCTCGAACAGCGGCTGGGCGAAAGCCCGTTTATCGCAGGTACCGACTTCACTCTGGCGGACATTTCCACCTTTGTCTTTGTGGACTTTGCCCGCGTGATCAAGAAACGGATTCCACAAGAAAATACTGCCACTTTAGCATGGTTCGACAAGGTCGCATCCCGTCCCAGCGCTCAGCTCTAGAAACTGCTGATCCGAGGCCGTTTCTTCGCTTGCGCGGAACTGTACAGAAATGTCTAGACAGAAGTGAACAGTGCCACTAGCGTCCTTCCTTAGTCATGCAGTGGAGGACGGGATGAAATCTCAGTATCGCGTTGTGGTCATCGGGGGCGGCGTCGTGGGCGCCTCGGTTCTGTATCATCTGGCCAAGTTTGGCTGGACGGATGTGGTTATGCTGGAACGGCGGCGGCTGGCGTCCGGCTCGTCCTGGCATGCGGCTGGCGGCATTCACGCTCTGAATGCGGACCCAAACATGGCATCCTTGCAGGCGTATACTATCGACCTGCTCAGCGAGATCGAAAAGGAATCCGGCCAGAATATCGGTCTGCACATGACCGGTGGTCTGACGTTAGCGGGAACGCCAGAGCGTTGGGAGTGGTTGCAAGCAAACTATCGCATTTTCCAGTCTATCGGCATTGACGACTGCGAATTGCTTTCTCCGGAGGAGGCGCAAAGGCGCTGCCCGATCATGTCGACCGACGGCGTATTGGGCGCGATGTGGGCTGACCGCGAGGGCTATATCGACACGACCGGTACGGTGCAGGCCTATGCAACAGCGGCCAAGAAACGCGGCGCGGAATATTATGAAGAAACCAAGGTCGAGGAACTGATCCAAACCGACGATGGCTGGCAGGTTGTCACCGACAACGGCACGATCACTTGTGAACACGTGGTTAACGCTGCTGGCCTCTGGGCCAAGCAGGTGGGGCGCATGGCGGGGGTGGAACTGCCGGTGTCTCCGCTGAAGCACCACTACTTGATCACCGATACAGTGCCTGAGGTCGCTGAGGCCAAATTCGAGATGCCAATGACCGTCGATCTCGAAGGGTTCACCTATATGCGGCAGGACCAAAAAGGCGTTCTGGTCGGGATTTATGAGGTCGATCATGAACACTGGGCGATGGACGGCGCGCCGTGGAGCTATGGTGAAGAGCTGTTTCAGGAACAGCTCGACCGGATCGAGAATGAGCTGACGCTTGGCTTTGAACGTTATCCGTCGATCCAGAACGTGGGCATCAAGACTTGGGTAAACGGTGCCTTCACCTTTGCCCCCGATGGCAATCCGCTGGTCGGTCCGGTGCCGGGCAAGCGCGGCTACTGGTCGGCCTGCGCGGTTATGGCAGGTTTCCTGCAGGGCGGGGGCGTCGGCAAGACACTGGCCGAATGGATGATCCATGGCGAGCCCGAGGCGGATGCCTGGCCGATGGATGTGGCACGCTTTGGCGATTTTGCACAGAACAAGCGATACATCCGTGAAACCACGGGCCAGTTTTATTCCCGTCGCTTTGTTATGACCTACCCGAACGAGCAATTGCCCGCGGGCCGACCGCTAAAGATGGCCCCGGCGCACGACGCGATGACGGATGCGGGTTGCAAATGGGGCGTCAGTTGGGATCTTGAAGTGCCGCTGTATTTCGCGCCGAAAGGGTTCGAGGAAACACCGACGCTCAAGCGCTCGAACGCGCATGACATCGTCGCCGAGGAATGCAAGGTGATCCGCGAAGGTGCTGGTTTGTTGGACATCTCGGGCTTTTCGCGGTTCGAGGTCTCGGGACCAAATGCAGAAGTGTGGCTCGACAAAGTCATGGCCTCGAAACTACCTGCGCCGGGTCGCGCAAAGCTGGCGCCTATGCTGGGTGAAAATGGGCGGCTCAAGGGGGACTTGACCGTTCTGAACTGGGGCGATGGTACCTGGTGGATCATGGGCAGCTATTACCTGCGGGCTTGGCACATGCGCTGGTTTGACGATCACATGATCGACGGCGTTACTGTCCGGGATCTGGGCGAGGAATATTGCGGTTTCGCCGTAGTCGGTCCCAAATCGCAAGCGGTTGTGGAAAAACTGGCCGAACAGGACATCTCGGACCTCAAATTCATGGGCTGCGGTGATTTCGACATCGGGCTCGTTCGCGCACGTGTTGCCCGCATGTCTGTGACCGGCGAGAAAGGATACGAGATCAACTGCCGCTACGGAGACCACATCAAGCTACGCCGTATGTTGCTGGAGGCCGGGGCAGATGAAGGTGTTCGCGAATGTGGCTTCAACGCGATGCTGTCAACGCGGCTGGAAAAGAGTTTTGGCATCTGGTCTGCAGAATTCACGCAGCTCTACACTCCGGGCATGACCGGAATGGATCGCTGGATCGACTGGGACAAGGATTTTGTCGGAAAGGATGCGGCAGTCGCAGAACGTGACGGCAATGGTCCGGCGCAGGTTCAGGTAACACTGGAAGTGGACGCCGCAGACGCGGACGCCAGCGGATACGAACCCGTTTGGGCAGGCGATGAGCGCGTGGGCTTCGTCACTTCGGGCGGGTATGGACACTACACTGGAAAGTCGCTGGCAATGGCGTTAGTCAACCGCGAAAAGGCCGAGCCGGGGACAGAATTGTCGGTGCACGTAGTTGGCGTTGAGCGCTCGGCGCGGGTCATCCCACCTTCGCCTTACGATCCTCAAGGCAAAGCGATGAGGGGCTGACGATGATGTCGCAAACACCTGAACGCGGGCGACGAAGGCGCGGACGTGGAGCCGATGTCGCCAGTGGCCCGACACGCGATGTGAACTACCGACAACTCAAAAATCCGTTTCCTTTGATGGAGGTTTTCCCGGCGGATCAGATTGCGGAAATGCACGAGACAGCACTGCGGACACTGCAAGAGCTAGGGGTCAAATGTCTGTTGCTTGAAGCGCGGCGCATATTTGAAAAGGCTGGCGCGCGTGCAGATGAAGATACCGAGATGGTCTTCATCGGCCGCGACATTGTTGAGGCGGCCGTCGCATCGGCGCCAAAGTCGATTGCGTGCAATGCTGGCACGCGGCACAGGGACTTCACACTTGAGCTGGGCAGCCTGGTGTTTCAACCGGGGGCGGGGGCACCGAACGCGACGGACCTTGAACGCGGGCGTCGCCCGGCCACTGGACAGGACTATCTGGAGTTCCTCAAGCTGACGCACCATTTCGATGTGTTCCAGATGATCTCGCCTCAGGTCGAGCCGCAGGATGTTCCAACCCATCTGCGCCACTACTTCACGACGCAGGCGCAGATGGAGCTGACCGACAAGTTCCCGTTCTTTTTCTCACGCGGGACGCCGCAGGTGATGGATTGCTTTGAAATGCTTTCTATCGCGCGTGGTCTGTCGGACGATGAGTTTCAGGCGGGCGCGCATTGCTATACGATCATCAATACGAACAGCCCGCGCACGCTGGATATTCCAATGGCGCAGGGGCTGATTGATTTCGCTCGCAATGGACAGATGTCGATCATCACGCCGTTCACCCTGATGGGCGCGATGGCCCCGATTACAGTGGCCGGGGCAATAACGCTTTCACATGCTGAGGCGTTAGCGGCGCTGACGCTGACACAGCTGACCAAACCGGGTGCGCCGGTGTGTTATGGCACGTTCACCAGCAACGTAGATATGAAATCGGGTGCGCCCGCATTTGGAACACCCTCACATTTCCAGGCTTCGCTTGCCGCAGGCCAGTTGGCGCGGCACCTTGGGCTGCCTTGGCGGTCAGCTGCCGGATCAGCGTCGAACATCAACGATGTACAGGCAGCGAATGAAAACCAGTTTGGTCTTTGGGGCTGTCTAATGGCAGGGGCGACGGTAATCATTCACTCAGCTGGTTGGCTCGAGGGTGGCTTGACCGTTTCTTTTGAGAAAATGATCTGTGACGCCGAGGTCCTGAACATGGTCGCCGAACTGTGCGCGGGGGCGCAGGCGGGCAAAGCTGAGATCGGTTTCGATACAGCGCTGAGCGAGGTCGAACCAAGCGGGCACTTCTTTGCCTCGAGCCAGACGATGGAGCGGTACAACACCGAATTCTATGAGCCGCATCTGCACGATTACGCAAATTTCGGAACCTGGACGGAACGCGGGTCAGTGGATGCCAATCATCGCGCAACCAGGGTTTGGAAAGGCATTGTGAATGACTTTAAGGCCCCGCCCACAGACAGTGACCGCATTGGTGCCTTGCGAGACTATATTACGCGCCGTACGGCTGACGGCGGCGCACCGCCGGAGAGTTGAATGAGCACAAAACCCATCCTGCACCGGGATGACCCCGAAGCGGAACCCTTGGTTGGTAACATCAAGGTCACGCGTGACGACTGGCTGAACGTGGCTATGGATGTGCTGATCTCGGACGGTGTAGATCAGATCAAGGTCCTGAACCTGGCTGAACGGATGGCCGTGTCGCGGTCGTCTTTCTATTGGTACTTCAAATCCCGGCAAGAGCTTTTGGATGCCCTGCTAGCGCGCTGGCATGCGACGAATACAGCGGCTTTGGTTGCGCAGGCCAAGGCCCCAGCGGATACGATAACCGCAGCCGTCTGCAACGTGCATCGTTGCGTGGTGAACACCGAATTGTTCGATACCGCGCTGGATTTTGCCGTCCGGGATTGGGCGCGCAAATCGGGGAAAGTACGCCGGGCGCTCGATCAGTCGGATGCGCGCAGGCTCGAAGCGCTTCACGACATGTTCGCGCGGTACGGCTATTCCGAAGTTGAGGCCGAAACCCGCGCGCGCGTTCTGTACTACATGCAGATCGGGTACGATCTGGCCCAGTTGAACGAACCAATGTCCACGCGGATCGCAATGGTTCCGCATTACCTTTATGTCTTCACCGGGGTTGAGCCCAAGCCCGAAGAAGTTGAAGAATTCAGCGCCTATTCAACGCGCTATTGGAAGGGAGAAGCCTCATGAGTCAACCTGACGCAATCATCATCGGAACAGGTGTGATCGGCGCGGCCATCGCCTTTGAAATGGCCAAAGCAGGCTGGAAAACCTTGTCGCTGGACCGAAACAGTCAGGTTGGCCACGGTTCGACCGCGGGGTCATGTGCTATTATTCGGATGCACTATTCGACCTTCGATGGAACGGCGTTTGCGTGGGAAGGTTACCACTATTGGCGCGATTGGGCGGACTACCTCGGCCTGCCCGAGGATGCTAATCTGGCGCAATTCCGCGAGACCGGCTGTCTGGTGATGAAGACCGATGCCAATGGCTTGCTTGAAAAGCACATGAAGAACAGCGCCGATCTGGATTGCCCGTTCGAAGAATGGTCATCAGATAAAGTCGGTGAGCGCTTGCCGATCTACTCGCAGGACAGTTTCGCGCCGGCGCGCCGGATGGATGATCCGGAATTCGGGCATCCGAACGGGCGCAAGATGCAGGGCGGCGTGTTCTGGCCGCAGGCGGGATATGTCACGGACCCGGCTTTGTCCGCGCAGAACTTGATGGATGCTGCCAAGCTGCATGGCGCAGAAGTGCGCACTGGTGCCGAAGTGGTCGAGATATTGTCCAGCGACGGTCGGGTTTCGGGTGTTAAACTTGTCTCGGGCGAAGAAATCCACGCAAAAGTCGTCGTGAACGTCGCGGGCCCCGGCTCAGCGATCATCAACAAGATGGCGGGTGTCCTGGATGATATGACGATCGAAACCCGCCCGTTGCGGCAAGAGGTTGTGCACGTCCCCGCACCCGAGGGGTTTGATTTCGAAAACGACGGAACGATTGTCTCGGACAGCGATATTGCCTGCTACTGTCGACCCGAGCACGGCAACCACATTCTGATTGGCTCGGAAGATCCGGAATGTGACCCGCATCAGTGGTGTGAGGATGATGTGGATTACAACCACGATTTCACCGACCAGTGGACAACGCAGGCCATGCGATACGCGCAGCGCGTCCCAAGTCTTGGCATCCCGTCCAAAACGCGCGGAGTTGTGGACCTGTATGACGCATCCACAGACTGGATTCCGATATATGACAAATCCAGCCTGCCGGGGTTCTACATGGCCTGCGGGACCAGTGGGAACCAGTACAAGAATGCGCCGATCGCAGGCAAGATGATGACGGCCCTGATCGCGTATTGTGAAGGCGGCGCGGATCACGATGCGCAGCCGCTGCAATACGAACTTCCCTATATCGGTCGGAGCATTGATGTGGGGTTCTATTCCCGCAAGCGCCCGATCAACGAAGAAAGCAGTTTTTCTGTACTGGGGTAGTTAAAGAAAAAAATCGCCCTATCCTTCCGGGGAACTGGAAAAGGGCAGGGCCCAGAATGGCCGAACCGACGCATCGCGTTTTGATTCTTGGAAGTGCACCGGCCGCCGCTGCAGCTCGGGAGTGGTCGCGGGATCCGTTTACCCACATCGTTGCAATCAACAACGCCTGGCGTATCCGCGACGATTGGGATTTTCTCATCCATCCCGAGGACTTCCCTATCTGCAATCGCCCGGACGAGCTGGTTCGCAGCCAAAGCACCGTCGAGGCGGATGAATACGTTCCGCATCAAAACAAGTTTGGCGGATTTGTTTATGCCGGTGGCACGATGGCGTTTACGGCTGGTTACTGGGCCTTGGCCGCGCTTCAGCCAGCCGTCTTGGCCTTTTTTGGCTGTGACATGATTTACCCGAATTCCGGCAAGACCCATTTTTACGGCAATGGAGCAGCCGACCCTTTGCGCGCTGATGTGACGCTGCGATCGCTCGAGGCAAAATCCGCCCGGTTGGCTTTGTTCGGTGCCGCGCAGAACTGCCGCGTGGTTCGACTGTCGCAGGGTGAAAGCCGGCTGGTCTTTCCTTCGGTGACGACTGACACCCTAATGTCTGACAGGCTGCTTTCGACAAAGGGTATGCAAGCGGCACTGCAGGCAGAGGCACAGTTGAATTACTTCGTTTCGTCTGGTCGCTATTGGGAGGAAGAAGAACGTTTCGACGCCGCTAGAATCGACCAATTGGATCGAATGTGGCTAGACGCGTATTGTCCGCAATCCCTGGAAAATGTCGCCTGAAGCAATCGCTGATCAGGTCGCGAATTCAGCCCAGGCCCAAACCATGGCGATGTATGTCAGGTTGTGCAGGCACTGGTCCAGACCCGCAGCCCGCCAAAACGCGGCTTGCGTCGGCATCAGTTGTTTTTTGTCCGAATAGCTGGCTTTGGCGAAATCAATATTGAAGTGAACAACCCATTCCAGTGCAGCAATTATCAAAATAAACGACCACGGCGCGCCAAAAATCAAAAAGACAATCACTGACCCGATGACATGCACGCCCGCATGCTGCGCACGGCCCACGTGAAAATACTCACCGCGCCCTGCCAACATTTTCGGAGTCTGGAGAAAAAAATCCGCAAACATATGTTTGATCTGCAACAAGCAGAGCATCAATAGCACTGCGCCTATACTGGCAGTCAAATGAGGCCTCCCGATATCGTCCCAGACAGAGTCTAGGCACTAATCTGTGGTTGCGCAAATGAACTTGTTCACACTCGGCAATTAACTGATCAAATTGGAAACTATTTGCCTCTTTTGGCTGGACTAAGGTAAATTCAGAGTGTTGGGTTTACGACACTTTCGTCAAGATCGTTTCAGTGATCCTTAGTAGGGGCAGGTTCCATAGAACGTTCAATTTTCCAGTTTATTTGGAAATACTCGAAACGCGACCAGTTGATTCTGCTGGCCGTGACCTCGACGTTGTTTCCACTACTTTATCTGACGCTCGAATTGCCCAAACGCATCATCAACGATGCGATTGGCGCGGCCAGCCCGGTTGTAGATGTCTGGGGTCATAGCCTACCTCAGACGACATTCCTCATCATTCTGTGTATCGCGTTTCTGATCGCGGTGCTGGCGCATGGCCTGATGAAAATGCGCATCAACACAATGAAAGGCGTGCTGAGCGAGCGTATGTTGCGCCGGTTCCGGTACGTGCTGATCAGCCGCGCGTTGCGTTTCCCGCAACCCTATTTCGAACGCGTCAGCCAAGGTGAGCTGGTGTCGATGGTCACCGCCGAAAGCGAGCCGATGGGCGGGCTCATGGGGGACGCGATCAGCCAACCGGTTTTGCAGGCGGGTCAGATGATCACCATCCTGTCCTTCCTTTTTCTGCAAAGCTTCTGGTTTGGGCTGGCGGCAGTCGCGCTGATCCCTCTGCAAGCCTGGCTGATTCCGAAACTGCAGCGTCAGATCAACCTTCTGAACAAAAAACGCATTCAGGAGGTTCGCCTGCTGGCCGCCCAAATCGGCGAGAACGCGGCGGGCGCGTCTACGTTGCGTGCCAATGGTGGGTGGCGATACCGCCGGGCGATGGTGTCTGAGCAGCTGGGGCGCCTTTTTGGTATCCGGTTCGAGATCTACCAGAAGAAGTTCTTTATGAAATTCATAAACAACTTCATCTCGCAGATGACACCGTTCCTGTTCTATTTGGTTGGCGGTCTTCTGGTCCTGCAGGGGTCGGTTTCGCTTGGTGCGCTGGTTGCGGCCCTGGCTGCGTATAAGGATCTCAGCTCACCGTGGAAGGAACTGCTGACCTATTATAACCAGACACAGGACATGTCGCTGCGCTGGGACGTGGTGACGGAACGGTTTGCACCTTCCGGAATGCATGACGAAAAACTGTTCGATGGCGAACCCGAGACCACGCCAAGGCTGAACGGTGACATAGTGCTCGACCATGTCTCGGTTCGCGATATGGACGGTAACCAGGTTCTGGATGATTTGGATCTGTCCTTTCCCAGCGGGAAAATCATCGGGATCGCGGCCCCCAGCGAAGAAGATCGCCGCGCGATGGCCGAGTTGCTGACACGGGAAATTCTGCCCAGCTCGGGCCGGGTGCAGATCGGTGGTATCCGTTTGTCAGAGCTGCATCAAAGCGTCGTGGCCGCCCGTATTGGGTATGCTTCGTCACGGCCTGTGATGTTCCAGGGCACGCTGGGCGACAACGTCATGATGCCGATGCGGTTCAAGCCGCAAACAACCGAAACAAACGACCCTGGATATGATGAGACGTTGCGGGCCGGCAATAGCTCGGACCCCTTCAGGGCAAATTGGCTGGACCCGACGACTGCGGGATTGGACAGCGCCGAAGAGGTACGCGACTGGTGGTTGAAACTGATTGACGGGATGGGTTCCGGCGCGGCGCTGTTTTTGCGCGGGGCCGAACAGGTCTTCGATGCCGCCGAGCATCCCGAGCTGGCCGACAAACTGGTCGAACTGCGACCTTTGGTTCAGGATGCGGTGAAAGCATCAGGGCTGGAGCAACAGGCCCTGATCTTTGATCGCAACAGCTATAACCCTGCCTTGCCAGTTGCGGAGAACTTGCTGTTCGCCACGCCCAAAGTGCCGGTCACGCAGGAGCTTTTGGCGCAGCAGACCGTGTTCCTTGAGCAATTGCGCGAATTTGGTCTGGATGAGACTCTGGTGAGCCTGACACGCGATGTGATTGAGATGCTGCGCCAGATTTTCGGCCTGGACGGCACCGATCACCCGCTGTTTCGAAAACTGGGACTAGAGGCGCAAACGTACGAGGCTGCGGTCGAGCTGGTCGAAAAGACCCGGAACGAGGGCGTATCGGGGCTGAATGATGAACAGCTGGCAAACCTGTTGGCCGTTCCGTTCGTGATTTCGGCGGAACAGATTGGACCAGCCTTCACCGACGACCTCAAAGACCGCATTCTTGAGTTGCGGCATAGCCATTCCGAAAAGCTGTTGGAACGGTTGCTCGATGTATTTGTCCCGTTAGACAAAACGAAGTTCGCGCCTGGCTTGACGGTTCTGGAAAACGCTTTGTTCGGAAAGGTCAGTCAGATCGGCGGCGCCCGTTCGGACGAGGCGCGCAAACTGATCGTGGATGTATTGAACGAAAACGGTGCGCGCCCGTTGGTGGTCGAACTGATCTATGACGTGCCGGTGGCGCTTGGCGGTCAAAACCTGCCCGCGGTTTTTGCTGAACCTCTGTCATTTACGCGCGCGACGATCAAGAAACCGGATATCCTGATCCTTGAGGATGCGCTGGCCAGTTATGACATGGCCTCGAAAGTGGCCGTGTACAAAAATCTACGCGCTTTGCTGCCGGATACCACGGTGATCTACCTGAACGACCAGTTCGAAAACCCGAGCGTGTTCGACATGTATGTGGAAATCAGGCAAGGTCGGGTCGTCTCGGACGAAGGACCTGCGGACGTGGAAGAAGACAGTGCCGCCTCAGCTGACCTTTCGCGCAAGCTGCGCGCGCTGGAACAGACACCGCTGTTTTCCGGGCTGGACCGTCGACAGCTGCGCCTGCTGGCCTTTGGTGCGCGCTGGTTCGATGCCAAAGCAGGAGAGGTTGTTTTCCTTAAGGACGATCAGCCAACCGACGGCGCCTATGTGGTGCTGGACGGGGAAGCCGGGCTGTACCTTCCGCAAACCGACGGAGTGGATCAGTTGATTGCCACGGTCGGCCCCGGTGCCCTGGTCGGAGAGTTGGGCCTGATCCGCAAGGAACCTAGGGCGCTGAGCATGATCGCCGAGACGGAATTGTCGTGCCTGCGTATTGGTGAAGAGGAATTCCTGGCCGTGGTCGAAAATGATGCCGCAACCGCGTTCAAACTGTTGCAGGTGATAGCGGGCTATGTATCGAACTAAGGGTTATTCGCTGTCGGGGCCGCAGAACATATCGTAAAGAACGGCGATCACCTGCGCCGCGCCGTCGTTGTTCAGCGAGTAATAGATGGACTTTCCGTCCCTGCGCGTTGCAACAATGTTTTCAGCGCGCAGGCGCGCCAGCATCTGACTGACTGCAGCTTGACGGATATGCAGCAAGGCCTCCAACTCACCCACGGATTTTTCGCTGTCGGCCAGATGGCACAAGATCATCAACCGACCCTCATGCGCGAGCGTTTTCAGAAACGCAGAGGCCCGAGCCGCGCTTTCTTTCATTTCAGATAGCGCGGCTTCGGTTTGTTGGGTTTGGTCGTCTTCAAGTGTCACGTGTGGCCTTTTTAACGCCCATTGGTTGGGTCAATGTGCCCCAAGACCTATTGGGTTGTCACCCCTCGGTTGCAGGGGCACCACCTTGAAAGGCGTTTCCGTTCACGTAATCACAGGGCTCTTCCTGCATCTGCAGATGCAAGCCATCACCGTTAAAAGGGTGCGCCCGGGCAAGATCTTCGTTCACCTCGATGCCAAGGCCGGGTGCGGTCGGCGCAGGGACAAATCCGGCCTCAACCTGCAATGAGTTGTTAATGAGTTGATCGTGGAACGGCGTGTCTATGGTCTCAAGCAGCAGCAGGTTGGGGATGGACGCGGCCAGATGGATATTCGCGGCCCATTCAACCGGACCGGCATACAAATGTGGGGCCATCTGGGCGTTGAAGACTTCAGCGATGGCCGCGACTTTCTTCATCTCCCAAATCCCGCCGGCACGACCCAGCGCGGGTTGAAGGATTTCTGCCGCCCCAGCCCGCAAAACGGCCGCGAATTCGGCCTTAGTGGTCATGCGTTCACCGGTCGCGACCGGAATCCGAACATTTCGCGCGACACGAGCCATGTCTTCGATCATGTCGGGGGGGGTGGGTTCCTCGAACCAAAGCGGTGAATAGGGCTCGAGCGCTTGACCCAGACGAATTGCGCCCGCGGTGTTGAACTGGCCGTGGGTGCCGAACAGCAGATCGGCTTTGTCGCCCACGGCCTCTCGGATCGCTTTGCAGAACGCAACAGACATCGAGATATCGGACATCGCAGGCATGTGCCCGCCCCGAACAGTGTAAGGCCCGGCGGGGTCAAACTTGACGGCTGTGAACCCGCGCCGGACCATTTCGGCGGCACATTCGCCAGCTTGTTCAGGCGACGTCCAGAAATCGTTCAGGTTATGTTGGGGCAGAGGGTACAGATAGGTGTAGGCCCTTATGCGTTCGTTCACCAATCCCCCTAGCAAGGCATAGACCGGGCGATCGCGATCCTTGCCCAGAATATCCCAACACGCGATTTCCAGTCCGGAAAAGGCGCCCATGACCGTCAGATCAGGACGCTGTGTAAATCCGCTGGAGTATGTTCGGCGGAACATCAGTTCGATGTTTTCGGGGTTCTCGCCCTGCATGTGCCGTTCGAACACGTCTTGAATGACATAGCGCATTGCCTCGGGTCCAACTGAGGATGCATAGCATTCGCCCCAGCCGGTGATCCCGGTATCGGTCGTGACTTTGACCAGTATCCAATACCGCCCGCCCCAACCAGGCGCAGGAGGGGCTGTGACGATGATGTCGAGGTCTTGCAGCTTCATCAGGTGATCTCCTGCCCTGCTGGGTTAAGCCCTGTCGAAAACGATCACGTTTCGCTTGGCAGATCCGGTTTTGGTGTCCTCGATCGCTTCGTTGATCTGCGATAGCGACCATCGGCCCGAAATCAGTTCATCCAGTTTCAGGCGACCTTGATCGTAAAGGTCGATCATCCATGGAATATCGCGCTGAATGACAACATCGCCCATTTTCGACCCGATCAAACCCTGACCCAGTGCAGCCAGAACGACCGGTTCGTAACTTGCCATACCCCCTGAGTGGGGCATTCCGATCATAATCGCCTTGCCACCGGGGCCCAAGTAACGAGGGGCCTGATCATAGGCAGGGATTGCTCCGACAGTAATCAACACAGCGTCTGCGCCACGACCACCAAGTGCTTTGTAAGCGGCCTTCCAGGGGGCTTTCTGATCGGCCAATACGCCGTGGGTCGCGCCGAATTCCTTGGCAATGGTCAGCTTCTCTTCGGTCATGTCCACGGCCACAATACGGCGTGCACCGGCGATGCGGGCGCCCTGAATTGCGTTCAGCCCGACACCTCCGGCACCGATCACCACCACATCCTGTCCGGGCCGCAGCCCGGCGGCGTTGACGGCGGCGCCGACGCCCGTGATCACGCCGCAGGACAGCAGGCTGGCAATGTCTTTGGGCATCGACTGTGGAATTTTGACAATCTGCCGGTGGCTGACCACAACCTTCTCTGCAAAAGCTCCGCAGGCCATTGCCTGCTCCAGTGGTCCGCCATCTGCTGTGCGCAACGGCCCGTTGACCTTATCATAAGGCGTTTCGCAGACAGTTGGTTTCCCCCCCGCGCAAGAGGGGCACGAGCCACATGCCCGGATCAGGGTAACGACAACCGGGTCCCCAACCTGAAATTCGCCTGCCGAGTCGCCAACCGCAGTGATAATGCCCGCTGCTTCGTGCCCGTAGACGGCAGGAAGATGCCCGCCCCACGCACCACCGGCAAATGAAATGTCCGAATGGCAAATTGCCACCGCATCCAGTGTCACCTCGACCTCATCTGACTTGGGCGGTGCGATCTGAATATCTTCGATGACCAGAGGTTCACCGAACGCCCGGCAAACGGCGGCTTTGATGGTTTGCATGCTGTCCCTCTCTCACTTTGCGCTACGGTGGCGCGCTTATCGGGACGCTGCAAGGCGGAATCCGTCAAAGGGATGTCGTAGTTATGCCATGACCCCACGTGAACGGGAAAACACAAGAAGACAGATCACCATCATGACGAATGCCAAGAGGAATGGTGCGCCCGGCAAGTAGATCGCCGCGTCGGGCTTGATGAACTGAGCGAACACGCTGGTCATGAGCAACGGTGCGATGACCATCGACAAAGCGTGCAAGGATGTCAGTACACCCTGCAGTTCACCCTGTTGCGAGTCGGGCGTCTTGCGCGACATCAGGGCCTGCAGGGCAGGGGTCACAACCGCTCCGATGGCGGTGATCGGGATCAGCATCAAGGCAATGATCCCATTGGTCAGGAAGGCCAGAAGAAAAAAGCTAAACAGCTCGAACCCCATGCCGTAGATGATTGTAACGCGTTCCCCCAGATACTTGGTTGCGGGACGGATCAGGCCGCCCTGAACAGCCGCCATGCCGATCCCGTAGACGCCCAGTGACAGGCCGATCATTTGTGGTGACCAGCCGAACCGTTCGGTTGTGAAATACGCCCAAATTGCCGGGTAGACATATATCGAGATGGAGTACAGGAGATAGACCCACAGCATCGGCCGGATACCGGGCAACGACGCAATCGCGCGCAGCGAGTTCACTGGGTTTGCGCGCCGCAGGCTGAAGGCCCGGCGCGTCTTGTCGGTGACCGTCTCGGGCATGACGAAAACACCGATAACAAAGGCCAGAGCAGACAAACCAGCTGCCGCCCAAAACGGCGCACGCGTACCATATTCGCTCAGTAGCCCGCCAAGTACCGGACCGAACACAAACCCCACCCCAAACGCGGCACCCAGCAAACCGAAATTCGCTGCTTTTTCATGAGGTTTGGACACATCCGCCATAAAGGCTGCTGCCGTCGCATGCGTGGCCGCTGTAATGCCTCCGACGATGCGGCCAACCAACAGTAACCAGATGCTGCCTGCAAGCGCCATGACGACGTAATCCAGTGACATGACGAACAGCGAGACCAGCAAGACCGTCCGTCGCCCATGCGCATCTGAAAGGTTGCCCAGAACCGGGCCGAACACGAACTGCATTGCGGCAAACGCGGTGCTTAAAATACCGCCCCAGATCGCAGCCGTCGCCAACGTGCCGCCCTGAACCTCGACGATCAGTTCCGGCATGATAGGCAAGACAAGGCCGATGCCCATAGCGTCGATCATGACCGTGAGAAGGACGAAGAAAAAGGGAAGACGCATTTGAACCGCAAGGATGAGAATTTGGGCGGACCTTATCCGCAGAAAATGCAGGTTGAAAGGGACACGCTCAGACTTGTGATCCTGGCAGGTCTTTTGCGATTTTGTCCAACAATTCAGCCAGTTTTTGCGGTTGTGCAAAGAATGGGGAATGCGACGTGTCAATCGTATGACGCATCGCCTCGGGGGCGCTGTGGCTCATCTGTTCCTGGTATTCGGTCGGGATCGTCCGGTCATCGGTCGCCCGGATATATGCCTTGGGAACCCGGTCGAAATTGCCGGTCAGGTGCAGGGGGGTGTCCTGTGGCGCGATGGCTTGCGGGCACAAGCGTGCAAATGCGAATGGCACGGTTTCGGGCGGGCAATCGTGATAGAACAGGTCATGCACCTTGCTTGGTATCACCGTATACGAGAGGCCATCGGTTGATTTTTCAACCGCATCTTGGATCGTTTGCCGGGGCGACCGTTTGCGCATTTCCACCATCGAAAGACCATCCTGCGGGACGTAGGCGGCAAGAAAAACAAGGGCGCGCATGGCCTCCGGCGCGGCTTCGGCCGCAGCACTGATTGGGTACCCACCCCAGGAATGCCCGACAATGATTGTATTGCGCGAGGTCGCATCCAAAATTGTGTTGCGACAGCTGTCCAGCGTCACATCGGCAACGGGCGTCGGATCCGATCCGTGGCTGGGCATGTCAATGGCGCGTACCTCGTGCCCCAGCGCTTCCAACGCCGGGATGAGGTCGCGCCAACACCAGGCACCGTGACAGGATCCGTGGACTAACAGAAGATCGGCCAAACCAATTCTCCTTCACACATGTCCGATATCAGTCAGAAAGCTGTGGAGTAGTGCCGCGTATTCTGCCGGTTGTTCCACACAAGGCAAGTGCCCAACGCGCCGCATCAGTTCGAATCGGGAACCGGGGATCAGGTCAACGGTTTCCCGCACAAGATCCGGTGGGGTCGATCCGTCCTCGCTGCCGGCGATGCCGAGTGTCGGCAGACGCAGGCCGCTGGTGGGGGTGTAGAAGTCCGTACCTGAGATTGCCGCGCAGCAGCCCAAATAGCCGTCAACCGGCTGGCGCACCATCATGTTGCGCCACAGTAGATGTTCGGTTGACGCGCGGAATGCCTTGGAAAACCAACGCTCCATGGTGGCATCAGCCAGGGCCTCGATCCCACCCTTTTGTACCGCGTCCATGCGGTCCTGCCAGATCGAGGGTATGCCGATCTTGGCTGCGGTGTTGGACAGCACCAAGGCGCGGACCTGATCCAGACGTTTGACAGCCAGTCCTTGCCCGATCAGCCCGCCGATCGAAAGGCCGACAAATACACAATCGCGCACTTCAAGAAAATCAAGTAATCCTTCCACGTCCCGCACAAGCGCACCCATCGAATAGGGGGCCGGGGGTTGCGACGAAAGACCGTGCCCGCGCTTGTCAAAGCGGATCACACGCAGTCCTGCGGGCAGGTGCGGCAACACATCGTCCCAAAGCCGCAGATCGGTTCCTAAAGAATTGGCAAACACAATTGGTGCGCCGGCTGGATCACCATCGATCCGGTAGTGGATTTGAATGTTTCCAATGTCTGCGATCTGCACGACTCAATCCCCTGGCGTCACACGCCCACATGTCAGGTTGCCCCAGCCTAAACGACTTGTCAGGTCAGGTATTCCAGCGCTTTTCCAAAGACTTCGGGGTCGGCGTTGCCACCCGATGCTACCACGATCACTGCTTCGCCTTCGATTTCGTCCGCGCGGTGCAGGGCCGAGGCAAGCGACACCGCCCCGCCCGGTTCCAGAACGATTTTGAGGCGCAAAAACGCATGCGCCATGGCGCGCAGGGCGTCTTCCTCGGACACCGACAAGCCCGGACCGCACAGCCGGTTCAGAATCGGAAATGTGATCTGGCCCGGTTGCGGCGTCAGGATAGCATCGCAAATATTGCCCGATGCGGCGTTGTTGCTTTGGATATGCCCCATGGCCAAAGACCGTTTGACGTCGTCGAACCCCTGAGGTTCGCACGGGCGGGCCCGCAGCCCCGGCGCGTGACCTTCCAGTGCCAGCGCAATGCCCGAGGTCAACCCGCCGCCGCCGCAGCACACCAGAACATCCGCCTTCTCGATACCCAAATCGGCCGTCTGTCGCGCCAGTTCCAGCCCGACGGTGCCTTGACCTGCGATGACCAAAGGTTCGTCGTAAGGCCGGATCAGGGTCAGGCCGCGTTGGGACGCCAACGCCTCACCAATCTCTTCGCGGCTTTCGTTCGCGCGGTCGTACAAGACAACCTCACCCCCCAGCGCCCGGGTGTTGTTGATCTTTAGCTGCGGTGCGTCAGAGGGCATGACGATGACCGACGAAATCCCATGCTGAGCTGCAGCAAAGGCCACGCCCTGCGCGTGATTGCCCGAAGAATAGGCAATCACGCCGCGTTGTCGTTGCGCGTCGCTGAGCGCCGAAATGGCCGACCAGGCACCGCGAAACTTGAAGCTGCCGGTGTGTTGCAGGCACTCGGGTTTCACCAGCACGCGTCGGCCCGCGATTTCGTCCAGAAACGGCGAGGTTAGAATCGGTGTTTCGCGAACATGCCCTCTGAGGCGCTCGGCGGCGGCCTCGATCATTTCAAGTGTGCTCATGCGGTGACCAGTACCTTGCGAATGAGTTCTACCGACTGTGGTTCATCCAGAAACGGGGGATGACCACGGTCGGGTATTTCTGCCGATATAAGATCGGGGTGGCGATTGTGCATTTCAGTCAGCGTGTCTTTGCCCAAAACGTCCGAATTCTCGCCGCGCAGGACGCCTGCCGGAATGCCCTGCAGCGCGTCAAAGAGCGGCCATAGGTCCGGGGCAGGTCCAGAAGCGGCCTGTTCCAGAAGCGCGGTGCGCAGCGCGGGGTCATAGCTGAGTGTCAGGCCATCAGCCGTTTCATCGAACTGGAATTCAGCCTGCTGCCGCCAACGCTCAAGTGGTACACCGGGGAACTGAGGTTCCATGACATGTTGCAGCGCACGTGCCGCCAGATCGTATGTTTTGGACACGGGCTGCTTGCCGACATATTCCATGATCTTGGTGATGCCCGATGGTTCCAGCACTGGGCCGACATCGTTCAGGACAACACTCAACAGTCGTTCGTGATGGCTGGCGGCAAGCGCCATGGCGATCAGCCCGCCACGAGACGTCCCGACCACGTTCACCCGGTCCAAGCCAAGATGGTCCAACAATTCGGTCGCGTCCTGAGCTTCGCGAAGGACGTTGTAGTTCATGAAATCCGGGTCATGCTCCGAGCGCCCGCGCCCGCGGTAATCCATCGCGATCATCCGCATATCGCCCAGATGCGGCCCGAGGAACGAAAAATCCTTGCTGTTGCGGGTTAACCCGGCAAGGCAAAGCACCGGCGTACCAGATCCAGAGTCCTCAAAGTAAAGACGTCTGTCATCAGAAGTTGTGAAAAAAGCCATTAAAGCCCAGCGAGTTGCGGAATAGTCGTCAGGTCGGACAGTACATGCGCAGGTTTCCATGGCAAGCGTTCCGTCGGTTCCCCGGCGCGATTGACCCAGGCGGCGACAAAGCCGTACCCGCTGGCCCCGGCTGCGTCCCAGCCATTCGAGCTGACGAATAGCACTTCGTTCCGGGCACAGCAGAACCGTTCCTGCACAAGGTCATAGACCCGCGAATCCGGCTTGAAGACTCCGACGCTTTCCACGGACAACACGTCGTCCAAAACGTCCCCGATACCCGCTGACTGAACTGCGCCATCAAGCATCGGTGGCGAACCATTTGACAAGATCGCTGTTTGCAACTCACCCGCTTTTAATGCGCGCAGCATTTCTGGAACTTCGGGATAGGCCTGCAATTCCCAGTACAGATCCAGAAGCCGTTGCCGCAGTGTTGCGTCGCCGTCCAAGCCGGTCGCCTCAAGCGCCCAGTCGAGGCCATCCTGCGTGACATCCCAGAAATCCGCGTGTGCGTCTGTGACTGCGCGCAGCCAGGTGTATTGCAGCTGTTTCAGGCGCCAATGATTGGCGAGTTCGGGCCACTTATGTTGCAGTTTCTCAAAGCCCGGTTCCCCGGCTGCTTGTCGTGCGGCGGCGGCCACGTCGAACAGCGTTCCATACGCATCGAAAATGCAGGTTGTGATTGGCATCCGGTCCCCTCCTGATCGTCCGGCGCAGGTTTGCACAACAATAACGGGCATGAAAGAGGGTGGGGTTTACAATGTCGTGTTACCTCCAAGGCTTGGCCGCTAAACCCCAAAAGAGGCCGGAGACCAATATGACGGAAATCAAACAAGGCGACACGGTTCGCATCCATTACACAGGAACGCTGTTGGACGGAAACGTCTTTGACAGTTCCGAAGGACGTGACCCGCTGGAATTCGTCGTTGGCACGGGCCAGATTATCCCGGGTTTGGATTCGGCGATGCCGGGTTTGAACATTGGGGACAAAAAGCGGGTCGAGATCGCCTGCGTGGACGCCTATGGCCCGATCAACCCCGCAGCGCGCCAGCAGATCCCGCGTGAAGGCATTCCGGACGATATTCCGCTGGATCCTGGCACCCAATTGCAAATGCAAACGCCAGACGGACAGGCGGTTCCGGTGACGGTGATCGAGGTCGACGAAGCAACCGTCACGCTGGATGCTAACCATCCATTGGCTGGTCAGGATCTGATTTTCGATATCGAGGTCGTTTCAATTAACTGACCAATGAAACGAGTTGGATCAGCCTGTTATGAGGCTGATCCAGGCTTTGACGGTTTCCCGCATCTGCGGCTGTGTGAAAAACACAAACAACAATAGGGTGGTCAGGGCCAATAACGCGACTAGTCCGCGCGTGCCCAGAAAACCGGATCTGCGGCGTGACCGGATGCTGCGAGTGTTGCTGGTAAGGATATGTTCGGCTTTGCTCATGCCGATATCCCTGCCCGTGAAAGATGGTCAAATCTTGGCACCGGCAGGGAAAGATCAGGTCACATGTGATCGGGCTGTGGCATGCCCAGAACGTGGAAGCCGCCATCGACGCGAATGATCTCGCCCGAGGTGCATGCGCCCGCATCTGAAGTGAGGTAAACGGCCGTGCCGCCAACAGCCTCGAGCGTTGCGTTCGAGCGCATCGGCGCGTTCTGATCGCAGAATTTGTAAGTCTTGCGGGCACCGCCGATTGCAGCACCTGCCAGCGTCTTCATCGGGCCGGGCGAGATCGCATTGACTCGAATGCCTTCTGGACCGAGATCGTTGGCCAGATAGCGGGTCGCCGATTCCAGTGCGGCTTTGGCCACACCCATGACGTTATAGTTCGGAACAACCTTGTTCGATCCCTGATACGTCAGGGTCAGCAGCGTGCCGCCATTCTCTTGCATCAGCGGATAAGCGCGGCGCGCGACCTCGATGAAGGAATACGCCGACACGTCCAGCGAGTGCTTGAAGTTGGCACGCGTGGTGTTCAGAAAACGTCCCGTCAGTTCGGATTTATCCGAAAAGGCAATCGCATGAACCACGAAGTCGATGGTGGGCCAGCGCGCGCCAAGCTCTTCGAATGCGCGATCCAGCGAGGTGTCATCCGTGACGTCCGCGTCCACCATGAAATCACTGCCCAGGCTTTGGGCCAATGGCTCAAGACGTTTACCGAACGCCTCGCCCTGATATGTGAATGCCAGTTCGGCACCGGCCTCATGCATGGCCTTGGCAATGCCCCACGCAATCGAGCGGTCATTGGCCACGCCCATGATCAGGCCGCGTTTACCTTTTAGAAGATCCGACATTACATTCACCCGTTATACTTCGACAGGATCATGGACCCGTTGGTGCCGCCAAAGCCGAAGCTGTTGGTCATCACACTATCCAATCCTGCGTTTTCAACTACTTGAGTTGCAATTTCACCGGGCAAGATGCCTTCGGCAAGCGTGTCGACATTGATCGACGGCGTAATAAAATCATTGTCCAGCATCAACAGGCAGAAGATCGTCTCCAGCGCGCCTGCCGCACCCTGTGCGTGTCCGGTCATCGACTTGGTCGATGAGATCGGGGGCACATTGCCTTCACCAAAGATTCGGCGCACGGCTTCAACTTCGCCAACGTCTCCAACCGGGGTCGAGGTGCCGTGGGCGTTGATGTAGCCGACTTTGCGCCCTTCGGGCATGGTCGACAGAGCCAGACGCATCGCGCGTTCGCCACCTTCACCGGATGGTGCCACCATGTCGTGGCCATCCGACGTGGCCGCATACCCAGTCACTTCGGCATAAATTTTTGCGCCGCGGGCCAGCGCGTGTTCCAGATCCTCAAGAACGACGATCCCGCCGCCGCCGGAGATGACGAATCCGTCGCGATCCTGGTCGAATGCCCGGGATGCTTTTTCCGGAGTGTCGTTGTACTTGGAGGACATGGCACCCATCGCGTCGAACAGGCAGGACAGGGTCCAGTCCAGTTCTTCTCCGCCACCGGCGAACATGACATCCTGTTTGCCCAGCATGATCTGTTCCGCCGCGTTGCCGATGCAATGCAGCGAGGTCGAGCAGGCCGAGGTGATTGAATAATTGATGCCCTTGATCTTGAACGCGGTCGCAAGGTTGGCCGAGATCGTCGAACACATGCATTTCGGCACGGCGAAGGGGCCGATACGCTTGGTCGCGCCGGTTTTCAGAACAGTCTGATGCGCCGTCAGCATTGCGCTGGTCGACGGACCGCCGGAACCGGCGACCAAACCGGTGCGCGGGTTCACGACCTGGTCTTCTGTCAGGCCAGCATCGACGATTGCCTGATTCATGGCGATATGCGCGTATGCTGCACCGGGACCCATGAAGCGAAGGGTACGCTTGTCTACATGCTCAGCCGGATCGATCTTGAGCGTTCCGGCGATCTGACTGCGAAAGCCGTGTTCGACCATCTGCTCGTTGGCCTCGATGCCGGACTTTCCGGCCTTGAGAGAGGCCAATACTTCCTGGGCATTGTTCCCGATGGAGGACACGACCCCCAAACCGGTGACAACTACTCGACGCATGTGCGTGCTCCTTATTTCGGGCCGGTCAGGCTCAGGCTTCGGACAGAACGACTTTCATGTCTTTGACATCGTAAATCATTTCACCATCCGCTTCGACGATACCATCCGCCACACCCATGGTCAGGCGGCGGGTCTGGATCGCTTTTTTGAAGTCGATCTTGTAGGTCAGCATCTTGCGGTCCGGGCGGACCATGCCGGTCAGCTTGACCTCGCCGACGCCTACGGCCATGCCGCGTCCCTGCCAGCCACGCCAGCCCAGGTTGAAACCGGTCAACTGCCATAGGCCGTCCAGTCCAAGACAGCCGGGCATGATGGGGTTGCCGGGGAAGTGGCAATCAAAGAACCACAGGTCAGGGGTGATGTCGAATTCGGCCAGTATGTGGCCTTTGCCATGCGCGCCACCATCGGCCGAGACGTCGGTGATCCGATCCATCATCAGCATCGGAGGTGCAGGCAATTGCGCATTACCGGGGCCGAATAATTCGCCACGGGCGCATTTCAGCAGATCGTCCTTGTCAAAGCTGCTCGGGAATTGGGCCATTCTGCCGCCTCTCCTGCCAGGGGTCCGTTCGTTATATCTGGCCTCGTCTAGCACCCGTATGCAAGGTCCTGCAAGAGCAGCACGTCACATCCTGTTGTGCAGACGGCATTCTTTGCGAATGAATTTCATTTGAAATTACCCGAACACAGCACCTATATATGGTTCAGCAACAATTGGGTTTCGGATTGATGACACCTCAGAGCCAGAACAGAGCCACAGATTGGTTGGTTGACGCGGGGCTGCGCCCAACGCGCCAGCGTGTCGCTTTGGCCGAGCTTTTAGTCGGCGATGGTCGCCATCGGCATGTCACTGCCGAAAGCCTGTTTGAGGCGGCCAAAAAGAATGGGGACGCCGTATCTCTGGCAACGGTCTACAACACGCTGCGCGCGTTTTGTGAGGCCGGGGTTCTGCAGGAGATCACGGTTGATGGCTCGAAAAGCTATTTCGATACCAATACCCACGATCATCCGCATTTTTTCTGGGAAGACGAAAGCCGCCTGAGTGATGCGCCGTCGGATCAATTGGTGATTCAACGCCTGCCCGAAGCGCCCGAGGGCGTTGAAATCGCGTCGGTCGACGTAGTGATCCGTCTGCGGAAAAAGTAACTCAGGCCAACAACTCCATCAGAATCTGTTCCGCCTGCGCGATGTGCGGCTCTGTAGGGCCGATGCCGTGGCGGGCCAGAACCACAGGTTCCGCAGCGATGTCATCCAGGATTCGGCGACTGACCAGGGGGATTCCGTCATAGCTGACGTTCGAGGGCGGGGTGGCATAGCTGATCGCGACCCCCTCATGATGAGCGGCAAGACTGCGCTGGATTTCCAGCGTTGCCGCCCGGTGTGCCACTGAAGGCCGCAATCCGATCTGCCGAAACAGTCCAAGCACGTGCTGTGATGAGAGGCCTTCGTTTGACAGGATCAGCGGATGGGCGGCCAGCTCGCTCAGCGAAACAGACGGCGCTTGCGCCAATGGGTGATCCGGGGCCATGATGGCATTTGGCCTGCTGGGGAAAAGGGTCTGCTGTCGAAATCCGGTATCCATGCTCAAGCCGTATGTCAGCGCCAAATCTATGGCCCCGTCGATCAGGCCGGTTATCAGCCCTTCGAACCCGTCCACTTTGTACGAAATGGTCAAATCCGGCAGTGCCGCACGCAGAGGGTGCAGCGCCTTGGCCAGCAAAAACGGGGCCAAATCCACGAAACACCCCAATCGCAACTGTGCCCTGGTTGCGCTGACCTGATCCGCTTTCTCAAGCCGGGCCGCATTGGTCAGCAAGTTTTCCGCGTCTTCGATAAATCTGCGTCCTTGCGGGGTCAGCGCCAGCGCGGCCCCGCGTTTTCGCGAAAATAACGGATGGCCAAGATGCGATTCGACGCGCGTCAGAGCGGTGGACAGCGCAGGTTGTGAGACATTCAGCTGTTGCGCCGCGGCAGACAAGCTGCCGAAGCGGCCGATAGCACAGACATATTCGTATTGGCGAAGTGAAATATATAACATGAAATTAAACCTATCTTAGAAAGATATTATTTGAACAGAGGGGTCATCCATGTGCAGATCGTCCTACCACCGGCACGGAGACAGACATGACGCACCCCTTGGTTACTCACGAAATGATCGACACCTATCAACGGGACGGCGTTGTCCTGATCAAAGGGCTATTTGCCGATCACGTTGAGGCCCTGCGCGAAGGGGTGGCAGCGAATATGGCGGATCCCGGGCCGTATGCTTCCGAGAACAAGAAAGAAGGCCAGACGGGTCGGTTTTTCGACGATTATTGCAACTGGTCGCGCATTGAACAATTTCAGACGGTCATTCACGAATCCCCGGCGGCAGAAGTCGCGGCAGATTTGATGCAGTCGGATACAGTGCAGATGTTCCACGACCACGTTTTGGTCAAAGAGCCCGGAACCTCGATGGCGACGCCGTGGCATCAGGATGGGCCCTATTACTTTGTTGAAGGGCAGCAAACGATCAGCTTTTGGTCGCCGCTTGATCCGGTCACGCAAGCCACACTGCGCTGTGTGGCAGGCTCGCACCGGTGGGAGAAAGAGGTCTTGCCGACCCGCTGGGTTTCGGAAGACGGGTTCTTTCCCGACGAAGGCCAGTACATCCCGGCCCCGGACCCGGATGCCGAAGGGATGCGGGTTGTCGAGTTCGAGATGGAGCCGGGCGACGCGGTTGCTTTCAACTATCGCACGCTTCACGGCGCGCGAGGAAATCAATCCGACAGCCGCCGCCGCGCATTTTCACTGCGTTTGGTTGGTGACGATGCGCGATATGTCGAGCGGCCAGGCCGGACATCGCCGCCGTTTCCGGGGCATGACATGATTCCAGGCCAGCGCTTGCGCGAGGATTGGTTTCCGATGTTGCTGCGGCGGTGATCAGACACCGAAGAGGTCAAAGAGGCGGGTCAGAACCACTGGCCCGTTTCGATCAACCCCATCTCAAGCAACTGGTTTGACGACCATTCGAACGGGATCGAATTGCGCCAGCGGAATGTTGGAATGTCGAAGGTAGATCCTGCGTTGGTTTTCAAGGCTTTGGCTGCCCGGAACGAGCACACCGCAGCAGTCAAATTGTGGTGCCACGGGCAAGAATACGTATTGTATTCTTCGTCGTTAAACGTGTGATCCGGCCGCAATAACAATCCACTTTTGGATTTGAACAGGGCGATCCGGTCAATTCGGCGGTTTTGTGCGGGAACGTGTTCTTCGAACCGCCATCGTAAACCACCAGACATATCCAGCTGGCGCTCCTTCGGGTGCTTCATTGAATCCAGACGCGCCTGGGCAAAATACCCTGTGCGATCCATCATCGCGCGTTGAGGTGCGACGCCATTCGGGAATTCGTTCAGATCCTCGGCATACAGATCGACAACATGGCTCAGCATCGAGTCGCGGCGCTCTTCAGTGTGAAACGCCAGCATCTCTCCGATTGAACGCGTCTCGCAAAAGGGAAAGAAGAGGTACTCGGCGTTAAAGCAGTAATACATCCACAAACCTGGTGCCGCCTGAATGATCTTGTTGATCGTCTCAAACACGATGGTGCGGGGAACGCAGCTGAGAGTGACGCGGTGAACTTGATCCCCAAGTTCGGGGTCCAGCACAAATTCCTGCGGCATGAATACGATCAAAGACTCAAAGCCCAGATTCAGATGGTGACGGATGGTGCTATCAATTTCGACGTCATCTTCGACGAAAACCAACGCGAGGGGTCCCTTTGCCAAAGCGGCCTTGCCCGTTTGCAAAAAAGAGTCGAGAGATTCGTATTGCATTGCCTGTCCGCTGCCGCCTTGCTGGAGTTTCGGGTCAAAATCAGGTAATCGCGTCGCCATTGCAAGCGGCGTTCGTTGGGTATAGACGACGCCGATCCCGCGAATGCAAAGGCCGTTTTCATGTCAGAACCCAAAAAGCTGTACATCAAGACCTATGGTTGCCAGATGAACGTATACGACAGCGAGCGTATGGCGGAAACGCTGGGCGGTCAGGGTTACGTGGAAACCAAAAGCCCCGATGATGCGGATATGATCCTGCTGAACACCTGCCATATTCGGGAAAAAGCCGCGGAAAAAATCTATTCCGAGCTTGGCCGGTTCAAAGGTTTGAAGACTGAAAAGCCCGACCTCAAGATCGGTGTTGCGGGATGTGTTGCGCAGGCGGAAGGCGAAGAGATCATGCGTCGCCAGCCGATGGTCGACCTTGTTGTTGGCCCGCAAAGCTATCACCGCCTGCCCGAGATGGAGGCGAAGACGCGCACCGGTGCCAAGGCACTGGACACGGATTTCCCCGAAGAGGACAAGTTTGAGAAACTCAAAGGCCGACCAAAGGCCAAACGTGGTCCGACTGCGTTTCTGACGGTGCAAGAGGGCTGCGACAAGTTCTGCGCCTTCTGCGTGGTGCCTTATACGCGCGGGGCCGAAGTCAGCCGTCCCGCTGATCGTATCCTGCGTGAGGCGAACGATCTGGTCGAACGCGGGGTGCGCGAGATCACTCTGCTGGGCCAGAACGTCAACGCCTATCACGGCGCTGGTCCGAATGGTGACATGACGCTGGCCGGTCTGATCTGGGAGCTGAACAAGGTCGACGGGCTGGAGCGGATCCGGTTCACCACCTCACACCCCAACGACATGGCCGACGACCTGATCGAGGCGCACGGGACGTGCGACAAGCTGATGCCTTATCTGCACCTGCCGGTTCAGTCGGGTTCGGATCGCATCCTCAAGCGAATGAACCGCAGCCACACCGCCGAGAGCTATCTGCGCCTGATAGAGCGCATTCGCGCCGCGCGCCCGGATATCGTGATGTCCGGCGACTTCATCGTCGGCTTCCCTGAAGAGACCGAAGAGGATTTTCAGGCCACCATGGATTTGGTGGAAGAGGTCAAATACGGATATGCGTATTCGTTCAAGTACTCGACCCGCCCCGGAACACCGGCGGCTGAGCGGTCTCAGGTTGATCCCAAGGCTGCGGACGACCGTCTGCAGCGGCTTCAGGGGCTGATTACCCGTCACCAGCGCGAGATTCAGGACGCGATGGTTGGCCGGGACGTGAAAGTGCTGTTTGAAAAACCGGGTCGTCTGCCAGGTCAGATGGTCGGAAAATCCGAGTATCTTCATTCGGTTCACGTGTCCGACGCTGATGTCGCGGTGGGCGAATTGCGCGATGTCCGGATTATGTCCTCGGGTGCAAATTCACTGGCGGGTGCGTTGCGGTAACGCGTCCGTTATTTGGATTTTGGAAACCATACGGTTTTGTTAATTCCAAATTTACCCTTGATTTATTACTCGGAATTATGTTCCGAGAAAAATCAGGTTGCCTAGGGGGCGAGTGTTTTGCGCCTTTGGGAAACCTCATCTCTTGCCGGCGGGATGAGCAGGTCGGTGAATGGAAAGGGTACGAGTGAAGACTTTGAAACGTTTTTCAGGGCGGCTGTTGAAATCCGCTCTTACCACCGCGATCGCTATTACGGCGCTTCCCGGTGTGACCGCTGCAGGCAATCTGGATCAAGGTCTCTCTGACCCTCCTGTCGTCAACCCCAAACGGTTCGGCAGTGACGTCAGCGCCTTTTACCTGGGTGCTACGGGCGCGTACGCTTTCGGAGGCGACGATCGATTTGGACTGACTGGACCCGGCGGAACCTCGGCAGTAGGTGACCTGGACCTGAGCGGTTCGTTGGGTGGCGTACGGGCCGGGTGGCGCGGCGTTTTGCCAGCGCGCGGTGGGCGCGACTATGTGTATGGGTTTGAGCTTGGATACGAGTTCGGCTCGCTTAGCGATGACGCCTCCAACCAGATCAACGGCCAGACAGTCACGGGCGGGTCTGAAATATCTGACGTGTTCTCGATTCGGCTGCGCAATGGTCTGACCAACAAAAGCGGTACAGTGTTGTATTTTGTGTCGGCTGGATATGTGAATGGCGACATCAACACAACAAGCAGACAGGCCGTCCAGGGGGGGTCTCAATTCTTCGAAAGTGGCGGCCGACGCAGCGGCTTTACCGCCAGCATCGGGGCCGAACATAACCTGACCGACCAATGGTCGATCACGGGTGAGTTCGAATACGTTCAATTCAGCGCGGAAAACGTGGATTTCGGCAATGGAACGTCGACCAGATCGACGCCGAAGTATCGCGGTCTGAAGTTGGGTTTGAATTATCGGTTCTGACACGCCGACTGAAACAGCGGCACCAACAGGAGCCGCGCACGGGCCGGGCGCATTGGCGGTTTTGCCATTTGGGCGGAAAAAATGAAACTGTGGCTTGCGCCCACCAAGACTTCCTGTCTACGCTCAAGGTGAAACGCCAAGACAGGAGAGCGGATTGGCCATCGGTGCCCTAAACCCACCGCAAGATGAAATGCCTCAGCGCGAAGCGTTTGTTGAGTTTCCAGACAACCGATTATTAATTGACCTGTGCGGGGAATATGACCGCAATCTGACAGATATTGAGCAAAAGTTATCTGTTCAAATTGTACGTCGCGGGAATCAGCTGGCTGTGATGGGTGACGAAGACGCCCAAAAGCAGGCCATTGAGGTTTTGCAGGCACTGTACACGCGCCTGGAAGGTGGGCGTGACGTCGAAGCGGCCGATGTGGATCGCGAGCTGCGGATGGGGGGCTCCGAGACGGGAACCGGCAGCCGCGACGGTGATCAGCTTGAGATGTTCAGAGGCGGCACGGTCGAAATCAAGACGCGCAAGAAACTGGTCGAGCCGCGCACGGATGCGCAAAAGGCATACGTCCAATCCTTGTTTCAGAACGAACTGGCCTTTGGGATTGGCCCTGCCGGTACGGGTAAGACCTATCTTGCCGTAGCCGCTGGCGTATCGATGTTTATCGGTGGCCATGTAGATCGGATCATTCTCAGCCGCCCTGCAGTCGAAGCTGGCGAAAAGCTGGGCTATCTGCCCGGTGACATGAAAGACAAGGTCGATCCGTACATGCAGCCGTTGTACGATGCCTTGAATGATTTTCTGCCGGGCAAGCAACTGGCCAAACTGATTGAAGAAAAGCGAATCGAAATCGCGCCGCTGGCCTTTATGCGGGGACGCACCTTGGCGAATGCGTTTGTTGTGCTGGATGAAGCTCAGAACGCCACGACCATGCAGATGAAAATGTTTCTGACGCGTCTGGGTGAAGGAAGTCGAATGGTGATCACCGGTGACCGCTCGCAGGTTGACCTGCCGCGCGGTGTTCAGTCAGGGCTGGCCGATGCCGAGCGTTTGTTGAGCACGATCCCGAATATCAGCTTCAACTATTTCACGTCCAAGGATGTTGTGCGCCATCCGCTTGTCGCCGCCATTATCGAAGCGTATGAGGCCGACTCGGGCCGCGAGAAAGCATAGTCGGCCCGGGTGCGGCCACAGGGCTTTGGACACGGTGAGATGAACCTGGAAGTGACGATCGAAGATGCGCGCTGGCAACAGCTTGAACCGTTGGCCGCGCGCGCGACAAAGGCTGTATTGGACTTTTGCGATCTGGACGCCGAGCTGTGCGAAGTCAGCCTGCTGGCCTGCGATGATGCGCGAATTGCTGATCTGAACGCGGAATTTAGGGAAAAGCCCACTCCGACCAATGTGCTGAGTTGGCCTGCCGAAGATCTGGCCGCTGATGAAGCGGGGCAGAGACCTGCCCGACCCGCGCCAGACTTTACGGGCGAAATCGCGCTGGGCGACATTGCGATTTCCTTTGACACTTGCGCACGCGAAGCGGCCGACGCCAACAAAACTATGGACGATCACGTCACGCATCTGATCGTTCACGGAGTGTTGCACTTGCTGGGCTATGATCACATTCGTGACCCCGACGCCACTTTGATGGAAGGGGTCGAGGTCGAGATACTTGGCAAAATGGGTATAGATGACCCATATAGTATGTAATAGTGGCCGCATTGGCCGATCATTTGGAACAGGATTATGGGCGATACAGACGGCAGTTCTATGGCGGCGCAGAGCGCGCAACCGAAGGACAGCGGTGAAAATGCCAGCGAAAAAACTGGCTTCTTTTCTCGAATAGTGGACGCGTTCTCGCCGCAGAGCGACGAAGAGGTCAACGCGACCAATGGACATGAGGTCGACATGGTTCAGCCTCGCGGCATGATCAACCTGCGGCGAATGCGGGTCGAAGATGTGGCTATTCCCACGGCGGAAATCGTGTCCGTGCCATCAACGATCAGCAAAGATGAACTGGCCCAGGTTTTCCGCGACAGCGGCCTGTCCCGTATCCCGGTCTACGAAGGAACACTTGATACTCCTTTGGGGTTTGTGCACCTCAAAGACTTTGCTCTGACACATGGTTTTAATGGCACCGGGTCTGAATTTGATCTGGTCTCGATGCTGCGGACGTTGCTGTTTGTGCCGCCGTCGATGCCGATTGGCGTGTTGTTGACGAAGATGCAGACCGAACGCCGCCACATGGCGCTGGTGATTGACGAATACGGCGGTGTTGATGGTCTTGTGTCGATCGAGGATCTGATCGAACAGGTGGTCGGTGAGATCGCCGATGAGCACGATGCCGACGAAGGTCAGCTTTGGATTCAGGACAAGCCCGGTTGCTATGTCGTGCAGGCGCGCGTTCCGCTAGAAGATTTCGAGGCCGAGATCGGGCGTTCTCTGACAAGTCACGAAGACGTGGACGAGGAAGAAATCGACACGTTGGGCGGATTGGTCTTCATGCTGTCTGGTCGCGTCCCCGCACGAGGCGAGGTCGTGTTGCATCCCGAAGGTCCCGAGTTCGAGGTGATCGACGCCGACCCGCGCCGGATCAAACGTCTGCGTGTCATGTTGCCGGATCGCGTTGAATGAACCCTGCACAGGGCTGGCCGTTTTGGCTTCGGTTAATATCCGCAGCTCTGCTGGGCGCGATCGCGGCGTTTGGGCTTGCTCCGTTCGGCATTTGGCCGGCAACAGTGATCGCATTGGTCCTGCTGTCGCCTCTGTTTCTAACGACTGAGACGCGGGTGAAGGCGGCCTGGTTGGGCTGGGCCTTTGCGACCGGATATTTCGCGCATGCGCTCAGTTGGATTGTCGAGCCGTTCCTTGTTGATGTCCAACGTCACGGATGGATGGCGCCTTTTGCCCTAACATTCATGGCAGGCGGCCTCGCGCTGTTTTGGGCGCTAGCTTTTTGGCTGGTGCGGCGTCCCGACAGCGATGGCGTATCACAGGCCGTGTTTCTGGCGATTTCAATCTCATTGCTGGAATTTGCGCGAGGCTATGTTCTGACGGGGTTTCCCTGGGCGGGGCTGGCGCAGGTCTGGGTGGACACACAGGGCGCACAGCTTTTGTCTCTGTTCGGTCCATATGGGCTGGGCGCGGTGACTTTGCTGGCGACTTTGCCGCTTGGGGCCGCGCTGTCGCAGCGCGATGGCTATGTGGTTCCGTTAGTCCTAACTGTTGGAACCGCGTGTTTCGCATTGATTTATGCCGCATCGCGCCCGGCCATTGCGGACACTGAGAATGTTGTTCGCCTCATTCAACCAAATGCGCCCCAGCATCAGAAATGGGATCCGGATTACGCCCCGCTGTTTTTTACCCGTCAACTAGAGTTCACGGCGGCGTCACCGCGACCAGATTTGATTGTCTGGCCGGAAACCTCGGTTCCTGCATGGCTGGGCAGTGCGCAGCCTTATCTGACCGCAATCGCCGATGCCGCGCAGGGGACGCCCGTATTTCTGGGTATTCAGAGAGGGGACGGCCCGCGCATTTTCAATTCGATGATCTATCTGGATGAAGATGGCCGGCAGCAGGGGCTTTATGACAAGCATCACTTGGCGCCCTTTGGCGAATATGTCCCGTTTGGTGAGATTCTGGCCCAGTTCGGAGTTTACGGAATGGCTGCCACCACCGGTAATGGCTTTAGCGCGGGACCGGGGGCTTCGCTGATGGACGCTGGCAAGCTGGGAAAAGCTTTGCCGCTTATTTGCTATGAGGCGGTTTTTACCCAAGACGTCTTGTCAGCACCGGGTCGTGCCGATTTTCTTTTGCAGATCACCAACGACGCGTGGTTCGGAACGCGCTCGGGGCCGTATCAGCATCTGGCCCAGGCGCAAATGCGCGCCATCGAGCAGGGGTTGCCGATGATGCGGTCGGCCAATACCGGAGTATCAGCGATGATTGACCCGCTGGGTCGGGTTACCGAGGCATTGCCCCTGGGCCAGGCCGGTTTTGTCGATGCGAGATTGCCCAATGCGCTGGCTCCGACTGTGTACGCCCGGCTGGGTGATGCACCGGTCTTTGTCGCGCTGTTGGCGTTTTTTGCGCTGCTTTGGCGCAACGCCAGAGTACAGCAATAGTATTTTCGGATTGACGCTGTGTTTCATGGTGCGTATCGGGTTGCATGCTCATCACAACGGCTTCCTGGCGTGATGGAAAAATTCAATGGAGCACTTTCATGTCCCGACAGAACTATACATTTACATCGGAATCCGTTTCCGAAGGGCACCCGGATAAGGTTTGTGACCGGATTTCCGATGCCGTGCTTGACGCCTTTCTGAATGAAGAACCCGAAGCGCGCGTAGCGTGTGAAACCTTTGCTACGACCGACCGGGTCGTCATCGGTGGCGAAGTAGGTTTGTCTGATCAGGAAAAGCTGCACGATTACATGGGCCGCATCGACGAAATTGCGCGCGCCTGTATCAAAGACATCGGGTACGAGCAGGACAAGTTCCACCACGAAACCGTTGAGGTAACGAACCTGCTGCACGAACAGTCCGCGCATATCGCCCAAGGTGTGGATGCCGCCGCAGACAAGGACGAAGGTGCCGGTGACCAGGGCATCATGTTCGGTTATGCGACCACGGAAACGCCTGCGTTGATGCCGGCACCGATCCAGTATTCACACGCGATCCTGCGCCGTCTTGCCGAAGTGCGCAAGAATGGCAGCGAGCCGGCGCTTGGTCCCGACGCGAAATCGCAGTTGTCGGTCGTTTACCGTGACGGCAAACCTGTGGGTGTCAGCTCGATCGTGTTGTCGACACAACACCTGGACGAAGCGCTGAGTTCCGCCGACATCCGCGCGATTGTTGAGCCTTACATTCGTGAAACACTGCCCGAAGGGTGGTTGAGCAACGAAACCGAGTGGCACGTGAACCCCACTGGCAAATTCGTGATCGGTGGCCCGGATGGTGACGCAGGTCTGACCGGGCGCAAGATCATCGTAGACACTTATGGTGGCGCAGCCCCGCACGGCGGCGGCGCGTTCTCGGGTAAGGACCCGACCAAGGTGGACCGTTCGGCCGCGTATGCCGCGCGTTACCTAGCCAAGAACGTTGTGGCCGCCGGAATGGCAGAACGCTGCACGATCCAGCTAAGCTATGCGATTGGTGTTTCCAAGCCGCTGTCTATCTATGCCGACACTCACGGCACTGGTGAAATCCCGGACGCAGAAATCGAAAAGGCTGTTGGCCAGGTCATGGATCTAACCCCGCGCGGTATCCGGCAGCACCTGCAGATGAACAAGCCTATCTATCAGCGCACGGCGGCTTACGGCCACTTTGGCCGCGAACCCGAGGCGGATGGCGGTTTTAGCTGGGAACGCACCGATCTGGTCGACGCTTTGAAAGCAGCGGTGTGATCCAAATTAATCGAAGCGCGCCGTAACCGGCGCGCTTTTTCGTTCAGGCATCGGGGTTGCAACACTTCGACCAGCGCATTATGGGCACCGCCATGAGCACCCAGACCCCACAACGCCCGCGCAGAAACTTTTATGGCCGCTTTAAGGGAAAGACCTTGAAGCAGAGTCAAAAGACGTATCTGAACGAAGACCTTGACGCCCTGTCGCCGGGTGCTGTCGACTGGGAAACCAACCCCGAGCGGCATCCGCTGGACCTGCAGGCGCTGTTCGGCGGCAAGAATGTCTGGCTCGAGGTCGGCTTCGGCGGCGGTGAACATCTGGTGCATCAGGCTGCGAGCAACCCTGATATCGGCATTATTGGGGCCGAGCCCTACATCAACGGCGTCGCCATGCTGTTGGGAAAAATCCGTAAAGCCGGGGTCGGAAACCTGGCCGTGCATCCAGGCGATGCGCGTGACCTGTTCGACGTTCTGCCCGAGGCCAGTATCTCTCGAGCCTTTCTTCTGTATCCCGACCCGTGGCCCAAGACGCGGCATCACCGCCGCCGCTTTGTGACTCAGGAGCATCTGGAGCCTTTGGCCCGCGCCCTGAAACCCGGCTCAATCTTTCGCGTCGCGACGGACATTCCCGACTATGTGCGCCAGACGCTGGAAGAAGTGCCCCGCGCCGGTTTTGAATGGCTGGCCGAGCGTCCCACAGACTGGCGCGAACCGTGGGATGACTGGATTTCCACCCGCTATGAACAAAAGGCCCTGCGTGAAGGCCGTACGCCACACTATCTGACCTTCCGCCGCAAAGACTGATTGCGGCTGGACCAATCGGCCCCAATTCGCTAATCCGCCTTGAACTGATAGCGAAAACAGGAGCCCCCATGTCCGGACACGGCACGCCCATCCCGATGACCTCGCATCCTTGCGGCCCGCTGACCGGAACGGCAGAGGTGCCCGGTGACAAGTCAATCTCGCATCGGTCGTTGATCCTGGGCGCGATGGCCGTGGGCGAGACCCGGATCTCGGGCCTGTTGGAAGGCGAAGATGTTCTGGACACCGCCAAGGCCATGCGCGCCTTCGGGGCCGAGGTCACCGATCACGGTGGCGGCGAATGGACCGTGCACGGCGTGGGCGTCGGTGGCTTTGCCGAACCCGATCAGGTGATCGATTGCGGCAACTCGGGTACCGGCGTTCGGCTGATCATGGGCGCGATGGCTACCTGTCCGATCACGGCGACTTTTACTGGCGACGCCAGCCTGAACAAACGCCCCATGGCGCGGGTCACAGATCCGCTGGCGCTGTTTGGAACACAATCGGTGGGCCGTTCAGGGGGGCGCTTGCCGATGACTATCGTCGGCGCGGCTGACTCCACGCCGGTGCGATACGAGGTGCCGGTGCCTTCGGCCCAGGTGAAATCTGCGGTGCTGCTGGCTGGCCTCAATGCTCCCGGCAAAACTGTGGTGATCGAGAAAGAGGCCACACGCGACCATTCCGAGCGTATGCTGGCGGGCTTTGGCGCGGAAATCACCGTTGAGGACACTGATGAAGGCCGAGTTATCACCCTGACCGGTCGCCCCGAGTTGAAACCGCAGGTCATCGCCGTTCCGCGCGATCCGTCCAGCGCGGCCTTTCCGGTCTGCGCGGCGCTGCTCACGCCTGGGTCGGACGTTCTGGTGCCGGGCATCGGCCTGAACCCCACTCGTGCGGGGTTGTTCACTACGCTGCGCGAGATGGGTGCAGAACTGTCCTATGAGAATGAGCGCGAAGAGGGCGGCGAACCTGTCGCCGATCTGCGCGCAAAGTACTCGCCGAATATGAAGGGGATCGATGTTCCACCCGAACGCGCGGCCTCGATGATTGATGAATACCCGGTTTTGTCCGTGATTGCGGCAAATGCCACCGGCGTCACGATGATGGGCGGCGTAAAAGAACTGCGCGTAAAGGAAAGCGACCGGATCGACGCAATGGCTCGGGGCCTGCGCGCCAATGGTGTAACTGTCGAAGAAGGTGATGAATGGTGGTCGGTTGAAGGGCTGGGCATCGGCAACGTCTCCGGTGGCGGCACCTGCGAAAGCTTTCTGGACCACCGGATCGCCATGTCGTTCATGATTTTGGGGATGGGGGCCAAAAAGGGTGTAACCGTCGACGACGCGGGCCCGATCGCCACGTCGTTCCCAATTTTTGAACCTTTGATGGCCACGTTGGGTGCGAAACTGCAACGAAATAATCGGTAGGTTTGATGTCGGATTCACAATTCACTATCGCCATTGATGGACCAGCTGCGGCAGGGAAGGGCACGATCTCAAAGGCGGTCGCGGCCCGGTTTGGCTTCGCGCATCTGGACACCGGGCTTTTGTACCGCGCGGTCGGCAGGCGGACTTTGCAGGGACTCGAGCCGATTGCGGCAGCGCACGCCCTGACCCCCGAAGAGTTGGAGCAGGGCGATTTGCGTACGGCCGAGATTGCGCAAGCAGCCTCAAAAGTAGCCGTGATCCCCGAGGTTCGGGCCGCGTTGGTTGACTTTCAGCGGGCGTTTGCGCGCCGCAGCGGGGGCGCGGTGCTGGATGGTCGCGACATCGGTACTGTGATTTGTCCCGAGGCCGAGGTGAAACTGTTCGTCACCGCCAGCCCCGAAGTTCGGGCCGAGCGTCGGTTTCTTGAGCTCACCGCGAAGGGCAATGATATCTCGCGGGAACAGGTGCTGTCGGACGTAAAAGAGCGCGACGCGCGGGATACGGAACGCAGCACCGCGCCCATGAAGCCAGCAGAGGATGCAGTCCTGCTGGACACGTCAGATCTGAGCATCGAAGCCGCCTTAGCAAAGGCTGTCGAGGTCATCGAGAAGGCAAGGCCCGCAAAATCGTAACTTCGCGGGCCTTTGGCTGTTAGATTACAGCTCTCCGACCGCGATGCTTTTGATCTTGGACCACTGATTGTCAGCGGTTTCAGATGTGGCAGAGACATCTTCAAGGAACGCCGCGCGGGTATCTGCGTTCAGGAACAGATACAGCTTTCCGTCAGCCACCAGGTATTGATCCGGATCGCCGTCGAATTTTTTGCCGACAGAAACGCCGAACGAACAGAACCCGCCATGTTGTGGCAGGTAGGCCGCCGGGTTGGCCTCGAACGCTTCGCGGTTGGCGGCGCTGGTGAAGTAATAAGATGCGCCGTCGTAAGTGGCCGAGTGTGTGGCAAAGCCATCGACCGGGTTGCCGTCGTTAACGAGTGTCACCAGATCGACCCCATGCGCGGCAAGCGGCGCACCGGCGGCAGAAATACCGTTTGATACGTTGATTTCATCCGCAGCAAAGGCCGGGGCCGCGATCAGGGGCAATGTGGCGATCAGGGTGGTAAGAACGATAGATTTCATTTGTGTTTCCTTTCCGGTTCAGAGTCCGGCCAGCAGGTCTGCCAGCCGCTGAACCAAAGCTAGGAACTCGGTTCTGAACGAGCTATCGCAGAAAGCCCCGAGTATCTTGCAGATCGTTCAAAGCTGTCAGTGCCTTCGAAATACTGTTCACCAAGCTTTGTTTGGTCAGGTCTGCGCCCCGACCCTATTGTCGGTCTATAGCCTGCAGGAGCGATGCCATGATCCGACTAGCCTTTTTGATGTTTTTCCTTGCCGGAGGTGCGTTGGCTCAAGAGACGGCTGAGCCGGAACCCCCAATGACGTATGAGCGGTTGGGAAAGATCATCTTTGCGCTCGATCCTGACGCGAAACCGTTTGGACCGGGGTTTGAGCTGAAGGTTGGGGACGTAACGGTGCTGGTCGTTACGGATATCAATGCAGACCGGATGCGGGCCATGGTCGCGATTGGTAGCGCCGAAGATTTGTCGCCCGCTGACCTTGAACGCGTGATGCAGGCGAATTTTGACAGTACGCTGGACGCGCGTTACGCGATTGCGAATGATATTTTGTGGGCTGCGTACATCCATCCGCTATCCCGGCTGGACAAGAACCAGCTGATCTCGGGGCTGGCCCAGACAGTGAACATCGCCAAGACCTATGGCACCTTGTACACCGGCGGCGCGGCGGAGTTTGGAGGGGGCGACAGCCAGGATCTGCAGCGCGATCTGATCGAAGAACTTCTGAAAAAAGGCGAGGAAATCTGACACGCGCCCAGGAATTACGTTTGCTCTGATTTCAAGTTGCCTCGCAGAAGCTTCGGTGCATTGGCGGCCCGGTTTGCCTTTAACGCATCGCGGTTAAGTGTACTGCCCAGGGCAGGGTGCCGTGACCGAGCGTCGCTTGCCGAAAGAAGGAAAGTACATTGAGGTCAGGGCGCGCTAGACCCTAGCTGGACGCAGGAAACCTGCTATGCTTTGCCCATGCCAGAAGGGAAGGCTGCCATACAATCCTCAAAAACAAAAAGGGGAAGCAGCCAAGAAATCCCTCAAGCCAACAGGGACAGAACAATATGAATAATCGTTTGCGTAAGATCACTATCGTGGGTGGTGGCACGGCGGGTTGGATGACCGCGCTGATACTGGACATGGTGTTTTCACGCACCTCGGCCCCCAAGGATCGCCCGCGCATCTGCCTGATCGAAAGCCCCAATATCGCCACCGTTGGCGTTGGTGAGGCCACGGTGCCGCGCATGCCGGTCACTCTGCGTCAGGCGGGCATTTCCGAGCGGGATTTTTTTCGCGAGACAAATGCATCGTTCAAGCTGGGCGTGAAGTTCTGCAATTGGAACAAGGACGCAAAGGGCAATCGCATCGATTATGTGAACCCCTTTGCCCACGGTCAGTTGTTGGAAGGGTTGGAAGCCGCCGAGTATTTCTTGCGCTTTGGCAATGGCGATCGGGACTTTACGCAATCCATCTCGCCGCATGACGATCTGGCCCGCCTGTGCAAGGGGGGGCGACCACTGGGTCAGCCCGAGTTCGAGCAACGGTTTGGCTATGCATATCATCTGGATGCTGTGAAATTTGCGGGCATGCTGACCAAAGTCTGCACCAAGCGCGGTGTTGAGCATATCCAGGATGAGGTGCAGGCGGTTGAGTTGGATGAACAGGGCAATGTCAGCCATCTGATGCTAGAGCGTAAGGGTCGCCACGACATCGAGATGGTCATAGATTGCACCGGGTTCCGCGGTTTGATCATCAACAAAGCACTGGGTGAGCCGTTTATGGATTACTCGGATTACCTGCCCAACGACCGCGCCATGGCGTTGCAGATCGAACATCCCGACCCAGAGAAAATCGAAAGCGTCACACGCTCTACAGCACTGGGTGCGGGGTGGACGTGGCGGGTTCCGCTCTACAACCGTGTGGGCACAGGCTATGTGTATTCATCAGCGCATCGCACGGATGATCAGGCGGCCGATGAATATCTTGAATGGCTAGGCGACAGCGGCAAAGGTTTGACGCCGCGTGTGATCCCGATGCGCATCGGGCGCGTGCGCAATGCCTGGGTCAAGAATTGTCTGGCTATCGGTTTGTCCGGCGGGTTCATTGAACCGTTGGAAAGTACCGCGATCCATATGGTTGATCATGCGGTGCGCTGGTTCGCAGAACACCTGCCTACACGCGATATCGAACCATCGCTGCGGGCCAGATATAACCGGCAAATGAACAAGATGTATGACGAGGTCCTGGATTTCATCTGTCTGCACTATCGCCTGGGCAACCGCACGGATGATCAATATTGGATCGATGCGCGCACAGAGATGAAGATACCGGATCGTTTGGCCGAAAACCTGGAATTGTGGCAGCACCGCCTGCCCATGGAACACGATATCGAATTTGCCACACTGTTTAATTTCCGCGTTTATCAGACGGTTCTTTTGGGCAAGCAGGTCTATGACACCGGCTATGGGACTGGCATCCGTGATCGTCTGCGGCCGTTGAAGAAACCGATCTGGTTCCAGTGGTGGAAGGGCGCGAAGGTGGATCTTGCGCAGATCCTCAAGGCGATGCCGGATCACAAAACACTGCTGCGCGATATCCGAGGAGAGCTGGAGCAACCGCCAGCCTTTGGTATGGCGGCTGCGATGCAACCGACCGTCGCGATGCCGGGCGAACAACTTGCACCCGTGGCAATCCAGAACATGCCGAACCTTGCCGAAATCCAAAGCGGCAAGAAGGACCTGCAACTGTTCTAGAAGGTCCTAGCGCTCCGCGCAGCTTTGCGGTGGTGGCAGCATTGAACTGCGCTGCGCGAACCAAGGGCCTACTAGAGAAATGTAAAATGCCTGCGCTAAAGCGCGGGTCCTTCACGCAGCTTTTCCTGCTCGGACGGGGTGGGCGTGTGATTGAAGACAAAGGCCGTGCGGCAGGCTTCTTCTCCGCCCAGGTCTTCGATTTTCTTCCGCTGGTCGGCAAAGGCGCGGGCGTTGACCTCTTCGGGGTCGCAGATTTCTCGCAGACGGCGTTCCCCTTCGACCAGCGCAGCCTGAACCTGCGGGTCATTTACCCGATCCAGCGCGCGGTTGGTCTGTTCTTGAGGATCGGTTGACAGGTCGAACAATTGCGGGGGCTGTCCGACATAATAGACGTATTTCCATTCGCCCCATCGCACCATGAAACTGCCGGTTCTTGACCCACCATCGTGGTATTCGCTGAAGCCGGTTCGGTCGGGGTCGTCCGGTGCTTTGGCCAACCCGATCAGAGACAAGCCGGGTTGACCCGCGTTGCCGTCGTCGTCTTCGACGCCGCAGACGTCCCGGGCGGTTGCAGCGATATCGGTCAGATTGGTGCATGTGGTGACACGCCGGCCGACCGGGATACCCGGGCCCGCCGCGATCATCGGAATTCCTGCACTGGCCTCATACATCACCTGTTTGGTCCAAAACCCCTGATCCCCCATCATGTCACCGTGGTCCGAGACATAGATCACGACCGTATTTTCGGCCTGACCACTGTCGGACACGGCTTTCAGGATGCGCCCCACGCAATCGTCCATCAATGAGGTCAGGCCATAATAAGCCGATTTCGCCTCGCGCATTTTCTGTTCGTCAAAATAGTCATCGTAGTTGAAGAAAGCAGCGATGTTGCGCAGCTCTTCATGATCCGGCAGCCCTGTGCCATACCCGACCGGCAAATCCATATGAGCTGGATCGTAAAGGTCGTACCATTCCTTGGGACAGGTCAGGGGATAGTGCGGACTGACCAGCGACATGAATGCAGCCCAGGGTTTGTCCTGGCGTGTGGGATCGGCCAGCCATGCCTCGGCTGCTGCGGTAATGTCCAGATCGTAATCGGTATAGGTGCTGGGCCCGACGCCCACATCGCCCGCCAACTCGGATGCCGAATCATAGTCTGGTGGGTTTTCGCGCAAAAGCCCAACGGCCCAGCCGACACCTCCGACCACGTGCATCGGCAAGACCTCCTGCGAGAAGCCATTGTCGTCTTCGTTGGACCTGAAATGCAGTTTTCCAATAGAGACGACTTCGCGCCCTGCGTCGCGCACCTGCCGCATCCAGCTGCGCGGGTGCCCGTCATAGGGGGTTGCGCTGTCCCAGTTTCCTGTCGTGTGAACCCAGTCTCCGGTCGCAAGCGCCGCCCGTGTGGGTACGCACATGGGTGAGGGTGTGTAGGCGGACTGAAACATCGTGCCGCGCGCGGCCAGTGCATCCAGATTGGGCGTTTTGACAATCGGATGGCCAGCGCATCCCATCGCGTCTTTGCGGTGTTCGTCTGAAACGATGGCGAGAAAGTTCAGGTCTTGACGCATGAGATTCTCCGACTTTTTCAAAGTTTCGCAATTGGCGCAGACTTTGCTGTGCGAAACACGACATTCTTCGCGGGAATCGAGCAATGCCATTACGAGTGCGGTTGCACATGGATATTACCAATGTAATAACATAGCAAAACTATCGAGCGAGCATGGCGATATCCACTGACACCTGACAGTCTAGGTTCGTGCGCGCCGATGAACGGAGCGCACAATGACTGACCGCAGAAAGAACCGAAACTTGCGCAGCCGGATCAAACGCCGCCGGCGGACGGGATCGCCAATGCAGGCCTATGACGCGTTGCCTGCCGAATTGCGATTGTGGCTTGCCTCAGCTTGTTTGCCGTGGAGCCCGGCCTCGGCGCTGCGCATTTGGCATAAAGAAGGCGGCGCGCATAGTCCCGATGATGCCTATTCGCGATTGAATGCGATTGAGCAGGCCATGTTGCAACGGGACGGGTGCGTTTGGGACATGGCGCGCCGAGTGTGACGGCGGCCGATGCCCTGTAAATCAAGGCTTTCCTCTTGCACATGTCGAGAATTCGGCTTATACGCGCGCTGTCAACACAAGGGCGGTCAACGTCCGGATGACGTTACTGAGCAGGGCCGGGTCACCTCGGCCCTTTGTGTTTGTTTGCTCAGTGGCGCACCGGGTCACGTCCGATGACACCATGAAACAAGACCGGCGGAGACAACCGCTCGGCCAGTAAAAACGTATGTAAAGGAAAACACTGCCAGATGGCTGATACAACCATGGAGGAATTCGAAGCCCTCCTGAACGAAAGCTTCGAAATGGACACGCCCGAAGAGGGTTCTGTTGTCAAAGGCAAGGTTCTGGCGATCGAAGCCGGCCAAGCCATCATCGACGTTGGCTACAAAATGGAAGGCCGCGTTGATCTGAAAGAATTCGCGAATCCCGGCGAAGCTCCTGAAATCGCAGTTGGTGACGAGGTAGAAGTCTACCTGCGCGCCGCAGAGAACGCCCGTGGCGAAGCTGTCATCTCGCGCGAGATGGCCCGCCGTGAAGAGGCATGGGACCGTCTGGAAAAAGCATATGCCGACGACCAGCGCGTCGAAGGTGCAATCTTTGGTCGCGTCAAAGGTGGCTTCACCGTCGATCTGGGTGGCGCAGTTGCGTTCCTGCCCGGCTCGCAGGTTGACGTTCGCCCCGTGCGCGACGCCGGCCCGCTGATGGGTCTGAAGCAGCCGTTCCAGATTCTGAAAATGGACCGCCGCCGTGGCAACATCGTTGTTTCGCGTCGCGCTATCCTGGAAGAATCGCGTGCCGAACAGCGTGCCGAAGTCATTGGCAACCTGACCGAAGGTCAGACCGTCGAAGGCGTGGTCAAGAACATCACCGAATACGGTGCATTTGTTGACCTGGGCGGCGTTGACGGCCTGCTGCACGTCACCGACATGGCATGGCGCCGTGTGAACCACCCGTCCGAGATCCTGACGATCGGCGAAACCATCAAGGTTCAGGTCATCAAGATCAACAAAGAGACCCACCGCATCAGCCTGGGCATGAAGCAGCTGCAGGAAGATCCATGGGATCTGGTTGCTGCCAAGTACCCGCTGGGCTCGGTCCATCAGGGTCGCGTCACCAACATCACCGACTACGGCGCGTTCGTCGAGCTGGAAGCCGGTGTCGAAGGTCTGGTGCACGTGTCCGAGATGTCCTGGACCAAGAAAAACGTCCACCCCGGCAAGATCGTTTCGACCAGCCAGGAAGTCGACGTCATGGTTCTGGAAATCGACGGCGCCAAGCGTCGTGTGTCTCTGGGCCTGAAGCAGACCATGCGCAACCCGTGGGAAGTGTTTGCAGAAACACACCCCGAGGGCACCGAGGTCGAAGGCGAAGTCAAGAACATCACCGAATTCGGTCTGTTCATTGGCCTCGAAGGCGACATCGACGGCATGGTTCACCTGTCCGACCTGTCGTGGGACGAACGTGGCGAAGACGCGATCCAGAACTACCGCAAAGGCGACATGGTTTCGGCCGTTGTCTCGGAAGTTGATGTTGAGAAAGAGCGTATCTCGCTGTCGATCAAAGCCCTGGGCGGTGACAAGTTCGCCGAAGCCGTGGGCGGCGTGAAGCGTGGCTCGATCATCACCGTTGGGGTCACCGCGATCGAAGATGGCGGCATCGAGGTGGAATACGAAGGCATGAAGTCCTTCATCCGCCGTTCCGACCTGTCGCGTGACCGTGCAGAGCAGCGCCCCGAGCGTTTCTCGGTCAGCGACAAGATCGACGTCCGCGTCACCAACGTCGACAGCAAGACACGTCGTCTGGGTCTGTCGATCAAGGCACGTGAGATCGCCGAAGAGAAAGAGGCCGTGGAACAGTACGGTTCTTCCGACTCGGGCGCATCGCTGGGCGACATCTTGGGTGCAGCGCTGAAATCCGGCGACTAAGCTCAGGCTGGATTTTCAGCCGAATTTACGGCCCCGTGCAGACGCGCGGGGCCGTTTTTGTTGCGAATCAATATGTTCCGAATTTTGGGCTTATTGCGGCTGTCGTTCACGCTTTAGGAGTGGATTTTGCCTCAACAAGCAAAAAATCGCGCGACTTTGCTGTAAAATGAATGCTTTGCACACAGAGTTTACGTTCCCCCGATCACGGTTTTTTCCTATACTGTCCAGAAGTATAGACATGGTTAACCGGTCGCCTGGGAGGGTAACACTCATGATCCGTTCAGAACTGATTCAGAAAATCGCCGACGAAAACCCACATCTCTATCAGCGTGATGTCGAGCGGATTGTGAATACCGTGTTCGAAGAAGTGACAGATGCCATGGCGCGTGGCGACCGTGTGGAACTGCGCGGCTTCGGTGCGTTCTCGGTCAAACAACGGGACGCGCGTGTTGGCCGCAATCCTCGTACGGGTGAGACCGTGCAGGTCGAAGAAAAATGTGTTCCATTCTTTAAAACTGGCAAGTTGCTAAGGGACCGATTGAACGGTAAAGCCTGACACCATGATGCGTTACCTTCGATATGCTTTCCTGGCGATCCTCGGGATCGTTCTTGTGTCGATCTCGCTGGCCAATCGCCAGATGGTCGAGTTGAAACTGATGCCGGATGCCTTGGCCGAACTGCTGGGTTTCAACCTCGCGACGACCCTGCCTTTGTTCCTTGTGGTGCTGGGCGGCGTTGTAGCCGGGTTGATCATCGGGTTCCTGTGGGAATGGCTGCGCGAGCACAAACACCGCCGCGACGCCTCGACCAAGACCGGAGAGGTGCGCAAGCTTGAGCGCGAGGTCAAAAAGCTCAAGAAAAAGCAGAATGAGGGCAAGGACGACGTTCTGGCTCTGCTGGACGAAGCCAGCTAAGGCACCTTTATATGACCGATGTAGCTGTAAAAATCTGCGGGCTAACCGCACCCGATCACGTGCGCGCTGCGGCTGATGCCGGTGCACGCTACGTCGGCTTTGTCTTTTTCTCAAAATCGCCACGGCATCTGGACCTTGATGCCGCGGCAGGGCTGTCGCAGCTTGTTCCTGCAGGCGTGGCCAAGGTCGCGCTGACCGTGAATGCGACGGACGAAGAACTGGACCGTATCGTCGCACGCGTGCCCTTGGACATGTTGCAATTGCATGGAAAGGAAACACCCCAGCGGGTTTCAGAAGTACGCGACAGGTTTGGCCTGCCGGTAATGAAGGCAATCGGCATCGCCGAGGCTGAGGATCTGAGCGCGATTGATCTGTATTCTGAAGTGGCTGATCAATTGCTGATCGACGCGAAGCCGCCGCGCACCTCCGAACTGCCGGGCGGCAACGGGCTTGCCTTTGACTGGAGATTGCTCGCAGGCCGGAAATACTGGCGAAAGCCGTGGATGCTGGCCGGCGGACTGACGCCGGACAACGTCGCCGAGGCGATCCGTATGACCGGCGCAAAACAGGTTGATGTGTCTTCCGGCGTCGAAAGTTCGCCCGGAGTTAAAGACTCCATTAAGATTTCTGAATTCGTTTCCGCCGCCCATTGATCTGCTTGCTGACCTCCCCCGTATATAACGTCGGGGAGGAACAAAGATGCTTGCGGCGATTGGCGGGGTTACCCTGAACCATTGGTACAACGCGCCAGAGTTCTTTTGGCGTGCGGGACAGGCATTGAAGCAGGCGCGCGGAGACCCATTATGCGAGTATGCGCAGATGTTCCCTCACGGTGGGCTCTACTTTTCACTCAGTGTTTGGCAAGACGCCGAGGCCATGCTGACATTTGCCCATTCGGGACCACACAGGCGCGTTCTTGCGGTGTCAGACCGGTTGTCCATCACGCACGAGTTCCACCATTTCTCATGCATCGCGGTGCCGACCGAAGAGCAGGCCCTGCGGATCTGGAAGCATCGATACAGGCCCACAAAATGATGCGTTTTGCCATGGCAAAACCTGTCAACACCTCCTATGAACAACGGGTACGACGAGGGAGACACCCATGGCCAACGATCTATTCAATTCCTTCATGTCCGGTCCCGACGAACAGGGCCGCTTTGGCATCTTCGGCGGACGGTTTGTCAGCGAAACGCTGATGCCGCTGATTCTGTCGCTGGAAGAGGAATATGAGAAGGCCAAGGATGATCCGACTTTCTGGGCTGAAATGGACGATCTGTGGGCGAACTACGTGGGTCGCCCCTCGCCGCTGTACTACGCGGAACGCCTGACTGAGCACCTGGGCGGCGCGAAGATCTATCTCAAGCGCGATGAGCTGAACCACACCGGCGCACACAAGATCAACAATGTTCTGGGCCAGATCATTCTGGCGCGGCGCATGGGTAAAACCCGAATTATTGCGGAAACCGGGGCAGGGCAACACGGCGTGGCCACCGCCACCGTCTGCGCCAAGTTTGGCCTTAAGTGTGTGGTCTACATGGGCGCGCATGACGTACAGCGTCAAGCGCCCAACGTGTTCCGTATGCGTTTGCTGGGTGCCGAAGTGATTCCGGTGACGAGCGGCAGAGGCACGCTGAAAGACGCGATGAACGACGCGCTACGTGACTGGGTGACCAATGTGCGCGACACGTTCTACTGCATCGGCACTGTGGCGGGCCCGCACCCGTATCCGGCGATGGTGCGTGACTTCCAGTCGATCATCGGCAAGGAAGCTAAGGAGCAGATGCAAAAGGCCGAAGGCCGATTGCCCGATACGCTTATCGCCGCCATCGGCGGTGGGTCGAATGCGATGGGTCTGTTCTACCCGTTCCTTGACGACAAGAGCGTCAACATCATCGGTGTTGAGGCGGGCGGCAAAGGTGTGAACGAAAAGATGGAGCATTGCGCTTCGCTGACCGGCGGTCGCCCTGGTGTGCTGCACGGTAATCGCACGTACCTGCTGCAGGATGATGACGGCCAGATCCTTGAAGGCTATTCGATCTCGGCCGGTCTGGATTACCCCGGCATCGGGCCTGAGCATTCCTGGCTGAATGACATCGGTCGCGCGAACTATGTCTCGATCACCGACAAAGAGGCGCTGGAAGCGTTCCAGCTGTGCTGTGCAACCGAAGGCATTATCCCCGCGTTGGAACCCAGCCACGCGCTGGCACATGTTATGAAGATCGCGCCAGAGCTGCCCAAGGATCACCTGATCTGCATGAACATGTGCGGGCGCGGCGATAAGGACGTTCAGACTGTGGCCAAATACCTGAACTTCGACATGTCCGATACCGAAGGACGTACGGCTGGCTAACTATCGCCCGGGGCTTTGAGTCCCGGGTGTTTCATGCCACGCTGGTGGGCATGCAGGACGCGTCCAGTTCAGATAGACTCGATCAAAAATACGATGCCGCGGCACCCGGCTGGGCGGATAAAATGCCTTTGCTGGGCTATTTCGACGCCTATCTGGGATTTCTGTCGACTGGTTCAGCAGATGATTTAGGCCGGAACGGGCTGGATGTCGGGTGCGGGACCGGCGCTTTTGCCGAGGCACGTGCAGTCATTCAACCCAAAGGTAGGGTCACTCTACTCGAGCCATCCGGGAAAATGCTGAAACAGGCCGAGGGTGCATTGGCCCAAAGGGGCGTTACGACCCAGACTGCCCGATCACGGTTGGAGAAATTTCACCCAGCCGAGCCATTTGATTGCATTCTCGCCGCCCATGTCCTTGAACATTGCAGCGACCCCACCGATGCCCTACACCACATGCGCAGGCAGGCCACGCCAGCGGCAAAGCTATGGCTGGTCGTTAGCAAACCGCACTGGTGCAACGCGATTATCTGGCTTCAATGGCGTCACCGGTCCTACAGGCCGCAACAGGTGGCCAAGATGCTAAAGGATGCGGGGTGGCTGCTGGAGGCGGAGCACAGTTTTCCAACTGGTCCGCCCTCGCGCACATCGCGTGGCTATCTGGCGCGCGCCGTGTAAACATCAATCCGGTGTTGGCGACATGGATTGATCAGTTCTGATGCAAAACCGTTTCGAACCCCTCGAACTGAGGTGGGCCCACAAGAGCCGACTGCGTCTTGCCGTTGCCAGCGTTTTTGTGCGCATCCCGGAATTGTTGGGACTTGGTCCAGGCTTCGAAATCGCTGCGACTGTCCCAGATCACATGGCTGGAATACAGCCGATATCCGTCGCCTTCGGGGCCTTTCAGAAGGCGAAACTCCTGAAACCCTTGCAGTTCTTTCAAGCGGCTTTCGCGGTCTTTCCAAACGGATTCGAAATCGGCTTCGCTGCCCAAACGGACTTTGAAGCGGTTTATGGCGATAAAGCTCATAGCCTACCTCGTTTTTAACGGTTTTGCGCTTGCTAAACAAAGTGTCGGCTGGCGGGTTTCTTTGATGTGTTTTTGTCCCCGAGGTCAATCGGGTTTCGCGGCGTATTCGCGTAAGATTCCAATAGGGACGATGTCCAGCGCCCGCTGATGCGTGGCCTCAAGGTCGGCCTGGGGCGCGCAGCCCTCGTCATGGGCCTGCAGGAAACGCCCGGCACAAAGGCACCATTTGTCACCGGGTTTGAGACCGGGAAAGTCGAATTCAGGGCGCGGTGTGCTCAGGTCATTGCCGACATATTTGGAATAGGCCAAAAACTCGGCCGTCATGACCGCGCAGACCGTGTGACTGCCCTGATCTTCGGCGCAGGTGTTACAGGCCCCGTCCCGAAAAAACCCGGTCTGTGGATCGCGGGAGCAGGGGGCAAGGACGCCCCCCAGAACGTTTATGCTGTCCAGTTTTTGCATGAGCACACCTTACAGGCTTTGAGCGATCGTGCGGAACATTTCTATGTTCGCCTCGTTGACACCATCGTCGCGGAAATTGCGATCAGCCCCGGTTGCGACGATAACAACACCGCGCGGTTGGTCGAAATAGATGTACTGGCCATATACGCCACGGGCCAGAAACTCACCTTCATGCGCGCCAAGGGGGATCCACCACTGATAGCCATAGCCGATCTCTCCGGCCTTGGTGGGGGCGCTTGGAAAAACGGATTCCGCAATCCAATCGGCGGGTACAATCTGCTGACCGTTATGCTCGCCGTTTTGCAGGATCATCTGTCCAAACCGGGCAAAGTCGCGAGTGGTGAAGTTCAACCCGCCCAGGACGAAAGCCACGCCGGCACCATCGGTGACATAGTAACCGTCGCGTTCAAGGCCCAGAGGTTCAATGATCTTTTCGGTCAGCAAATCAGCCACAGATCGGTCCGTCGCACCGCGAACAATCATGCCGATAACGTGGGTGTCGATCGAGACATATTGCCATGTCTCGCCGGGCTCGACGAACGTTTCGTTCAGCGAGGCGGCAAAGTCATCCAGCTCTCCACCCAGGGCGACGACGCGACCCATTCGGTTGATGTCGGAGTTGTAGTCCAGATAGTCCTCGTCGAAGGTCACACCGCTGGCCATGTTCAGAACATTGCGGATCGTTGCGCCGTCATAAGCGGTGCCCTGCAGTTTCGGGGCGTATTTGACCACCGGATCGTCCAGCGAGTCGATGGCGCCTTCGGCCATCAGGATGCCGAACAGGGCGGACAGATAGCTTTTGGCGACCGACCAGGATATCCGGCGATCCTCGGGGGCGGTCCCCAAATAGTATTCTTCGAACCTGATCTGCCCGTCCTGCATCACCAGCAAAGAGGTTACGGCCCGGTCTTCGACCCATTTGTCCGTGCCCTCGGGCAGGTCAAAACCGGGGCCGTAGGGCAGTTCGAATGTCGCACCTTCCCCCCTTGGCAGGTCGACAGTCAGGAAGGCGTCATCCATGTGAGAGAAGTTGTAAATGATCTTTTCTTCGGAAAACAAAGAGTTCACTGCCATCAGGCGCTGAATCTCTTCGCGCTTCCAAACGCCAACGACCACCGCTGCCAGCACCAACATCAAAACGATGCGCAGCACCCATTTCATCAGGGTTCGCATATGTTACCTCCCGCTTTTGGTGTGCATTGGAGCGCGGACTGGCGCAGTTCGCAATTGAGACGTAGCGGCACCATCGTTGGCCTTACTTGAACTTGTCCATCAGTTTTTGCATGGCGGACCTGGTGTCCGCCTCGGGTTCAGGCGTAGCTGCAGCGACCGATTTCGAGGAGGCCGCAGCGGTTTTTGATGACCGTGGCGGTGCGGTGCGCAATGCGACCGCGTTCATGAATCTGCCACCATCGCCATCTGCCAAATGACCGGCACCGTCGGAAACCCCCCGCAAGACGTCTTCCAGCCAATCCGAATCTGCCTTGGCAAAGTCACTCAGGACATAAGGCGAGACCAGTTCTTTGCGGCCCGGATGCCCAATGCCCAGACGAACTCGATCATAGGCCGGGCTGATATGGTCATGGATCGACCGCAGACCGTTATGCCCGGCGTGACCTCCACCTGCTTTCGCACGCACCTTACCGGGCGCAAGATCCAGCTCGTCGTGAAAAACGGTCACATCTGTCGAGTCCAGCTTATAGAAGCGCATGGCCTCACCCACGGATTGACCCGAGCGGTTCATGAAGGTTTGTGGCTTGATCAGCAGCACCTTTTCCGAGCCCAACCGCCCCTCGGCGATTTCTGCCTGGAACTTTGATTTCCACGGGCCGAAACCGTGATCGTCGGCAATCCTGTCCAGTGCCATGAACCCGATATTGTGCCGGTTCCGGGCGTATTTCTGCCCCGGATTTCCCAGTCCGACAAAAAGTTTCATGACTCTGCTCTGCGCCTCCTAGTAGGACTTGCCCCTCATGCCCCGAAATGGATCGAAAATCCAGTGATGGCAAGGTGCAAAAGACGAGCTTCAGCCTTTGGGCGTGTACCAGATCGGAGAGGTATAGGCGCGTTCGGTTGTGGTCATCGGCACGTCGGCATCCATCTGGACGTTGAACCTTTTGGCCTCATAGGCCGTCCAGCGCGGCGTCGGGATTTCGATGACGCGGACATAGTAGAAGGCCCGCTGCGACGGGTCGAAATCCGGGTCCTGCCAATAGGTGATCAATTCCGGTGCACCAATTGTGTTGGTCCAAGTCGCGTTTCCCACATCGACCGTGTTCCCGACCAAAGGCAATTTTCCGTCTGCGTCGGGCACACGATCTCCGCCCCATGCCACGTCATAGACCTTTTCTCCGCGCGTCCCGTCTGCGTTCAGCCACCCTTTGATGACCTGTACACGGTCGAGATTGCCGCTATAGGGGTCTTTCAGCGCTGCGATCAGGAAATTCGGTGCACCGTCGCCGGTTCTGGCGGGTAGATCCGAACCCATCGGTACGCCCTTAGCGTAGCCAAGATCGGCAGGCAGGCGAGACAGAGCATCTTCTTCTGCAAAATCCCAGCCGCCGAAGAACCGCACCAGCATACGCGAACCGGTGGTGCCGTAGACTTCGCGCCGCTCGAGCGCGTCAAAGATCGCCTCGCGGGTATTCTCCATGGCCCAAACAGCAGCATATCCACCCGAGGCCTGTTTCCAGCCATAGATTGAGAACTCGGGGTCGGGGGCTTCGATAACCAAATGTTCCCAGCGGTTTGGCTCCGGTTCCACGCCGGAATGCTTGCCAAAGAAGTTCTCCTCTTCCACGGCTGCCATGCCAGTATGCGCGTCAGTCGAACCAATCTGACCGACCTTGTAGGGGTTGATGCCCAGTTGTTCTTCCAGCATCAGACCGGTTTTGTAAGCCTCGCGGGAATACTCGTATTGCAACATGTCCTGAGTTTTGGCTTCGGTCCCGTTCAGGTTTGACGCGTCCCACGTGTCAAAATCCGCGAATTCGTCATCGGGCTGAGAAACGGATGCGCTTCACTGTCACCTTTGATCTGCGTAGTTTCGATGACCGGTTCGAACCGTGCACGCAGGCGCGCGTTTTCTTCCGATAAGGGCGTCCCGTCAAAGTTCGAAACTGAAAACAAGCGACCATTGGACAGGTTGCCATTATGGGGAATTGCAAGCACGTCACCGCCTGTCCGATCCTCATAGTCGGCCAGGTGTGCCCATAGGTCTTCAGGGTTCTTACTGTCGAATTGCGAGAACGGAAGTACCTGATTGGCGTTGGCCGCAGCATCCCGGAAGATCACGTTGCGGTGGATGTTGTCTCCGCCCTCAGACGTCCACTCGTAACCGATTAGAGCGGTAAAGACGCCGGGCTCGTTGTACTGGTCCGCAAGGGCCGTATAGTTCTGCCAAGCGTCCTTGATGGCTTTGGGATTGTCGATCGGGGGCTCATTCCCGGACAACGACGCCACGATTTCCATAGCGGTGGCAAAGACAATGTCGTTGTCGTTGCTGGTAAGCGCGTCGTACCAGGCTTTGCCTTGCGGGGTCGACAGAACATTCTGATCCCCGCCAAGTAACTGGGGCATTAGCCCATACATTTCGGCATGGTCCGAGACTACAAGCCAATCCAGTGGTTGGGAAAGCTTTGCCTGCAATCCATGCGTCGTAGTGACTTCGTGGCCTCGCGCGAACCGAAACGCGTCCTCTTGGCTAAGACGGGTCATGGTTCCGGCGTCAACGGACACCTGGGTATGAAGATGTGTGTCACCCCAAAGCGGTCGGGTCGGAAAGTTTCTACCGGCATATGGCGAGAAATGATCAGACGTGAAACGTTCAGCAACGTCATCCTTACTGGGCAGAGTGTCCTGCACTTGCGCAGTGACCGAAGATCCGAAACCGACGCTGACGGCCATTGAAATTAGGGCTGGTAGAAAATTTGATTGGGGTCTCATGATCGCGTGCTACGCTGAACTATTCGATGAGCTGGTGGCATTCCAATTGGGCCACTGGCAGCGAACTTAGCACAGTCTGCGATCAAATGCGAAAATGTGCATTTGAAAAAAACGGGGCTCCGATGGAACCCCGTTTCATTTCCAGTACAGTTAAGCCTGAACTTACTCTTCGGCTTCCTGACCGACGACTTCAACTTCGTCTGCGGCCACTTCACCTTCTTCACCCTCTTCGTCGTCGCTTGTCGACAAACCAGTCGGTGCCGAGATGTTCGCGATCACGAAGTCACGGTCGATTGTCGGCTTGGTGCCTTCGGGCAGGTCGACCGACGAAATGGTGGCAACGTCGTTGATGTTCATGCCGGTCACGTCAACAGTGATCTTCTCAGGAATATCACCAGCGGTGCACAGCAGTTCGACTTCCGGACGGACAACCGTCAAAACGCCGCCCTTTTTGATGCCGGGTGCTTCTTCCTCGTTGATGAACTCAACCGGGATGAACAGCGCGATCTTAGTGGTCCGACGCAGGCGCATCAGATCCAGGTGGGTCGGAAGGTCTTTGACGACGTCACGCTGAACGTCGCGGCAGATGACGCGAACGTCTTCCTGGCCTTCAACTTTCAGGTTCCACAGGGTCGACTTGAACCGGCCAGCTTTCAGGCGCTTGAACAGTTCGTTGAACGGGATCTGAATCGGCAGCGGTTCTTTGTCGCCACCAAATACAATGCCCGGAACCATGCCGTCGCGGCGTGCCTGACGAGCGGCGCCCTTGCCTGTCCCCGTCCGTTCCAGAGCTACGAGATCAGGAATCTCTCCAGCCATGATAATTCTCCAATGTTAGGGCGGGCATCCTCCAAGGCTGTATGCCCGCGTGAAGCCGCGTCCTTAGCTTGAATTGTCAGGTTTGAAAAGGGGTTTTTAGCGGTCTTCATACTTTGCGAGGCTCTGCCTCGCGCTCCGGGATATTTGGGGCCAGATGAAGATCGGATCCCCTGCTTCATCTGGCAGAAAATATCCCGGGGGAATCGCAGCTTGCTGCGGTGGGGGCAGAGCCCCCTTTAACAAGGTTTGCTGGAAGGTCTTGCGAGATCAGGCTTGCCATCGGCCGCCGAAATCCTCGGGGATCAGCAGGTTGTGACGACCCAGACTGCTCACATCCCGCTCGCCGCACAGGGCCATCGTGGTGTCCAGCTCTTTGTGGATAATGTCCAGCGCAGTCGTGACACCTTGTTGGCCCATCGCACCCAGCCCATAGACAAAAGCGCGACCGATGTAAGTGCCCTTGGCCCCAAGTGCCAGCGCTTTGAGAACGTCCTGCCCGGACCGGATGCCGCTGTCCAGATGGACTTCGACGTCACCACCAACTGCGTCCATGATTTCAGGCAAAACACGGATCGAACTGAGCGCTCCATCCAACTGTCGCCCGCCGTGGTTTGAAACAACGATGGCATCTGCGCCCAGTTTAGCTGCCATCCTGGCGTCCTCGGCATCCAGAATGCCCTTCAGGATCACCTTGCCGCCCCACTGTTCCATCAGCTTTTCGACCTTCTTCCAGTCGAGGCTGGGGTCGAATTGTTCTGCCGTCCACGCGCCCAACGATGAGGCGTCAGAGACGCCCTCGGCATGGCCAACGATATTGCCAAATTCGCGCCGATGTGCACCCAGCATTTCGATCCCCCAAGCCCATTTGGTCATGAGGTTTGCAATTGTCTTGGCGGTCAGTTTCGGCGGCGCGGACAAGCCATTTTTCAAATCCTTGTGGCGCTGCCCCAGAATTTGCAGGTCCAAGGTGATGACCAATGCCGAACATTTGGCATCCTTGGCGCGCTGGATCAGGCGACCGACGTAATCCTGATCCTTCATTGCATAAAGCTGAAACCAAAAGGGTTTGCTTGTATGCCCTGCGACATCCTCGATCGAGTTGATCGACATGGTTGACAGGGTGAAGGGCACGCCGAATTCCTCGGCAGCCTTTGCGGCCTTCATCTCACCGTCCGCGTGCTGCATGCCTGTCAGGCCAACGGGGGCCAGAGCCACCGGCATCGCAACATCCTGTCCGATCATCTGCGATGCGGTCGAGCGCCTGTCCATGTCCACGGCGACCCGCTGGCGCAGCCTGATATCTTCGAAATCCGAGCTGTTCTCGCGGAAGGTTTGTTCGGTCCAGCTGCCGCTTTCGGCGTAGTCGAAAAACATGCGTGGCACGCGCCGTTCGTAGATGCGTTTCAGGTCTTCGATATTGGTAATAACGGGCATATTTTTCGGCCTTCGCAGGATTGGTTCTTTTTGTTTACCAACCATTTGAGGCCCTCGCAACGCCGAGACTTTGCGATGCGACGCCATGTATTCCGGGCAAGAAAAAAACGCGGCCGGACAGGGCCGACCGCGTTGAAAATTGATCAGGTCTCGATCAGGCTGAGTGTGCGCCGTCAGCCAGAGATTTCACGAAATCCAATACTTCGCCGGTGGGCTTGCCCGCAGCGATCTGGCTGACGATAGCAGAGCCGACCACTGCACCATCAGCAACAGTTGCGATTGCCTGTGATTTTTCAGGTGTATTGATTCCGAACCCGACGATCACTGGTAAATCGGTTGCGGATTTGATGCGGGCGACCTCGGGGCCAACATTTGTAGCTTGGGCTTCGGCCGCACCGGTAATGCCGGTGATTGACACGTAATACACAAAACCCGATGTGTTCTGCAGAACGCGCGGCAGGCGTTTGTCATCGGTTGTTGGCGTGGCCAGACGGATAAAGTTCAGACCTGCAGCTTGTGCGGGCAGGCATAGCTCTTCATCTTCTTCTGGTGGCAGGTCGACGACGATCAGACCGTCAATGCCGACCTCTTTGGCATCTGCAAGGAACTTATCGACGCCGCGGTTATAGATCGGGTTGTAGTAGCCCATCAGCACAATCGGAGTGGTATCGTCGGTCTCGCGGAAGGCGCGGGCCAGATCCAAGGTTCGCTGCAAGGTCATTCCACCGTCCAGTGCGCGTTGACCGGCGGCTTGGATCGTCGGGCCGTCTGCCATTGGATCGGTAAAGGGCAGGCCCAGTTCGATGACATCGACACCTGCGCCGGGCAGGCCCTTTACGATCTCAAGCGAAGTCTCAAAATCTGGGTCTCCGGCCATGATGTAGGCGACGAACGCCTTCTTTCCCTGTTCTTTCAGAGAGGCGAACTTGGCGTCGATACGGGTCATAAGCTGTCCTTGCAATCAGGTTCAGACCTGATGTGCAGAAACTTTGAAAAGAAATCAATCCCGGTTCGCTGCGAAGCCCCTAGAACGCAAGGTGGTATCGCAGCAGCACAGAATTGACGCCCGGGTTTTCCTGTTGCGTGCTTGCATTCGATTTATGCGTAATCGCAAGAGAGACTTTGTTGCCGCTGTTCAGCGTATAACCGACGCCCAACAGGCTGCGGATCTGGAAACTGCCGCCGAGGTCGTTCAGTTCCTCTGATTCAGAGAAATAGCCGGGCATGACGCTGCCCTCTACGAACCAGCGTTCCGCGAAGCTATATGTACCGATAAGGCCAGCGCCCACATGGACGTCACCGGCTTCGTCCACGGTCAGCGCACCGCCCCATGTCGCGGACAGGCGCGTTGCCTCGTAGAAAGGGCGATGATGGTATTCGACCGAAAAGGCGGCCTGGTCTTTTGCGTCACTTTCGGAAAAATCTGCATATCCGGCACCGAAGACAACTGATTGTGCGTGTGCGGAGGTCGTGGCGAAAAGAACCCCAAGGGCAAGAACGAAAGATCTCATGTCAGCATTCACTATTCAATTTTTCTAGATTGCTAATTGGTGATTCTAGTGCTCTCGTTTCAATGTGCGCAAGCGCACAAAGCCGTGACAATCAATTGTGTTGTCAAAACGCTCTTGCGTACCTAATGCGCCCGCTGGCTTGCGCATTGTGCCCGACCTGCATAGAAGCTGCGCTCGAATGCTATGCAGGAGGCCGTCATGGGCTTTAAAATGGGAATCGTGGGTCTGCCGAATGTGGGTAAGTCGACCCTCTTCAATGCGCTGACCAAAACCGCAGCTGCGCAGGCGGCGAATTTCCCGTTCTGCACGATCGAACCCAATGTGGGCGATGTGGCCGTCCCCGACGACCGGCTGGACAAGCTGGCCACTATCGCAAGCTCCAAGCAAATCATTCCGACGCGCATGACCTTTGTGGATATTGCGGGTCTGGTGAAGGGTGCCTCGAAAGGTGAAGGGCTGGGCAACCAGTTTCTGGCGAACATCCGTGAAACCGACGCCATTGCCCACGTGCTGCGCTGTTTCGAAGATGGCGATGTGACCCACGTGGACGGCCGCGTTGATCCTGTGGCCGATGCCGACACCATCGAGACCGAACTGATGCTGGCCGATCTGGAGAGCATCGAAAAGCGCCGCGCCAATCTGGTGCGCAAGCTGAAAGGCAATGACAAAGAGGCGCAGCAGCAGGAACGCTTGCTGGCCGAGGCGCAAGCGATGCTGGAAAACGGCAAACCCGCGCGTCTGGTCGAAGTTTCCGACGAAGACGCCAAAGCATGGACGATGCTGCAGCTGCTGACCACAAAACCGGTTCTCTATGTTTGCAACGTGTCCGAAGAAGAAGCGGCCGACGGCAATGAATACTCCGCCAAAGTGGCTAAAATGGCCGCTGCTCAAGGCAATTCACACGTCATCATCAGTGCCAAGATCGAAGAAGAGATCAGCCTTCTGGAAGAAGACGAGGCACAGATGTTCCTGGAAGAAATGGGTCTGGAAGAGCCCGGCCTCGACCGTCTGATCCGTGCCGGCTATGACCTGCTCAAGCTGGAAACCTATTTCACCGTTGGCCCGAAAGAGGCCCGCGCCTGGACCATTCGCACGGGCACCGCCGCGCCGCAGGCCGCTGGTGTGATCCATGGGGATTTCGAAAAAGGTTTCATTCGCGCTGAGACGATCGCCTATGACGACTATATCGCTGCCAATGGTGAACAAGGCGCAAAGGAAGCAGGCAAGATGCGGGCCGAGGGTAAGGGCTACATCGTCAAAGACGGCGATGTGATGCACTTTTTGTTCAATACCTGAGTGCCGATTGACCCTGCGTGAAGCGGACCATTCAGATGCGTCAAGCATCGCTGCGATCTCGATTGAAGTCTGGATTGGCACCTATCTCAAACGCGGGGTTAGCGGTTTTTTCGCGGATTACGCGCTGACCGAGTTCACGCCAGCGCGTATCGGTGCCCTGATCAGCGATCCGGAAGAGTTCATTCTGGTGTCGAATAATACACAGGGGATCGACGGGTTCATTCGCGTCTCTCCGGTCTGTGATGCCCCTGTCGTGGGGTGGTCGGGTATGGAAATTTCGACGTTCTATGTTCAGCCGCGTCATCACGGCAAAGGGATCGGCACGCGCCTGCTTGCGGCAGCGCTGACGCATTGCCGAGAGAAACGGGCCGATTCCGTCTGGTTGACCACCAATGCAGAAAACGATCCGGCCATCGCCTTCTATCTGGCCAATGGGTTTGTACAGATTGGCGAGACCCAGTTCCGGATTGCAGACCAGGGCTATCTCAACAATGTCTATGCCTTGTCTTTGACCTGAACGCATCGCTTTCCCCCAACGTAAAAGCCGCTAATCTGGGTTTCTGGCCTCACCTTGGGATACCGAAACATGATCGAAATCCGCGACCTGCAATTGCTTAGCGCCTTGGCCCGGCATCGCCATTTTGCCAAAGCGGCCGAGGAATGCGGAATTTCTCAGCCAGCGTTTTCCATGCGTATTCGGAATCTCGAGGACCGGCTGGGTGTCTCAATCGTGCGCCGCGCCAACAGGTTTCAGGGCCTGACTGAAGAAGGCGAGATGATCGTCCAGCGCGCGCGGCGCATTCTGGATGAGACAAAGGCGCTGGAACAGCAGGTTCTGGCCTCGAAGGGAGAGATTACCGGGACACTCAAACTGGGTGTAATCCCAACCGCGATTGCCTTTACCGGACGGCTGATCAAGCGGCTGCATCAGGCGCATCCGCGCGTTGTCACACGGATCGAAACCATGTCGGCCTCGTCCATTCAGCACCGGTTGGATGAGGGTAGTCTGGATGCGGGTATCACTTATGGCGACAGCATTGGCACCGACTTGCGGCAGGTTCAGCCGTTGTACGAAGAGACTTACGTGCTGTTGATACCGTCGCATATGACCGAAGAAACCGGGCCGATCCCGTGGACACAGGTCGCCGAGTTTCCACTCAGCCTGCTTGAGCCGCAGATGCAGAATCGTCGCATACTGGACCGCATCTTCGCTGAGCAGGGTCTCCACCCCCAAGTGGTCGCTGAAACCAGTGGCTTTACTGCCTCAATGGTCATGGCGCGTGAAGGGCTGGCAGCCACAGTTGTCCCCCGCGTTCTGGTGCGTGCGCTGGGTGATCTTAAGGGGACGCGTGTGCTGCCTCTGGTCGATCCTGTTGTAAGTAAACCGATTTGTCTGGCCACCTTAAGCCGAGACCCGGAATTGCCGACGGTCGGGGCTTTGCGCGCTGTTGTGACGTCTTTGCGGTGATAAGGTGTCGTTATCGTGCGATAGCGATAAGCGATTTGACGATATACTATTCTGATGAGACACGGAGCCTTAATCGGAGGGCATCATGGCACCATTAGATACCAAGCCATCAGGCGCACCCAAGGGCGTCTGGAAGTCAGGTAAAGGCAAAGGGCGGCATACGCCCAAAGGCCGTCAGTTCACGGATGAGGCGCAGGCCGAGATTGCGCGCCTACTGGGCGACCGCCCGCGTCGTCGCGATCTGTTGATCGAATTCCTGCATTTGATCCAGGATGAGCACGGCCATATCAGCGCCGACCATATCGCCGCGCTGGCGGTTGAGATGCGGATCGGTCAGGCCGAGATCTATGAGACCGCGACGTTTTATGCCCATTTCGACGTGGTGAAAGAAGGCGAGGTGCCGCCGCCTGCGTTGACGATCCGTGTCTGTGACTCTCTCTCCTGCGAAATGGCCGGTGCCCAGCAGTTGCAGAAGGCGCTGGAAGATGGCTTGGATGTATCCGAAGTGCGTGTGGTGCGCGCGCCTTGCATGGGGCGTTGCGATACGGCCCCGGTGCTTGAGATTGGTCACAACCACATCGATCATGCGACCCCTGAAAAGGTGCAGGCCGCAATTGCCGCCGGTGATACTCACGCCCATCTGCCCGATTACGAAACCTTTGGTGCCTATGCGGCAAACGGTGGCTACGCCAAGCTGAAAGAGCTGCGCGAGAGCGGCGACTGGGAGAAAGTACAAGAAGACGTTCTGTCCTCAGGCCTGCGCGGTCTGGGTGGTGCTGGCTTCCCGTCCGGCAAGAAATGGGGCTTTGTTCGCATGAACGAAGGCACCCGCTATCTGGCCGTGAACGGTGACGAGGGCGAACCCGGCACGTTCAAGGACCGTTACTATCTGGAGCGCACGCCGCATGTCTTCCTCGAGGGCATGCTGATCGCCGCTTGGGCGGTCGAGGCAGAGACCTGCTTTATCTACATGCGTGATGAATACCCGGCGGTGCTGGAAATCCTCGCCCGCGAGATCGCTGCGTTGGAAGAGGCCGGGATCGTTGAGCCGGGTTACATCGACCTGCGCCGGGGTGCTGGCGCTTACATCTGCGGTGAAGAATCCGCGATGATCGAGTCGATCGAGGGCAAGAAGGGCCTGCCGCGTCACCGTCCTCCGTTTGTGGCGCAGGTTGGGGTCTTTAATCGTCCGACATTGGTGCACAATGTCGAGACGCTGTATTGGGTTTCTAAAATCTGCCGCGAAGGTCCGCAGATTCTGAGTTCCGTAGAAAAGAATGGCCGTAAGGGTCTGCGCAGCTACTCAATCTCGGGTCGCGTAGCCAAGCCGGGTGTTTACCTGTTGCCGGCGGGTTCTACCATTCTCGATGTGATCGAGGCCGCCGGTGGTATGACTGAAGGCCACGTGTTCAAGGCATATCAACCGGGCGGGCCGTCTTCGGGTCTGCTGCCTGCATCCATCGATGACGTCCCGCTGGACTTTGACACGCTGCAGCCGCTGGGCACCTTCATCGGGTCCGCCGCCGTGGTGGTTCTCTCCGATCAGGACACCGCACGTGATGCGGCACTGAACATGCTGCGCTTCTTCGAGGATGAAAGCTGCGGCCAGTGCACGCCCTGCCGGGCAGGCTGCGAAAAGGCCGTGAAGCTGATGCAGGCCGACAAGTGGGATCAGGACCTGCTGGAAGACCTGTGCCAGGTCTTGGGCGATGCCTCGATCTGCGGTCTGGGGCAGGCGGCCCCGAACCCGATCCGCCTGGTCATGAAACATTTCGCTGACGAAATCTGAGGGAGACAGAGCCATGCTTGATGCAAGCCCAACCAAGACCGTCACCTTCAACCTGAACGGCGATGATGTCACCGTGCCCGAGGGCTGGACCATCTGGGAAGCCGCCAAGGGGCAGGGGTTCACCATTCCGCACTTATGTCACAAGCCTCAACCCGGCTATAAACCGGATGGCAACTGTCGCGCCTGTATGGTCGAGGTGGAGGGCGAGCGCACTCTGGTCGCCTCGTGCATCCGTCCGGCTGCGGACGGAATGGTGGTAATAACCGATAGCGAACGGGCCGAGAAATCGCGCGCCATGGTTATGGAATTGCTGGTCGCCGACCAACCCGAAGAGGCGCACGATAAATCCAGCCATTTCTGGGATATGGCCAAGCTGAACGATGTCAGCGACAGCCGTTTCCCGGCGAAAGAGGCCGACAAAATACCGTTGCTAGATGACAGCCACGTTGCGATGCGCGTCAATCTGGATGCGTGCATTAACTGCAACCTCTGCGTCCGTGCTTGTCGCGACGTGCAGGTGAATGACGTGATCGGCATGGCCGGTCGTGGACACACCGCGCAGGTGGTGTTTGACCAGAACGACCCGATGGGGGATTCGACCTGTGTGGCCTGTGGCGAATGTGTTCAGGCCTGCCCGACTGGTGCGCTGATGCCAGCCACTGTGTTGGACGAAAAGCAGCAGGGCGACAGCAAAGACTACGATTCCGAGACCGAAAGCGTCTGCCCGTTCTGCGGCGTCGGCTGTAAGGTCTCGCTGAAGGTCAAGGACGGCAAGGTCAAGTATGTCGAAGGCATTAACGGCCCGGCAAACGAAGGCCGCTTGTGTGTCAAAGGTCGCTTTGGCTTTGACTATATCCACCACCCACACCGCCTGACCAAACCTCTGATCCGGCGTGAGGATGCGCCTGAGAAGGGCCTGAACGTCGATCCGGGTAATCTGTCGACCCATTTCCGCGAGGCGACTTGGGAAGAGGCAATGGATCTGGCAGCCTCCAAACTGAAGGCGCTGCGTGATCAAGATCCGCGCAACGTCGCTGGCTTTGGTTCGGCCAAATGCACCAACGAAGAAGCTTATCTTTTCCAGAAGTTCATTCGTCAGGGCTTCAAGCACAACAACGTCGACCACTGCACCCGTCTGTGCCATGCCTCGTCCGTGGCGGCGCTGATCGAGAACGTGGGCTCAGGCGCGGTGACCGCCACCTTTAACGAGGTCGAGAACTCGGATGTGGTTATCATCATCGGCGCGAACCCGATTGAGAACCACCCCGTGGCAGCAACATACTTCAAGCAGTTCACCAAGCGCGGTGGCAAGCTGATCGTGATGGACCCGCGCGGCGTCGGTATGCGCAAGTTCGCGGACGAGATGCTGCAGTTCCGTCCGGGTGCTGATGTCTCGATGCTCAACGCGATCATGAACGTGATCGTCGAGGAAGAGCTGTACGACAGCCAGTACATCCACCGCTGGACCGAGAACTGGGAAGCCGAAAAAGAGCATCTGCGCGCCTTCACGCCCGAGGCAATGGCGCCCATTTGTGGCATTGAGCCAGAACAGCTGCGCCGTGTCGCGCGTACCTTCGCGCAGGCCAAGGCTGGTCTGATCTTCTGGGGTATGGGCGTCAGTCAGCACATTCACGGCACCGATAACTCGCGATGCCTGATCTCGCTGGCATTGATGACCGGCAATGTTGGAAAACCCGGCGCGGGTCTGCACCCGCTGCGTGGCCAGAACAACGTGCAGGGCGCGTCTGACGCGGGTCTGATCCCGATGTTCCTGCCGGATTATCAGTCGGTTATGGATGACGGCATTCGAGCCAAGTTCAACAACGTCTGGAACTCGGACGACTTCTCTAACGAGAAGGGCCTGACCGTGACCGAGATCATCGATCAGGCCTATGCGGGTAACATCAAGGGCATGTATATTCAGGGTGAAAACCCGGCTATGTCCGACCCTGATGTCGGTCACGCACGGGAAGCGTTGGCCAAGCTGGAACTGATGATTGTGCAGGATATCTTCCTGACCGAAACGGCCAACTATGCCGACATCATCCTGCCCGCCTCGGCGCTGTATGAAAAGAACGGCACCGTGTCGAACACCAACCGTCAGGTTCAGCGTGTGCGTCCGGCTGTGGCACCTCCGGGTGAGGCGCGTGAGGACTGGAAAATCACCGTTGAGCTGGCGCAGCGGATCGGTCTGAACTGGGATTACACGGATGTGTCTCAGGTCTTTGCCGAGATGAAGCTGACCATGGCGTCACTCGACAACATCACCTGGGAGCGGCTTGAGACCGAGACGATCACCTATCCGTCGCTCAGTGAAACCGATCCGGGACAGGCGATCGTGTTCGGTGATGGCTTCCCGCGGACAGACGGACGGGCCAAGTTCACCCCGGCCAGTGTCATTCCGCCGGATGAAGCGCCGGATGAGGAATACCCGATGATTGCAACAACCGGCCGTCAGCTGGAACACTGGCACACCGGGTCGATGACCCGCCGGTCCAACGTTCTGGATGCTGTGGAACCGGAAGCAAACTGTTCGATGAACCCGCGCCAGCTGAAACTGATGGGGATCGAGCCGGGCGAAATGATCCGTCTCACCACGCGGCGCGGCTCGATCGAAATCATGGTTCGAGCCGACCGGGCGATCGCCGAAGATATGGTGTTCATTCCGTTCGCCTATGTCGAGGCGGCAGCGAATATCCTAACCAACTCGGCCATCGATCCGTACGGCAAGATCCCCGAGTTCAAGTTCTCGGCCATTCGCGTCGAAAAGATCGAAGACGCCATCGCGGCGGAGTAAATCCGTCACATACAGTATTGGAAGGGCGGCCCATTGGGTCGCCTTTTTCTTTCCTTGACAGCAGCTTACCTGCGGCCAACCCTGTCACCGTTCTTGGTGGAGGAGATTTACATGGCACGCCGTTTCGTCGATTTATCCGTTCCGTTGGAAACCGGGATTGTGTCCGATCCGCCGATCATGCTGCCGGAAATCGAATATCTGGCCCATGACCAGACCGCCGAACAAGTCATGTCCTTCTTTCCGGGCCTGCAGAAAGATGATCTGCCCGGCGGCGAGGGCTGGGCCATCGAACGCCTTAAGATCGCCACGCACAATGGCACCCATCTGGACGCGCCCTACCATCATCACTCGACCATGAACAAAGGCGAGCGCGCGATCACCATTGACGAGGTGCCGCTGGAATGGTGCATGAACCCCGGCGTGAAACTGGATTTTCGCCATTTCGACGATGGTTATGTGGCGACCGCCGCCGATGTCGAAGCCGAGTTGAAACGGATTGGTCACGAATTGCAGCCGTTGGATATCGTCGTCGTGAATACCTCGGCCGGCACGCGTTATGGGCATCCGGACTATCTGGCCAAAGGATGCGGCATAGGGCGCGAGGCAACGCTGTATCTGACTAAACGCGGGGTGCGCGTGACAGGAACCGACGCCTGGAGCTGGGACGCACCGTTTCCCTTGACCGCTCAGGAGTATGCTGAGACGCAAGATGCATCGATTATTTGGGAAGGGCACCGGGCCTCGATGGAGGTTGGCTATTGTCACATGGAAAAACTGACGAACCTTGAAACCTTGCCGCCAACTGGGTTCGAGATTTCCTGTTTCCCCTTCAAGATAAAAGGGGCCTCAGCCGGATTTATCCGCGCGGTCGCAATCTTTGAGACCCAAGAAGGAGCACTTGATGCAACTGACGCCTGAAACGCTGGCCGGGCATGACGGACCTTATGATGCCCCGCTTGAATTCCGTTGGTTCAAGGCGCGCCCCGAGTGGATTGACTATAACGGTCACATGAACGTGGGCTACTACGGCGTCGCCTTCGACAATGCGCTGGAGCTGTTGATGGTAGATCACCTTGGGTTGGGTGAGGCGCAGGTCAATGCGATGGGGCAGGGGCCCTATATTTTGCAATCCCACATGAATTTCCTGCGCGAAATACTTGAGGGTGAGGCCTTTAGCATCCGGTTTCGGATGCTGGACGCAGATCACAAACGCGGCCACTATTTCGCACAGATGGTGTCTGAAAAAGACGGTACTATCTGCGCCACTCAGGAAGCGTTGTTCATGAATGTCAGCCATACGACCGGCCGGTCGGTTCCCTATCCGGACTGGGCCGTCGCGCGTCTTCAGAGCATGGTGAGGGATCATGCGGCGATCGACCCGGCCCCAGAGGTCGGACACCCGATCGGCATCCGCAGAAAGTGAACTGAGGCCTGCTTAGTAGTCGCGCGAAAAAAAGACCCCAACACCAGTCTCACCCCGTCCATCTACGGTGCCTTTCACAGTGAAACTGTCGGTAACGTCCAGGTTCAGGTTCACCTCGGTGTCGCCTTCTGTGTTGACGGTGAAATCGGTGTAGAGGTTGTCGCTCAGATACGCTCCGGCGCCGAGCCGGCCCGCGCCACCGTCGGACACGCCGATGTCCACGGTGTCGACGCCCGTTGACTCGCGCAGGCCTTTGGTCGCGTCGCCGCCAGCGCCGCTGAGTTGCGCCAGCGAGGCCGCCATCTGAGCGATTACGAACGGTGACAACTCTGAGAAGCGATTACCGAACAACAGCATTGCCAGCGCTTCCTCCGCCGGGCGCTCGGGGTCGGAAAAGACGTTGACCTCGGGCGAATCCAGTGGCCCGGCGATCTCGATCGTTGCGGTGCCGTCAGAGGTGCTGGTCGAGGACTCGAACTCGATATAGGGCGTCAGGTCCCCCTGCAACGTAACAATGCCTTTGGTCAGTGCCAGTCTGCGGCCAAGAATGTCAAAATTACCACGGATCAGCTCGATCTGACCGGATGGAATGACCGAGGTAGTGGTGCCGCCGATGTGGATTTTTCCTCCCAACTCTGCGTTGACACCACGCCCGCGGACAAACACGGCCTTGGGCGCCAAAAGACTGACGTCCAGCGCGATACGTGAAGCGCTTTTGCCTGCGCCTTCTTTTTCGACCAGACCAGCGCGCTCACGGGTGACATAGCCCGCCTGACTTTCGTTTACGTGCACGATGTCCGGAATGGGTGCCGCCCCCACGGCACCTGATGCAGCCGCGAGGTTGATATTGGTTTCGCCAAACGTGATCTGTCCAGCGATCGAGCTGTTACCCGCCAGCGCCCCGGTCATAGCAATTTGTCCGTTCAGCGTGGTTTCATAAAGCAACTGATCGGTCAGTACGAGGCTGTTAAGGGCAGTCGTGATATTGGCATTGAATGGTGGCGTAAGGTCTACTGGCCCACTGACGGCAAAATTGCCGCCTGCTCGTGGTCCGCCACTCAGGGAAATAGTGGCGCGGCTGTTTGCAAGTTGGACCGATCCGCTGATGCCTGTGATCGTTTGTCCCGCGCCGGGAATTGCCAGCGACGTACCGGAAGTGGTGATCGAACCGGACAGAGATTCCAGCGCGGGTTTACCCGACAATGTCAGGTCATAACGGGCGCTGCCTTCGATCTTGTTGGGCGTGATAAAGATGTTGGCGATGCCAAGATTGACGCCGCCGACTGCCTTCATGTCGGCTTCACCGGTGCTTTCGTCAAACGTTCCCGAGACGTTGCTTTTGATATCTGCGGGTCCGTCGGCCGTTGCGTCGATTGTCCAAACACCCTTGTTGCGCTTGGCGCTGCCATTGGCGGCTACGGTACCGGGAAATTCAGGCAAAAAACGCTCGATCCGGTTGAACTTGGCGTCAAAATCCAGATCCGCCGATCCATCGCTGTCCACCGTCCCGGCAAGTTTGGCGAACGAACTGTCGGGACCATTCAGGTTGACCGTGCCTTCTACGCCCGAAGATGTCGGGGCCACGTTTCCGTCCAGAGTCAGCGGACCAGACATTGTGTTCATCACCCGTGCCAGATCGTCCAGCTTGACCGAGAAATCCAAGCCACCCGACTGACGATCCAGCGTTCCCGATGCTGTGGCAGTTATGGCCGTTCCGTTCAGGCGGAATGTTTGGATGCTAAGGCCATCTTCTCCGTTCTGAGCATCAACCGACAGCGTCGTCTGACCCTGGATCAACTTGTCCACGGCGTCGATACCGGTTTGAATATCGTTCGCGTCTAGTTTGCCCTTCAGTTCGAATGCTCGGGTGGCCAATGTGCCATTGCCTTGCACGTTCGCAGCGACAGAACCCGCCAGGTCACGCCCGGCCAAACCGGAAAACAACGAAAGGTTTGGCACGCTCATCTGCGCTTGACCATCAGCCGACAGATCGCCGGAGGGATCGTCTATGGTCGCCTGAACCTGCGCGCTCAGGGCGCGACCGTTCACGGTTGCGTTGCGGATTTCGATACTGTCTGCGGTTCTGGCACCGTCCCATTCAATCTCGGTTCTGCCGGTAAGCAACGGGTCAATATCAGACATTCCTGTTTTGATGTTCTGACCAATCACACTGGCTGTACCATCAAACTCCAGCGTTTGTACCGTGCCTTTGCCGTTTACGGTCGCCTGCAGCGCACCGCCCAGATCGCGTTTTGCCAAGCCCGAGAAAACAGACAAATCTGACGCGTTGACCCGAGCCTGGCCGTCAATGGTCAGGTTGCCGTCCGGGGTTGTCACAACGCCGCTGGCTACGGCCTTGGCAGCCTCGCTGTCCAGATCAAACTCGCGGATGGTAATGCCGTCTGTGCCGCGGCTTGCGTCCAGTGTGATCGTGGTCTCTCCGGTGATCACCGGGTCGATATCGTCACGGCCAGTAGACAAGTCGCGGCCCTGGACGACGACTTTGCCGTCGAAGCTGCGTTCCAGCGGTGAACCTTTTCCGGTCACACTGGCCGACACCTGCCCGCCAAGATCCAGCTTGGCGAGGTCCGAAAAGCGCGACAAATCAGTCGCGTCCAGCTTGGCCGTCCCGTCGACCGTCAAGCCGCTGGTCAAACCGGCAATCAGCGCGTCCAGCGCCAGAGTGTAGTCAGAGCCCACAAGCTCAAACCCAGACAGTTTCAGGGACTGGTCGCTGCTGTAGTCGAACTGGCCATCAAGCGTGATGCGATCGCCCAAGGCCGTGGTCAGCGCGTCATCGGCCATATCTATCCCGCCGACCGCGATTTGTACGTCGCCATCGACAGTCAGAACCTCGCCCTGATCCAGGGTGCCTTGTGCGGTGATCCGGGCATCACCGAGCTTGGCCTGCGGAGACGCGAATTCGTTGGCCGTCAGGCTCAGATCCCAAAGGTTGCCGTTCTGGCGGTCAAACAGGGCCGAAATTTGTGCCGCCTTGAGCGATGTGTCGCCTCCTGCTACCGGCAGTACGACGGCTTCCCCATCTGTCGGGGTGATGCGCCCTTGCAGCGCGGCCAGTTGCAAAGTGCCGCCTTCAGCCAGTTGCAATTCACCTTTCAGATCCAGCGCCTGCGTGGTGAGTTCCAGATCCGAGATGTCCAGCGCGCCTTCGGGCTTGGTCTGGCCGTCCACATAAAGCCGTGATTTTGGGCCGAAGAACGGATCGACGTCCTCGCCCAGAAAGGGTGTCAGATCGCCATTCAGATCCGCGGTGAACGCAATACCGTCCGCTGCGCCGCCCTCGGCCGCCTGAAGCTGAACCTGTCCTGTGACGCGCATCTGGTTGTCGCTGCTCAGCCCGATATCCGCGGTAAAGTCCGACAGCGGACCCGCGCCCTTGGCCGTCAGGCCAATCGGTGGACTGTCAGGGATCTTCAGCGCGGTTGATATCAGACCGCCAGAGGCTTCGTTCACCTGTAAATCCAGATTGATCTCACTTGATGAGTTCTGGAAACCAGCCGCCAGCTTGATCTCATCCCCTGCGCGATCAAGTCGGATTACATCCAGATTGGTGTCCAGCGCCCCATCTGCCAGCGTCAGGTTGCCCGTGACGCTGAGGTCGGCGGCGACACCGATCAGCGGTTCACCAAGCGAGAGGTCATCCACCCGAATTTCACCGATTTCGATGGAAACCGGCAGTTCGGGCAGTTGAAACGGTTGCGTTTCCGCCGAAGCGGGCGGTTCTTCCTTGGTCGTTGTGCCCGGCGCACGGGCAATATCGATTTCCTGCGCGGTCAGAGAGTTGACCGAAAATCGGCCGCGGATCAGCGCCAGACGGTTCCAGTCAAGTTCGGCGTCCTTGATGGTCAGCCAAACACCTTCATCATCGGCAACTGTGATCTCTTCAATTGTCGCGCGGGCGCTCAGCGCGCCCTGCAGGCCCTTAACAGTCACGTTTTGGTCGTCGCCGGAGAGCGTATCCTGCAGGAAGTTTTCCAGCATGCTGCCGCCTTCTTCCTGCGCGGCAAGTGGCAGAGGGGCAGACAGCATCAGCCCCGAAAACAATAACGGATATGCGCGACGTCCAATCAAAATGCCTGTCCGATCCCGATATAAAACTGCAAACCGTCGCCGGTGTCGCCCTGCACTGGAACGGCCAGATCCAGCCGCAAAGGACCAAAACCGCCCAGATCATACCGAACCCCAAGTCCGGCACCCGCGTGATATTCTGCGCCGCTGCCGATGAATGAGGATGTGTCAACGGTACCGTAGTCATAAAACCCGACCAGAGATATGGCTTCGGTGACTTTGCCGCGCACCTCCGCGGAAAGACCAAGGAAAGATTTGCCGCCTGCGATCCCAGTGCCGACAGGGATGCCAAGACTCTCGTAGGGTTGGCCCCGAACCGTTCCGGCACCGCCCGAGAAAAACAGGAAGTCTGGTGTTACACCGTCCGGCGACGGCCCGAGCACCGATCCCAGCTGTACGCGACCGGCCAGAACCAGCCGTCCGCCGGTGCCGAGGCTGGTATAGCCGCGTCCATCAAAAAACATGCGTATGCCGCTTTCGGTTTCGGACAGACCAGCAAAGGGCGTGATCTGCGCGTCCAGATAAAAGCCGCGCGTTGCGCTGACCTTACTGTCGCGCTCGTCCCATTCCGAACGCAAGGGAAGGATGAAATATCGGAACCTGCGGTCATCGCCATAGGCGTCGTCCGCGCTGGACCACTGAAACCCGGCTGAGGCTTCGGCATATAGGCGATCAGAGAACGTGCGCCGGGCACCGTAGGCCAGCGACGCAACGGTGACGTTGTAGTTTTCTGTGTTGCGCCGTTCCAGAAGCGCGTTCCAGAAAGTGTTGTCATCGGGACCAAGCCGGTCGGGCTGATCCAGACGCAAGCCGATCCGGCCGTCGATATCCTCGGCACCGCCGATATTACGGACTGCCGCCTCGAACCGCAGACGTTCGGCACGCCGGAATACGTTGCGGTGCGTCCAGGTCGCGGTCACGTCTACCCCGTCGCGCGAAGCGATCTCGGCGCCAAAGGTCAGTCGGCGCTTGGGTAAATCTTCAAACGTTGCGTCGAAATCCAATGTGCCGTCCGGGTTCGGAGTGTCCCTCTCTTCAATCGAAACAACGTTGAAGGTCCCGGTCCGCCGCAACCGTGTGCCGACCTTCTGGATTTTCTCGGGCGAATATACTTCGCCTGCCGGAAACCCGGCGATCTTTTCTATTGACCGGTGGCGCACATCGGTGTCGCCCTTGATGATCATTTTGCCAAATCTCAGGCGCGGGCCGGGGGTAAGGTCGATCTCGGCATCCAGCTTGGCCTCGGCATGGCGGGCAATGACTTTCTGGCCTTCGACTTCGGCCTTGGCATGACCCGCGTTGCGCCAACCCTGCACGCCAGCTGACGCGGCTTGTTGGATCGCGCCGGTGGTCGCGAGTTTGCCGACCGCAAACTCCTCGGGCAGAACTGTTTCGGGCGTGATCGGTTGTACGATGGCTTCGCCAAAGGTGAACTTGGGGCCGGTGTTGACCGTGATTACCGCGCGATTGATCTGCGCCGGTACGCTGAGCGAGCTGATCTCAGCTGCTTCTTTTCCGTCCAGTTTGATGCTTACGACTGGGCTGAAATACCCTTCGTCATAAAGAATCTGGACGAGAGTGCGATAATCCGAAAGCGCGGCCGACAAGATCTCAAGCGGCGTGTCCAGCCCGCGGGATTCGGCTGTCGTAACCGAGGAGGTTTCCTCCATCCGCTCTACAAGTTCTTTCGAGGCACCCGGGGCCGTCAGGGTGGTTTCCAACGCGGCCAATGCGGTCGGCAGGGTCATTGCAATCGCGCCGAGAAGGCATCTCTTCAAAAAGGCGCGCGGCCTGCTCCCCGGCATCTGATAGCTCCAACTGCCCCAACTCGAAATCACATTTGCCGTTTTGTGCAAAGCAACGGCTGATTGTTTTCATGTTAGAGCATCAGAGTCCTTGCAGGAAAAGACTAAATCCTACGTCGCCTGAATTTTGCGGCCTGTGTGATTGATCGGTCTCGGGATCAGGAACCGGCGTTGCGGAACCAGCGGATGATTGCTTCTCGGTCCTCGGGCTCCATGTAGGTGACGTTTGCGGGGGGCATCGCATGGCTGACCCCCGCCTGCAGATAGATTTGCTGGGCGTTGCGGGCAATGTCGCCTTCAGTTTCCAGCAATACGCCCTTTGGCGCCCACAAAATGCCCTCCCACACCGGTTCGCGTGCGTGGCACATCGAACAGCGTCCAAGAACGACGTCATGGGCCTCTTCAAAGCCATCGGCGGCAGCATATTTCTGTTCAAACGGTGTCAGTGGCTGTGCTTCGGCCTCTTCCAGAGGTTTGTACATAGGGGCAGTAGACAACCACATTATTGCGATGAACAGCAACGCAGTGACCAGCCATGTCCAGGTTGGATCGCCTGCCCGAGCGTGGCGCGTGTTGAAGTAGTGTCGGATGGTCACGCCCATCAGGAAGACCAGAGCCGCGATGATCCAGTTGTATTCTGTCGCAAATGCCAGTGGGTAGTGGTTCGACAACATCAGGAACACGACCGGCAACGTCAGGTAGTTGTTATGCGTCGAGCGCAGCTTGGCGATTTTGCCGTACTTTGGGTCAGGTGTACGGCCGTTCTTCAGATCGTCTACCACGATGCGTTGGTTCGGCATGATGATGAAAAACACGTTGGCTGTCATGATCGTGGCCGTGAAGGCACCCAGATGCAGCATCATGGCGCGACCGGTGAAAACCTGATTGTACCCCCAGCCCATCACCACCAGTAGGACGAACAGCAGCACCATCAGCAGGGTCGGACGTTCGCCCAAACCCGATTTGCACAGGAAATCATAGATCAGCCAACCAACTGTCAGCGAGGCGGCCGAGATCAGAATGCCTTGCCACAGCGCCAGATCGGCTTTTTGTGCGTCGATCAGATAAAGCTCTCCGCCCACCCAGTACACGATCATCAGCAACCCGGCCCCGCTGAGCCAGGTCGCGTAGCTTTCCCATTTGAACCAAACCAGGTGTTCCGGCATCCGTTCGGGCGCGACCAGGTATTTCTGGATGTGGTAGAAACCGCCGCCATGAACCTGCCATTCCTCGCCATCCGCCGGGCCGGGGATGTCGCGGTTCAGACCAAGGTCCAGTGCGATGAAATAAAATGAGGATCCGATCCAGGCAATGGCGGTAATAACGTGCAGCCAGCGCACGGCAAATGCCATCCAGTCCCAGAAAACGGCGAAGTCGTACATGAGAAAGCTCTCCGATTGGTTGCCGTCACACTAGGCAAAGGGCACTTTCTTCGGTATTCCCTGATATTGTCAAACTGTATCAAAAAAAACGAAAAGATGTCCTATCTAGACAACATCCGCACCTTTGTCAGGGTTTACGACCTTGGCAGCATGTCCGCTGCCGGGCGAGACCTGCGAATCTCGCCTGCGGTGACGTCGGCGCGGATATCTCAGCTTGAAGATCATCTGGGCGTGCGTCTGTTTCAAAGAACAACGCGCAATCTCAGCCCGACAGAGCAGGGGCGGGCATTCTATCCCGGTGCCGTGGCTGTTTTGGATGCGGTGGACGATGCCGAAGCGCAGGTCGTCCATCTGACCGAAGCGCCGCGTGGATCGTTGTTCGTTGCCGCTCCGCTAGGGGTGGGGCGCAGGGTTTTGGCACCGCATGTGCCCGATTTTCTTGCAGAATACCCCGAGATCGATGTGCGCTTGCGGTTGACGGACAGATCCGTTGATCTGACGACCGAAGGTTTGGATCTTGCCTTTTTCATCGGCCAGCCTGAAGATAGTACTCTGCGTATTCGAAAGATCGCCGACTGCCAGCGCGTGCTTTGTGCCGCTCCTGCCTATGTTGAACGCAGGGGCATGCCTGCAACGGGCACGGACCTCGTTTCCCAGCGCCATGAATGCCTGAACCTGAGGTTTCCCGGCGCGACCGAGTTTCAGTGGCAATTGGAAACGCCCGACGGTCCCAAGCGGTTCGCAGTCTCTGGCCGGTTCGAATGTGACGACGGTGATGTGCTGACCGACTGGGCGCTGTCGGGGCAAGGGATTGCTATGAAACCGGTTTTTGAAGTGGCCGAACACCTCAGTTCGGGGCGTCTGGTCCCCGTTGCGGTCGAAACGCCGCCGGTGTCTGTTCAAATGGCCTGCCTGTACACCCATCGCCGCCATCAGGACCCTAAGGCGCGTTTGTTCATGGATTTCATGATTGCGCGGATCGGCAAGGTCGTGCGTGGGTCGGAAACTGCTGACACATAAAGCTGCCGCTTAGCGGCAACCCCATCCCGCGGTTCAACTGCCCCGGTAGGTCGAATAGCCGTAAGGGGAAAGCAGCAGAGGCACGTGATAATGTGCGTCGGCATCAGACATGCCAAACCGGAGCGGCACCTGATCAAGAAACAGCGGGTCCTCAGCAGCTTGACCTGAGGCGCGCAGATAGTCTCCTGCGAAGAAAACCAGCTCGTAAGTGCCAGTTTTGAACGAGTCTTGTGGCAAGATTGGGCTGTCTGTGCGCCCGTCCGAATTGGTCTCCATCTCGGCGATTTTGCGATGGGAGTTCCCCGACACCCGATAGAGTGCGATTTTCAACCCTTCAGCCGGGCAGCCGCGTGCAGTGTCCAGAACATGGGTTGTCAGATAGCCAGCCACAGGTCTCTCCTTTGATTTGTCTTTTGCTTTGTCACAGTGTGGCGCAAAGTCCGAAACAGTGGAAATGCCGAAAGAACCGGAAACAGCGTTCGGATTGATTTGATAATCATCGGCGTGTTTCTGAGGTAAAGCTATTCAAAAGTTCAAGAATGGAAGATGCCATGCAGCCCCCTCGCTATCCTCGTGACATGATTGGCTACGGTGCCAACCCGCCAGACGCCCAATGGCCAGGCGGTGCAAAGCTGGCCGTTCAGATCGTGCTGAACTACGAAGAGGGCGGCGAGAACTGTGTTCTGCACGGCGATGCAGCGTCCGAGGCGTTTCTGTCCGAAATCGTGGGGGCCGCGCAATGGCCAGGCCAGCGCCATTGGAACATGGAGTCGATCTATGAGTACGGCGCGCGCGCCGGATTCTGGAGGTTGCACCGGTTGATGCAGGATCTGCCGATCACGGTCTACGGTGTCGCGACTGCTCTGGCCCGCTCGCCGGATCAGGTGGCCGCGATGAAGGCTGCGGGCTGGGAGATTGCCAGCCACGGCCTGAAATGGGTCGAACACAAAGACATGCCCGAAGACGAAGAGCGCGCACAGATTGCCGAGGCGATCCGCCTACATACCGAAGTCGTCGGGGAACGTCCGCGCGGTTGGTACACGGGGCGCTGTTCGGAAAACACCGCTCGTCTGGTGGCAGAAGAGGGTGGTTTTGCCTATGTGGCCGACACATATGCGGACGACTTGCCGTACTGGATGCAGACCGGTGGGCGGGATCAGTTGATCGTGCCCTATACACTGGATTGCAACGACATGCGCTTTGCCACGCCGCAAGGCTTCAACGCGGGTGACCAGTTCTATTCTTACCTCAAGGACAGCTTTGACGCGCTTTACGCCGAAGGCGAGGGCGGAGCGCCCAAGATGCTGTCGATTGGCTTGCACTGCCGCCTGATCGGACGACCGGGCCGGGTGATGGCGTTGAAACGGTTTCTGGAATACGCGCGCGGCTTTTCCGATGTCTGGTTTGCGACACGGTTGCAGATCGCCGAGCACTGGGCCGAACACCATCCGGCGGTGCCGCATCCGAAAACTGCCCAGATGAATCGCGATGCGTTCGTGGCGGCGTATGGTGGCATCTTCGAGCATTCCGCCTGGATTGCCGAACGGGCGTATGAGTTGGAATTGGGGCCGGCGCATGACACGGCCGGAGGGCTGCACAGTGCATTGACCCGCATGTTCCGCTCCGCCTCTGCGGACGAAAGGATGGGTGTCCTGATCGCGCACCCGGATCTGGCCGGAAAGCTGGCGCAGGCAAAGCGGCTGACGCAGGAAAGCACGTCCGAGCAGGCTTCGGCCGGGTTGGATGCTCTGACAGATGATGAGCGTGCGATGTTCACGGGCTTGAACAAGAAATACACCGAGAAATTCGGTTTTCCGTTTATCATCGCCGTGCGTGATCACGACAAAGCGTCCATCCTCCAGGCGTTTCAACGGCGGATCGATCAGGATAAAGACACCGAATTCGCAGAGGCTTGCCGTCAGGTCGAGCGGATCGCCGAATTCCGGTTGCGGGACATTTTACCCTCATGAGCGCGCAAGTCGGGACTGCGCCTTTGACGGCCAAGGCATTTGCCCCATTCGGTGATGTCATCGAAGTGACCGGTGATCCGGACAAGATCATCAATCAAGGGCAATGTGGTCGCTACCATGATCTGGCGCGACTGGATTTCACAGACGGGCGCGCCGGTATCAGCCTGTTCAACGCCAATCCGCGATCCTTGCCCTATCAACTGGATATGGTAGAGCGTCACCCCGAGGGTAGTCAGGCTTTCATCCCAATGACACATCAGCCTTTTCTGGTTGTCGTGGCCCCGGATGAGGGCGGGCGGCCCGGACATCCGCAGGCATTTGTGACCAAGCCCGGACAGGGTGTGAACTATTTTCGCGGCACTTGGCATGGGGTGCTGACCCCATTGTACGGACCCGGCTTATTCGCTGTGATTGATCGGATTGGTGGGGGGGCTAATCTGGAGGAGTTCTGGTTTGACGCGCCGTTCGAGATCATAGGTGGATAGGGTTCTCCCGCCCGGTCAATGCGCATCAAAGATGCTTGTGACCCGTTGGGCCAAGCAGCGCGCGGGCAAGCCCGCCCGCTGCGCCCGCGCACATTCAGCCATCTGTCATAAGGCGGGCAACATCCAACATGCGTGCCGAAAATCCCCATTCGTTGTCATACCAGCCGAAAACACGGACCTGATGTTCACCGACCATACGTGTCTCGGGTCCTGCGATAACCAGTGACTCTGGGCGTGTACGCAGGTCTGACGAGACCAGAGGGTGATCTGTCCAACCCAGCACGGGCGATGTCTGGACGGCTGCGCGCAGTTCGGCTTCGAACAAGTCGGGTGACATTCCGCGATCCAGCGTCACCACCAGATCAATGGCGGATACACTGGCCGTCGGGACCCGAACAGCAGCGCCCGAGATGCGCCCGGCCAGATGCGGCATGACGTCGTCGATCAGGTGGGTGGCGCTGGATGTGGTGGGCACCATAGACAGCGCGCCGGCGCGCGAACGGGCCAGATCGCCGCGTGGTGCGTCCACCATTGGTTGGCTGTTCGTATAGCAGTGAATCGTTGTCATATGGGCTGACGCGATCCCGCCAATCTGGTCCAACACTTTGACCAAGGGCGCAAGCCCGTTGGTTGTGCAAGACGCGTTGGACACGATGCGAGCGTTGCCCAACTGATCTTCGTTGGCCCCCAGAACGATTGTGATTTCGGTCGCGGGCGAGGGGCCAGAGATCAGCACCTTGCGAGCCCCGGCGGTCAGGCCCTGACTGGCCACATCCGAGGTACGGGCAACGCCGGTGCAATCCATCAGAACGTCGACACCGGCCAGATCGACATGTGCCAGATTGGGGCTGTGCGTCATGGGGATTGTGCGCCCATCGACGACGATCGCCGCGTCGCCCTGTTCTACTGTGCCGGGGTAGGGGCCAAAGGTGCTGTCATATTTGAACAGGTATGCGCAAGTCTCAAGCGGGGCGATGTCGTTGATCAGAACCAGCTCGATATCCGTGTCCTGCGGCAAAGCCAGCAGCTGCCGCAGGATTGTGCGGCCAATACGGCCGAATCCGTTGATTGCAAGTTTCATGCGCAAGCTATGGCAGCGCGCTGCCAATAGCTCAATGCCCGTTGTGACTTATGGTCAGTTGCAACTAACCTGCGAAAAGAACTGACCCGAAATGTTCTGATACATGCTGGCCACGATCGGTCTGCACCCGGTCGCTTGCTGAAAGGCGGCCATGGCCTGAATGGTGCGCAGGCGCGGCGGTGGGCCAAAGGGGTTCAGGTTGTTGTTGTCGCGCGTCGCGCGGTACACGACCGGAGCGTCCGAGACCTGTGTCACCGCCCAGGTGCGGCTCATGACAAAAACCTGCTTGGTTTCTTCCTTTGCGGCGACAGGCGTTGCATCAAATGCTGTCAAACCAATCGCAGCAGCCAGTGCCAGCATCGTTACACGCAGTACCATTGAACAATCTCCAGTGCTAAAATCCGCTATCATTTCACCAGATTCACGCGCTTCTGTGAACCCCTGACCGAAAAAAGCGTTTAATAGCCTAGCGTTTGGACAACATAAGCGGCATGTGCCGGTTCACATCCTTGTAAAGCAGATAGCGAAAGCGCCCAGGTCCGCCTGCATAGCAGGCCTGCGGGCAAAAGGCGCGCAACCACATGTAATCGCCGGCCTCTACCTCGACCCAATCCTGGTTCAGCCGATAGACCGCCTTGCCTTCCAGCACGTACAACCCGTGTTCCATGACATGGGTTTCGGCAAAGGGAATCACGCCGCCAGGTTCGAAGTTGACGATGTTGACGTGCATGTCATGACGCAGATCCTGCGGATCGGTGAATCGGGTCGTGGACCAGCGCCCCTCAGTTCCGGGCATCTCGACGGGCGATACATCACGTTCGTTGGTGATGATCGGATCTGGAGCAGGCAGGCCGGGAACGGCTTCATAGGCTTTGCGAACCCAGTGGAATCGGGCGGTTTTTTCGGCGCTGTTGTGCAGTGTCCAATCCGATCCGGGCGGGATATAGGCGTATCCGCCGGTTTCGAGGACATGGACAGCACCGCCTAATGTCAGGGTCACCTCACCTTCGACAACAAAGAGAACGCCCTGCGCCTGAGGGTCAGTTTCAGGGTGGTCGCTGCCGCCGCCGGGCTGAACTTCCATGATGTATTGCGAAAACGTCTCGGCAAATCCGCTGAGGGGGCGGGACAGAACCCAAAGCCGGGTGCCTTCCCAGAACGGTAGGTTGCTGGTGACGATGTCGCGCATGGTGCCTTTGGGGATAACCGCATAGGCGTCGGTAAACATGGCGCGGTCGGTCAACAGCTGGTCTTGTCCGGGGTGTCCGCCTGTGGGCGCGTAATAGGTGGGCTGTGCCATTTCATGCCTCTGGTTCGTGTTTGAGGCACTATGAGGCGATTGGCGCGGCGGTCCTAGCACTCGAGTCGCGATAGGTTTGTTCGGTATTATTTGAAGGTCGGCCAGCGGGGCTTGGCCCCCGTGCCCCGGCGGTATAGTCTTGTGACCAAACTTATTTCAGCAAGGCGAGAAGATCATGAAAGCCTGGATTTCACCCTTTTTTGCAGCAGCCGTTGTGATCGGCGCGGTTTCACTGGCACAGGCCAAGCCACTTTCGAGAATCATCGCTGAAATGGGGTTGAGCCCCGAGGACTACAGTGTCGTCAACGCCACGACCAATGCGATGTTGGCAGATGGAACGCCTCAGGTCGGAACCGAACGTAACTGGTCGAACGACGACACCGGATCAAAAGGTACTGTCCGGGTGCGCGAGGTTCGGGACAATTGCGTGCATCTTCAGCATTTCATTGTGCCTGCCGGGGCCGAACAATCACGCGAAGTCAGAACCCGCAACTGCCGGGACGCCGGCGGGAACTGGGTTCTGACGCCCTGATTTCGACTCAGTAGCCGCGTGTGCGGTCGACTTCGTGCAGTAAGGGCTTCCCTGCGGACAACCGTTGGAAATTCTCTGCAACGTCCGCCAATGCTTCGCCTAAGTGCCAGCCAGAAACATGCGGAGTGATTGTGACGCCAAGGTGTGCCCAGAGCGGACTGTCTGAGGGCAAGGGTTCTGTACTGGTTACGTCCAGAACGGCGTGGCCCGGCGTTCCACGGTCCAAGGCTTCGATCAGCGCATTTTCGTCAATCAGATCACCACGCCCCGCATTCAACAGCTGACTTCCGGGCTTCATGGCGGCCAGCATCTGCGCGTCGAACAAGCCGACGGTTTGCGGCGTGGACGGCAGAATGGCGCAAACGTGGTCGCATTGGCCTAGCAACGTCGGCAGCGCATCCTCGCCATGTAGGCAAGTGACACCCTCGATCTCTTTCGGGGATCGGCTCCACCCCATGACCTGAAAACCGATGGCGCGCAGCATCCTGGCGCTGCGGGCGCCGATATGGCCCAGGCCCAGAACGCCCACTACTGTGTCCGGCGTGAATATCGGGGCTTTGGGCACCCATTCTGCCTTGCGCTGGGCAGCTTCGTGAAATGCCATGTTCCGTTGATGGTGAAGGACATAAGCGACAAACCATTCGGCAATACCTTGCGCGGGCGCATCGGGCTTGAGCCGTGCGATACGGACATGATCGGGCAGGCTCGGGTTGCCAACAATCGTTTCAACGCCCGCGCCCAGTTTCTGGACCAGTTGCAGGTTCGGCAGCCGTTTGGGGTGGTCGTTGTTCAGGCCGACAACAGCGACCATGGTGATTTCGCTTGCATCTCCAATCGTTTCCCGGGTTCGCACATCCGCACGGGGGTTTATGTTTCGGATCGTTTTGGCGATGTCATCATCGCTTATCCAGTCGGTCAGACCGGTTTCGATCAGTAGCGCCATGAATCACCCTCGCAATTTCATTTTGATTGAGTTGACGTTCCGTCACACAGCTAGACATTCCATCGGCAGCTAAGTCATTCTCTGTTCAAAGGTAAAGCCCGCTCTTTGGGCCTGAGGAGGAAAGCTCATGAACATGTCATTCGGTCTGCGCGAAGAAAATCGCGCACTGCTACAACGTGTGGCAGATATGATCCGGGATGAGATCATGCCGCTGGAAGAAGAATACCAGGCCGAAATCGATAAGGGCGACCGCTGGCAATACACCGAACGTCAGGCTGAAATCCTCGAAGGGTTGAAAGCCAAAGCCAAGGCTGCCGGACTTTGGAACTTTTGGTTGACAGACAGCGACAAGGGCTTTGGCTTGACCACGGTCGAGTATGCTTACTTCGCCGAAGAGATGGGCAAAACGCCTCTTGGGGCCGAGGTGTTCAACTGTTCGGCCCCCGATACCGGTAATATGGAAGTGTTCGAGCGCTATGGCACGGACGAGATGAAAGAGCAGTGGCTGAAACCCCTGCTGAACGGCGATATCCGGTCCGCGTATTTGATGACAGAGCCGGACGTGGCGTCATCGGATGCTACGAATGTATCGATGTCCTGTGTGCGGGACGGGGACGATTATGTACTGAACGGTGAAAAATGGTGGTCATCTGGGGCGGGTGATCCACGGTGCAAGGTCTATATCGTCATGGTCAAGACGGCAGGTGACGAGCAACCCAAACACAAGCGGCAGTCGATGATTGTTGTGCCTGCCGATGCGCCAGGGATCGAGGTTCTGCGACCGATGCAGGTTTACGGCCACGATGATGCCCCGCACGGCCACATGCACATTCGCTTTACCAACGTTCGGGTTCCCGCCGAGAATATCCTGCTGGGCGAAGGCCGCGGGTTCGAGATCGCGCAAGGTCGCCTTGGGCCCGGCCGTATCCACCATTGTATGCGCGCAATTGGTCAGGCTGAAACGGCGCTGGAACAGATGTGCAAACGGTCGCTGCAGCGCGAAGCCTTCGGCAAGAAACTGGCGCAACTCGGGGCGAATTTCGATATCATTGCCGAATGCCGGATGGAGATTGAAATGGCGCGCTTGCTGTGCCTGAAGGCTGCCTGGTACATGGATCAGGGCGATGCCCGTGCGGCGGCACCCTGGATCAGCCAGATCAAGGTCGTCGCCCCGCGTGTCGCACTCAAAGTCATCGATGAGGCCGTTCAGATGTTCGGCGGGCAGGGGGTCAGTCAGGACACGCCGCTGGCGACGGCCTGGACCCATGTGCGTACTTTGCGGCTGGCCGACGGGCCGGATGCGGTCCACCGCCGTCAGGTGGCGCGGGCCGAGTTGAAAAAGCACACGCAGGAAAAAGTCTGAGGTTTTAGGTGGTGTTGAAACCGGATCTGAAGGAACAGGCCTATTTCCACGTTCGGGCTGACGGAGCTTTTGTCGGCAATGATCCCGCACGCGGGCCTTGGTCTGCGGATCATTGTCATGCCGGTCCGGTCGCGGGGCTGATCGTCCGCGCGGCTGAAACAGAGGTCGGGCCGGAAAAAATGCTGACCCGGCTGACGGTGGATTTGCTGCGCCCTCTGCCGCTGACAGGTCTGCGGGTTGCCGCGGAGACCACGCGCCATACCAAAACGTTAGCGACCACACGTGTCACGGTGCACGATCTGGACGATACACTATGCGCTACGGCCACCACGATGCATATGGTGCGTCGCGATTTGGGGGCGGTTCCCAACGTCTCGCTTGCGACACCCGGCTTTGAGGACGCGGTGACAGGCCCGTTTCCGATTGGCGAAACGCGCCATGACCTGCCGGGGTTCGCAAACCATTCGAACATTCTCTACCCCAAGGGTGGCAACCAGAAAGCCGGTCCAAAGACAATCTGGATGCTTACCCCGAAGCTGTTGGAAGGCGAGGCGCAATCGCCGATTCAGGCGCTTTGCCCGCTGTCGGATTGTGGCAACGGGATCTCGTGGAATGCACCGACGTCGGAGATGGGGTTCATGAACACCGATCTGACGGTCCAGATTCATCGTGAACCCAAATCGGACTGGTTGGCCTCGCAGTCCGTATCTCATTGGCAACCTTCAGGAATAGGGATGTCGCAATCGGTTCTGTTCGACACCGAAGGCCCGGTCGGAACAGCGTTGCAGACACTGGTTTTGTTCCCGCCGAAGTGACTGGTTTGGCCAGTTCCTGCACGGGTCTGTCGAAACACGTTGCCGGGCACGGGCCAAGCCCCTATCTTTTGCCTATGCGATGGCTCATAACCCTTTTCTCCTGTTGCCTGCCGGTTCCGGTATTGGCCCACCCGCATGTCTTTATCGACACCGGGCTGGAATTTATTGTGGATGATAGCGGCCAGTTGACCCATGTCAGGGTAACTTGGGCGTATGATGAGCTTTTCTCTTTGTTTCAGCTTGAAGATATGAAGCTGGATCAGGATTCCGATGGCATTCTGACCGAGAGCGAAGAAAAGTTTCTGTCCGGCTTTGATGCCCAGTGGGTCGAAGGATATAATGGCGATCTCGTGGTGTTCGCCGATGGTGCGCCGGTCGATTTGTCAGGGCCGATGGAGGCCAAAGCGACCACCGAGGATGGCCGTATCGTGACAACCCACCTGCGCGCGGTGGAAGGCGGTGGAGTGCCGGCAACCGCAGTCGTCGCAAAAGCATATGATGAATCTTACTACACGGCTTATGAAGTGACCCGCCCGGTATCGGTATCTGGACCCACCTCTTGTCAGATCAGCCGGATTGACGCGGATATTGACGGGCAACTGGCGCAGATGCAGGCGTTCCTACAGACCTTGGACGCCGACTATGACCTTGAAGAAAACGATATCCCCCTGGTTGGGGAAAGCTTTGCGACCGAGGTCCGTCTTTCATGTCCAAGTACCTGATTGTTCCTGTAGCCATCGCCGTTGGTCTGTTGCTGTGGTTTTGGGGCAGCGGTGGTTTTGACCATTTGGCCGCTTGGGCCGCTGGTGAGCAGCGGGAGTTTCAGAACCAGATCGCCCGCGCTTTGCGCGCCGCGCGTGCGGAACAACCCGAGGCCGTGGCAACGCTGCTGACAGTCTGTTTTGCTTACGGCTTTTTTCACGCCATCGGTCCTGGCCACGGCAAAGTACTGATCGGCGGTTATGGATTGGGTCGCAACGTGGCCTTTCTGCGCCTGTCCGCGATCAGCTTGTTGTCCAGCTTGGGGCAGGCGGTGACGGCAGTGGTTCTGGTCTATGCCGGGGTACTGGTGTTCCAAATGTCTCGGGCAAGCCTTGTCGACACGACTGAAAAGGTTATGGCCCCGATCAGCTATGGCGCCATTGCAGCGATCGGTTTGTGGTTGATCTTTCGGTCCATTCGCAGTTTTGCGCGACGCCATCGCAGCGAAAACGTGCATCATCATGGCCACGACCACTCGCACGATGACGGTCACGAACATCACGACCATGACCATGGTGTCTGTTCTGATTGTGGGCATCGCCATGGCCCTACTGCCGACGAAGTGGCCCAAGTCGGTAGCCTGCGTGAAGCGGTGGTGTTGATCGCAGGAATTGCCGCGCGCCCCTGTACCGGAGCTCTCTTTGTTCTGATCCTGACGTGGCAGATGGGTATCGCGATGGTCGGCATTGCTGGCGCTTTCGCAATGGCGCTGGGCACGGCGACCGTCACAACTCTGGTCGGTTGGACGTCGTTCGGACTGCGCGGAGGGCTTCTGGCCTCGGCTTCGGCCACGCGATTTGCCTCGGTTCTGGCTCCGACTATTGAGCTTGTGGCAGGCCTGCTGATCGCTGTGATTGCATGTGGCCTGCTTCTGCGCGCGATTTAATCGAAAACCGGTTCCGGATATCCGACCCGCGCCAGATACAAACCTTGCGGCGGGCAAACCGGCCCGCAAGCGGCTCGGTCGCAGGCTTCCAGCGCATCCCGCACATCCTCGGGCGTCCAGGTGCCGGCACCGACACGTTCCAGAGTTCCGACAAAACTGCGCACCTGATTGTGCAGGAAGGACCGGGCGCGAACGTGAAAATGTATCTCTGGCCCTGAAAAACCGTCAATTTTCTCGACGCTCAGCTCATCCAGGGTTTTGACAGGGCTTGCAGCCTGACAAATCGAAGAACGGAACGTGGTAAAATCATGCCGCCCGATCAGCATATCCGCGCCCGCCTGCATCGCGTCGACGTCCAACTGATGGTTGATCTGCCAGACCTGCCCGGCGTCGTGGGTTGCCGGGGCACGGCGCATTAGGATACGAAACAGGTATTGCCGTTCGAGCGCTGAAAAACGCGCGTGCCAGTCGTCATCCACACGTGCGGCTTTAACGATGGCTACGGGTTGCGGTTTGAGGTGATAGTTCAGCGCCTCGGACAATCGAAAAGGGTCCCATTCCTTGGTCAGATCACAATGAGCAACCTGTCCCAGCGCGTGTACGCCTGCATCCGTGCGACCAGCGGCGGCAATGGTGTGATCGCCGGGCTCGATGCGCGACAGAGCCTGTTCGATTGCCCCTTGAACAGACGGCTGATCTTTTTGCCGCTGCCACCCGGCAAACGGTTCCCCCTGGTATTCGACTTTCAGTGCGTATCTAGGCATGCGCTGCTGGTAACGCGCTGCGTCGCAACGGGCAAGAGCGGGAAAGCGCTGGTATGTCCGACAGCCGCTACCTATCTTGGGGGAAACGATAAAAGCGGGGCGACAGATTGGTCATCTCATCTTTGGCAGACAGTTTGGCGCGCGGTGTCGAATCCGTCGGCGACCGCGTGTCTGAGGCATTGTTTGAGCCGGTGATCCGACTGGGCGTCACCGGGTTGGCCCGTTCGGGGAAAACGGTTTTCATAACATCGCTGGTCGCGAACCTGCTCGATCGCGGGCGGATGCCCGGCCTAGTGGCGCAGCAGGAAGGGCGGATCAACGCGGCTTACCTGCAGCCCCAGCCGGACGACACTGTGCCGCGTTTCGACTATGAAAATCATCTGACAGCCTTGACCGGACCTCAGCCGCACTGGCCGGACAGTACGCGCGCCGTGTCCGAACTGCGCCTGTCGTTCAAGGCACGCCCCGCCGGTCTGTTATCGGGGCTGCAGGGCCCGCGAACCATCCATCTGGATATCGTGGACTATCCGGGCGAATGGCTGCTGGATTTGGCATTGCTGGACAAAACCTACGAGGACTGGTCGCAGGAAACGCTGGAGCGCATCGCCAATCGAGCAGAGGCTACGACCTTTTTGTCGCTGGCAAAGGCCATTGATCCATCCGAAAGTCATGATGAACCCAAAGCACAATCACTGGCCCAAGAATTCGCTTTATACCTGAACGCTGCGCGCGACGCCGGGTTCTATGACTGCACGCCCGGGCGGTTCCTGCTGCCGGGCGATTTGGCCGGGTCCCCGGTGCTGACATTTGCGCCCTTGCCGGTCGAAGATCACAGTCCACGGCGCAGCCTGCATCATGAGATGGCCCGCCGCTACGAAGCGTACAAGTCCAAGGTCGTAAAGCCTTTCTTCCGTGACCATTTCGCCCGGATCGACCGGCAGGTGGTTCTGGTAGATGCGCTGGGCGCAATCCACAACGGTCCGCAGGCGGTTGAAGATATGCGCCGCGCGATGGCCGATATCCTGTCGGCATTCCGACCGGGGCGAAATGCATGGCTCAGCCAGTTGCTGCTGGGTAAGCGGGTCGAGCGTATCTTGTTTGCAGCCACCAAGGCCGATCATTTGCATCACTTGCAACATCACCGCCTGACAAACATCATGGAGGCCCTGACCCGCGAGGCGCGCGACCGCGCCAGTTTCGCCGGCGCAGAGACAGCGGCACTATCCCTCGCCTCTTTAAGGGCAACGACCGAAGAAATTCGCACTCATAATGGGGCCGAACTGCCCTGCGTGCGGGGAACGTTGCTGGACAGCGGCAAACAGGCGGCTTTCTATCCCGGAGACCTGCCCGAAGACCCGTCGCATCTGCTCGGTCCGGCGCGTAACGGGTCCGACGGCTGGCTGGGTGAGGACTACGAGTTCATGGCCTTTGCACCAGCGCACCTGACCTTGCGGCCCGGTGATGGCCCACCTCATATCCGGTTGGACCGGGCCGCCCAGTTTCTGATCGGAGACCGGCTGTGACCGTCGTCCTGCGTCCTGCCCGCAGCACAGATGCCGGTGTAGCCGGAGAGATTTTGCACGGTTTCGCCATTGAAAACGAGTGGATGCCGAAACTGCATTCACGGGCGGAAACCATCGCATTTTGCGGTCGAATGATTGATTTGGAATGGATGACTGTGGCCGAAACCGAAAACGGGGTGATTGGGTTCTTGGCGCTCAATGGCACCGAAATTCACTCGCTTTATCTGTCTCCCGACGCGCGTGGACGGGGGACTGGTCGGCATTTGCTTGAATATGCAAAGTCCCGCCAGTCCGAATTGTCTCTGTTCGCCTTTCAGGCCAACCATTCCGCACGCCGGTTTTACGAGCGCAACGGCTTTGTCGAGGTAGCACGAAGCGATGGCGCTGACAACGACGAGAACCTCCCGGACATCAAGTATGTCTGGAACAGTGAAGGAGCAGCCAATGGCTAAGGGGCCGGTTCTGATTGATCTGGAGGGTGATGAACCCGCGGCTGATGTGTCGCAAGCACCTCCGGTCCCGGATATCGCACAACCTCAGGGTCAGGCGATGCAAGGTGCGGCGCGTTTGGCGGCGCACAAACCTTCGACCCTGTCGCGGTGGTTCTGGGGTTTGGCGCTTGCCGCGCTTGGGGCTGTTGTTTCAGTGGCGGCTTGGGACTTTGTGAATTCCCTGATTCTCCGCGCGCCGATCATAGGATGGGTGATTACGGGTTTGTTTGCAGCGCTGGTGTTGGTCGCATTGATCATCGCTGTGCGCGAGCTGGCCGCAATCGGACGGTTGTCCCGCGTGGACGGGATGCGTCACGCGGCCGATACTGCGTTGGCTGAGGATGATCTTGCGCAGGCGCGCGCAGTCACGAACCGATTGATCTCGTTTTACAAAGGCCGAGACGAAACCCGTTGGGGGCGCGATCGGCTGTCCGAACGGATCGACGAACAATTTGACGCGTCTGGTCTGCTGACCCTGGCCGAGGACGAGCTGCTGGCCCCGCTGGATGTCGCTGCCAGTCGCGAAGTCGAGGCTGCCGCGCGTCAGGTTGCAACGGTGACGGCGTTGGTGCCTTTGGCGCTTGCGGATGTTGCGACCGCGCTGGCCGCTTCTTTGCGGATGATCCGGCGTATCGCGGAAATCTATGGCGGGCGCGCAGGGTTTTTGGGCAGTTGGCGACTGACGCGGGCCGTGTTCGTGCACCTTGTGGCCACCGGGGCGGTGGCCGTGGGAGACGACCTGCTGGAACCTGTGCTTGGGGGATCAATCCTTAGCAAACTGTCGCGCCGGTTCGGCGAGGGGCTGGTCAACGGCGCGTTGAGTGCGCGAGTCGGGGTCGCCGCGATGGAGGTCTGCCGTCCGCTGCCCTTCTCGGATCGGCACAAGCCATCGACCCGCGGCATCATCAAACGTGCTCTGGCTGGCTTGTTTTCCAAAACTTGACCTGACGCAAGGTACAGTGGTTGGCTGTCGTGCATAACAGTGTCAGAGCCAGCCATGACCGATCACGGACACAGCCAGCAAGAGATTGCAGAACGCATCAACGCGCCACCAGGTCGCGGTGTTTTGCGGGATGTGGTCTATGGTGGGATCGATGGGTCCGTAACTACCTTTGCCATTGTGGCGGGTGTAGCTGGGGCGGGCCTGTCACCGTTTATTATCGTTGCATTGGGACTGGCCAATGTACTGGCGGACGGGTTTTCCATGGCGGCGGGTAATTACTCGGGCACCAAGGCTGAGCTGGACAATATCCGCCGCATCCGGTCCATCGAAGAACGTCACATCAGACTGTACCCCGAAGGCGAGCGGGATGAAGTGCGGGTGATTTTATCGCAAAAGGGCCTGTCGGGGCGCGTTTTGGATGAGGCGACGGATGCCATCACAGCCAACCGCGACAATTGGATAAATCTGATGATCGAGGGTGAATACGGATTGGGCAGCGTCGATCCGAACCCGTTCAAAGCCGCGATGGCAACGTTTTTGGCGTTTCTTGTGGCCGGCATGGTCCCGCTGCTGCCGTTTCTGCTGTCGTTCGATCGGGCCTTTCATCTCTCGATTATCATGACCATGGCGGTCTTTTTTGTCATCGGAGCTTTAAAAAGCAGATGGTCACTGGCTCCGTGGTGGTGGTCAGGTCTAGAGACTTTTGCGATCGGCGGCGCGGCCGCACTGATGGCGTTTTTTGTTGGCTCGTTGTTCCATCCCTAGTGATAAGAAGTACCGCTGGGCGCGCGGTGTAGATTGTCAGTATTTCAAAGTCGTTGATGGACCCGGATCTGATCCTGCGATGGCTACATCCTGTCGACGCCTGTTTCTCATCTGGTTCGATTGCCGCTGTGTTGGTCATCATCTGGTTGATGGTTGCCGGACTGTCCCTTGGCTGGGGATAAGGCGTTCTGAACTGCGTAGCCCGCAAAAAACACGGTTTTTCGGACTGTTGCGCAGACCGACACCCGGCTAGGTTGACGGCACATATGCCCGGAGGCCTTTGTTGGAATCGCTGCTCGTACTCGTTGGATTGATCGTTCTGGCCATCCCGGTGGCCATCCTTGTTCTCTTGGTATCCCAGGTTCGACTGCGCCGCCGGGTGGAGCAGCTTGAACAGCAGGTTCGCGTGCTTGGGGGCGATTTGTCGACGCAGGAAACGGCCCCTGAACCAACGCAAGCCGCAGAAATAATAGAATCGCCTTGGCCAGTCGTCGAACCAAAATCGCCTGAGGTTGTCACGGACGAGGGCGACTCAGCACCCAAGCCGCAGAAAGCACCCGCACCCATGACGGTGCGTGACGACCGTGTCGCCGCACTGAGCGCCTGGCTGCGAGAGAACTGGTTCTACGCGGTTTCTGCCCTTTCGTTGGCGCTGGCGGGTGTTTTTTTGGTCCAATACGGGGTCGAAAGCGGGCTGTTGTCACCAACGATGCGCGTTATCGCGGCGCTGATGTTCGGGGCAACGCTGATCGGCGCGGGTGAGGTGATCCGTCGGAAGTATGGCGATGACGAGTCTTCGGCCACGGCTTACCTGCCATCGGTCTTTTCTGGGGCCGGGCTGGTGACGCTGTTCGGTGGCTTGCTGGCTGCAAGGCAGTTGTACGATCTGCTTGGTCCCGAAGCGGCCTTGATTGCCATGATTGCTGTTGCGCTTGTGGGGCTTGTTTTGGGCTGGTTCCACGGCCCCTTGCTGGCGGCCGTCGGTTTGATTGGTGCGTTTGTGTCACCCTTCGTGGTGGGCGGGACCTCGACCGACCCCGGCTGGTTGTACGGCTATTTCTTTGTGATCGCCGTCCTTGGGTTGGGGATCGACACTGTGCGGCGCTGGGGGTGGATATCCGTTCTGACGCTAGTCGGGGCTTATACCGCGTGCCTGCTTTTGGTGCTTTCGGCACCGGCGACCGAGCCGGGGTATCTCGTCGGCGTAACCGCATTGGCGGTTATCGCGATCGCGATCCCCGTGCGGCGGATCTGGCCAGATCACGAGGGGCGTATGATCAGTGAGATCATTGTCATTCAAAAAGGCCTCCAGTGGCCAGAGTTTCCGACACGCCTTGCCTTTGGCGCGGTGAGCGTCAGCGCAGTAATCCTGGCGATACACTGGCCAGACTCAGCGGCCGAATTTTGGCTGGGAATCATGCTGTTGGCAGGCCTGACGCTGGGTTTGCTGACCTGGGCAAGCCAGGCGCGGGCCCTGCAAGACCTGACCATACTGCCAGCCGCTGGTCTAACTTGGTTCGTACTGATCCAAGGGTGGGACAACGGCTCTGTCGCGCGCCGCTTCGCTGAAACCTATGCCGAAACCGCCGAGGCGGATTTCCCGTGGGCGGTTACCCTGTTGGTGGCACTGGGTGCATTGATCTCAGGCCTTTCAGCTTGGCGATCGTTTCGCGCAACCGAGTACTGGGCTGTATGGGCGGGCGCTGCCGCAGTATTTGCACCGTTGTTGGCAATCGCGCTGGAGCTTGGATGGCATCCCGATGAAGTTATCGGAGCCTATCCGTGGGCGTTGCATGCGGTTGCATTGGCGGTGATGATGGTTGTTCTGGCCGGGCGTTTCGCGCGCGTCGACGGCGAAAACCGGCTGCGGGCGGCTTTGGTGACCTTGTCGGCTTTGTCTTGCCTGACCTTTGCCTGCGTGATTGTCCTAAGTTCGGCTGCCCTGACAATTGCTTTTGTGGCCGTGATCGTGGCCGCGGCGGTGCTGGATCGGCGCTTTGATCTTCCACCTATGGGTTGGTTCATCTGGGCTGGCGTCTTCACTGTCACGCTCCGGCTTGTACTGAATCCCGGTCTGGATTGGGCAAACTCGGCACCGGTCGCAGAAATGGCGCTTGTCTATGCCACAGCTGCTGTTGGATTTCTGGCGGCCTGGGCCATCCTGCGCCCATTGAACCGTCCGGTCATCGCGCTGCTTTTGGAAAGTGCCGCCTGGGCCACCGCTGGTATCTTGCTGTCCTTGCTGTTGCTGCGCTGGCTCGAAGGGTTTGGCAACGGCGGTGCCCATGACAGCCACTGGGGGCTGGGGCTTTTGTCCTTGATCTGGCTGCTGCTGGCCTGCGCGCAGGTGCGGCGGTTCGAATTGGGCGGAAAACTGAATTATGCGCGCTACGGGCTGGCGTTGTTCTTTGCGGCACATGGTGTTGTTCGCCTGGCGCAGGCGCTGACCGAAGCGAACCCATTGCTGAATGCCCAAGCTGATCCGGTTCTTGGGGTGCCAATATTGAATACCCTCGCCGTGGCTTACCTGTTGCCCGCCATTGTATTGGCCCTGTCGGCTGCTTGGCTGCCTGCACTGCACCCGCGATGGAAACAAGGGTGCTTCGGTCTGGCAACAGCCTTGGGTGCCGTCTGGCTGGGCTTGACCATTCGCCATGTCTGGCAGGGGGCCAGCGGTATGTACGAAGGCAACGGTGTTTCGCAGCCCGAGCTATACACCTACACCATGGCCCTACTGCTGGTCGGTGCGGGCCTGTTCTATCAGTCACTCGCCCGTCGATCGGACATGATGCGCAAGGCGGGGTTGGTCGTCATTGGGCTTGCCGTGGCCAAGGTGTTCCTGGTCGATATCGCTGGTTTGGGGGGGCTGATCCGGGTGTTCTCACTGCTGGCGCTGGGCCTTGCGCTGGCCGGTTTGGCGTGGCTGAACCGGTGGGCCACGCTGCGCCATTCGCCGCATGGGGCGGAACCTCTGGACCATTAGGCGCGGGCGTCCTATAAGCCCGGCATGTATGACCGGATGGCCATCATTATTCGAATTATATCCCCGGCGCTCTGATTTCGCGAGACGCCGGGCAAAGGTGCTTGAGATTTCGCACTGACCGCTTCGATCCAAACACGAAAAGATCATCCTGAGGACGCCCCAAATGTGCGCCGACACGACCCAAACACCTGACTACAAAGAAACGCTGAACCTGCCCAAAACCGATTTCCCCATGCGCGCTGGCCTGCCCAAGCGCGAGCCCGCGTGGTTGGAACGGTGGGAGAAAATCGGTGTCTATGACCGCCTGCGTGAAAAAGAGAACCGCACGGCCTTTACCCTGCATGATGGCCCTCCGTACGCCAACGGCCACCTGCATATCGGCCACGCGCTGAACAAAACCATCAAGGACATGATCGTGCGGTCCCATCAGATGATGGGTCATGATGCGCGCTATGTGCCCGGCTGGGACTGTCACGGCCTGCCAATCGAATGGAAGATCGAGGAACAGTACCGCAAGAAGGGCAAGAACAAGGACGAGGTGAACATCGTCGACTTCCGTCAGGAATGCCGCAAGTTTGCCGAAGGCTGGATCGACGTCCAGCGCGAAGAATTCAAGCGCCTTGGTATCACCGGCAACTGGCCCGATCCCTACATCACAATGGACTATCACGCCGAGGCTGTGATCGCCGACGAGTTCATGAAGTTCCTGATGAACGGCACGCTCTATCAGGGCTCGAAGCCCGTGATGTGGTCGCCCATCGAGAAAACCGCGCTGGCCGAGGCTGAGGTCGAGTATCATGACAAGGAAAGCTTCACTATCTGGGTGAAATTCAAAGTCGTAAATGCTGGCGATCTGGATGACGCGTTTGTTGTAATCTGGACAACGACGCCATGGACGATGCCGTCGAACAAGGCTGTCGTCTACGGTAAGGACATCTCTTACGGCCTCTACGAAGTCACCGGAGCACCAGAAGAATGCTGGGCTAGTGCCGGAGACAAGTTCCTGCTGGCCGACAATCTGGCCGCCGACGTGCTGGGCCGTGCACGCCTGAACGACGACCAGTGGACTCGCGTGCGTGACGTAACCACCGATGAATTGGCCGGTGTCCAGTTGACCCACCCGCTGGCCCGGGCCGAAGGTGGCAATGGCGAATGGGACGACATCCGCGACTTCCGCGCCGCTGAGTTTGTAACTGACACCGAAGGAACCGGTTTTGTCCACTGTGCGCCGTCGCATGGTATGGAGGAATTCGAACTGTACCGTGATCTAGGCATGCTCGAGCAAGTCATCACCTACAACGTGATGGACGATGGCTCGTTCCGCGCTGACTTGCCGTTCTTTGGCGGTAAGTTCATCCTGTCCCGCAAGGGTGGTGAGGGTGATGCGAACAAAGCCGTCATCGACAAGCTGGTCGAGGTTGGCGGGCTGCTGGCGCGTGGCAAGATCAAGCACAGCTATCCGCATTCGTGGCGCTCGAAGGCTCCGATCATCTACCGTAACACGCCGCAGTGGTTTGCGTCTGTTGATCGCAAACTGGACGACGGCATGGGTGAGATGGGTGACACCATCCGCGAACGCGCGCTGCGTTCGATCGACGAGCTGGTGAAGTGGACGCCTCAGACCGGTCGCAACCGTCTGTATTCGATGATCGAAGCGCGCCCGGACTGGGTCTTGTCCCGCCAGCGCGCCTGGGGTGTGCCGCTGACCTGCTTCACCAAGAAGGGCGCTCTGCCCACCGACGCGAATTACCTGCTGCGTAATGAAGAACTCAACGCCCGCATCAAGGCGGCGTTCGAGAAAGACGGCGCGGATATCTGGTACACTGACGGCTTCAAAGAACAGATCCTCGACGGCATCGCCAACCCGGATGACTACGATCAGGTGTTTGACGTTCTGGACGTGTGGTTCGACTCTGGTTCGACCCATGCCTTCGTTCTGCGCGACCGTGAGGACGGCACTGAAGACGGCATCGCTGATGTCTATATGGAAGGCACCGACCAGCACCGCGGTTGGTTCCATTCGTCCATGCTGCAAGCCTGTGGCACCAAGGGTCGTGCGCCGTATCGCAACGTTGTGACCCACGGCTTTACGCTGGATGCCAAGGGCAACAAGATGTCCAAATCTCTGGGCAATACCATCGTGCCGGAAGAGGTCATCAAGCAATACGGTGCCGATATCCTGCGCCTTTGGGTGGCTCAAACCGACTACACCGCCGACCAGCGGATCGGGCCGGAGATTTTGAAAGGAACCGCCGACAGCTATCGCCGTCTGCGCAACACCATGCGGTTCATGCTGGGCTCGCTGGCCGACTTCACCGAAGCGGATCGTGTCGCGCCTGAAGATATGCCGCGTTTGGAACGCTGGGTTCTCAGCCGTCTGGCCGATCTGGATGAACAAGTGCGCAAAGGCTATGCGTCCTTCGACTTCCAGGGCGTGTTCAGCGCCGTGTTCACCTTTGCCACGGTCGATCTGTCTTCCTTCTATTTCGACGTCCGCAAGGATGCGCTGTACTGCGACGGCGACAACCTGCGCCGCCGTTCTGCGCGCACCGTGCTGGATATCCTGTTCCACCGACTGACCACATGGCTGGCCCCGGTTCTGGTCTTCACCATGGAAGAGGTCTGGCTGGAGCGGTTCCCCGGCGATGACAGCTCGGTCCATCTGGTGGATTTCCCGGAAACCCCTGCCGACTGGCGTAATCCAGAACTTGAGGCTGCTATGGCCAAGATTCGCCGTGTTCGCCGCGCGGTGACTGCAGCGCTGGAAATCCAGCGTCAGGATAAGGTCATCGGATCCAGCCTTGAGGCCGCGCCAATCGTGCATGTCGAAGACAGTGACACCCGCGATCTGCTGGCCACCTTTGACGTGGACGACATGTGCATCACGTCTGGCCTGACCGTTTCGGGCGATCCGGCCCCGGCCGAGGCGTTCCGTGTGCCGGAAATCGAAGGGGTAGGGGTTGTCTTCGAAAAAGCAGATGGCGAGAAATGTCAGCGTTGTTGGAAGATCCTGCCGGATGTCGGTCGGCATTCCCACGCGGGCGTATGTGGGCGCTGTGACGAAGCCCTGGGCTAAACATTCGAACCCTCGGCATGACTGCCGGGGGTTTTTCTTTCCCCGCTTGCGCTGGCCCCGGCGATCTGAAACGCTGTATTCATGCCGATGATTTCCGTTGATACGCAGTTTGGCCGCCTTGGCATTGAAGAAACAGATGGCGCCATCACACGCCTTGTGTGGGATGGGCAGGACGACGGGCCGGACACACCCCTGTTGCAGGAAGCCGCTGCGCAGTTGACCGCGTATAACGAGGGGCGTCTTGAACGGTTCGATCTGCCGTATCGTGTTGTCGGGTCAGACTTTCAGCGCAATGTCTGCGACCTGATGTATGCCATTCCGCTGGGCGAGACCCGAACGTACGGGGACATCGCGAAAGAGCTTGGGCAGCCACCCCAACCGGTGGGGCAGGCCTGCGGTGCGAACCCCATACCGGTGATTATACCTTGCCATCGGGTGCTGTCTGCCAACGGTCTGGGCGGGTTCTCGGGCGATGGTGGCGTTGAGACCAAAGTGGCCTTGCTGCGTCATGAACGCGCGGCGGGCCTGCTGATCTGAGGCGCGAAAATCAGTTGCAATCCCAGAGTTCGCGGCCCAACCTATGTCAGTTACTGAATTTGAAGGACCGTATTGCATGACCGCCCATACAGACCCGGCCGCTCGCAAAAAGGCCATCATAGACCGCCTGATGTCGCTGGAAGAACAGGAACTGGCAACTGCGCAGGCGCATTACGACGCATTTCTAAAAGACTCGCAGCTGGACGACCGCGAAGGGCATGACAAGGATGACATTGCCGCCTCGCGCGAGAATGCGGATCTGGCGGCGGCGTTCGATGCACCCGTTCATGCGCACCACGCCAAGATTGATGTGATCGAGAACACGGATTTCAGCCTGACGGACCGGGTTCAGCCAGGCGCTGTTGTCAAGTTCAACAACCGCCGTTTCGTGGTCTGTGTTTCGACTACACGGTTCGAGGTGGACGGCAAAACCTATATGGGTATTTCAACCCAGAGCCCGATCTACCTGACCATGACCGGTCTGCAAGAGGGTGATGTGTTCACCCATAACGGCACCGAGTTCGAGGTTGAGGAAATCCTGTAACGTTCAGTTGTTGCGCAGCGGGACAAGTTGCTGCGCAATGCCAGCTGAAACCAGGTAGAGGCTTGTAATCACCAACCCCCAATGCGCCCAGCTTTCGGGATGGAAATCGACCCAGGCAGCCCATCCGGCGAAGAACGTCCAGGCGAACGCGATGGGCAGTGACACGTTGCGCCAGCGTTCCGTCCGCACAGGGTGAATGAACTTCAACGGCAGGAACATCGCCAGCGACAACAGTGAAACCAGCAGCAGGATCACCCAGAAATTGGGCTCAAGCGCGAAGATCACGATGACGAACATGTTCCAGCAACCCGGAAACCCCGAGAACGAGTTGTCCTTGGTCTTCATCCGCGTGTCCGCGAAATACATGGCGCTGGCAAAGGTGATCACAATGATCGCAAACCAGCCTGTCCAACCGTCCATCAGCCCAGATTTGAACAGCGCAAAGGCCGGAATGAACACGTAGGTCAGATAGTCGATGATCAGGTCCAGAAGAACACCGTCAAATTCCGGTGCGTTCTTTTTGACATGGTAGTGGCGCGCAAGCGGGCCGTCGATTCCGTCCACGATGAACGAGATCACAAGCCACAGATACATAAGGCTCCACTTTTCCTCGACCGCGGCCAGCATGGCCAACATTGCAAAGACGGCACCGGTCGCGGTGAACAGATGTACGGAAAGGGCTTTGAGTTTTATTGTCATTTGTGTCTCTTGGACGATGCGCGCTGCAGATGCAAACTAAAAGCCGGGTAAGGGTACAGCCCAGACGTTATCGTGGGACCTGCGATCAGGCCTTGGGGTGCGCGCGGTTGTAGACTTCCATCAATCGGGCCGTATCTACGGCCGTATAGGCCTGCGTGGTGGAAAGCGAGGCATGGCCCAACAATTCCTGAATGGCGCGCAAATCGCCCCCTGCGGACAGCAGATGGGTGGCAAAACTGTGCCTTAAAGCGTGCGGAGTGGCGGTTGCGGGCAGGCCAAGCTGCATGCGCGCCTTGGCCATCACGCCCTGAATTGCACGGGGATTGAGCGCACCGCCCCGCACCCCACGGAACAAAGCCTTTTCTTGGGATTGTGGATGCGGGCAAAGCTGCAGGTAGCGGTCAACGGCGGTGCGGGCGGCCGGAATCACCGGAACGATGCGTTCTTTTCCGCCCTTTCCCACAATACGCAAGCTACCCGGCAAAGGTGCGTCGCTTCCTGTCAGGGACAGCGCCTCAGAGATGCGTAAACCGCAGCCATAGAGCAATGTGACGACAGCAACGTCGCGGGCCGAGATCCAGTCGTTTGACGCCTGAAGTTCGACCGTGTCGATCATCGCGCGGGCCGCATCTTCGGCCAGCGGGCGAGGGAGTTTTTGGGTAAACTTTGGCGCGCGTGTAGACAGGACTGCGGTGGGTTCGAACCCTTCGCGTTCAGCCAGCCATCGGTAGAAGCTTTTGACCGCCGACAGCTTGCGCGCCAGGGATCGCGTGCCAACACCTGCGCTGCGCTGATCGGCCATCCAGGCGCGCATGTCGGACAAGGTGATGCGGGCCAGCGCTGCCAAACCCTGCTGTTCACTGTGATGCAGTGTCATGAAAGACAGGAAGTCGGTGACATCACCACGATAGGCGGCCTGGGTGTTTTCCGATCGCCCCGCCAGCGCGCTCAGGCTGTCCAGCCAGTACTGTAACGCGTCGCGGCAGGCGGGTGAGATCAGGCTCACGACAACCAGTGGCGCATCGAGCGTTCGAAGACGCCAGCGAAGAACGACAGAAGATCAGTGCCCAGCTGCGGCGAGAAGTGGTTGCGGTCCCTTGCGCTCATCACGATCATGCCGGGCAACCGACCCTCGCCCAGATCCAACCGCAGGCAAGCCTCGGACCGCAGGTGATCTGCGTTGGGTCCAAAAATCCTGTGCGTCGGGTGGAGGATCTCGCGCAGAACCACGTCGCGAGCGGGGCCGCCGCGGTCGAAGGTCAGGTAATTGTCCACGAAACCGGGTTCGACTACGGACAAAACACCGCCCAGAGTGTCGATGGCGGGGTCTTCCTGTGTGGCTGTGGATTCCAGAATCAGCTTGATACGATCAACGCGCAAGATTTCGACCACATCCGAGCCGAGCGTGCGCAGGAAATCTTCGAACTCGGCCGGTTCCAGCATGCGGATAACGGCACGATGCACCTGATTTGTGCCTGCAAGGTTTTCATATGCTGCGGCGATGACGGACCGGTGGGTGTCTTCCAGCCTGTCCAGCCGTTCCTCGAGCCGTTGCATGGCGATGCCGCGCAGGTCGATGACGTTGTCCCCGCGCGCCTGTTCGTTGGCTGTCACAAGTGCCTGCATCAGGTCCTTGTCGTCCAGCACGGCGTCTGGTTTGGCCAGAATCGCGGCGCGCAAGTTGTCCTGGAGTTTGGTGTTGCTGCTCATGTCCCGCTCGGTCTTTTTTTGTTGAGGGGCTTATAACATGAGTTATGGCGGTTTCCTTGGAAAAAATGCATTGGCGGTGCATTTCATTCCCACTGTGACCTACGGCTCCCGCCTGCGAAACCTTGATCAAAGATCAAGGCTTGGCAGTTGGGCCGGGCGCGGCACCTGACGGTGCCGCGCGGTCGCGCAAAGAGTCAGAGGATTTTCTGACCTGTCTTGGCCCAGTCGGCCAGGAAGGTTTCCAGACCTTTGTCCGTCAACGGGTGATCGGCCAGTTTCTTGATCACGGCAGGCGGTGCGGTGATCACGTCAGCACCGATGCGGGCGCTGTCGGTCACGTGGTTCACGGTGCGGATTGAAGCGGCCAGAATTTCGGTTTCAAAACCGTAATTGTCATAGACCTGACGGATGTCGGCGATCAGATCCATGCCATCCAGGTTGATGTCATCCAGGCGACCGATGAAGGGCGAGATGAAGGTTGCGCCCGCCTTTGCGGCCAAAAGCGCCTGGTTGGTCGAGAAGCAGAGTGTGACGTTGACCATCTGGCCTTCGTCGCTGAGCGTCTTGCAGGTTTTCAGACCGGCCCATGTCAGCGGAACTTTCACGGCGATATTCGGAGCGATCTTGGCCAGCTTTCGGCCCTCGGCGATCATGTCGTCAGCTTCGGTTGCGACAACTTCGGCTGAAACCGGTCCGTCCACCAGATCACAGATTTCCTTGGTCACTTCCAGAATGTCACGACCTGATTTCAGGATCAACGAGGGGTTGGTGGTCACGCCGTCCACCATGCCCAAATCGTTCAGTTCGGCAATGGCGTCGATTTCGGCTGTGTCTACGAAGAATTTCATGCGGGCAGTCCTTTGATGGGTTGGCCTTGGTCGCGGATGGCTTTACCTCAAAGAGACCCATGCTGGAACCCCCGAGCCCAAGGATATGCGTTGAGCACTCAGGAGTATTTCGACCACGGAGAGCTGGTTGCGGTTCTGACCGCACAGCCGCTGGACCGGACGCTGGATTACAAGGCCCCCGAGGGGGGCTGTTTTCTGGGGGCGTTCGTAGAGGTTCCGCTGGGGCCGCGCAAAGTACTGGGTGTCGTCTGGGGGCCGGGACAGGGCGGGTTCGACCTGAACAAGGCGCGATCCGTGATCCGCGTGCTTGAGGTCGCGCCAATGCGCGAAGAAATGCGGCTGTTTCTGGGGAAGGTTGCCGATTACACCCTGACACCGATGTCCGCGATGTTGCGGCTGGCAACCAGGGCGCCGGGTTTGGGTGATCCGCCGTCGATGCGTAAGGTTTATCGGCTGGGTAATGGCGAGCCGGACCGGATGACCGACGCACGCACCCGTGTGCTGGAGGTACTCCGCAACTATGGCGGGCTGGCGTTCACACTGAAAGAACTCGCCGAACAGGCCGGAGTGACGTCTTCGGTCGTCAAAGGGTTGGTCAAGCAGGGAGCTGTACGGGAAGAAGACAGCCCGCGCGATTTGCCCTATCCGAATCTGGATCCGGATTTGCCGGGCAAAGCTTTGACCGACGATCAGGCTGCGGCGGTTGAGAAGTTGCAGCAGGGCCAGCGGTCCGGGGAATATGGAACCACGCTGCTTAAGGGCGTGACGGGTTCGGGCAAGACCGAAGTGTATTTGGAGGCTGTAGCCGAGGCGCTGCGGATGGGCCGACAAGCCTTGGTTCTGCTGCCCGAGATCGCTCTGACAGCGGAATTCCTGACGCGGGTTGAGGCGCGGTTCGGTGCACGCCCAGCCGAATGGCATTCCGGTGCGACCATGACGGAACGCCGCCGGGTCTGGCGGATGGTCGGGCAGGGAGATGCGCAAATGGTGATTGGTGCGCGGTCAGCTTTGTTCCTGCCGTTTCGCAACCTTGGCTTGGTGGTGGTCGATGAGGAACACGACACCTCGTACAAACAAGAGGACGGCGTGCATTACAGCGCGCGGGACATGGCTGTTCTGCGGTCTGCAATTTGTGGCGGGCGGGTGATTCTGGCCAGCGCAACACCTTCGCTGGAAAGCTGGGCCAACGCCGAGGCGGGAAAATACGACCGGGTCGATCTGACCTCGCGGTTCGGGGCGGCGGTGTTGCCGGAGATGAAGCCCATCGACATGCGCGCCGAACAGATGCAACCGGGGACGTGGATTTCTCCGTCTTTGCGGCAGGCGGTGATGCAGCGGATCGAGAAGGGTGAGCAATCGCTGCTGTTCATCAACCGCCGTGGGTATGCGCCGGTGACCCTGTGCCGCGCTTGCGGGGAGCAGATTGCCTGCGATCATTGCGACGCGCGGATGGTCGAGCACCGGTTTCTGAAACGGCTGATGTGTCACCAATGCGGTGAGACCAAGCCGATGCCTGAGGAATGTCCCTCATGCGGCGTCGAGGGCAAGTTGGCCCCGGTCGGCCCGGGGATCGAGCGGCTGGCCGAAGAGGCTGAGGCGACGTTTCCCGACGCCAAGATCGCGATGCTGAGTTCCGATTTGTTCGGCTCGGCTCGCGCCCTGAAGGCTAAGATCGAAGAGATTGCCGAGGGCGATGCCGATATCGTCATCGGTACGCAGTTGGTTGCCAAGGGGCACAACTTTCCCAATCTGACTTTGGTCGGGGTAATCGATGCCGACCTCAGTCTGCACGGGGCGGACCTGCGCGCCGCTGAGCGGACATTCCAGTTGATGCGGCAAGTCGCGGGTCGGGCAGGCCGGGCGGACAAGCCAGGGCAGGCCCTGTTGCAGACATTCCAGCCCGAGCATCCCGTAATCCGCGCTATTCTTTCAGGTGACGAAGAAGGATTTTGGAAGGCCGAGGCCGCAGGACGGCAGGCGGCGGGTGTGCCGCCATACGGCCGTATGGCAGGGATCGTCCTGTCCGGACCTGAGGTTGGACCAGTTTTTGATATCGGGAATGCAATGGCCCGCAACGATGCGCCGCTGCGCGATATCGGGGCACAGGTCTTTGGCCCGGCTCCGGCGCCTATTGCGCGGATTCGCGGCAGACACCGCGTGCGATTGCTGGTCAAGGCACCCAAGGGCGCCCCGATTCAGGACGCGATAGCACGCTGGATCGCACCCTTGCGCCTGAAAGGTGACTTGCGTTTGACCGTGGATATCGATCCGCAGAGTTTCTACTGACCTCTGCATCAGCGCAGATCGATTGTGCGCGCACTGCTTCGGCCTCGCCAAAATCTGAAAATGGGCGTAGAGGAGTCCCATGTTGAAACCGATGCCCCTGTCCGAGGCGCAGAGCCTTCCGTTCTGGCGCCGCCCTGTGACGCTCTTGTTCGTCATGGCGCTGACGATGCCGATTGCCTTCAACGCTTGGAGCGCGCTGTTGAACAATTTCGTCATCGAGGTGGCGAATTTTGACGGGGCCGACATTGGGTTACTGCACACTGTGCGGGAGATCCCTGGATTTCTTGCTGTTGGCGTGATCGCGGTGATCATTTTCGTGCGCGAGCAGGTATTGGCGATGATCTCGCTGATGATGCTGGGCGTGGCAACTGCGTTGACAGCATGGTTTCCCAGCCTTGGTGGGTTGCTGTTTGTCACCCTCTTCAGTTCGATCGGGTTTCACTATTACGAAACAGTAAATCAGTCGCTGCAGTTGCAATGGCTGCCCAAGGACCGCGCGCCACAGGTATTGGGCTGGCTTGTTGCCATGGGGTCAGCCGCGACGGCAGTAGTCTATGGCCTGATCGTTCTGACCTGGGACCGGTTTGATCTATCCTACAACATTGTATTCATGGCCGCTGGTGGTGTGACCGCCCTGCTGGCGGTGTTCTGTCTGTTCGCCTTTCCGCAGTTTGACTCGCCAACTCCACAGACTAAAAAACTGATCCTGCGTCGTCGCTACTGGCTGTATTACGCACTACAGTTCATGGCCGGCGCGCGGCGGCAGATCTTTGTTGTCTTCGCGGGCTTCATGATGGTCGAGAAGTTTGGGTTTGAAGTGCACGAGCTGACCAGCCTTTATCTGATCAATCTGGTGATCAATATGGCGGCGGCTCCGATGCTGGGTAAGGCTGTATCGTTGTTCGGTGAGCGCCGCACGCTGATCTTCGAATACACCGGCTTGGCGATCGTTTTTGCGGCCTATGGCGGTATCTACTGGTTCGGTTGGGGCGTGGTGCTGGCTGCAACCCTATATGTGATCGACCATGTTCTTTTCGCATTAGCGCTTGCCCTGAAGACCTACTTTCAGAAAATCGCCGATCCTGCGGATATTGCACCGACTGCGGCCGTTGCGTTCACGATCAACCATATCGCCGCTGTGTTCCTTCCTGCGCTTCTGGGCCTGCTGTGGGTCATCTCGCCCGGTGCAGTCTTTGCACTGGCCGCTGCGATGGCGATGATCTCGTTGGGTTTGTCCTTGCTGATCCCGCGGCACCCGGAACCGGGAAATGAAACGATCTTGTCGAAATACGCGCCGGCACCTGCCGAGTAAGCGCCAATGCTTGACCTTGGCGAGCCATCGCCATAGGCGCTGTGTCAATCGATACAGGAGGCCCCCATGCCCACATTCACTGCGCTGACTACACTGACCGGTAAAAAAGCTGCCGAAGGGCTGGGCGAAGCGATGGAGCGTCTGGATCCGGAACCAACCGGCGTAGGTGTATTCGAGGTCGAGGATGGCTCGGGCCTCTGGGAAGTTGGTGGGTACTTCACGGAAACTCCGGACGAAACCGCTCTGGCCGTTCTAGCCGCCGCGTTTGAGGCCAAGCCTTTTGTTGTGTCAGAACTGCCCGATACGGATTGGGTGGCCCATGTGCGCCGGGAACTGGCACCGGTCGATGCTGGACGGTTCTTTGTCTATGGCAGCCATGACGCTGACAAGCTGCCCGAGGGACGTATCCCGCTACTGATCGAGGCTGCAATGGCCTTTGGCACCGGCCACCACGGCACCACGTTGGGATGCCTAAAGGCGCTGGACCATCTTCTGAGCCAAGGGTTCACGGCGACCAAAGTGGCCGATATCGGCTGCGGCACTGCCGTGCTGGCCATGGCGGCCGCGCGGGTCTGGGAAGGTGAGATCATCGCCAGTGATATCGACGAAGTGGCTGTTGATGTCGCCGAAGCCAACCTGAAGGCCAATGGCATGGCAGGCAAGGTCCGTTGCGTGGAAGCGGCGGGCTTTGACCATCCCGATCTGGGCGCGATCGCACCTTACGATCTGATTTTCGCAAATATCCTCAAGGGGCCACTGATTGCTCTGGCCCCCGAAATCGCAGCGAATCTGCGCGTCGGTGGATACGCAATTTTGTCTGGAATCCTTAACGAACAAGCCGATGATGTGGTTTCTGTTTATGTACAAAACGGGTTCAATTTAGAGAAAAATGACCAAATTGGTGAGTGGACGACGCTAATATTAAGCAAACAGGGCTAAATTTGGGCCATTTGCTGGAGCTTTCTGGAGTTTTGCCTCGATTTTGTCGCATTCTGTTTCTACCGTCTTAACGTGGAAACGGGGGGCGGTTTTGGAGGCTGCCATGACGGGAAAACAACTAGAATTTGATCAGCGCGTGAATCGCCTGAACAAGAAACACGCAAAACTAAGCCGTGGCTATCGTGCGACGATGCGCAAGGACGGGTTGGTTGTGATGAAACCGCAGAGGGTAAAGTCTGCTTTGCCCCTGAAGGTTCTTCTGATGTGTCTGCTTGGGTTGTTCGCATTCAAGACGTTCTTGCTGACCAGCCTTGGGCCTTCGGGCTATCAATACAGGGTTGATGCATTGAACGAGGGCACTTCGGTTGAACAAGCCGGTGCTTGGGTGATGCAAATCGATCCGGTATCGCTGATGCTTTCGGAACAGTTGGCACGGCTGCTGCCCTAACATCAGGCCAATGAATCAGAAACGCCGCGCATTCTGCATGCGCGGCGTTCTGCTTTGCCCCCGAGGGAGGGAAGGGGCATATGAGTGGGCGGTGCGTTAAATCTTAACGACGACCTTCGGCCACGACGTCAATATCGCCACGGCACAGTCCGATATCTTCCAGTTCGCGATCTGTCAGACCGCTCAGCGTGTTACGTGTCACACGGGCGTCATTCCATTCGACAACGGCGTTCACGACCGATGCGAAATATGCGCCGATACGGCCAACGAGGCCGAATGAGCCAGTGGTGGTGCGGGTTGTGTCCAGTGCAGCCATATCCTGTTTCCTTCTGGTTTGAGTTTACGTTTTGATCGTTCGTTCTGAGCGGCATCTAGTGCCGCCAAATCGGCTGTGCAAGTGCGGAAATTGCAACTGTCCTATGCGTTTTTTGCAGGGCTCAAGATTCATTAGAACCCCTTAATTTATTGGCCATTTTTGCTTCATGAAACGTGTCGATTTCAGACTTTTGCCTGTCGCAAATTGGCCGTTTTGTCGCGTGTGAAACAGGTCTGTCGTTTTTGTACTCTCTGTCAATTCGCTTGGAAAATGTTCACGCTTCGTGCTAATCCGTAAAAAAGATTACAAAAACTCGAGCAGGCCGAGGCGAAATATGCGGATTTTGGGCATTGATCCGGGGCTTAGGACCCTGGGATGGGGCGTCATCGAATCGCATGGCAGCCGCCTGAGCCACGTCGCCAACGGACTGTGCAAGTCTGACGGGGACGATTTGGGCGAGCGTTTGCTGTCTCTCTACAATCAAATCGTCGAAGTCATTGCAGAACATCAGCCCGATCAGGCGGCCATCGAACAGACCTTCGTCAATAAGGATGGGGCTGGTACGCTGAAGCTGGGCCAGGCGCGTGGTGTGGCGTTGTTGACGCTGGCGCAAGCAGGGCTGCCCGTGGGTGAATACGCGCCCAACCGGGTTAAGAAAACGGTTGTGGGCGTTGGGCATGCCGAGAAAGAGCAGGTTCTTCATATGGTCAAATTGCAACTGCCGGGCTGTAAGCCCAAAGGGGCGGATGCCGCGGATGCGCTGGCGATTGCCATCTGTCATTCATATTACGGCGCAGCGCCGCAGGCGCGCGTGAAAGAGGTGCGGGCATGATCGGGAAACTGACCGGACGACTGGACTATCGCGCAGCGGATCACGTGTTGATCGACGTGCGTGGGGTTGGATACCTGGTTTACTGCTCGGACCGGACCATGGCCGCACTGCCGGGCGTTGGCGAGGCTGTCTCGATCTATACCGATTTGGTGGTGCGCGAGGACCTGATGCAGCTTTTCGGGTTTTTGTCTCTGGTCGAAAAGGAATGGCATCGCCTGCTGTGTTCGGTTCAGGGCGTTGGGGCCAAGGTCTCGCTCGCTATACTGTCCGCGCTGGGTCCGGATGGGGTCAGCCGTGCCATTGCGCTTGGGGATTGGGGTGCCGTCAAGGCGGCGAAAGGCGTGGGCCCAAAGACGGCGCAGCGGATCGTGCTGGATCTAAAAGACAAAGCGCCGGGTGTTATGGCGATGGGCGGGACCGTGACCGAAGCGATGGACGGTCCCGGATTGGAAGTTGTTGAGCTGTCTGAACCGGCAACAGCGCCCAAACAGGCGGCCAAGCCTGCCTCGGGGTCTGCCGCAGCTTCGGCGGGGGCACTGTCAGCCCTTGGCAATTTAGGGTACGGACCATCCGAGGCGGCCTCGGCCGTGGCCGAAGCGGCCGCCAGCCTACCGGATGCAGGCGAGGCTGAATTGATCCGGGCGGCGCTCAAGTTGCTGGCTCCGAAAGGGTAACTGAATGGTAGACGCCGATCCCACATTGCGCCCCGATCCCTTGCCCGAGGATAACGACCGCGCCCTGCGTCCGCAGGGGTTAGACGAATTCATCGGTCAGGCCGAGGCGAGGGCAAATTTGCGCATCTTTATCCAATCCGCGCGTATGCGGAGCGAGGCGATGGATCACACGCTGTTTCATGGCCCTCCGGGTCTGGGTAAAACGACGCTGGCACAAATCATGGCGCGCGAGTTGGGGGTGAATTTCCGCATGACCTCGGGGCCGGTTCTGGCCAAGGCGGGTGATCTGGCGGCGATCCTGACCAATCTGGAATCCCGCGATGTGCTGTTCATCGACGAAATCCACCGTCTGAACCCGGCCGTCGAAGAGGTTCTGTATCCGGCGATGGAGGATTTCGAGCTGGATCTGGTGATCGGCGAAGGCCCGGCAGCGCGGACTGTGCGGATTGAGCTGCAGCCGTTTACTTTGGTCGGAGCAACGACGCGGATGGGCTTGCTGACCACCCCATTGCGCGACCGATTTGGCATTCCGACGCGGTTGCAGTTCTACACAGTGGACGAGTTGCACGAGATCGTTACGCGCAATGCCCGCAAACTGGGCGCGCCTGCTGATGATGCGGGCGCCAGAGAAATTGCGCGCCGATCGCGCGGGACCCCGCGGATCGCAGGGCGATTGCTGCGACGGGTGGTGGATTTCGCCATCGTCGAGGGCGATGGACGTATCACCCTGGATCTGGCGGATGGCGCGCTGACGCGGTTGGGAGTGGATAATCTGGGCTTGGATGGTGCCGACCGGCGATACCTTAAGCTGATTGCTGAGAACTATGCCGGTGGTCCGGTCGGGATTGAGACCCTGTCGGCTGCGTTGTCGGAAAGTCGCGATTCGCTGGAGGACGTGATCGAGCCCTATTTGTTGCAGCAAGGGCTGATCCAGCGCACGCCACGCGGTCGGATGTTGGCGCAGAAGGCTTGGACGCATCTGGGAATGTCGGCACCAAAGGGCCAGAGCGATCTGTTTGGTTGAAGCTGAGGCCTTTAGATTTTATGCCTTCGGCAAGAGTACTTTCGAAAAGATGAAGGATTGGGCGTGACCCCCGAAGACATTCAGTCGTTGTTCACCCGTGAAAGCGGAGAGTTCCTGTTTGCGCGTTGGGGTCGGCCCATCGTGCCTATCGTCTTTGGGGTCGAGGATGAAACCCTGAACACCGTCAAGGGCGCGTTTGAGGCCGTGGTTAGCCTGGCCGATCATAAGATGGCCGAAACGGATCCGGAACTTGGTGCGAACTGCATGGTGTTCTTTTTCCGCGACTGGAAGGAGCTGCTAGAAGTTCCAGATCTGGATCGGTTGGTTCCCGATCTTGCCCCGCTGGTGGACCGGCTGATCGCGGCGGATGCAAATCAGTATCGCGTGTTCCGCTTTGAAGAGGACGGTGCGATTCGAGCCGCGTTTGTTTTCCTGCGCATGGACAAAGAGCTGTCCAAGATTCCGGCCGAGACACTGGCGCTCAGCCAGGTGGTGCAGACCATTTTGCTGTGGTCGGACACTGCGTTCAGAACGCAATCGCCGCTGGCGGTCGCCGAGGGGGTGACAGTCCTGCGCCCCGACATCGCCGGGCTGATCCGGGCAGCCTATGATCCGGTTTTGCCGAGGGCAGCGCAGGACCCGGCACATGGCTTGCGATTGTTTGCACGAATGCAGCAGCCGCAGTGATTTAAGCTGAGACCATCTACGATTTGGATGTGTTGCGGTGTTGGAAAGCGGTCAATAGATCGCTTCCCGTGTCAAAAAATGCGTCGTCGCCCACCAAATTGGTCACGCCGTACCTGTCCAACTCTGACCGGACATGCGGTTCGATCACGAGGAATACCAGCCGGATGTTCCTTGCCTGCAGGAGCTTGAGGACATTGCGCAGCGTGTAGCCCGCGGTGAAGTCGATGTCATCGATGGCCGAGGCTTCGATGCAGAACCAACGTACTTTGTTATCTGAATCATGGGTGATTGTCGCAATCTCATCCGAAAGCCGCTGTGCATTCGCGTAGTAAAGGCTGTGCGAGAAGCGATAGATGACGAGCCCGGGTTCGAATTGGTTTGGCACGGAAATGGGTTTTGAATGCCAACCACCGTCTTTGGTTTTGACGATCACTGAATTTTTGGGGCGGTAGCCGCGGCGGGTATGGTCGATCAATGACAGCACCATCGCAAAGATGATGCCTTGTTCGACCCCAACGATGACGACAACCGCAGCCGTGGCGACTGCAATCCAGAATTCTGATCGGGCTTGCCTGTAAATTGCAATCAGGCCTTTCAGGTCGATCAGTTTCAGGCCGATCAGGAACACGACTGCAGACAGTGCCGCATTCGGCAGGTAGGCCAGCGGGCCGGTCAGGAACAATATGACCACCAAGACGATCAAGACGGTCGTCAGTTGTGCCACCTGACTGCGGCCACCGGCGCTGGCCACCATCTCGGTTTTTGTCGGGCTGCCATTTACAACGAATGTGCCCGTGAAGGCTGCCCCAAGATTGGCCAGACCCAGCCCGACAAGGTCAGTGTTCTCGCTGAACTTCTCTTCGTAGCGTGCGGCATAGGCCCGCGAAGTTGCGGCGCTTTGGGCCAAGATCACAACGAAAATGGACAGCGCGGTTGGCAGCAATTGTTTGAACAGGGTCCAGCTCCAATCCACGTTCGGGACAGAGAGCGCAGGCAAGCCGCTGGGAACCGAACCCAGTACCGCGATGCCGGATGCGGCGAATTGGAACGCCCAGCTGCACAGGATTACCCCAAGTATGGCGAATAACGGGCCGGGCAGTTTCGGTGACAGCTGCCGGCATCCGACGACGATCAGCAGAACTGCCGCCGCCACCGTCAATGTGGGCCAGCTTGTCTGGTCGATGTTCTGAATGGTTGCCTGAAGCTTGGCGATGGTCCCATGACCTTCGCTTTCGATCCCTAACAGGCCGGGGATTTCTCCGGTCGCGACTTGAATGCCCACGCCTGTCAGGAACCCGACAAGAACTGTCCGGGATAGGAAATCAGCCAAAAACCCCAAGCCGATGAGGCGTGCGGCAATCAGAAGAACAGCTGCCATCAGCGCCAAAAGGGACGCCAACGCCAGATACTCGGACGAACCCGACACTGCCATGCCGGCCAGGGCCGAGGCCGTAATCGCCGCCGTAGCAGAATCCGCGCCCACAACAAGATGGCGGGACGAACCGAACAGCGCGAACAGCGCCATTGGGATAAGGATGGTGTACAACCCAGTCACAACCGGTGTGCCTGCGATCTTTGTGTAGCCCATGACCTCGGGGATCGCGAGGCAGGCAAAGGTCAGGCCTGCCAAAATTTCCGCAGGCAAGGTCGCGCGGTTGAACGGCAAGATGCCCTGAAGGACAGGAAGAAAGAACATCCTCTCTTCTTTTGGTCCTTTAGCCATTGAAACTCCTGTCGGATTCACTTGGTATGTATGAAAGCCTAGAGGGCAAATCTTCGAATTTCGATAGCGGACTTGGGAAGGTGGGAACTTTGTCCCCACAAGGGATTGCAGGAACCGCGACAACCATGCATCTGTTTCAGAGCAGGATTTGCCCCGCGCGTTACATATTTGAGAGACCGGACCTGATATCATGGCCAATGAAGCTGATGCGCCCCACAAGCATATCTTTCCGATCCGGGTCTACTATGAAGACACCGATATGGGCGGGGTCGTATACCACGCGAATTACCTCAAGTTTATCGAACGCGCGCGATCTGACTATGTGCGCCGTCTGGGCAATGATCAGAACGCGATGCGCGATGGCGGGATCGTCTGGGTCGTGCGCCGGATCGAGGCGGATTACGTCGCGCCCGCGAAGTTCGATGATGAGCTGATTGTTGAAACTTGGCTGTCGTCAATCTCTGGTGTGCGGCTGACCATGGGTCAGTTGGTCAAGAGGGGGGAGACCGAGATCTTCCGCGCCTCGGTGACTGCTGTTTGTATGAATGCGCAGGGCAAGCCGGTCCGCCTTCCGGCAGAGATTCGCGCATTGATGTAACAATTTGTCGGTCAGGGGTGGTTATGTTGGCTTTTCATAACCAACTGCGATAGCGTTTGGAAAAACAAGGCCAAACGAACGGCCGTCAGGCAAAAAACAAAGAGCAGGTTCATGGAAGCTGAAACGCTGGCGCTGGCGCAGGAGATCGATTTCTCCATGTGGGGGCTGTATGCCCGCGCGACCTTTGTCGTCAAACTGGTGATGTTGATGCTGATCGCTGCATCCATCTGGTCTTGGGCGATTATCATTCAGAAATTGATCAACTTTCGCGCGGCCCGCCGCGAGGCGCAGGTGTTTGACGAGGCCTTCTGGTCCGGCAACCCGCTGGACGAGCTGTTCGAACATATCGGATCGCAGCCCGACGGCAGTTCCGAGAAGATTTTTGCCGCTGGCATGATCGAATGGCGCAGGTCGCACCGAACGGATGGCGGGCTGATCGCGGGTGCCACTGCGCGGATTGACCGCTCGATGGACGTAGCAATCGCCAAAGAGTCCGAGACACTGCAAAAAGGTTTGCCCATTTTGGCGACGGTGGGCTCGACCGCGCCGTTCATTGGCCTGTTCGGGACCGTTTGGGGCATCATGAACGCGTTTATTGAGATTGCCGAGCAGCAAAACACCAACCTGGCCGTTGTGGCACCCGGCATTGCCGAAGCGCTTTTGGCCACGGGCCTGGGTCTGTTGGCTGCGATCCCGGCGGTAATTTTCTACAACAAACTCAGTTCAGATAGTGATCGGATCGTGGGTGGCTACGAGGCTTTTGCCGACGAGTTCGCCACCATTCTGTCGCGTCAGTTGGACAGCTAAGATGGGTGCGGCGGTTCAGCAGAACGGAGGCGGGAACGGGCGCAGACGCGGCCGTCGACGCGGGCGGGCGCAGCCGATGGCCGAGATCAACGTGACGCCGTTTGTAGACGTTATGCTGGTGTTGCTGATCATCTTTATGGTGGCGGCACCGCTGCTAACCGTTGGCGTGCCGGTGGACCTGCCCAAGACGGCGGCAAGCGCATTGCCGGGCGATAACGAAGAACCGCTGACAGTCACGATGACTGCAGAAGGGCGCGTTCAGATTCAAACCACCGATGTTGCCCGCGAAGAGTTGATTGGCAAGCTGCGCGCCATTGCGGCAGAACGCAGCAGTGACCGGGTGTTCCTGCGCGCGGACGGTGCGATCCCTTATGCGCAGGTTATGCAGGTTATGGGTGCGCTGAATGCAGGTGGGTTTTCCAATGTGGGGCTGGTGACCGACACCGGCGGCCCCGCGCTGGACGAAGGTGGAGAGTGAGGCCGCGCGGTGGATACCGGCACCAAGATCTCGGCAATTGCCCATGTCAGTTTGATTTCGTGGGCTCTGTTTGGCGGCACCTTTCGGTCCGAACCATTGCCTATGCCTGTTCAGGATATCTCGGTGATCTCGGCTGAACAGTTCGCAGCGATGACGGCCCAGAGTGAGGCGCCAGAGGTGCCGACACCAACCGCCCTGCAACAGCCCGATGCGCCCGAGGAAGAAATCCCCACCCCTGAACCGGTGGAGCAGGAACCTCCGACACCTGAAGTGTCAGAGCCAAATGAGCCAGAGCCAGAGCTGGAACCAGAACCGCTGGCCCCTCCTCCTGAACCGGTCGTGATCGAACAGCCCCCCGAATTGGCCCCCCCAGAACCCGAGGCCGTCGTTTTGCCCACCCCGCCAGGGCCCGAGGCACAGCCGCGACCTGCGGATAAAGTAGCGCCTGAACCTGTCGCACCGCCGCCGCCTGAAGCCGCGCCAGATGATATTGAATCCCCGGCTGTATCGCTGGACGAGGGAGCTGAAACTCAGCAAGAACAGCAGGATCAAACGGCACCCGAAGAGGCCACGGATGAAATCGTGACCGAGGCGGAAGAAGCCAAGGAATATGCGCCGCGCAGCTCTCCGCGCCCGCTGGTGCGACCGAACCGGCCGACGCCGCCGGCGCAGCCCGAAGTGGCCGAGACCGAAGAACCGACCGAACCAGAGCCCGCGCCAAGTGATGAAACCGCGATCAACGACGCACTGGCCGAGGCGCTGGGGCAGAGCAGCGAACCGTCTGGTCCACCCCTGACTGCGGGTGAGAAGGATGCTATGCGACTGGCTGTGTCGAAGTGCTGGAACGTTGGTTCCCTGTCCACGGACGCACTGCAAACGGTCGTTGTGGTCGGGTTCTCGCTGACACCGGATGGCAAGGTGCTCGGCGGTAGCCTGAGCATGTTGGATAGTTCCGGCGGTACCGATGCGTCTGCAAGACAAGCTTATGAGGCCGCCCGGCGAGCGATTTTGCGCTGCGGGGCCAAAGGATACACCCTGCCTGCTGACAAATACGAACAATGGCGGGATATTGAGATTACATTCAATCCCGAGAGGATGCGGATCAAATGATGAGATTTCTGACCAGCCTGTTGCTTGGCCTGACAATTTTGGCGGCGCCTGTGTATGCACAAAGCGGACCGCTGCGTCTTGAGCTGGATCAGGGGATTATCGAACCCTTGCCTTTTGCGGTGCCGAATTTCGTGCCCGACGGGCCAGCGGCCACACAATACGCAAACGACATATCGCGCGTCGTGGCGGCGGACCTGACGGGAACCGGACTGTTCCGAGAGATTTCTTCTGACGCATTCATCAGCCGGGTCAGCAGTTTCGAAGCCCCTGTGCAATTTGCCGATTGGAAGGCCATCAATGCTGAGGCCTTGGTGACAGGGGCGGTCAATGTCTCGGGCAAACGCCTGACCGTGCGATTTCGCGTTTGGGACGTATTTTCGGGCCAGGAATTGGGCAATGGTCTGCAGTTTTCCGGCACTACAGATGGCTGGCGGCGCATGGCACACAAAGTGACCGATCAGGTTTATACCCGAGTGACCGGCGAAAGCGGTTACTTTGACAGCCGCGTCGCGTTTGTGTCCGAAAGCGGTCCCAAGAACCAGCGTCTGAAGCGTCTGGCAATCATGGATTACGATGGCGCGAACGTTCAGTACCTGACCGACAGCGCCGCGATTGTTCTGGCCCCACGCTTTTCGCCCTCGGGAGATCGGCTGTTGTACACCAGCTATGAAACCGGTCAGCCGCGCATTTATGTTTTGGACGTTGATCGGGTCAAACGGACTGAATTGAAGACACAAGACGGCACCATGAGCTTTTCGCCGCGCTTTTCGCCGGATGGCCGCTCCATCGTCTATTCGCTGATTCAGGGCGGCAACACGGACCTTTGGAAAATGGATCTGGCCTCGGGCCAGAGCGTGCGCTTGACGAACACACCTGCCATTGAGACCGCGCCCAGCTATTCGCCGGACGGGTCGCAGATCGTGTTCGAAAGCGACCGCTCTGGCACACCTCAACTGTACATCATGCCCGCAAATGGCGGAGAGGCGACCCGCATCAGCTTTAAACAGGGGCGGTATGGTACACCGGTCTGGTCGCCGCGTGGTGACCTGATCGCCTTTACCAAACAGAACAAGGGTCGGTTCCATATCGGCGTCATGCGGACAGACGGCAGCGAGGAACGCCTGCTGACGTCGTCCTTCCTGGATGAGGGGCCAACATGGTCGCCGAATGGCCGCGTCATCATGTTCACCCGTGAATCGCAGGGCGCAAGCGGTCGGGCGACACTATATTCGGTGGATATCTCGGGTCGGAACCTGCGCCCGGTACGTACACCGGATGGTGGCAGCGATCCATCCTGGGGCCCACTGCAGAAGTGATCGGGGCAGGGGGTTGGAAAAGTTCACAAATTTCCTGCACTGTGATAACAGAGACAGCAATAAAGCAATAAAACGACGAGGCACCTGAAATGAATGTATTGAGCAAAGTCATAGCATTGGGCGTGCTAAGTGTAATGGCCGCCTGTACCAACAACGATCCTTCGGCACTGGGCGGTGGCGCGGGCGGTAGCGGCTCGATCCTGCCGGGTTCGCCCAGCGACCCCCAGTCACCGGCCTATTTCCAGCAAACTGTTGGCGACCGCGTTTTGTTTGAGGTCGATCAGTCGACCCTGACCGGGCAGGCGCAGACGATATTGCAGGGACAGGCAGACTGGCTGCTGGCCAATACGGATTTCGTCGCCACGATCGAGGGTCACGCGGACGAACAGGGTACTCGCGAGTATAACCTCGCTCTGGGCGCGCGTCGCGCCAATGCGGCGCGTGAATACCTCATTTCACGTGGGGTCGCGGGCAACCGGTTGACCACCGTCAGTTTCGGAAAGGAACGCCCGATCGAGATTTGCAGCACCGAGGAATGCTATTCCAAAAACCGTCGTTCGGTGACGGTCCTGACCGGTTCAACTTTGGGGTAAGATGATGCGAATTGCAGGATGGGTTCTGGCTGCGGTCGTGGCGACTGCGGGCGTGGCAAGTGCACAGGATCAGCAAACCCTGGCGGATATCCGTCAGGAGCTTACTGTGCTGCACGTCGAGGTTCAGCGCCTCAAGCGCGAGTTTTCAACCACCGGATCTCCGGCACCCAATCTTGCTGGCAGTTCCGTTCTGGAACGTGTTGACGCCATTGAGGCTGAATTGCAGCGCCTGACCCGTCAGACCGAGCAGTTGAACCAACGTGTGCAGAACATTGTTACTGACGGAACCAACCGGATCGGCGATCTGGAATTCCGCTTGGTTGAGTTGGAAGGTGGCGATCTCAGCACGCTTGGTGAGACCTCGACCCTGGGTGGCGAAACCGAAATCACCGCTGCGGCCCCCGCAACACCAGCAAACCCGACGGCACCGGCCCCGACTGAGCAAGGTGAACTTGCAGTGGGTGAGCGCGCGGACTTTGATGCCGCATCACAGGCGCTGGCAGATGGCAACTATCAGGCCGCAGCGGAGCAATTCGCCACATTCGAAACCTCGTATCCCGGCAGTCCGCTGGCCCCCGAAGCCAACCTGAAACGAGGGCGGGCGCTTGTTGGGATCGGTGACACGCGGGAGGCCGCGCGGGCCTTTCTGGCCAGCTTTACCGGCGATTCCGAAGGTGCATTCGCACCTGAGGCGCTGTTTGAGTTGGGCTCGGCGTTGGGGCGTCTGGGTCAGACCGATCAGGCTTGCATCACTCTTGGCGAGGTGGGCGTGCGCTTCCCGTCTTCGGCCTCGGCCACCAATGCCACACAGGAAATGGCAAGCCTGGGCTGTTCTTGACCGAAAACGCTGAAGAACTGCGGGCCGAGATTCGGGCGCGTTTGCCCAAGACCCTTCCTTCGCGTCTGGGTGTGGCTGTCTCTGGCGGGGGCGATTCAATCGCCCTGCTTTTGCTAATGAACGATATTGCCCAAATCGAGCAGGTTGAACTGTTTGCAGCAACCGTTGACCACGGTTTGCGCCCCGAATCCGCGGACGAGGCGCAGGGGGTGAGCGAGCTTGCCGCGCGTTTGGGTATCTCGCATCAAACGTTGAAATGGACAGGGTGGGCTGGTCAGGGGAACCTTCAGGATCAGGCCAGAAAGGCGCGTTATCGGCTGTTGACCGAATGGGCCGGCGATAATGACATCCACGCGATTGCGTTAGGCCACACAGCGGATGATCAGGCCGAAACCTTCCTGATGCGACTGGGCCGCGCTGCTGGTATTACGGGCCTATCGGGCATGCCAGTTGAACGGGTATTGGATGGCGTGACGATGTTGCGACCGATGCTGGGTGTTACGAGGAAAGCATTGCGCAGCTACTTGTCTGGTGAGGAAGTTGGCTGGATCGAAGATCCCTCGAATCAGGACCTCCGGTTTGACCGGATCAAGGCGCGCCAGGCCTTGTCTGACCTCAAGGATTTGGGGATCACGGCCAGTTCTTTGACCCGAGTCGCAGAAAACCTTGCGCAGGCGCGTGAGGCGTTGGAGCGTTTTACGCAGGAATCCGCCCGAAAAATCGCCGTGGTGGAAACCGGTGATGTTTGCTTGGATCGCACCGCCTTTCAGTCTTTGCCTCAGGAAATCCAGCGCCGGCTTGTGATCGGCTGCATCGCATGGATTGCCGGAGCGGGGTATCCACCACGCCAAACGTCGGTGGATCAGGCTGTGAAGGCTGTTAAAGAGGGTATCGCTACGTCGGTCAATGGCTGTTTGTTTGTCCCAAAGGTCAATAAAACGTGGATTTGCAGAGAGCTAAACGCCGTTCAGGGCGAAATCGCGCGCCCCGGCGAGCCGTGGGACAAACGCTGGATTCTGTCAGGACCTTCGACCGCTGGTGTACAAATCCGACCATTAGGCGAGCAAGGCCTGCCTAGGGTTCCAGATTGGCGGGACTTGGGTAAACCACGTCAGGTCTTGTTGGCTTCACCCGCTGTTTGGCTGGGGGATGAACTGGTGTCAGCTCCAACCGCCAGATTGTTGAAAGGATGGACGGCTGAATTGGCCCCCGGAACGCCCGAGTTTCATTCTTCTTTTTTATCGCATTGAACCTCCTTGAATCATCTCTATTTTATAGAGCAACCCGGCAGACCCCCATCTGCCGAAATCTTTTGGGAGACTTTCCTTGGGCAACGCTCGTAACATCGCCTTCTGGGTCGTTCTGTTTTTGCTGATCCTTGCACTGTTCAATTTGTTCAGCGGACCAGGCGGGACACTTCAGAGCAATGAAAGAACTTATTCTGATTTCGTAACCGCCGTTCAAGCCGACGAAGTCAAGAATGTGACCTTGGATGGCGAACAGATTCGCTATACCACGCAAAGCGGTGCCAACTATGTCACCATCAAACCCGGCGATGCCGAGGTCACCAAACTGCTGATCGACGAGAACATTCCGGTTCGCGCCGAGAAACAGCAGCAATCCGGTTTCCAGTCGTTCCTGATCACGCTGCTGCCGTTCCTGCTGCTTATTGGTGTCTGGGTCTATTTCATGAACCGGATGCAAGGCGGTGGAAAAGGCGGCGCGATGGGTTTTGGCAAGTCCAAGGCCAAGATGCTGACCGAAAAGCATGGCCGCGTGACATTTGACGATGTCGCAGGCATCGATGAAGCCAAGGAAGAGCTGGAAGAGATCGTGGAATTCCTGCGTAACCCGCAGAAGTTCAGCCGCCTTGGCGGTAAGATCCCGAAAGGCGCGCTGCTGGTTGGCCCTCCGGGCACCGGTAAGACGCTGCTGGCGCGTGCGATTGCGGGTGAGGCAGGTGTGCCGTTCTTCACCATCTCAGGTTCTGACTTTGTGGAGATGTTTGTTGGTGTCGGTGCATCCCGTGTGCGTGACATGTTCGAACAGGCCAAAAAGAATGCGCCCTGTATTGTCTTCATCGACGAAATCGACGCCGTCGGTCGCCATCGTGGTGCCGGGTATGGCGGCGGGAACGACGAACGCGAACAGACGCTCAACCAGTTGCTGGTTGAGATGGACGGGTTCGAGGCCAATGAAGGTGTGATCATTCTGGCGGCCACCAACCGTAAGGACGTTCTGGACCCTGCGCTGCTGCGCCCCGGCCGTTTTGACCGCAACGTGACCGTCGGCAACCCCGACATCAAAGGCCGCGAGAAGATCCTGGGCGTGCACGCGCGCAAGACACCTCTGGGTCCCGATGTCGACCTGCGCATCATCGCGCGTGGTACTCCGGGCTTCTCGGGCGCTGATCTGGCGAACCTCGTGAACGAGGCCGCATTGATGGCGGCGCGCGTTGGCCGTCGCTTTGTCACAATGGAAGACTTCGAGAACGCCAAGGACAAGGTGATGATGGGTGCCGAGCGCCGTTCGATGGTGCTGACGCAAGACCAGAAGGAAAAGACCGCCTATCACGAATCTGGTCACGCGGTCGTCGGACTGTCGCTGCCGCTGTGCGATCCGGTCTACAAGGCGACCATCATTCCGCGCGGTGGCGCGTTGGGTATGGTGGTGTCGTTGCCGGAAATGGACCGTCTGAACTATCACCGCGACGAATGTGAGCAAAAGCTGGCCATGACCATGGCAGGCAAAGCCGCCGAAGTGATCAAATACGGTGAAGATCACGTCTCGAACGGTCCCGCTGGTGACATCATGCAGGCCAGCCAGTTGGCGCGTGCCATGGTGATGCGCTGGGGCATGTCTGACAAGGTCGGCAACATTGATTATGCCGAGGCGCATGACGGCTATTCGGGCAACACTGCTGGCTTCTCGGTCTCTGCGCATACCAAAGAGCTGATCGAGGAAGAAGTGAAACGCCTGATCCAGCAGGGTTATGAGCGCGCGCACAAGATCCTGTCCGACAAGAACGAGGAATGGGAACGTCTGGCGCAAGGCTTGCTGGAATACGAAACCCTGACTGGGGATGAGATCAAGCGAGTCATGAATGGCGAATCGCCGACCGATGGTGATGACGAAGGTGACAAGCCGGATGAGGGCAGCGCGCCCAGCGTTACCGCCATTCCCAAGACCAAGGTCAAAAAGACCCCGCCCGACGGTGGGATGGAGCCGGAACCATCGGCATAAAGTAATCAGACCCGGGCAAAGTCCCGGGTCTTTTCTTTTCAGCTTTTCAAATGGACTGGCTTGACTTTTAGTACGATTTTGACGGCCCGCAGCCGAAGGGGATTTCAAATGCCGGTATTGCGAGAAACAGAATTCACGGGTGAAGTTGTTTGGCTGGGTCACGTGCCCGCGGGTGGCTCGATCCGGGCCAGAGCGGTCGATGCTTTGAAACTGGATTTCTCAGGGGACAAAGGCGAGCGGCACGAGGGTCTCAACCGGGCCTCATGTGTCAGGGTCAAGAATCTGTATCCGCAAGGCACCGAAATCCGCAACGTGCGCCAATTGTCTGTTCTGTCCGCCGAGGAAATGGACGCCGCAGCTAAAGAGATGGGGTTGGATTGGCTGGATCCGTCGTTTCTGGGCGTCAGCATCTTGTTGCGCGGCATTCCGGACTTTACACATCTTCCGCCATCCTCGCGTTTGCAGGGCCGCGACGGTGTCACGATAACCGTGGATATGGAAAACCGCCCCTGCATTATTCCCGGGCGTGAGATCGAAGCCGATCAACCTGGGTACGGGGCGTCCTTCAAACCGGCTGCTCAAGGCCGAAGGGGTGTGACTGCTTGGGTGGAACGGCCCGGTCAATTGCGGTTGGGGGACCAGATGAGCCTGTTCGTGCCAGATCAGCGGGCCTGGGCGCCCTAAACGTCAAGCGTTTTCGATTTGAAACCGGTGAAATGACGCTACGCCGTTTCATGGCTTGAATATGTCGGAATCTCTATCCATCGGGATTGTACACAACGGTATGGATTGACCAGCACCGGCCCAGCTGCGCCGGTTTGCAGGGAATTCAACCGGGGGTTTTGCCCAATGAGCTATAAATCGGACATTGAAATCGCGCGCGAGGCGCAGAAGAAGCCTATTCAGG